>NZ_BNEL01000001.1:2424444-3030555 GCF_018327685.1 Streptomyces sp. TS71-3 | reverse complement strand
GCCGGCGCCGTGTCCGCGGGTGCCTGGCCGGTGCGGGACGGGTCGTCCGCGACCGGTGCCGTCCGCCGGGGCAGCAGGTAGTCGGTGATCTGGTCGAGGTCGGCGTCGGAGAAGCCCTTCGCGGCATCGCGGAAGTACTCCTCGGGCTTGGGCTTCCTGGGCTTGGCGACGAACAGCCACGTGGGGAAGCGGTGGTTCGGCAGCTTGTTCTTCTCGGCCTCCGGCGTCGCGGGGTCCTCGGCCACGGCCTGGACCCGCTTCATCACCTTCCCGGTACGGGTCGGCGGCTCCGCCACCAGGATGCGCTCGTACCCCGCGGCCAGCCCGCCCCGGCCGGTGCTCAGCGAGTTGTTCGCGGCGTGCCAGATCGTCATCCGGTCGCCGCCGGCGCTGTCGGGCTCCTCCATGTACCGCACGGTGTAGCCCAGCATCGCGAGGGACTCCATGTTGCCGCTGCGGAAGCCGAGGTGGTGCGTGGTGCGGCTGTTGCGCTGCAGGTACTCGTAGAGCTTGAGCTGGCCGATGCGGTCGTCGCCGCCCCAGGCGTGCAGTGCCTCCTTGTCGCCCTTCCAGTAGTTCGTCAGGTTTCGGACGTCCAGGCCGAGGGCCCGGGCCTCCCGGACGATGTCGGTGTACTTGTCCTTGTGGTCGGGGTCGGCGTACGCGTCACCCGTGATCACTACCAGCGGCGCTTCCCCGCGGTCACGCGACCGGTCCGCCAGGCGGCGCAGGATCTGCCGCATTCCCTCGTACGAGGTGTCGTGCTCCGCGTGCGCGCTGCCCGTCTTGCCGCTGAACCGCGACCACAGCACGACCGTGTCCCGGTCGCTCCGCGGCACCACACCCTTCTCGTCCAGCCACGCGCCGACCGTCTCCTGCGTCGCCGGCGGGAACCCGGCATCGTCGACGCCCCACGCCTTGCGCACCGCCCGGCGCACGTCCACGGTGAAGTTGGCGGCCACCCACTTGGTGCCCGCGTTGATCCTCAGCAGGTCCTTGTGCCGGTTGAAGTCGCCGGGCAGCTTGCGGCCGAGGATCGTCTCCGCCTCGCGCTGCCCCGCCTCCTCCAGCTTCCGGCCCCGTGCCTCGACCAGGTGGACCCGCTCCGGGGGCACGCCGCTCTTGAGGTAGTAGTCGGCGATGCCCTGTGCCGTACCGGGTTTGACCTTCTCCGGGGTGAGCCCGGCGACGACCACGACGTGCAGGTTCGGGTCGCTGATCAACGCCGCCGCGATGCCGAACTGGTCGCCTGTCGCGTACCCCTGGTGGACGAGCACCCGCGGGCGCGACGGCCGCTGGTCGCCGTCCTGCCGCCTGGACAGCGCGGCGGACAGCTCGTCGTCGAGCCCGCGCACGTGCATCACGAGCCTGGCCCGGTCCACGTGGCTCAGCCCCAGCGAGCCGACCCTGACCTGGGTACCGGCGCGCACCGGGCCCTGTCCGGTGATCCCCAGGTCCGCCAGGTCCCGGCCCCGCACCTTCTTGTCCAGCAGGCCCGGCTCGTCCAGGCGGCGGCGCATGTCCTCCGTCAGGTCGCTGTCGAACAGGTCGGGGAGCCGCCGCGGTTGGGGCTGGCTCGGCTGGGCGTGAGCCGTCTGCGCCTGGCTCGCCGGCGTCCGGTTCGCCGGGTGCTGACCGCCCTGGGGACGGTTCGGCCCTGACCGCCCCGGCTGCCGCTGACCGCCCTCTGGCCGGTTCGTCTGCGGCCGGCTCGCCTGTGACGGGCCGGGCTCGGACTGGTTCGCGCGTGCCCGGCTCGGGTCCGACGGGCCGGCCTCGGACTGGTTCGTCCCCGGGTGGGACGCCTCCGACTGGCCCGTCTGCTGGTCCGGCTGCTGATTCGGCTGTGACTGGTTCGTCTGGGCCTGGCGGCCCCGCTGCTGGCGCGCCCTCCGGTCCCCGTTGCCCTCGCTCAACGAGTCGAAGCCGTGCTCCAGCGGGTCCCGGAGCCGGATCGCGGGCCGGGGCGCGGGGCGGGCGAGCAGGAACTCGCCGCCGCGCCGGTACAGGGTGACCGTCCGGCCGTCCCGCACCCCGGCGCCGGTGTAGGTGCGTGCGCTGCCGTCCTCCGACACGACCGTGACGGTGGCGTGGTAGACGTCGGCGGCGAGCTGGGCCGCGGTCCCCGAGGTGGCGTCGTCCCAGTGGCGGGCGGTGTGCAGGTGGGTGCGGAGCAGGGCCCGCTCCTGTGCCGGCGACAGTGCCAGGTCCGCCGGGAGCCTGCCGCCGTCGCGGCGGAACTGCTCGGACTGCTCGGCGTCCAGTGCGACCCGGGCCCGTTTCAGCTCGTCGTGGCTGAAGCGGGCGCCCCTGTCGAGCACCGCGGTCGAGGGCAGGCGCGCGCCCTGGACCATGCCGACCGTGTCGCGCTCGCGGTTCGGGTGGAAGGCGGCGGCGAGGGCGGGCCAGAAGCCGTTGCCGTCCCCGGTGGGTGCGACCAGCGTGTGCGGGGTGCCGTCGGGGCCGGTGAGCACGGGTGCGCCCGTCCCGGTGCCGTACCGCCATCCGGCGCCCGTCCGCGCCGTCCACGGCATGGTGTCGTGCGCCGGCCGCACGGGCGGGTCCTCGGAGGTGGGGGTGCTGCCCTCGGACTCCGCGGATTCCGCGGACTTCCCGGGCTTCCCGTACTTCCCGGTCTCTCCGCCCTCCCCGGCCTGCCCCGGGGGCGTCCGCGTGAGCGCCGTCTCGGGTGCGGTCCCGGGGGCCGGTCGCGCGGGGAGCGGCGGCCGGTCCACGGAGGTGCCTTCGGGGACGGCCAGCCGGTAGTGGCGGTTCGCCAGGTGCAGCACCACGTGCGGGAGCCGGTCCGGGGTGTCGGTCCCGGGGGCGCCGGACGGGGGCAGGAAGTCCTGGAAGCCGCCGTCGGCGCGGACCACGGTGATCCGGGCGCCGAGGGTGCGGGCGGCCAGGGCGGGGAGCAGGTCGGCGCCGCCGTGGTCCCAGCCGCCGCCGTCGGCGGTGTCGCCGGGGCGGCGCAGGGCCGTGGCGGCGAGGCGGCTGCGCGAATCCTGCGGCAGCCGGGTGTGCAGGGGCAGCTTTCCGGTGGCGTCCCACTCGCGCTGTCCCGGCGGGTCCGCGTCGAAGGAGACGCCGGCGTCGGCGAGTTCTTCTTCGGTGTAGGCGTCCTCGGTGTCGGGGGACGTGAAGGCCGCCAGGTCGGAGTTGGCGGGGTCGTCCAGGCCGGCGGCGAGCAGTTCGCGCAGCTCGGCGGCGGTCTCCTCGCGTTCCCGCGGGTCCGCAGAGGCCGGCCCGCCGGCCCGGCCCGCCGGATCCAGCAGGCGCAGTCCGTCGGCCAGGGCGTGGTAGAAGGCGTCGCCGTCCTCGGGCACGTCGTGGAGCTCGTACCGCCGGCCCTCCGGTGAGGTCAGCGCGTCGGTGGTGCCGGTACCCTCCTCGCCGGTCGTGACGGTGTACCGGGCGACCGGTTCCGCGCTCTCCTTCGGCAGTGCGGGCAGCGGGCGGTAGACGACCGGCTCCGGCTCGGTGACCCCGGCGCGGCGCTCCGGCTCGCCGGGGGTGCCCTGCTCGGCGGGCAGCCGGTGCCAGCGGGTGAGCCGATCGGCCTCGCCCCGCACCCGGTGGAAGTCGGCTGCCTCGCCCTCGGCCCTGACCAGTTCGGCCCGCATCGCGGTGTGCCGGGTGTGCAGGCTCCGGCGGACCTCCTTGAGCTCGGCGGTCACCTCGCGCACCTGCCGCCGCGCGGCGGCCACGTCCTGCTCGGCGGAGTCGTCGGCGCTGTCCTGGCTGTAGACGCTGCCCGAACTCGCGGCACTGTCCTGGCTGTAGAAACTGCCGGAGGTCGCCGCACTGTCCTGGCTGTACACACTCCCCGAACTCGCGGCACTGTCCTGGCTGTAGAAACTGCCGGAGGTCGCCGCACTGTCCTGGCTGTACACACTCCCCGACGTCGCCGCACTGTCCTGGCTGTACACACTCCCCGAACTCGCGGCACTGTCCTGGCTGTACACACTCCCCGAACTCGCGGCACTGTCCTGGCTGTACACACTCCCCGACGTCGCCGCACTCTCCTGGCTGTACACACTCCCCGAATCCGCGGTACTCCCCTGGCCGGCGGCGTCCTGGCGGGCGAGCTCCCGTGCCCGCAGGGCCTGTTCCAGCCTCAGCTTGGCCGCGCTCCGCTCGTGCAGCAGCTCGTCGTGGCGGTCCCGCAGCTCGGCGGTCGCCCGCCGGTTCTCCCAGTACGCCTTGTCCGCGTCCGCCCACGCGGTGCCGGCCCTGGCGACCTCCGCCCAGGCGTCGGCGACCTGTTGCGGGAACGTCTCGTCGTCGATCAGGCCGAGTTCGCGTGCCACGTCCTCGCGCACCCAGGCCAGCACCGTGGTCTGCGTCTCCACCGCACGTGGCCCGTGCTTGACGTGGCCGAACGGGGTGAGGCGGTCGGCCAGCCAGGCGGCGGGGGCGCTGTCCTTGACGTGCCGGTGCACCTCCGCGACGCCCAGCCAGTCGGTCGGGACGGCGAAGAGGAAGCTCCGGCCCGCCTTGGGCTTGACGTTGGGCCAGGCGGTCTCGGTGCTGCCCAGGCCCCGGCCGTCGGTCTCGCCGGTGTTGATGCCGGTACCGGATGCCTGGGGTCCCAGGACGCCGATCGGATCGGTGGCCACCGTCGGCTGCCCGCCGACGACCGACTCCTGCACACCGTTGCGGGTGACCGACGTGTCCGAGCCGGTCGAGTAGCGGGTGGGGGCCTCCATCACGGTGTCCGGCGCCACCGCCATCAGCTGCGCGTTGCCGAAGTCGGGCCTGGAGTAGAACCGGATGCCGCCGTCCGCGCCGCCCACCAGGGTGTCCTCGCTCAGTCCCTCCACCCCGTAGCCGTCCGCGGTCGTGGTGTCCCGGTAGAAGGAGGTGATCGCGGAGTTGCTGGTGCCCTCGTACAGCGCGAGGGCGGATGCCGTGCCCGGCCTGGTCAGTCCCGTACGGCGTGCCTTGGTCACCGCCTCGTCCAGAGCGGTGTCCGTCAGCCGCGCTCCGGGGGGCATGGGCGTGACGGCGCCCATCGCGGTGGCGGTCGCGATGCTCGCGGCGGCCCGCAGCGCACCGTCCGGCGCGGCCTTCTCGGGCTTCACGGCCACCGGCCCGGCACCGTACGCCTGGGCGACCGCGACGTCGGCGGCGGCCCGCAGGTCGTCGAGACCGACGACGCGGCGGACCAGGAAGCCGTTCTCCGGAGACTCGAAGGGCGGCTGGGCGCCGCCGCGCGAGCGCCACGCGTCGATGGCCTTCCTGGAGACGGCCCCGGGCCGCCAGACGGAGACGCCCGGCGCCTTCTTCTCCAGGGCCGGGGTGCCGAGCGGGTCGTCCTTGCCGGCCTGGGCGGAGCCGGGCGTGGTGAGGCTGATCGGAATCTGCTCGCGCAGCCTGCCGACGTCCCCCTCGGCCTCGGCGACGGTGCGCTCGCCGAGGTCCAGGGAGAGCTTCAGGCGGTAGTCGGTGTGGAAGTTCGCGTGCGGTTCGTTCGTGTTGAACCAGTGCATCGCCATCTTGGTGAGGGAGCGGCTGGTCGAGCTGGACGCGGAGCTCGAACCCGACTCCCCGTAGGTGGGCCCGGCGGCGCTCAGCACCGGCTCGTGCGTGCGGACGGCCTCGCCGACGTTCGCACCGAGCGAGCGGTCGCGGCTGCGGGTGAGCCGGCCGCTGACCGTCTCGGTGGCGAAGCGCATGTCGAGCAGGCTGATGCTGTGGTCCAGGCCGGAGAACTCGGGCTCTCCCGCGACGAGTTCCATGCGCAGCAGCGCGTTGCGGCCGCCGATCCGCACCGAGCGGACGCCCCATCCGCCGACGCGGGTGCGGGCGCGGGTCCCGGTGGCGGCCAGCTCGTCCTTCAGGGCCCGCATCGCGCGCGGGGTCACCAGCGAGTGGATGCGCTCCCGGCTCGCGGTGTCGACGGCCAGGTCGTCCAGCTGCGCGTCGAAGTCGGCGAGCACGTCGGCCGTGTCGAAGCCGTTGGCGGGATAGGAGCCGAACGGGTTCTCCCGCAGCCACCGCGGCAGGGTCCACTTCTGTGCGGTGTACCCGGGCACCTCGCCCAGCTTGTCCTTGATGAGACCCAGCCGGTGCGCGGCCTTCTCCGGCAGGTGGCCGAGCCAGTCCGCGGCGAAGGTCAGGCGCTGCCCGGCCGCGGAACCGCGGTACCAGGTGGCGAGGCGGTGCAGCGGGGAGAGCACACCGTCGGTGCGGACCGTCGCGGCGATGTCGTGCTGGACGTCCGCGGACACCAGCACCTTGTGGCCCTCGTCGTCGAGCTCTAGCTCGGAGGTGCTGGTCTTGGTGACCGTGCGGGTCTCACCGCGGGAGCGGCCCCAGCCCCCGAGCAGCCCGTACGACCCGGAGACGGAGGGACCGACGGGGTGGCTGTGGGAGAGGCCGCCGTTGGCGGTGACGGTGAAGCTGCGGGTGGTGGTCACGCCGCCGGACGTCTCGTGCGAGGCGCTGATCGTCAGATCGCTCTCGACCTTGATCGGCTTGGACACCACGACGGGGTTGAGCAGCCGCGTGCGGTGCACCAGCGTGCCGAGCCGGTTCAGGTAGGGACCCTTGCCGAACAGGCCGACGATCCTGGAACCCGTGCGGCCCGAGGTCTGGTCGAAGCCTCCGGACAGGTACTGCGGCTGGAACGGCCGCAGTGCGGCGTCGTGCGACGCGGTGCCGATCGTCGTGAAGTGCCACAGGTCGCCGGAGGCGTCCTTGAGGACCTGCTCGACGCCCTGCACCAGCTCCCGGTGGGCACCGACGCTGATGGTGCCGGGGTTCTCGTCGCCGAACACGTCGGGGCCGTGGGTGGTGGGCGCGCCCCTGGTGCCGGCGTCCCCGGTGGCCGGCTTCTCCTCGGCGTCGACGACGATCAGCCGGGCGCTCCCGTCGGCGGGCCCGTCGGTGCCCCGGTCCGCGGTGTCGCCGGTCGCCGGTGCCCCGCGGCGGGGCGCGGGCCCGTCCTTGGGGAGCCCGCTCGCCAGCGCCGCGGCCTCCTGGGGGTCCATCCGCTCGGTCCGTACCCGGGGCTTGCTCGCGCGCCCGGCGTGCGGGTCGGTGGCGGGGGTGTGCTCGTCCGGGACGGAGAGCACGACACGGCCCCCCACCGGGGCGCCGGCCGTGCGGCCGACGAGGTCGATCTGCCGTTCCGGCATGACGAAGAAGTGCGTGCCGAGCAGTCCCAGCGAGCCGACGCCCCGCCAGATGCTGCGGAACCGCCAGTAGCCGCCGGTCTGCGCGGTCAGCTCCAGCTGGTAGCTGTGCAGCTGGGACCGGGTGGCCGTGATGGCCATCGCCTCGTGGGAGACGGAGGGGCCGTACCCGGTCCTGTTGCTCTTCATCCGGCCCCAGACCGCGGCGATCCGGCCGGTGCCGATGTTCCGGGGGACGCCGACGGTGTCCTTCTCCGCGTCGCGGACCGCGGCGCTCGCCTCGATGCCGTGCTCGGTTCCCCTGCTGACCTGCTGGAACCCGTCCAGGCGGTCCGTGCCGGGCGCGCTGTTCCGCAGGATGAGGTCGTTCTGGGTGCCCTCGTAGCGGCGGTCGCTCAGCCTGCCGTCGATCCAGATGTACCGGTAGGCGCGGGTGAACCTGCCGGGGACGACGAGGCCGATCCTGAGCCCGGTCCTGACGAGGTTCTCCAGGTTGCCCGAGACGCTGTGCTCGGAGAGCGTGGTGATGACGTTCAGGGTGTTCTGGAGCGCCATCCGGTAGTGGTCGGCGTTGCGCCAGCGCGGGTCGGACGGATCGCCGAACTCCTCCAGGGGCGCGATCATGCTGGGGTGCTCGCGGGCGGCGGCGCGGATCACCTGGTCGGTGAAGGACTCCAGCAGGGAGAGCGGGCGGTCCGCGCCCTCCACGGGGCGCACGGTCTCGCCGTTGTCGTACGTGAACGTCTCCGGCCGGGCCATGCCGAGGACGGTCGGGTCGTCCTTGGGCAGGTAGACCGGCGCGAAGGGCTCGTTCCCGCTCCTGCTGCGCTCGGTGGTGCCGTCGTCCCAGCCCCCCAGGCGGCGCGCCTCGGTGCGCGTCATCCTGTCCAGGCTCCAGGTGGTGAACGGCGTCGGCTCCGTGTCGCCCGTCCTGCGCACGTACACGGTCTTGCTGACCAGGTACAGCTCGGTCGGAACGCTCTTCGCGCGGCCGCCGATCCGCCGGGCGCCCGAGCCGCCGAACACGCTGCCGTGCGTCGTGCTGCGGCGGTACCGCCCGAAGAACCCGAACGCCGCCCGCAGGCTCGCCGGGGCGCCGAAGAAGCCCAGCAGGTCGAAGCTGGGACCGGCGACCGCGTTGACCTCCTGCGAGTAGGTCTTCGACAGCGTGCGTTCGTTCTTGACCGTCTGCTGGACGTAGTGGCGCAGCTCGGCGGCGCTGGTCTCCGAGAGCAGCCGGGCCTTGCCGGGCACCACCCGGTCCACCACGAAGGCGCCCAGCGGCGTGCCGGAGGAGTCGTTGTCGACGAGCTGGCGGCTGGTGACCGGGCCGCGCGCCATCCGGTCCGACATCCGGTGGAAGTTCTCGGTGGTGAAGAACCCGGCGGCCTCGTCGTAGGCCGGGGTGCCCGGCTCGGCGCCCACCTTCGCGAGCGCCCAGTCGCGGATGTGGGAGACGGGCCCGAAGTCCTGGGTGTTCACGAGCCGGTAGGCCGACTCGGGGCCCAGCTCCATGGTGCGCGGCACCCGGCCCGGCTCGCTCGGTGACGTCTCGCCGTCCGGCACCCGTACGGTGATCCCGTTGCGGACGCCGAACGTCGTGTGGGCGTCGCCCGCGAAGAACGACCTGGGCAGGCCGGACGTGGTGACGGTGCTCGGCGGGCCGCTCAGCCACGCCTCGTACTGCACGTCGTCCAGGTGCACGTGGGAGCCGTCGGAGCGGCGGGTCTCGCCCCGGCTGTGGGTCTGGTCCTGCATGGCGAACTCGAACGCGCGCTGGTAGCCGATCGAGCCGCCCACCCGCCCGTACGCCGCGAGGCCGGCCGGCGGTCCGATGGCCACGCTCGGCGCGAACCGGTGGGTGGTGTTGATCGCCTTGAGGCCGCCGACGGTGACCTGGCTGCGGTCGCCGGCGTCGACCTTCACGGGAACGCCGTGGGCGTCGGCGAACCTCTCCCAGTTGCCGTGCGGCCTGGCGACGACGTGCAGCACCCGGACCTGGCCGTTCGCGTCCACGAACGGCGGGGACTCGTAGCCGTCGCCCTCCAGGACCCGGGGCATGCCGCGCATCGTGTCCTCAAGGCGGGCGATCGGATCCGAGGACCGGCCGAGGCCGAAGTGGCCGCCGATCTCCCGGACGACGGCGTCGACGCCGCGCAGGGTGACCGCGTTGGCCCCGTACCTGGCGTCCGCCGCGTCCCCGGTGTGCTCGCCGGTCAGGTACTCGGGCAGCCGGCTGCCGTCGCTGAAGGCCACCGGCCGGCCGGCGGCCGGCGGGGGCAGCATCGAGCGGTCGAGGCGCGGCGGGCGGTGCACGTCGAGCTGGGTGTCGATGCGCAGGAACGGGTCCTGCGGCTCGGTCGCCGGTTCCGGGGTCTCGTCCGGATCCTCTTCGGAGGTGGTCCCGTCGTCCGTGGAGCCGTCGTGCCGCTTGCGTATCTCCGGGGGGTCGGGGGCGAAGCGGACCCGCTTGACGCGGGCTGGGCCGGCCGGTCCCGAGGTCGTGGACGAGTCCTGTGCCGACTTCTGGTCCTGTGCCGACTTCTGGTCCTGTCCCTGACCCGGCCTCTGCTCCCGGCCCTGCTTGGGCGGCTCGTTCACGGTCCCGGACAGTGCCACGGCCGAGTAGTGGTCGGTGCCGTTGTAGTGCACGTACAGGGTGCGGGCCGCGTCGGGGTGCTGGTGCTGGTCCCGGGCGGCGTCGTCCTGTGCCACCACCACGTTCATGTCCAGGTATCCGGCCACGACCGGTATCACGGGGTCGAAGAACGGCGTGTTCCAGAGGTTCACGTCGCGGATGGCCCGCTCCACCAGGTCCGCCGTGGAGGTACCCCTGATCTCGGCGAGGCTGGGTGCGGCGCCGTCGGCGGCCCACCTCGGGTAGGCGGTGCTGAGCAGCCTGTCCCAGTGCTCCCGGGCCGGGGCGCCGCCGGCCCTGAGCTCCGCCAGGAGCCGGCCGCGCAGGATGTCCCGGTGGAAGTGGTCGTCCAGTCGCCTCTTGACGGCCCTCCGGTCGCCGGGACGGCCGGCCGCGCGCTCCTCCTGCACCTGCTTGACGACGCCGTCGGCGACCTTGATCTGCTGGTCGAGGCTGAGGGCGGGCAGGGCCGCGCCGCCCAGGACATGGCGGAGGGTGGGGGTGTCGAGATCCCGGACCAGCGTCTCCAGCGGGTCCGTGCCCAGCGCCTCGACCGCCGCACGGGCCGGAGATCCGGCGAACCACTGGGCCGCGTTCTCCCGCAGGGCGCCCACGGTGGTGCCGGCGAGGTCGGAGCCCGGGTGCTGCTGCCGGGCGCTCGTGATCAGCGCGGCGAAGTAGCAGTCGCCGTTCCCCGGGACGTTCAGCACGTCGAGGCCGGGGCGACCGCGCGACGGTGCCAGCTTCTTGACGGGCCGGTTGCCCCGCGTCTCGCTCAGTGCGTGCGAGGAGGCAGCGGACGGCTCCGTGTCCGACGGCTCGGTGTCCGACTCCGTGTCCACGCGGCGGCCCGGATCCTCGTGCAGGCCGGTATCAGGCGCCGGGTCCGGCCGGCCGGCCGGGGGTTGCGGTGTGAAGGCGGCCCACGAACCGCGCGCGCCGTCCTTGTCGAGGTGCAGCCAGGGGCGGACCCTGCCGGTGCTGTCCCACGCCGTTCCCACCTCGGTCGTCGGGGCGTGCACGACGCGCCCGGTCGCGTTCGCCACGAGTTGCGCGACGGGCACCCCGCCGTGCTCGGGCGGCCGGCCGGTCTGGCACGAGTACAGCACGATCGGCCGGTCCCGCGGCCCGAGGTCCATCCACCGCTGCAGGGCACGGCCGAACTCCTCGCCGCCGACGGTGTCGACCGTGCCGTCCTGGCGGGACAGCTCCATCCCGTCGGTGCTGCCGTGACCGAACCAGTAGGTGGCGTCGTCGCCCCACGGGCGGGTCCGGGCCGAGCCCTGGAACGCCTTGCGGATGCCGTTCCAGTCCCTGTACTCCGGGTCGGACACCACCAGGGGCCAGCGGTCCGCGCGCTGCTCCTGCTCGGTCGCGGAGTGGGAGCCGAGACCGACCAGTCGGGCGTCCTCGCCCTGTCCCTCCCACACCGCGTAGCGCCGTACCTGCCGGTCCGGCACCTGGCGGTCGTCCAGCGTCCGCACCGACGCCTCGTCGGGGTCGGGGTCGGCCACGGGCCGCAGCACCACGCGCGACACCGGCGGGGTACCCGTGCCGGTGGCGGGGACCGGTCCCGTGCCGTTGGCAGGAGTGAACGTGGCGGTCCCGACCGTCATGGACCGTCCCGGCGCCTGCGGGGTGGGTGCCACGTCGGTGTCGCCGCCCGAACGCCCGGCCGCCGGCCTCTCGTTGACGGGGTCCGCCCCGCCTCCCCACCACTCTCTCCGGAGTTGCCGGGCGGCGTTCCCGCCCTGCCCCTGGTGGCCACCCTCCCCGGGCTGGCCGGCGTGCCGCACGGGGCGCTGGGTCCGCCGGGGCGGCAGGTGGTCGTTGCTCCGTGCCTGGTCCTCCCCGCCGTGCTCGCCGAGCTCGTCGGAGGCGGGTTCCGTGTCGGGTTCGATGGCGCGGGTGACGTCCTGCGGTGCCCCCTGGTGGGTCGTCGCGTCGCTTCCGGGAGGGCGGGACGGACCGGTTGCCGAAACGGTGGTCGGCGTGGGCATGCGCACCGACGGGCCCACACTGCGGGATGTGCCGCTCTCGGTCAGGATCCGCTGCCCCGGCTCCCCGTCGTACGCCTGGTTGTCGCTCTCGGGCGTCACCCACTCCAGGGCGGACAGGCGCGACACCTCGACCGGGTCCAGCGCTGCCCCCTGCTCGGTGGCGCTCACCTCGCCCAGGCCGTAGGCCGACGCGTGCTTGTGCAGCGCCTTGGACAGCACGAGGGGGCCGGTCAGGGCGGCGCCGTTGCCGACCAGCTCCTTCCCGGACATCTCCCCGGCGAAATCCGGGATCTCCTCGATGACGCGGTCGATGAACCGCGAGTTCGGCGGTACGGCGAAGAAGTGGTTGCCGAACTCGCCCTTGGCCATCACGTGTGCCGCAACCTCATCCGGCGAGACCTGGTCGGGGGTGGTACCGAGGTTCTGCGCGAGTTCGTCGCGGATCCGCTGGAACTCCGTGTTGTCCCGGATCATCGGCCCGAGGACGGGGATGTCGTCGGGCCCCATCCTGCGCAGCGGCCGGTCGAGGTCGACGGACCCCGGGGCGATGTCCACGTCCTGGTAGAAGCCGCCGCTCACTTTCAGGACGGCGTAGCGTGCGGCGTCCGAGGCGACCGGCAGGGCCCTCGGCTCGGTACGGGCGTTGGCGTAGACGTCACGCAGCTTGGCCAGTGCCGGATCCGTGATCTCGGCGGGAGGCTTCCGGCTCAGGAACCCACCGAAGACACCGGTGCGTGCCGGCTGCTTGAGCGGGAGGATCTGGGTGATCTCCCTGAACTCCACGCCCCGGGAGGTCAGATCGGTCCTCACCCCCGCGTCCCAGGTGCTGACGGCACGTCCCGAGGGTTCCGGGGCCGTGTCCGTCCAGATCCGCATCGTCCAGCCGGACCGGCGGGCCTTGTCGGCCCACTCCCGCATGTTCCGCACGGCGGCGGGCTCCATCGGCCGGCCCGCCCAGTAGAAGTTGAGGATCTTGGGCGGCTGCTTGAGGCCCAGGTCGTCGGCCATACCCGGGTCCTGGTAGAGCTCCGTGAGGCCGGTGACCGTCCCCGCCGCCTGCTGGTGCATGGTGACCGCCTCGGCGTGACCGAGCTGCCCGGCGAGCCGCTCGGCGCGCTCGCCGAGCCGCTGGACCAGCACGCGGGCGGCGCTGAACTGCCCGACGTTCGCGAGGTTCAGGACACCCTGGAGAACGGCGTCCCTCTCCTCCTCGTCCAGTGGGCGGTCGGCACGGGCCAGTTCGTGGAACGGTGTCTGCGTCCCGTCGCCGCTCTCGCTCAGGGCGCCCCAGGCGGGCTCGAAGCCCGCGTCCTCGTCGGCGGTGTCCACCGGGGGTGTGCTCGCCTGGTCGGGGCCGGACTGGGAGGTGTGCTGCGATGCGGGCTCCGGGCCGTGCTCCGAACGCGGCTCCGGACCGGACGCGACGGTGGAACGCGGGGCGGGCGGTGGGACGGACGGTGTGCCGGTGTCCGTCGCCCCCCTGTCCGCCTCCGGGGCACCCTCCGGCTTCGACGACGTGGGCGGCGGTGTCGATGTCGTGGTGGACAGGGGCGTGGGTGGCGGCGTCGAGCTGGTGGTGGGTGTGGAGGTGGGTGGCGGGACGGGCGTGGGCGACGGTGTGGTGGACGATGGCGTGCCCGAGGGCGTAGGTGCCGGGGTCCCCGCGGTCGGCGACGGTGTGGGGGTGGGCGTGGCCGAGGGTGTGGGGGTGGGTGTGGGGGCCGGACCCTGTGAAGGGGTCGGCGTGGGGGTCCCCGGAAGCCCCACCGGGGGTCCCGCGAGCGACGTCACGGGAGGCTCGGACGTGCGGAACGGGTCGCCGGCCGAGCTCCCGTTCTCCTGCGGCACGTCGGTGTTCCGGGTGCCGGTGCCGGTGCCGGTGTGGGTGCCCGTGCCGGTGCTCGTGTCGGTGTTGGTGTGGTCTTCGGTGTCAGTGTCAGTGTCAGTGCCGGTCTGAGTCTCGTCGCCGGTGTCGGTGTGGGTCTGCGTGTGGGTGTCGTTGCCGCCGCGCTGGGAGGTGTCGCCCTGCCCTGCCGGCCGGCCGCCCTGGCCCGGCTGATGCGGCACGTTCTGCTGATCGGACTGGTCCTGCTGGTTCTGTTGGTCCGCCTGGTGCTGCTGGTCCTGCTGGGCGGGATCGTCGTGCTGAGCCGGATCGTCCTGCTGCTGCTCCGACTGGTCAGGCTGGTCCGCCTGCTGCTGCCGCTGCGTCTGGTCGGGCTGGTGCGTACCGCTGCTCCCCGTACCGCTGCCCGTGCCGTGACCCGTGCCCTGGGGCACCGATTCGTGCGGCGCCCCCTCCCCGGTGTCCCCCGACGGGACGTGCCGCGGCGGCTGCTCCAGGCTGGAGTCGTCCGACACGGTGGAGGGTCTTCCGCCGCCGTGCGGTGTGCCCGTGCCCGAGGTGTGGGTGTCCGGGGCGTGCGTACCCGGCGTGTGGGTGCCCGAGGTGCCGCCCGGAACGTGCAGGCCGCCCGGGTCCGCGTCGGACACGTCGGACCCCACGGTGTCCGTGCTGCCCGGCCCGGCGTCGCCGGAACTGGTGGTGGGCACCCCGGACTCGTCGAACCGCGCGGACCCGGGGTCGCCGTCCGTGTCCCCGCCCGTACCCTGGCGGCCCTGGGTGCCCGCCCCGCGCCCGCCGCCCGACGGCGTGCCGTGGGGCACCCCGTGGCCGTCGGTGGTGCCGCCGTCGGTGAGGCCGTTCGCGCCGCCGCCGGGGGCGCCGGTGGTGGACGGGTTGCCCGCGTTGCCGATGCCGAGGGTCTTGTTCGCCCAGCCCCCCAGGCCGTGGGCACCGGCGCCCAGCGTCTCCTCGACCTTGCCGCTGATGCCTCCGCCCAGGAAGCTGTCCCAGCTGAACGAGAAGCCGTTGCCCGTCAGGGCGCTGATCGCACCCTCCGCGAGGGCCTCCGAGCCTCCCTCGGCGAGGAAGTTGCGGGAGTCGTGGCCCACGTTGCGCACGATGTTCACCGGCGTGAACCGGCCGGGGCCGTTGCCGGAGCCGTTCGGGGTGTTCTTCCCGATCGCGCCCGGCCCGTTGCTGACGTGCGGTTCCGGCGAGCCCTTGCCGTTCGGCGTCGGCAGGTCGTCGCCGTCGGGGCCCGGGGTGCTCTTCGGGTCAGGACCCGGGGACTTCGACCCGTCCACGTCCGGCGCGTGCTTGCCGTTCAGGCCGGGCGGGGGGTCCGCCTTCGAGTGGACGTCGTTCGGGAAGTCCTTGAACGGGTTGTTCTTGAGGTCGTTCTTGAAGATGTTCTTGAAGATGCCGTCGAGGTCGAGGGACTTGGAAATGCCGCCGTGGAAGAGCGCCGCCAGCCCGCCGAGCGCGCCGTCCAGGGCGATCTGGCCCCAGTCGAAGCCCTTGGGGCCCACGCCGTGCGGAGGGTCGACGATCATCGAGAGCCGCACGGCGAAGGCCATGAACGCCTCTTCGAACGCCTCGCTCAGGGTCGGCATCAGGTGCGTGCGGGACAGCAGGGTGTCCATGATCGTCAGAACGAGGACCCTGCTGCGGGCCTTCGCGACGGCCGCCTCTCCGGCGGACGACCCACCGCTGAAGACGGCGAGCACCGCGTCGATCAGGAGTTCGATGAGCAAGCGGATCAGCTCGGCGATGATCGCCCGCTTGGACTCCGCGATGTTCATCGAGGTGTTGATGCGGCCGTCGGCGATCTCGTCGAGCTGGTCGGCGAACTCGTGGAGATGGTTGGTGTTCCCGTCCCGCACGAACAGGTTCATCGCCTTGGTGTAGCGCTTGCCCACCTGGGGCGGCAGGGCCTTGCCGGTGCCGAAGACGGTCTGCTCGATGACGTCGGACAGGTCCCGGGCGTTCTGGCCGAGCTGCTTGAACGGCTTGTGGCTGTCGAAGGCCAGATCCTCGTTCGCCTGGAGCAGTCGCTCACCGATCAGGACGAACAGAAGGTCATTGAGCTTCTTCGAAGCCATGATGGCCATGGGCGCAGCTCAGTGTTTTCCGTGGTGGTTCGCACCGGGGGCCGAGTTGCGGATGGCGTCCATGTTGCCGTCCTGCGTGCGGACGATGTTCTTGAGGTTGGTGTTCGTGCCGTCGGCGATGCCCACCACGGCGTCGGAGATCGACTTCACGGTGTCGCTGGAGCCCTCGCGCTCCTTCAGCTCACGCGGCTGGACCTCCTTGGCGAAGCTGTCGCTCTCGCCCGGCCAGGTCTTCGTCTCGTTCACGTTGTCGATGAAGTCCTTCATCATGTTCGTGGCGAAGGAGCTGATCGTCTCGATCTGGCGGATGCCGCTGTGCAGGCGGGCGGGGTCCGCGTAGTACGCGTTGTCGTCGCTCATGGGCCTACTCCTCCGGGTCCTCGGTGATCTCGTCACGCAGCCTGCGCCCGCCCCGGCGCCGGGCGGCGCCTGGTTCGTCCTCGTCCTCGAGGACACCCGGGCCGAAGATCTTCACCCAGTCGATGTCGATGGCGCTCAGCTCGGGCATGTGCCTGCTGGGCTCGGTGAAGGGCTGGAAGGTGTCCATCACCTGGCGGGCCATCCGCATCCGGGCCCGCCCCACCGTCTCCAGCACGCTGGCCGCGAGCTCGGACGCGGCCATGGTGCGGTACTTGTTCTCCAGGAAGCGCAGCCCGGTCAGCTCGCCCTGCGCGGAGACGGTGACCTCCACCGCGCGGTCCTTGGACCGCAGGGTGGCACTGGCGCCGCGCAGTTCCTCCTCGGCCTTGGTCACCGCGGCCTCGGTGGCCTCCAGGTCGGCCATCGCCTGCGCCAGCCGCTCGCTGATCGAGCCGAGCGGGCTGGAGGCCGCGTCGGAGCCCTTCCGCTCGGCGTTCATCAGCCGATCACCGCCGGAGCCCCGCCGTCCTCGGTACCCCAGACGTCCTCTTCCTCGTCCACCACGTAGCTGGGCCGCTCGCCGCTCTCGGTGGACCGTCCGCCCTGCTTGGCACCGGGCGTCGTCGAGCCGGGCGCACCCGAGCTGGTAATGGAGCGCCGCGGCGGCACCAGGTCCTCGCCCTCGTCGACCGCCTCACCGCGGCGGGACGGCCGCCGGAAGGCGCCGTCGCTCTCGCCGTGCACGGTGCGGACCCGCTCGCCGTTGTTCGAGGAGCCGCCGGCGCCACCGCCGCCCATGCCGCCACCCATGCCACCCATGCCGCCGAGGCCCGGGTTGAGCGGTGTGCCGCCGGGCGGGAACCCCGAGGCGGCGGCGGCATTGGCGGCACCGCCGGCCGGGGCGCCGAGCGCGCCGCCGTTGAACGAGGGGTCCTGGAGGTCCTCGAAGGAGGAGGCCGCGTCGTGCCCGCCGCCCGACGACAGGCCGGAGTTGAGGGGGCCCGAGGTGTCCGGCAGCCCGCCGTGGTGGCCGCCGCCGGTGTCGAGGTTCGGGACGTTGAGGTCGTGCCCGGAACCGAGGTGGTTGAGCTTGTCCAGGGTGTCGTTGAGACCGCTGGTGTCGAGGTTCCCCTGACCGTTGTCCCCGCCGTTCAGGTGGCTGGTGCTGGTCGTGCCGTCCGGGTTGGTCGTCTGGAGCGTGCCGTCCGGCTTGACGACCTGCGTGGTGCCGTCGGGGAACTTCGTGGACAGCGACCCGTCGGGGTTGAGCTTCGTCGTGCTGCCGTCCGGGTTGTGGACGCTCTGGCCGGTGTCCAGGTGCGAGGTGTGCTGGGTGCCGTCGGGCGAGGTGGTCGTGACGGTGTGGTCGTGCGGGTTGATCGTCTCGGTGGAGCCGTCCGGGAACTTCGTGGACAGCGATCCGTCGGAGTTGAGGTGCGCGCTGCCCCCGTCCGGGGTGCTGAACGAGCCCAGCTGGGGGTTGAGGGCGGAGTGGCTGGTCGAGCCGTCCGCGTTGGTGGTGGTGACGGCCCCGGTGGACGGGTCGACGGTGCTGCTGGTCCCGTCGGGGAACTTCGTGGTCAGCGAGCCGTCGGGGTTGAGCTTCGTCGTGCTGCCGTCCGGGTTGGTGACGGTCTTGTTCGGCGACAGGGTGTTCACGCTCGTCTTGCCGTCGGGCGACGTGGTGGTCATCTTGCCCGTGGACGGGTTGAAGGTGCTCGTGCTGCCGTCGGGGTTGGTGGTGGTCAGCGAGCCGTCGCTGTTGAGCTGCGTCGTGCTGCCGTCCGGGTTGGTGAGGCTGTTCAGGCCTTCCTTGTCGCCGCCCGTCAGGGGGTTGTTGTTGGCGCCGTTCAGGCCGTTGTTCAGCGGGCCGTTGGAGAACAGGGCGTTGGGGCCGCCCGGCCCGCCTGCCAGGCCTGCCAGTCCGCCGGGCCCGCCGCCCAGCGCCCCGAGGCCGCCCGGCCCGCCGCCGAGGCCGGCGAGGTTGTTGTTCAGGCCGCCGAGACCGCCGTTCAGGCCGTCCCCGATGCCCTTCAGGCCGTCGTTGAGGCCGCCGCCGAGGCCGTTCAGGCTGTTGTTGAGACCGTCGCCGACGTTCTTGAGACCGTCGTTGAGGCCGCCGCCGAGGTTGCTGAGGTTGTTGTTCAGCCCGCCCAGACCGTTGTTCAGACCGTCGCCGACGTTCTTCAGGCCGTCGTTCAGGCCCTTGTTGATGTCGTTGAGGTTCTGGTTGTTCTGGTTCAGGGCGTCGTTCAGCTTGTCGTTGGCGTCGTCCTTCTCCTTGTCGGCCTCCGCCTTCTCCTTGTCGGCCTGCTCCTTCGTGTTGATGTCCGACAGGCTCTTGGTGTTCTTCGTCTCCAGTGGGTCGCCGAAGTTCTCGCTGGCGTCCGCCCAGGCGGTCTTGAGGGCGACGAGGGCGTTGCCCGCCGCCGGCGTCAGCACGTCGTCGACGTGCTTGTTCCAGCGCTGGACGGCGTCCTCGCCGACCTTCTTCCAGTTCGCGAAGTTGGTGAGATCGCCGTAAACCGGGTGGGTCGAGGTGAACTGCCCTGTGACGCTGCCGTCCTTCATCACCTGGGTGGCGTTGTTCTGGATCACCCAGGTGGTGAGGTCGGCCAGGACGTTGAGCAGCCACCGGTGCGGCCAGTGCGCGCCGTAGCCGGTGGCCCAGTTGCCCCACGCCGTCTGGAGGGCCGTCGCCTGGTCGTACAGGTTCCGCTGGGCCTTGGCCATGCTGTCGGCGTACTTGGACGTGGGTGTGTAGCCGCCCACGGTGGTGTTGCTCGCGGCGTAGTTCTCGCCGCCGAGCTGCTCCACGTAGCTCTCGTAGTTCTTGTTGAGCATGTGGAGCAGGTTCCAGAAGACGCCGGCCGCCTGCCCCTTCCACGAGGCCTGCTCGCTGCCCAGCGACTTCTCCCAGGCGGCGAGCGTCTTGCCGTGCTCGGAGAAGAACTTGGTGGTCCTGTCGAAGGACTTGGCGATGTCCTCGAAGGTGTTGAGGTCCACGCTGTCCTCGTGGGGCACCGTGGCGCCGCTGTAGGCGAAGTTGTACGTGGTGTGGTCGTTGACGAGTTTGTCGAGCGCCGCCCGCGAGCCGCTGATGTACTGGGACATCGGCCCGGTGTCCCAGTCGGTGTGCGTGTAGCTGCCCTGGAACGGGCCGCCCTCGCTCATCTGGCCGTCGTCGGGGAGGTCGACGACGCCGTTGACCTCCGGCACCCCGATGAAGACGAGCCTGGCCTTGTAGAGGCCGGCGGCACCCGCTCCGAACCTGGCGTAGAACGGCAGGTCGTAGGTCTCGCCCTTGGGCAGCCAGACGCCCTGGGCGAGCCCGGTGAAGTCGTCCGTCGTGAGGCCGGCCACGGGGTCGGGACCCTGGATGTCCCCCCGGAAGAGCGGGATCTTGTCCGGGACGCTGCTGATCTTGTCGAAGAGGGTGGCCCTGTCCGGCATCGGGTACCCCGTCAGGAGGTTGATCGCCTGACCCCAGACGTCGTTCTGACCGAAACTAGCTGCCATGACAGGACTCCGCGGGACGAGCTCAGGGGGACGGGGGGAGGAACACCGGTGTCAGCGGGTCAGCTCTTCGAGTCGGATCCGCTGCCGGATCCGTCGGTGAGATCGCTGTCCACGTCGGAGAAGATGTCGAGCAGCTTCTCGCCGTCGATCGCCGCGAGGCCGCCGCTCTGGTTCTTCAGCAGCGTGTCCATCGTCTCCTGAAGGTCATCGTCGATGTCCTTGAAGAGCTTCTTCTGCGACACCAGGATGTCGTCGACACCCTGTGCCGCGTCCTTGGTCTTCGTGTTCAGGCTCTGTCCGCCCACCGAGTCGTCGCCGGCCATCAGGCCGATCACCAGCGGGCTGGAGACCTCGCCGAAGGTGCTTCCGGTGATCAGGAGGCCGCCGAGGATGCTCTTGAGCGACTTGACCCCCGCGGGGTCGTCGTTGCGGATGGCATCGAGATCCGTGAGGAAGTCGGCCAGGTCGTTCTGCTTGAACTGGGTGAGCGCGTGGCTGTCGAGGTGCGTGAGGTCCGCCATGACGTTCTCCGGATCTACGCCGGCCGTCCGGCCTGCGGCCGGACGGCGGACGACGGGGGGTGGGCACGAAGGAGGGGGTCCGGACACCCTGTCCGGAGGAGGGTCCGGACACCCGGTCCGGGGCGTGCTCAGCGGCCGATGGTGACCTCGGACCACATCTGCGAGAGCGAGTTCTCGCTGTACTTGTAGTTGCCGGAGATGTCCGTCAGCAGCGAGGCGTGCGAGGTCAGCAGCTGCTCCATGTTGTGCACCGCCTGGTCCCACGCGGCCTGCTTCTGCGTGTAGACGTCGGCGTCGTTGCCGTACCAGCTCGCCTTGAGGGCACCGAGCTCGGCCTCCAGCGACGACAGCGTGTTCGCTATCGCCCGGGTCTGGGCGACCATGTCGTCGGCGGCGTTGGCCATGTGGTTGTAGCCGACGTAGATGTAACCATCCGTCAGGTTGTCAGGCATCGATCGTCCCGTCTCGGGTGGGGGTTGCGGAGGGGGAGGGCCGGGTCAGCCGGCGAGGGCCTGGAAGGCGGCCTCGGAGGACTGGAAGGCCTGGTTGATGGAGTCGTTGGACGCGCCCTGCTGCTTGCCGTGCTCGACGAGGCTGGTGTTCAGCTTGTCGATCATGTCTTCCAGATTCTTCAGGATGACATTCGCCTGCTCGTCCCACTGCTGGAGAAGCTGCCCGAAAGCGCCGCCGTCGCTGCCCTGATAGCCCTGCGACAGGTTGGCCCGGGTGCCGTCCACGTCCGACCGCGCCCTCATGATGCCGGTGAAGGCCTGTTCCAGGGCCTGAACGCCATTCCGGGTCGCTTGCTCGCTTGAAGCTTGGATGTTGCCGCTGCCCGTGTCTGCCATGGCACACCTATTCGTTGATCACAAATGTCGAGCGAGAGCCTAGAAAGGATCTCGTTTAGGTTGCAACTAGCTGTGTATTTCACTCAGATGTCGATATGGAAGCGTTACTTCCGGCATGCAGAGCGCCTGCCGGGGCCACAGGAGCTCCTGTGGACACCTTCCCGCAGCTCGGCGGCGTGGTCACAGGAACTCCACCGGCGGCGGCCTCCGGGCTCAGGTCGGGACCCGAGGGGAGCATCTGGAGCAAGGGGGACGGCAGCGGCTGCACGGCGTCCTCGGTGTAACCGAGCGACTGGAGCGCCTTGGCCGTCGGGATGCGGAATTTCACACCGGTGTCCGTGACGAAGTAGGTCGTGTTGCCCACCGTCGAACCGCCGGAGGAGAGCGCGCGCACCAGCACGCCGTGCCCAGGGCGGACCATCACCGCGTCGACGGGCAGGCAGGGCCTCGCCAGCTCGTCGTCGGCCGGCTGCGTGACCGGGCCGAGGGAGGAGAGCGGCACCTGCACGGTGGTGACCTCGGTGCCGTCGCCGCTGGGCCGCACGCGGGCGCAGGCCGCCGTACCCCTCTGCATGTCGGCGACGCGCGGCGGGGAGGGCGGCATGCCCGTCGCCGACAGGGAGTGCCCCGCCGCTCCGGGTGCCATGTGCTCCTTCATCGTGGCCGCGCCCATCGGCATGGCCTTGGGCGCGGCACCGCCGTAGGCCTTCTGGCGGGTTGCGTGGTCACCGAGCACCAGGGCGGCCTGGGTGTCCGTGAGCGGCACCAGGCCGTCGTGGCGCATCAGGTAGTAGTGCGCGTCGGAGCCCGGCACCCGCACCTGGAACACCTGGCCTACGGTGCTGGGCTTGCCCTCCATCGAGGGTCCCGGCTCGCCCCGGCCGGGCACGTCGGGCGAGACGAGGCCGGGTCCGGGGACCAGCGCGTCGAGGAAGGCCGCCGACACGGGGCGGGGCGTGACGGCGCCGTAGCCCAGCGAGCTGGCCGCGCCGGAGGCGGCGTCGAGGCGCAGCCGGCTGCCCTGCCACACCAGGTAGGTCGCCTTGTCGGGTCCCTGGACGATCAGGCCCTGGCTCGCGCCGAGGCCGGTGGTCTCCATCGGGGAGCCGGCCACCAGCGAGGTGACCGGGGCGGTCGTGGTGTTGCCGCCGTCCGACTCCTGCATCCGCACCGAGGAGCACACCTGCCAGGGGTCGCTCTCCAGGTCGCCGGCCGCGGGCAGCGCGTCCGGGGCGCCGGGGATGCCGACCGGCGTCCCGGTGGGCGTGTCGCGCAGCGAGCTGCTGCCCACGTCGGCGGTCTTGAGGCTGGTGCCGCCGATCAGGCGGGCCGACGCGTAGTTCCGCACCGGCCGCAGCCGGCCCCCGACGAACAGGTAGCGGCCGCCGGTGTCCTTGTTGACGATCAGGCTCGTGGAGTTCCGCCAGGAGTCGTTGCCGCCGGGCGCGATGAGCCCGTACACCACGGAACCGGCCGCCACCACGACGGCGATGATGATGCCGATCAGCACGGCGCGGGTGGTGCGCCCCAGAGGGGACTCCGGGGCGTCCGGGTCGGCGAGCAGCATGCCGGAGGTCAGCCGGCTCATGATGAAGGTGTGCGCCTGGACCTGGTCGCGCTTGGAGCGCATGGCTCTGTTCCCTCCCCGTCAGCCGTTGAGACCGCGCAGGGTGCCGAAGACACCCAGCACCCACAGGGTCAGCGGCAGCAGGCTGATCGCGAGCATCGAGTGCAGCAGTTCGGCCCCGCGGCCCCAGTAGGGCGACATCCGCCGGCCCGGAACCGTCCAGGAGACGATCGCGAGCACGGCCGCGAGTGCCAGCATCACGACCACGAACCCGGGACGCTGGTCCTTGTGGAGCCCGGCCGCGGTGCCCAGCAGGATCATGAGGATCCCCGCGGCACCCGGCAGGGCCAGCGTGAGGCGCTGCCAGACGTTGACCATGCCGCGGCCGTGCAGCAGCAGGAGCAGCGACAGCGCGACGGCCACCAGCAGCTCCGGCAGGTCCGGGCGCCTGACCAGCGTGAGCAGGCAGCCGACGCAGATCACTCCGGTCGCCCCGTACAGCGCGGTCATCCAGCCGCTCGCCAGCTCGGTGCGCACGGCGACGTCCCGGCCGTTGTAGGGCTCGATGCCCTCCTGCAACTGCCGTGCGGTGGTGGGCATCGCGGGCATCCGCATCCCGGCGAGCCGGAAGGACAGCGCCGGCACGAACCCTCCGAAGAGCACGACCACCGAGGCCACCACGGCGGCGGCGCTGTCCGCCGGCAGGTCGAACACGCTCATCAGCGCCCCGGCGAGGGTGGCCGCGATGACCACCACGGCGGTGGCGAGGAACAGCGGCGCGTACACCGCCACCGCGGCGAGCGCCAGCACCGCACCGCCGGCCCCGGCCGCTCCGGCGGCCAGCAGCTTGGCGCCGAGCACGTGGTAGGCAGCCGCTCCGCTGATCTCACCGCCGGGCAGCAGCCAGCCGGCCAGCGCCAGGCTGGGCGCCGCCATGAAGCCCAGGGTGGCACCCGCCTCCGCGTCGCCCACGGCGCGGCTCGCGGAGGCCGCTCCGGCGAGCAGCAGCAGGCCCGTCACGCCCGCTGCCGCCGCCCGGACGAGCACGGGGCCGCCGGGCCAGGCCAGCAGGGCCAGCACGGTGGTCAGGATGACGACGACCCAGCCGCGCAGCAGCCGGCGGCTCGCGGCGGGGGTCCAGCCGTGCAGGCGCTCGCGGGTGACGTTGGCTATCCCGTCGACGAGGTCGTCGAGGCGCACCTCGGGAAGCTGCTCGGTGTGCGGGCGGAGGTACAGCGCCTCGCCGTCGCGCACGTCCAGCGTCTCCAGGGTGCCTTCCTCGTCGAGCGGCCGCTCGCCGGCGCGCTGGAGGACCCAGCCACCGTGTTCGAGACCACTCTCCTCAAAATCTGCACCTGCGTACCTGAGGAGGGCGGGCAGGAGGTCGGCGATGGGCACATCCGCCGGAACCGCGAGGTCGAGTGACGTGGCAGGGGCCCGGATGGTGAGTCGGCAGAGACTCGCCACTGAACTTTCGGACATGGTGGGGACTCACACTTTCCTGAAGAGCACACGACCCGCTTGGAAGTGGGTGGGGGTGGCATGCAGACTACAGATGCCGTCCGTGGCCGGATACCGGCCCTTGTTACCTCTCCGCGGCCTCGCCAGGCAATCGAGGGACGGCAGATCAGCCGAAAAGGAGCCGGTTAGTTGAGTGTTGTGCTGTTCCGCCGTCCCGCCCGCCGCCGCGGTCCGGAGATGCCGGAAGGAGAGCTGAGCCTTCAGGAACCGCCGACACTGCCGGAGACCGTACCGGACAATTCCGCAGTCTGGACGTATGTCCCGATGGCGATGATGTCCCTCTCCATGATGCTGATGTTCCTCCGCCCCGGTGGCGGCGGTGTGTTCACGTACATGGCATTCGGTGTTCTCATCCTCGCGGCCGTCGCCATGCTCGTGGGCCAGGTCATGCGCAAGAGCACCGAGCGCAAACAACGTCTCGTCGGCGAGCGCCGGGATTACCTTCGCTACCTGTCGCAGACCCGCGGCCGTGTGCACCGCGCCGTGATGGAGCAGCAGGCGGCGCTCGCCTGGCGCCACCCGGCTCCGGTGGCACTGCGTTCGATCGTGCGCACCACCCGCCTGTGGGAGCGCCGCGCCAAGGACGAGGACTTCGCGGAGGTCCGGGTCGCGGTCGGCGACCAGCAGTTGGGCATGCGGCTGACCCCGCTTTCCACCAAGCCGGTGGAGGACCTCGACCCGCTGTCCGCACACGCACTGCGGCGGTTCGTGCGGGCCTACAGCACCGTGCCCGACCAGCCCATCGCGCTGTACCTGCGGTCGTTCTCGCGGGTGCTGCTGCGCGGCGACGAGACGTCGGCCCGGGGCCTGGTGCGTGCCGCGCTGTGCCAGCTCGCGCTGTTCCACGCGCCGGACGAGCTGTGGATCTCGCTCTGCGTCGCCGACGAGCGGCGCTCGGAGTGGGAGTGGGCGAAGTGGCTGCCGCACAGCCTGCACCCGCAGGAGCAGGACGGCGCCGGCCCGGCCAGGATGATCGCGTCGGCCTTCAATGACCTTGAGGACCTGCTCGGCGCCGAGTTCACCGAGCGCCCCACCTTCGACCCGGAGGAACTGCCCGGCCGCGAGGAGCCGTTCACGGTGATCGTGGTGGACGGCGTGACCGTGCCCGCCGGCCACCGCCTGGACGGCCCCGGCTTCCGCAACTGCGTGGTCATCGACCTGTCCGGGTCCCTGACCTGGCGGCCCGGGCGCACCACCCTCCGCCTCGACGTGCAGCCGAAGTCCCTCAAGCTGGTGCGCACCGACCGCACCCGCAAGGAGCAGACGACGGTGCTCGGGCGGCCCGACACCATGGGCCGGGGCGGCGCCGAGTCGCTGGCCAGGATGGTGTCCCCGTTCCGGATGGGCCTGTCCACCGACGCCATGGAGCCGCTGGCCGCCGACGTGGAGCTGACGACCCTGCTCGGCATCCCGGACCTGTACCGCCACGACCCGACGACGCTGTGGAAGCGCAGCACGGCCACGTCGCGGCTGCGGGTACCGGTCGCGGTGGGCGCCGACGGGCTCCCGGTGGACCTCGACATCAAGGAGTCCGCCGAGGGCGGCATGGGCCCGCACGGCATGCTGATCGGTGCCACGGGCTCCGGCAAGAGCGAGCTGCTGCGCACCCTGGTGCTGGCCCTCGCGCTCACCAACTCCTCGGAGACGCTCAACTTCGTCCTGGTGGACTTCAAGGGCGGTGCCACCTTCCTGGGCCTCGACGAGCTGCCGCACACCTCGGCGATCATCACCAACCTCTCCGAGGAGGTGGCCCTGGTGGAGCGCATGCAGGACGCCCTCCACGGTGAGCTGATCCGCCGTCAGGAACTGCTGCGCGCGGCCGGCAACTACAGCTCGGCCCTGGAGTACGAGAAGGCGCGCGCCTCGGGCACCCCCCTCGCACCGCTGCCCAGCCTCTTCGTGGTGGTCGACGAGTTCAGCGAACTGCTCGCCGCACACCGCGAGTTCATGGACCTCTTCGTGATGATCGGCCGCCTCGGCCGCTCCCTCGGCGTCCACCTCCTGCTCGCCTCGCAGCGCCTCGACGAGGGGCGCATGCACCAGCTGGAGAGCCACCTGTCGTACCGCATCGGCCTGCGCACCTTCTCCGCGATGGAGAGCCGGGGCGTGCTGGGCGTGCCGGACGCCTACCAGCTTCCCTCCCAGCCCGGCAGCGGCTACCTGAAGAGCGGTGTGGAGGCGCTGACGCGGTTCCGCGCGGCCTACGTGTCGGGTGGCTACCGGCGCCGCCGGGGTGCCGTGGCGCAGGCCCGGGTGGCCAGCCAGGTGGTGCCGTGGACCGCGGACTACGTGGTGCCGCGCGCCCCCGTGCAGTCGGCGGAGCCGGAGCCGGTCGAGGAGGAGACCGAGGGCGGCCCGTCGCTGCTGTCGGTGGCCCTGGAGCGACTGCGCGACTCCGGCCCGGACGCCCACGAGGTCTGGCTGCCGCCGCTGGGCCTGCCGCCCACCATGGACGCCCTGCTGCCCGGTCTCGCCCCCGACCCGGCGCGCGGCCTCACCGCCGCCGGGTGGCCGGGGACGGGCAAGCTGCGGGTGCCGGTCGGCCTGGTCGACAAGCCCTTCGAGCAGCGGCGCGACCCGCTGGTGGTGGACCTGTCCGGAGCCGGCGGCCACGTCGGCGTCGCCGGCGGCTCGCAGAGCGGCAAGTCGACCGTGCTGCGCACCCTCATCACCTCGCTCGCGCTCACCCACACACCGCGCGAGGTGCAGTTCTACTGCCTCGACTTCGGCGGCGGCACGCTGGCCGCGCTGGCCGGCCTGCCGCACGTCGGCGGTGTGGCCGCGCGCCTCGACAGCGAGCGGATCAGCCGTACGGTCGCCGAGGTCAACGCCGTCCTGACACACCGCGAGCAGCTCTTCCTCGACCACAACATCGACTCGATGTCGACGTACCGCAGGCGCCGCGCGGCCGGCGAGTTCGCCGAGGAGCCGCACGGCGACGTCTTCCTCGTGGTGGACGGCTGGGCCACGCTCCGCTCGGACTTCGACGCCCTCGTCCCCGCGTTCAACCAGCTCGCGGCGCGCGGCCTGAACTACGGCATCCACCTGGTCATCGGCACGGCCCGGTGGATGGAGATGTCGGCGCAGGTGCGCGACCAGCTCGCCACCCGGCTCGAACTGCGGCTCGGCGACACCATGGACTCGGTGGTCGACATCCGCAAGGCGGCCACCGTGCCCCGGACCCCCGGCCGCGGCCTGACCGTCGACGCCAAGCTCCACTTCCTGTCCGCGCTGCCGCGCATCGACACCAAGGAGAGCGCCGAGGACCTCACCGACGGTGTGGCCCACATGGTGGAGCAGGTCGCCGGCAACTGGTCCGGACCCGTCGCCCCGAAGGTGCGGATGCTGCCGCACCGGCTGCCGGCCGCGGAGCTGCCGCAGTCGGAGATCGACGCCACCTCGACGGGCCTGCGCATGCCGCTCGGGTACGACGAGGAGACCCTCTCCCCCGTCTGGCACGACTTCAGCCGCACGCCCCACCTGGTCGCGGTCGGCGACACCGAGAGCGGCAAGACCAACCTGCTGCGCCTGGCCGCCGCCGCGATCACTACCCGGTACACCCCGGCGCAGGCCCGCGTCCTGGTGGTGGACTACCGGCGCGAACTGGTGGAGGCGGTGCCGGAGGCCTACCGGCTCGGGCACGCGGTGTCCCTCGACGCGCTGCGGGAGCTGGTGGGCGGTTCCGCGCGGGCGCTCAAGACCCGGCTGCCCGGCCAGGACATCACCCCGGCGCGCATGCGGCAGGCCGACTGGTGGAGCGGCCCGCGGCTGTTCGTGCTGGCCGACGACTACGACATGATCGGCGGCGGCAACGCCTTCGACCACCCCTTCGCACCGCTCTTCGAGTACCTGGCCCTCGGGCACGAGGTGGGCCTGCACATGGTGGTGGTGCGCTCGGCCACGGGTGCGGGACGGGGTCTCAACGACCAGTTGCTGCGGCGCCTCGACGAGGTGAACACGCCTGGGTTGCTGATGTCGTGCCCGCCGTCGGAAGGGTATGTCTTCGGCAACATCAAGCCGCGGAACCTGCCGGCGGGGCGTGGGCAGTACATCGCACGGCGGAAGGCGACGCTGATCCAGACGGCGGTGCTGGGGGGTTGACGGGTCGGGGGTGCCCCGGGCTCGGGGTGCCCCCGGCTTCCCTCCCCCCCCGCAGGCTCCTCTGCGAGAAGGCGGAGGCATCAGGACCGCTGTCCGGCCGGTCTTGGTGCCTCCGCCGTTTCCGTTCGCCCCGCGAAGTGCCTGCTCGACGACGTGCCGCCTCGATGGACGACGACCACCGCCGCCAGACCGAGGCCCAGGCCGAGAGCGGTCTGAACGCCGAACGGTTCTCCGAACATCAGCGCTCCCCACACCGCCGTGACGGGAGCCATGAGGAACATGAGGGTGTTCACCTTGGTGACTCCCGAGCGCCGCAGGATGACCCAGTACAGCCCGTACCCCCCGAAGGTGGAGAAGACCACGAGCCAGGCGATCGCGCCCCAGAACGCGAACGAGGCGGGCGGCCGAGCGGCTCCGGTGCCCGCGGCCAGTGCGGTGAAGACGACGGCGCTGGTCAGGCAGTGCGTGGTCATCGCCGCCACGGGCGCGACCCTCCTGCGCGAGCGGCCTTCGAAGAACGTGGCCGCCACCAGCGACAGCATGCCGAGAAACGGTATGAGGTAGGCCCACCAGGCCACACCGCTGCCGGATGAGGCGTCGGCGGTGGTGACGATGACGACACCGCCCACCCCCATGCACAGGCCGAGCCACTGCCGGCGCGAGACGTACTGGCCCAGGAGCGGTCCGGCGAGCGCTCCGGCGACCAGGGGCTGCACACCGTCGATCAGGGCCGTGGTGCCGCTGGCGACCCCGAGCTGGATCGCGTAGTAGACCGTGAGCAGGTAGCCACTCTGCGACAGGACCCCGATCACGGCCTGCCGTGCCACGTCCCGCACCGCGAGCCCGCGCCACGCCACCGTGGCGGCGGCGATGACGATCAGGACGACGGCAAGCGGCAGGAATCTCCACATCAGGATGGTGACGGCGGACGCGCTCCCCGCGCCGAGCCTGGCCCCGATGAACCCGGAGCTCCAGCAGACCACGAAGGCGATCGAGAGCAGGAAGTTCACACCCCACCTCCACTAAACAGATCGGTATACTCCCTCCTCGTGGACACTATACAGATCGGTATACTCCCTCCTCGTGGACACTATACAGATCGGTATACTTCTGGAGCATGGGCACTACGGAGAAGCCGCGACGGATCACCATGACGCCTGCCGCACGGCGTGTGCTGGCGGCGGCTGAGAAGCTGTTCTACGAGCGCGGCATCCATGCCGTCGGCGTCGACCTGATCGCCGCCGAGGCCGGGGTGACGAAGAAGACCCTCTACGACCGGTTCGGCTCGAAGGAACAGATCGTCGTGGAGTACCTGGTGGATCGCGACGAACGCTGGCGGGCCTTCCTCGCCCGCCACCTCGACGCCGCACGCCCACAGCCGCCGGCGCCCGTCCTGGCCGTCTTCGACGCCTCACGCGCGTGGTCTCGGGAGAACAGCCCCAAGGGATGCAGCATGGTCAACGCCCACGCCGAGATCAGCGACGCGTCCCATCCCGCGTATCCGGTCATCACCGGGCAGAAGGAGTGGATGCTCGCGCTCTTCACCCGCCTCGCCCGCGACACCGCCCCGGACCGGGCCGACCAGCTGGGCATGACTCTCACGCTGCTCCACGAAGGAGCGCTCGTCGCCCACGGCCTGGACATCTTCCCGGACCCCATCGGCCAGGCGCGCGAGCAGGCACGGGTTCTCCTCGCGGCGGCCGGGAACGCGTGAGGCAGAGCCCACGTGCACGCCCTTCGTACTAGCCCAGGGCCGCCGGGTCAGCCCCGCACCCACGCCTTTCGTTCTCACCCGGGCCGCCGGGGTCCGTCCCCCGCTCACGCCCTCCGTGCGTGCCCGGGGCCGCCGGGTCAGTCCCGAGCGGGGCGCCAACGGCGGGCGCGGCCGCGGGGGACGACGACCGCTCCCCAGCCGACGAGCAGGACCACGACGGCGCCGAGGGCGGCCAGCAGCAGGGCCCGCTGGGTGACCTGCTTGCCCGCGGCGGTCGACGGCAGGCTCACCGGAGCGGTGTGCCGGGCCGCGGCCCCGGGGCGGTGCACGGCGGTGTCACCGACCGAGGTGACGGACGCGTAGGGGTCGAGCCGGGGCACGGACGCCGGATAGGCGGCCGTGATCAGCCGCTTCGCGACCTGAGCGGCGGTCAGCTCGGGGTACGCGGACCGCACGAGGGCGGCGGTGCCGGCGACGTAGCCCGCGGCCAGCGACGCGCCCGAGCCGATGAAGTGGCCGGTGCCCTTGGGGCCGATGCCGATCACACCGACGCCCGGCGCCGACAGGTCGGCGTCCAGCGGGTTGAGCGCGGTTCGGGGGCGGTTGCCGTTCTGGTCGACCTCGACGACGGACAGCACGCCGGGCTCGGCGGCCGGCCAGTAGTCACGCGGCGGCGGTGTGGACGCCCCGGTCTTGCTGGTGGCGTCGGGCACCGCGGCGGCCACGACGAGCGCGTCGTGGTCCGCGGCGTAGGAGACCGCGGACTTCAGCGCGTCGGAGTCCTCCTCCAGGGCGGGCGAGACGTCCACGACATCGGCGCCGGCGTCCACCGCGGACCGGATCCCGGACGCCACCGTGGCGGCGGTGGCCTCACCGCGTCCGTCCGTGCCCCGCACCGCGAGCACGTGCGCCTGCTGGGCCACCCCCGCGAAGTGGACGCCCTTGGTCGGCGCGGCGGCTATCAGCCCGGCGACGAAGCTGCCGTGCCCCACGCAGTCCTCGGACGCACCGCCGACCTGGGTGACCACACCGGACAGGGTGGGCGCCGACGCGGACACACCGGTGTCGACGACCGCCACCTTCACCCCGGCGCCGTTGGCGAACCCCCACGTCCTGGGGAGTTCGAGGCTCCGCTGCTCCCACGGCGCCGCCTGCGCCGTCTTGGCCGACGCTCCGGTGCAGTCGTCGTCGGGCCGCAGCTGGGAGGGCATCACCGGTAGCTTCACGTCCCCCTGGGACGCGGCCGAGGCGACCGCGGCGGTGCCGATGGTCGTCGCCGCGAGGAGTGAGGGGAGCAGGACCGCAAGGGTGCACCTGAGGGTCGGACCGCGCATGTGGGCATCCTAGGCCGTAGGTGTGGGCGTCCACACAGCGGTGTCCTCTGCCCTGGATCGGGGCGGAGCCCCGCCGAGGGGCGCGGGGTACTTCGCGACGAGCCACGACGAGACAGTCAGGTCGTCGCCGTCCCGAGGGGGCTGGTTCTGTCGTCTCCGGACCACCGGCCGGTGGTGGGTTGCTCGCGCAGTTCCCCGCGCCCCTGAATGCGTGCCCTGGGCCGTCGAGTTGCCGCGTCACACGCCCCCGCGGCGGAGCCTCCCCCACTGCCTCAAGGGCGTGGGAGATGCCCCCAGGCACCGTAGGACGCCGCCTACCCCACGTTCGCCCGCGGTGTCACGTCCTCCGGAAGCAGCGTGCGCAGGTCCTCCAGGCTGGGTGCCGCCATCGCGCTCAGCCGGCCCGCCTGGCGGGTCATCATGCCCTCCAGGACCTGGCGGGCGAGGCGCGCGTTGCCGAACGTGCGGTCGCGCGGCAGCGTGTCGAAGTACTCGCGCAGCAGCTGACCGGTGCCCGTCGCGCACTCGTAGCCGGACGACAGGGCGTGCTGGCGGACGATGGTGACCAACTCGTCCGAGGAGTAGTCGGCGAACTGCACGCGCCGGGAGAACCGCGACGACAGGCCGGGGTTGGAGGTCATGAAGCGCTCCATCTCGGCCGTGTAGCCGGCCACGATGACGACCACCTCGTCGCGGTGGTCCTCCATCAGCTTCAGCAGCGTGTCCACGGCCTCCTGGCCGAAGTCGGAGCTGCCCGCGGACCCGGAGGGTGTGAGGGTGTACGCCTCGTCGATGAACAGCACGCCGCCCAGGGCCCGTTCGAACATCTCACGGGTGAGCTGCGCGGTATGGCCGATGTACCGGCCCACCAGGTCCGCGCGTGCCACCTCGACGAGCTGGCCGCGGGGCAGCACGCCCAGCGACACGAGGAGCTCGCCGTAGAGCCGGGCGACGGTGGTCTTGCCGGTACCGGGCGGACCCGTGAAGACCAGGTGGTGGCTGATGCGGGGCGCGGGCAGCCCCGCGGCCTCCCGCCGCTTGGCCGTGGAGAGCAGGTTGACCAGGTCCGTGACGTCCCGCTTGACGGCGGCGAGGCCCACCAGGTCGCCGAGGCGGGCCAGCGGGTCGCTCTCCTGCTGGACGTCCCCCGGCGCCGCGGAGACGGCGGCGGCCGCGGCCTCGCTGACGTCCTCCGGGAGCAGCAGTCTGAGATCCCGCTCGGTCATGTCCGTCAGGCTGCCCAGCCGCATCGCCTGCCGGTCCACCATCTCCTCGAACACCTGCCGGGCCGCACGGCCGTTGCCGAACGACGCGTCCCTCGGCATCCGCTCGAAGTGCACGGTGAGCGCCTTGCGGGTGGAGTCCTCCAGCTCGTACTGGTGCTGGGCGCACATGCTCTCCATGATCGCGACCAGTTCCGGCACCGAGTAGTTCTCGAACTCGACCGTGCGGGAGAAGCGCGAGGCCATGCCGGGGTTGGAGGCCAGGAACGTCTGCATCTCCGCGGAGTAGCCCGCGGCCACCACGACGACGTCCTCGCGGTGGTCCTCCATCAGCTTCAGGAGGGTGTCCACGGCCTCCCGGCCGAAGTCGGCTCCGGAGCCGCGCCCGTCGGAGAGCAGGGTGTACGCCTCGTCGATGAACAGCACACCGCCCAGGGCGCGCTGGAACGTCTCCGTGGTCTTGATGGCCGTGCCACCGAGGACCTGCGCCACCAGGTCGGCCCTGGAGACCTCCACCAGGTGCCCGGAGCGCAGCGCGCCCAGCCTGGCGAGGATGGTGCCGAACAGCCGGGCCACGGTCGTCTTGCCGGTGCCGGGCGGGCCCGCGAAGATCAGGTGCCGGCTCATGGGCGGCGCCGACATGCCGAGCCGGGCGCGGCGCTGGGCGAGCTGGGTCAGGTTGACCAGGGTGCGCACCTGCTGCTTGACGTTCTCCAGGCCGATGAGGGCGTCGAGTTCGGCGAGCGGTCCCTCGTCGCCGTTGAGCCACGCGTCGTCGGTCTCGATGCCGGGCGCCGCCGCGGGGTCGGTGCCCTCGGCGTCGCCGAGGCCCCAGGCGTCCCGCTTGCCGTTGCCGGTGCTGGTCAGGCCCTCGACGGCGACCCGGTCGGCGACCTTGGCCTGGATGAGCCCGCCACCGGCGTTGTCCCGCGCGGTGCAGTTGACGACGGAGACGGGCGCGGTGGTCTCGATGCGGAACCCGTCCTTGCCGCTGCCGCTGATCTCGCAGGCGTTGAACGAGCCCCGGGCCCCGTCGGAGATCAGCACCCCGTACTGGGTGCTGGAGCGCACCTGGAGCCGGGTGGCGGTCGCCTCGCCGCGCTCCTCGACGGTGACACCGGTCTCGGCGGCGTCCTGGATCACGCAGTCGCGCGCGGTCAGGGCGCCCTCGGGGCCGATGGACAGGCCGGTCGTGCCCGGCGAGGTGATGCTGCCGCCGCCGACGTAGACGTTGCCGTCGTCCTCGACCCGGACGCCAGAGCCGCCCGCCCGGTCGATCTCGCAGTCCTCCAGCCGGCCCCGGCCGCCCTTGACGACCTCCACGCCGTGGCCGCCCGGTGCGCTGATGCGCGCCCGGCGCACCAGCGGGTTGGCGCCCGTGCGGATGGACAGGCCCGCGCCGGCCGCCTCGACGATCTCCAGGCGGTCGAGCTCGGCCGTGGACTCCTCCTCCAGCAGCACCGCGGACGCCTCGCAGTCACGGATCGTCAGGCCGATCAGCACGGGCGAGGCGGAGCCGCCGACGCGCAGCGCGGGCGCCTGGGCGCTCTCCAGCCAGCAGTCCTCGAAGGTGCCGCGCGAGGCGTCGGCGACCACCAGGCCGTGGTCCTTGGTGCGGGCGGTGCGGCAGCGGCGCAGCACCGGGTCGGTGCCGCCGCTGAGTACGATGCCCGGCCCGCTGGTGCCGCCGACCCTGACGTCCTCCACGATGTTGCGGACCCCGCTGCTGAGGTGGAGGCCGATGGTGCCGTCGTTCACGACGGTGCGCAGCACCTGGGTGTTGCTGTTGCCCTCCAGGGCGATGGCCGGCTTGTCGGTCGAGGAGATGTCGCAGTCCTCGACGGACCCCTCCGCCTCTCCGTTGGCCAGTACGCCGTTGCCGCGGGCGTCGCGGATGGTGCAGCCCCGCACCGTGACGCGGCCCTGCTCGCTGATCACCACCGCGGACGTCTTGAAGTGCTCCAGCGTGCAGGACTCCAGGGAGCTCTCCACGGCGGAGGTGGCGACGAAGCCGGCGCCCGCGCGGTTGCTGATCCGGCAGTCCCGCATGGCCACGGAGCCGTTGCTGCGGGCCACCAGGGCGGCCCAGGCGGAGCCGACGATGTCGCAGCCGTCCATGGCCAGCTGCCCGCGGGGCGCGTCGATGACGGGCAACTCGTCGTCACGGCCGCGCAGCACGAGGTCGGTGAGCCCGACGGCGTCGGCTATGAGAGTCAGGGCGCTGCCGCTGCGCGGGGCTATCTCGACGGTGCCGCGGGCCTGCTCCGCGACGATGGTGACGCGGGTGGTGATGGTGAGGTTCTCGGCGTACGTCCCGGGCTGGACGCTGATCACCGCGCCGCTGCGTGCCCTGGCCAGGGCATCTCCGATCGTCGGATAGCCATCGGCCCGTCCCGGGCCGACCGTCAGTACCTGGCGTGACACGCGCGAATCCTCCTCTAGCGGACACCGGTGGCCCCCGGGCCGGGATGCCCAACAATGGCAGCCCCATCATGCCGGGCTCCATCCGGCCAAGCCAGCGGTGGCTTCGCGCGCGCATCCGGCGATCGGGCTCCGGGTCCAGTGTCCGACGGCCCCGGCACCGGGTCGGCGGGGGGGGTGCCGGCCGCGGCAACCCCGGTGCCGAGAGCGCCAGGTAAGCACCGCCCTGTCCGCCCGCCGCGCCGGAGACGGTGCCGCGGGGACGGGTCGATGTCACACCGCTCCACTACGGTCACGCCTGAATCCAGCCAACGACACCCCAAGGGGCAGCCGTGCAACCGATCTACGCGGACTTCTCCGTGACCCCGGCCAGACTGGGCAACGTGACGTCGAGGCACGGCGGCTGCGTGCAGCGCGACGGCCACCTCGGCCTGCTCGCGGGCGGGTCCGTCGAGTTCGCCTTCGACCTGGCGGAGGAGGACGTCGTGTACGGCGCGACCCTCTGCGTCACCTCCATGGTCCCCCTGGACGACGAGCCCTGGGGGTACCTGCGGATGGAGGTGCTCCTCAACGGCGAGACGCTCTTCGACTCGGTCATCGTCTCCCAGCGGGACTCTCCGTCGGACTCGAACCTCGGGATACCGGGCGACCGCCTCTTGCCCGGCCGGAACACGCTCGTGCTGCGCGCCCGGCCCGACGCGCCCGGCACGCTCAGGCTGCACCGGGTCACTCTGGACCCGTCGAACCGCCCCGGACAGTCGCTGCGGGCCCTCACCGACCTCGACGCGCCGCGGTCGGTGTTCGCCTTCGACACGCAGGCGCGGCCCGACGGCGGCGGCGCCTGGCGGGCGGGCCGGCCGGTGCTGGTCCACCTGGACCGCGAGGGGCCCGCGCTGCTGCGGCAGCTGTCCTGGCGCAACGCGGACGGCTCCGAGGCCGCCGTCGCGTTCCAGAGCGGGATGACCGAGTTCTACGGGCACCACCGCACCGCGGACGGGCAGGGCGCGGAGTTCCGCGGACGGCTCTCCGCGGCCCGGGTGTTCCCGGCGGGCACCGAGGGCGTCGTCGTCCACAGGTTCCACACCCAGGAGGGCTGGGGCGGCGGCTGGCACGCGTCGGGGGACCTGCGGCTGGCGGTCGAGGACGGCAGCGGCGACGTGGCCCGGATCAGCTGGCGCGACCAGCGGGACGAGTCCGGCTCCGTCGTGCTGCGGACGCCCCCGCCGGGCTCCGGGCGCGGCGAGGTCACGGGACTCGTCGCCACGGTCCGGGCCGACCGGGAGAACCTGCGCGGCGGCGAGATCGCCGACAACCTCCTCGACGGCGTCCGGGGCGCCAAGTGGCTGGCCTTCAGCGACCGCGCGGACCTGCTCTTCTCCTTCGACCGGCAGGTCACCGTCCGGCACTACGTCCTCGTCTCGGCGAACGACTTCGCCGAGCGCGATCCGCGCGACTGGACCCTCGAAGGCTCGAACGACACCCGGAGCTGGACGGTCCTGGACTCCCGGACCGGAGTGTCCTTCTCCGAGCGCCACCAGCCGCGGGCCTTCACCTTCGCGGGCGAGAGGGCCTACCGCCACCTGAGGCTGCGGATCTCCCGGACCGGCTGCGACGTGGTCCAGCTCGCCCAGGTCCGCTTCTTCGAGGCGGCGTCGCCCGCCCTGGGTTTCACCGGCTTCTACCAGCGGGTGGGCGAGGGCCCGATCGGCTACCGGGGGACGGCCGCGGAACCGGCCGGGCCCAGGGAGCCCGAGCCCTTCGCGGGGTCCGCCGCGGGCGCGTTCGCCGGACGGCCGATGACCCCGTTCTCGAACGTCGCCGCGTCGGCGCTGACCGCCGCGGTGCCCGGCCGGCCCCTGTCCCGGGCCGCCACCGCAGGGGTGCCGGCGAAGGCCGGTGAGCCGGTCCGGGCCACCGCGCCGGCTGAACACGGTGAGCCGGTCGAACTCGGTGAGCCGGTCGAGGCCACCGCGCCGGCCGATGCCGGTGAAGCGCTCTCCACCGTGGAGCCGGTGAGCGCCTTCTCGGAGCCGGTGAGCGCCTTCGCGGAAGCAACCGCCGCCGTCCCCGCCGAGCCCGCCTCGCCCACCGTCGCCGCCGAGCCTGGGGAACCCGCCGAACCCGCCGAACCCGGCGAACCCTCCGCGCCCGCCACCGACCCCCGCCTCACGACGGTCGACGGATGGCGCGCGTTCCTCCGCGAGTACAGCGCCGACTTCCTGCGCGTCGCCGACGAGAACGAGCGCTTCAACGTCACCGACGAGCAGACGGAGAGCGGCTGGCTGGGCTTCGAGGGCGCTGGCGAGGCGGAGATCGCGGAGCTGGAGGGCAGGCTGGGCACCCCGCTGCCGCCCAGTTACCGCACGTTCCTGGCCACCTCCGACGGATGGCACCAACTCGGCTCGTCCATGTGGGAGATGCGGACCGCCAAGGAGGTCGGCTGGTTCCGCGACGTCGAGCCGGAGACCTGCGACATCCTCGACGAGGGCGACGACGAGCTGGGCGCGCTCGTGCGCCGGGGACTGCTGATCTCCCGGGAGGGCGACGCGGAGTACTGGTTCCTCGATCCCGAGACCGTGTCCCCGGACGGGGAGTGGGCCGCGTACACCTGGTCGAGCTGGGCGTTCCTCAGCGACGAGTACCCCTCGTTCGCGGCGCTCGTGGCCGCGGAGCGCGAGGCATGCGAGGAGCTCTGGGGCCAGGACGGCCGCCCGGTCCGCACCGAGGGCGCGGACGAACTGGTCGCCGAGGGCAGGGCGCTGGCGCTGCGCGGCGAGGTGGACGCCGCGCTGGCCGCGTTCGACCGCGCCACCGTCAGGGGCTCGGGCGCCGGCCTCTACCTGAAGTCGCTCCTCGGCGCGTTCCTCGACCTCAGGAACGCCCATCACACGCTCCGCAACAGCGTGCTGTCCACGCCGCACGTGGCGGCCGCGATCGGCCCGGAGCGGATGCGCGCCGAAGCGGTCCCGCTGTTCCTGCGCGCCTTCGAGGCCGACCAGCACGCCCGGCCTGAGCACTACCTGCCGATGGTGCGGGAGTACCTGCCCGAGACGGACACGGGTTCCCCGACCGGTCCGGACGCCCGGGAGTACTGGCTCGCCCGCCGGGCCGCCTTCGTCCCGCCCGTCCTCGACGAACCCTCCGCGTTCCAGAAGGCGCTCGCCCACGCCCGGCACCACGTGGCCATCGGCGACCCCGAGGGGGCCTGGAACATGGTGCGCCACTCGCTCACCCACTGGCACTCCGACGACCCCCACGCCATCGCTCCGGTGATCCTCCTCACCGATCCCGCCTTCCGCGAGGTCGTCACCGACCGCCGGGCACGCCTGATCGTGCGCACGCCCCGGGGAGAGGGGAGGGCGCCGGAGGCCGGGGGGTGACGCCGGAGGCCGGCGGATGAGCCGGGGCGGGTGCGGCGAGGGGGTGGGCCGCGGCACCCGGGGCGAGGCGGACGCCCTCTCCGGGGCACGGCGCCGCGTTGTGGGACCGGGGCAATGTCCGGTGGCGTGTCGGGTGGCGGCGGTGCTCCAACAGTGCGGACGGGGGCCGTTGTCCAGCATTGTTCACAGCCCCGTTCCGGCCGGTGACCAGGGCTTTCCAGGCCGGTAGACCTGTGGCCCCGACGGGACGTCCGCAGCCGGACGTCCCGACAGGACGTCCGCAGCCGGATCGGCGACGGCGTCCGACACCCGGCCCGCCGTGCGGGCCACCGCCACGAAGGAGAGACCGCAATGCACCGTCCCCGTCCAACAGCGCTGCTCGCCGCGCTCACCGCGCTCACGGCGTGCGCGGCGGCCACCGCTCTGGCCGCCGGCCCCGCCGCCGCGTCCGAGCAACCCGACCCGCACGGTGTCACCGGCACCGTCGACGCGCCGGCGGGCCTGAACCTGCGCTCCGGGAGCCCCACCGGAACGGTCGTCGGCACCATGCCGCGGGGCACGCGGGCCCACGTCGACTGCTGGGTTCCGGGACCGTCGGTCACCGGGCCGTTCGGCGCGACGACCGTGTGGGACGCGGTGGACAGCTACACCACACCGACCGGCGACATCATCGACTTCAACGGGCGCGTCCTCGCCTCGGACGCGTGGATCGACACCGGCGGCGACACGTCCCGCATGGTCCCGCGCTGCTGACGGGCCGCCGCCGGGCCGGGTGACCGGCCCGGCGGGGCACAGCCGACCGCTACAGGCGCCCGGCCGACCGCCACGGGGGTGCGGCCGGCCGGGCGCCGTCGTTCGCCACGCGCGTCCCGCACGGCCCCCGGCCCCGGTGGGCGGGGGCTCAGGGCGCGGCGGGCTGGAAGCACGACGTCCGCGCGTGCTGGCCCGTCTTGCCGGCCTTGGTCACGAACGCCTCGACGGACACGCATCCGTGGACCGTCGACAGCACGTTGCCCCAGCTTCCCGGCAGCTTCTGGTCACCGGTGTACTCGGACGGGGCCCGTCCCCCGTCGGGGTCGCGGCGGGCGACGATGTGGGCGGTCCAGGCGTGGGAGACCCGGCCCTGGAGGTAGCCCCAGGCCGCGCGGCACGCTCGCGAGTACATCAGGATGACGGTGCCGTAGGTGCTGCCGTCGGGCCACTCCACCGGTTCCCAGTCGAGCTGCTTGGCGTCGGCGCGGCAGCCGTCGTCGTAGGGGTCGGTGCCGTCCCGCGCGGGCGCCGCCGCTGCGGCCGTCCCGCCGGGTGACTCGGCCGGCGCGCCCGTCGCGGCCCCCGACGCCGCCCCTGACCTCGCGCCGTGGTCCGTTCCGATGCCCGGCACGAGCACCGCCGCGGCCGCCGCCAGGCAGACGGCGAGCACGGCCGCGACGAGCCAGCCGGCCTTTCGCCGGCCCGGCGCGGACCGGGGGCCCGCCGCGCCGGCTCTCGGAGCGCCTTCCGCCCCTGCCTCCGGTGCGGACGCGGACGCCGCGGACGTGGACGTGGACGCGGACCCGACCCCGGCCCCGGCTGCCGCTGATGCCGCCTCAGTTCCCTCTGCGGCCGCCCCTGGTGTGGCCGCCGCTGGCGTGCCGGTCTCTGGCGTGCCGGTCTCTGCCGTGCCGGTCTCTGCCGTGCCGGTCTCCGGCGTGGCCGAATCGGGTGCGTCGCTCTCTGCGGCGCTCTCCGCGGCGCTCTCCTGGCCGTCCGCCAGCTCCCACAACTGCCTCCAGTGCGCCGGGTCACCGCCGCACGCCTGGACGAACGCCTCGGTGACCACCCAGCTCGGCGCGGTACGGCCGCTCTCGGCGGCGCTGAGGGCGGAGGGCGAGTATCCGGTGCGCTCGGCGAGCCGCCGCAACGTCATGCCGCTGCCGTCCCTGAGCTCCCGCAGCCGCCGCGCCAGGTGGGCACGCGGCCCGTCGCCGGCCACCGGTGCCCTCTTCCGTCCCGCCATGCCGTCCCCCTTCGACCCGCACGCGCCGGCGTGGTCTGAGATGTCCGGGCGTGTGCCTCACAGTGTCCTGACGTGCGGGCGTCAGGGTAAACGGGTCGTTCGGCCAGCCGGCAGGGGGCGTTCGGCGGTCGTCCGCGTGAGATCGCCGAGGGCTCTCTGGCCAGGCCCTGGAGTGGCTGAGGCAGAGGCCGCAGACGAGGTCGAGGGCCGGCCGGTCAGCCCTGCGGCGGTGGCAGGAGATCGGCGTGGTGGACCGTGTACCCGCCTCTGGTGACGGGGGCGTACGGGGCCGGGGCCATGCAGGTGCCGACCTCTGCCTCCGGGGTCTCGTCCGTGCCCTTGCCGGGCAACAGGTTCACACCGTTCCAGGAGAACCCGACGCGGTCCTTGCTCCTGCCCGCGTCCGCGCCGCCGTCGAGGACACTGAACCCGATCCGCTTACCGAGGTCGGGCGGACCGCCCGGGCTGACCTTGGTGATGACGGCTGTGAGGATCGCCGTGCGCGGCCCTGTGACCAGGCAGTCCACCTGCCCCTCCGAGGTGTAGGTGATGTCCCGCTCGGCTGAGTAGTGCGACACCTTGACGGTGCCGCGGGCGTCGGTGGGCAGGCCGGTGGGGGCGTCGGGCAGGGGCCTGCTGTAGGGGGCGGCGTGGGCGTCGAAGGTGAACGAGCGGATGTCGTTGTCCGTGACGTACGGGAGAACGAACTCCGCCGCGCCGGTCACACTCGCGTACCGCGGTCTGTCCTTCTGAGGGGCTGACGCGGCGGATCGACCGGCTGACGCGGCGGAGACCGAGGTCAGGGCGGCGCCCAGGACGATGGTGGTAACCAGCGCGGCGGTGGTGCGCAGAACCGTGGATGTCACCGTGCACTCCTGGGGATCGGGGAAGAGGTTGATGCGTTGTCTGGACGCATGACCCGATCCTGTACGGCCGGCGCCGTCAGCTCGTCGGCCGCGAGCCGCAAGTGGTGAGCTCTTCCTCCGTTCGCGGGGGGAGTTGGAGTCGTCCCCAGGTCTCACACCAGCGCGGCACTGGGCTTCGGCCGCTGGGCCTCGGCCACTGGGCTTCGGCCGCGCCGGTGTGAGCAGGGGGGTCGGTGGTCGCCGCGCGCGCCTACGCCCCGACGGTGGGGCCCTGGGGGTCGACGTCCGTGCTGCCGGCCTGGGGGTCGGCGCCGGTGGTGGCGGCTTGGGAGTCCGCGCCGGTGCTGCCGGCCTGGGAGTCCGCGCCGGCGGTGGCGGCCTCGGGTTCGGCGGTGTCCGCGGTGGCGCCCCCTGGGCCGGCACCACCCGTGCGAGGTACCCGGGCGCGCGGCATGAGCAGCAGCGCGGCCATGGCGGCGACGCAGCAGCCCAGGATGTACCAGCTGATGCCGATGCTGGAGTTGGTGTCCTCCAGGATGGCGGCGGCGATGAGCGGTGCGGGGCCGCCCGCGATGACGGAGGCCAGCTGGTAGCCGAGGCCGGCGCCGCTGTAGCGGAGGTTCGCGTCGAAGCCCTCGGCGATCAGCGCCGCCTGCGGCCCGTACTGCATGTCGTGGAAGAACAGCGAGAGGACGATGGCCAGCAGGACGAGCCCGGAGTTCTTGGTGTCGAGCAGCGAGAAGTAGGGGAACGCGAACGCCCCGACGCAGACGATGCCGATGCCGTACGTCAGCCGGCGGCCGATGAGGTCCGAGACGTACCCCCACAGCGGGACGGTGACCAGTCCGATCGCCGCCGCCACCATGGTGTCGTCGAGCAGGTCCTGGCGGGCCAGGCCGAGGTGCTCGGTGCCGTAGCTGAGGACGAACGTGATGAAGAGGTAGAACGGCGCCTGCTCGGAGAGCCGGACGAACGCGGAGGTCAGCACCTCGCGGGGCTGCTCGCGCAGCACCTTGATGACCGGCAGGCGCTCCACCGTGCGGGTCCGCTTGATCTCGTCGAAGACCGGGCTCTCCAGCACGCGCAGACGCACGTAGAGGCCGATCCCCACGAGGACGAGGCTGGCGAGGAAGGGAACCCGCCAGCCCCAGCTGTCGAAGTCCTCGCCGGCCGCGGAGTCCATCAGGTTGACCATGCCGGTGGAGGCGAGCAGGCCGAGCGGCACGCCGAGTTGCGGCCAGCTCGTCATGAAGCCGCGCCGGCGCGGCGAGCCCCACTCCATGGAGAGCAGCACGGAGCCGCCCCACTCGCCGCCCACGCCGATGCCCTGGACGATGCGGAGCAGCACGAGGAGGAGCGGGGCGGCGAAGCCGATCGACGCGTAGCCGGGGAGCACGCCCATGAGGGCGGTGCTCAGGCCCATCAGGAGCAGGGTGATCACCAGGGTCGCCTTGCGGCCGACGCGGTCACCGATGTGCCCGAAGATCGCCGCGCCCACGGGCCGGGCCGCGAACCCCACGGCCTGGGTGCCGAAGGAGGCGAGGGCGCCGACGTACGGGGAGGAGCCCGGGAAGAAGAGGTGCGGGAAGACGAGGGCGGCCGCCGTGCCGTAGAGGAAGAAGTCGTACCACTCGATGGCGGTTCCCACCGTGCTGGCGACCACCGCTCGGTAGCGCTGGCCGCGTAGCGACGGGTCGGAGAGGTTGGTTGGGGCGTGCGTGGTCATGACGGCTCCTCCGCTCAGCAGGCGGACCATTGATCCACAGACAGATGCCGAGAGGCTGATGGCGCGAAGGCCGGCTGTCAAGACAGTTCACACGACGGAGCGGATCCGGTGCCCGGGGCGGCCGTGGTTGCCGGGGTGCCCACGGCGCCCGGGGTGTCCGGGTGGCCACGTGCACGGGGTGTCCGGGTGGCCACGGTGCCCGAGGTGCCCGCAGCGCCCGTCGCCGCCCATCGCCGCCGATCGCACGTCCTGGCCCCTCTCGCCTTCCCTCGGACGGGGAAGGGGTTGCCGTCCGCCGGCCGGCGTCAGCCGCCGCAGCCGCAACCGGCGGCCACCGGCACGGCTTCGGCGCCGGAAACGGCCGCATCGCTCGGCGCATCGCTCGGCACGGTGCTGGAGCAGCAGGCATCTCCGCCCGGGACCGAACTCCTGCCGAGCTGGTCGGCATCGGCCTTGACGACGTAGACCTCCCAGGGCTCCTTGCCGGGTGCGTGCACCCAGACCTTGTCCTGGAGGGCGTAGCAGCACGAGGTGTCGTTCTCCTCGAACGTGGCGAGTCCGGCGTCCTTGAGCCGGTTGGTGGCCGCGTCGACCAGGTCGGTGGACTCGACCTCCACCCCGAGGTGGTCGAGACGGGTCTCCTGCCCCGGCTCGCCCTCGATCAGGACGAGCTTGAGCGGGGGGTCGGCGATGGCGAAGTTCGCGTATCCCTCGCGGCGCTTGGCCGGCTCGGTGCCGAACAACTTGGAGTAGAAGGTGATCGACGCCTCAAGATCACTGACGCGCAGCGCGAGCTGTGCACGCGACATGACGTGACTCCCGTCTGGTTGTATTGATGCCTGTCGATTCAACCTTGCGACCTGCATAGAAGGATGTCAACATAGAAGCATGTCGAATCAGGGACTCGTGGTGCTCGACCAGACCGGGGAGGCGGGCGCCTGCTGCCCGGCACTGCTGACCGCCCCTCTCGACGAGGGGCAGGCGGTGGAGCTGGCCAAGGTGTTCAAGGCGCTCGGTGACCCGGTACGGCTTCGGCTGCTGTCGATGATCGCCTCGCAGGCAGGCGGCGAGGTCTGCGTCTGCGACCTCACGGCCCCCTTCGACCTGTCGCAGCCGACGATCTCGCACCACCTCAAGCTGCTGCGGCAGGCAGGCCTGATCGACTGCGAGCGGCGCGGCACGTGGGTCTACTACTGGCTGCGGCCCGAGACGGTCGACAGGCTCGCCGGCTTCCTGACGCGCCCTGCCGGCGATCGCTGATCGGCCTCATCCAGGTCGCGCGGTACGCCCGCCGCTTCTTCACGCCACACACCGCGCCCCAGAAAGCCCCCGCGCATGCCTGACACCGCCTCCGGCACCACGGTGCCGTCCGTGCTGTTCGTCTGCGTCCACAACGCGGGCCGCTCCCAGATGGCCGCCGCGTTCCTCACCCACCTCGCGGGCGACCGCGTGCAGGTCCGCTCCGCCGGATCCACCCCCGCCGAAGCCGTGAACCCGTCCGTCGTGGCAGCCATGGCCGAGGTCGGCATCGACATCTCGGCAGAGGCACCGAAGGCGCTCACCACCGACGCCGTTCAGGCGTCCGACGTAGTGATCACGATGGGCTGCGGCGACGCCTGCCCCGTCTTCCCCGGCAAGCGCTACCTGGACTGGCAGCTCGACGACCCGGCAGGCCAGGACGTGGAGGCCGTCAGGCCCATCCGCGACGAGATCGGGAAGCGGATCCGCACCCTGATCGACGAGATCGCCCCTGCGGGGCGGGGCGACCGCTGACGTTCACAACGGCGTTGAGGCAGCGCCCCACCGGGGCTGTCGTCAGCCTTGATGCCTTGCAACGGTGACGCATAACGACCTCAGGGCAGGCCAGAGCCGTATGCTGCGGTCAGCGGAGGGCATCGATCGCCTTCACCACGAGGGCTCGTGCCTCTGCGCCGTACACCGCCATCCGGCGCAGGCGATCGAACGCCTTCAAGTACAGGGCGATCTCACTTGGCTGGGTGATGTTCACCTGTGCTGACAGCAGTTCCACGGACACGAACGTGTCGTCATAGACGTGGAAGACTTCCTGTGGCCACATGGGGCGCTCGCGAGTTGCCGCGGGGATGATGCCGAGAGACACCGATGGCAGCGCGCCAGCCGTCAGCAGGTAGCCAAGCTGTGCGGCCATCGCATCCGTATCACCGAGCTGGTAGTGGAGAGCAGCCTCCTCCATGAGGATCGCGAACCGGTGCCCAGGCTCGGTGATGACGCGCGACCGCTGGACACGGGCGATGGCCGCTTCGGCGCCGTCGTTCACCGGGATCTCCCGGAAGTCGCCGATGGAGGAGAGCAGCGCGGCTGCGTACCCCTCCGTCTGTAGAAGGCCCGGGACCAATGTGGGCGAGTAGACGCGGAACAACCTGGTCTCGCGGTAGAACTCCACCCAACTCTCTTGTAACTGCTTCAGCCCGGCCCGTACCTGGTGCCGCCACTCCTGATACATCGACTCAGCGTTGAGAGACTGCGCCACCAGGTCGGCTGTCTGGTCCGAGGTCCCGCACGCATCACACCAGCGGCCGATGTCCCTGGCAGAGGGGGCGGTGCGTGCGTTCTCTATCCGGGACGTCTTGGCGTGGTGCCAGCCGCACCGGTCGGCCAGCTCAACGACCGTGAGACCCGCCGCCTTGCGAAGGTCGCGAAGCCGCCGGGCGACGGACGCGCGCGCGGCTTGGGCGGACGAGGACGGAGAGATGGGCATGGCCGGCCGGTGCTCCTGCTCAGCGGATCGCGTACTGGTCGTGCGGTGTGGCACGCTGCCAGACCGCCTCGAAGGCTTCGCTGCACAGCTTGGCAGCAGCAGGGTCGTCTGTGATCTCCTCGCCGGTCCAGGACCCGTCACCGGCGAAGTGGTTCCAGTGGACCCACTGATCGTCGAACAGCCAGAAGTCGTTTCCGGGTAGAGCGAGGTTCGAAGCTTGGCGACGAGACAGCCAGCGGACCTGCTCACCGGCGGCCACGTTGGTGAACGTGCCGTCGTACAGGAACTTCGCGTACTCGCTGACGGGTTCGGACACGATGCGAGCCCTGTGCACGGTCGCGCCTCGGCTGATGGTCCCTTGGATGACATCGAGCCACGGACGCCACCAAGAGTCGCGATCTGCCGGGTCATGACGGAAGCCGGCACGCCACTCGGCAAACGGGCCCTCCTCATAGTCGACCGCGTAGGAATCTCGCATCTCCAGGTGGACAGCGGTCCGACAGTGGGCGATCAGGTCATCGAATGTCGGCACGCTCGACGACATCGCACGCCTCCCTGATCATGTGCACCATCCTGGCGGGGATCCGGACCACAGTCTCGCTCTCGGGGATGCCAACGGCGTGGCCGGGCGCCTCAAACGCCGCGCATTCCGCTTCAAGCTGAGGGCTCGGCTTCCAGCCCTGGAAGACGAGTTCCTGCTTTTCCTGGTCAACCCAGACGGTGGGGCTCTGCTTGTCCCCAGTATTCGGGTCGATTCCGATGAACAGTAACGACACAGTGGCCTCCAACGGCTAGATGTGCAGTTCTGTGCGTAACCGTCCTTCAAGCGAGTCAGCGGGTCAAGAGGCGAAAGTGGCCAGCCACCTGGCTAGACCTATCTAAATGCACACTTCTGCACATCACTCGCAGCAGTGCCTACCTCACTCATAACTTCGGTGGCCCAGCATGGAGCCCCGCGGCCGGCAGCCCGGGGTCACGGCCGACTGGCTGGAGTCGACATGGCCAACCTGGGCACCCCACGCGCGACACCCGATGATCCCCCGCCAGACCTTGTCTCGATGCGCACGGCGGCGGCCGAACTGCTTGACGAAGGCACGCCGCTGCCCCGGTTCGATGACCTCGACGAGACGACGGCCCGGCTGCGGGGCCATCTCCAGGTGCTGATCCGTCCGGTGGAGGACGCCGCCCGGGCTCTCCCGGAGCACGACGGTGGACGGATCCGCGCCCAGTTGTCGGTCGAGAGCGCCCGCGTGCGCCTGGCGACGTCACCGGGCACCGGACTCGTATCCGCGACCCGGCACGCCCAGAGCCTCGCCCGCGAGCTGACATGGCTGTGCGACCACTACGAGACGCTGACCGGTACCCCCACCGTGGAGCCGTCATGAGCGCGCCGCGCGAGCCGGTGTCCTGCGGGTGGCTCTCCGAGCCGGGAGACGAGGACGAGCCCGCGCATGCCGCTGCCTCGGACACGACCTGGTGCCACTGGCACAAAGGCGAGACGACCACCGGCCAGTTGATCACCGTGATCGAGCAGGCATCGGGGCCCGGCGCCGCCGTCTACGCCTGTGCCGAGTGCCGGGAGTGGTTCCGGTTGGAGCCTGCCTGATGCTGCCCTACCCGGTGGCCGACGGATCGGACCGTGCACAAGCACAGGCCCTCGTTCCCGGCTACCGGATCACGCAACGGATCCCCGGTCGGAACGGGGCACAGCTTCACACCACGAGAGAAAGGGAGAAGCAATGACAACGAGCACGGACCTATTAGCGGAGCACTCCACGACTCGGCTTCTTTGGCTGGACCTGACCCACAAGTGCCAACTCGAATGCACGCACTGCTACAACGCATCGGGGCCGGATGGGACCCACGGCACGATGACCCGAGACGACTGGACCAGGGTTCTGGATCAGGCCGCCTCCTGTGGCGTGCTCGATGTCCAGTTCATCGGTGGGGAACCGACCATGCACCCCCATGCGGCTGAGCTGGTCGACCACGCATTGGCCCTCGGCCTCGGGGTCGAGGTCTTCAGCAATTTGGTGCACGTCACGGCTGAGTGGTGGGGGCTGTTCCAACACGATGGCGTCACCGTCGCAACCTCCTACTACTCGGACCGGGCCGCCGAGCACAACGCAATGACACGCCGCCCGAGCCATGCCCGGACCCGGGCGAACATCGAAAAGGCCGTCCGGCTCGGCGTCCCACTCCGCGTCGGAATCGTCGCCGGTAGCGACGCCCAGCGCGTCGATGAGGCCCGTCGAGAGCTTGAGGCCCTGGGCGTCACGAGGATCAGAGGGGACCGCGTCCGCCCCTTCGGACGGGGTGCGGGGGTCCATGCTCCGGATCCGGCCGAGCTCTGTGGACAGTGTGGCGTAGGCACGGCTGCCGTCAGCCCTACCGGCGAGGTCTCCCCGTGCGTCTTCTCCGGCTGGATGGGTGTCGGGAACGTTCAGGACACCCCACTGGCCGGTATTCTCGGCGGCGCTGCCATGGCCGAGGCCAACATCTCTATTCGCAGCTCAATCCCCAACGGTGGCGGCGATGACGACGAGAACGGCGATCGCTGCGACCCCGGCTGCGACCCCAATGCGGAGTGCAGCCCGGGTTTCCCCAGCGGTGAATGCGATCCGAGGAGATGAAACTTCCGTGACATACGGCCCCGGAACTGAGTTTCACGCAATGATCCACCCGTATACCGGAGACACGACCGATATCCGGCCAACTGAACGCGGGAACATGTCGGATCTCACGGCGCTGGTCGAGTGTGAGAAAGGGCCCTTCTTCGTCAAGGCGATGCGCAACCGACCGGGCGGCCGCCGCGACTCCATCGTTCGGGAGAAACGGATCAACCCGTTCGTGCAGCCTGTGTCCCCGGCTCTGCGGTGGCATGCGGAGGACGAGGAGTGGATCGCTCTCGGATTCGACCTCGTTGACGCCAGACCGTCGAACTTCAAACCCGGCTCGCCCGATCTGCCGTCCGTCGTCGAACTACTCAACAGGGTCGGGGAACTGGACCTGCCTGACGTCGCGCGGGACTGGCCGGAGACCCGGTGGGACAGGTTCGCTTCCAACGAATCGGAAGCGGAGCTGTTTCAGGGGGATGCACTGCTCCACGCGGACATCAACCCGAGCAACCTGCTCGTCGGCGACCAGGAAGTGTGGGCCGTTGACTGGGCCTGGCCCACCCGTGGCGCGGCGTTCATCGACCCCGCCCAACTCATCGTGCAACTCATAGCGGCAGGGCACTGCGCCGAAGCTGCCGAATCATGGGCAGCCGAGTGCAAAGTGTGGGCCGACGCGGACCCGAAGGCCATCGACGCGTTCGCTACCGCCACCGTGCGCATGTGGCGCGCCATGGCCGACCGGCGACCCTCCGAACCATGGCTCGCTGCCGTGGCGGCGGCGGCTCAGGTATGGGCCGACCACCGAGCGGCGGTCCGGAGGCGAAGCGCGTCCACTGAGTGATCCACCGCCCCCAGGCCGGGCAGGATGGCGCCAGGCCGCGGGGCAAGTGCGAGGGCCGACTCTCCGGTGCCCCGGCTGCGGGACCCGGTCCGGAAGCTCCTGGTCGTTCGATGTGCCACTCGCGGAGAGACGGGACGCGGCGCGGAGCGGAAGCCCAGGCTGGGTGAGGTTCCGGCGAGACAGACCGCTGCCCACCGTGAACACCGGAACCGACTGGAGTGGGCGCTGAACAGCCCTGATCCGCACGTCGCGACAGATTGTCCGATTGAGGGTCTGCTGGATCTCCTGGGCGAACCCGAGCGCCAGCCTGCCAAGCTCAGAGATCAACCGTGCCGCCGATGGATACCCACAGGGCGTCAGCCTGGGCCGAGGAGAAGTCGCACCTCCGCGCCTGCTCCTCCAACTGCTCATACGTCAGGCCAAGCTCGCCTAACGCCCGCCGTGCCGCAGCCAGGAACTCTTCCTGAGACACGACGATCACGGTCTCGTCGTCGTGATCCGTTGACCACTGCTCGATCACTGTCACCGTCTGCCCCCAAGACGCCAACCAGCTAAGAAAATCCACTTCATAGGGCACACAGTGTGCCGAACAAACCGCGATCCGCACACGGAACGTACCTGGAACCGGCCACCGGCTACCCCCTGCTTCGCGTAACCGGCGCGCATGGGCAGCGACCCGGCCCCGGCCCCGCCCACCGGCGTGAGGGGCCGATCAGCTGACCCTGTTCACCAGGGACGCCAGCTCGTCGAGGTCGTGCAGCGTCTCGGGCTCCGGCTGCGTCGGCAGCAGGAAGCAGACCTCCTCGACCTGGGCTTCGGCATACTCGGCCAGCTTCGGCTCCTCGCGTCCGGCTCCGAAAATCGTGAACGGCACGTTCGCCCGGCCGTTGTCGGCCAACCACCGGCGTACCCGGCGCAGTTCCTCGACGGGAGTGGCCGCTTGGGGGAGCCAGCCGTCGCCGAGAGTGAGCAGGCGTTGCAGGGCTGCGCGGCTCTCGCCGCCGACGTAGAGCGGTGGGTGAGGCCGCTGTACCGGCTTGGGCCAGGACAGGGCCGGGCCGAAATCGATGAACCTGCCGTGGAACTCGGCCTCGTCCTCCGTCCAGATCCGCTTGAGCGCGGCCAGTTGCTCGTTCATCTTGGCGCCTCGGGTGGCCGGATCCGTGCCGTGGTCGCGCATCTCCTCACGGCTCCAGCCGCCCGCACCGACGCCCACCGCGAGCCGGCCGTCGGAGATGAGGTCCAGGCTGGCGATCTCCTTGGCCGTGTAGAACACATCCCGTTGCGGGAGCGGGAGGACGCCCGTGACGAGGGCGAGGTCACGCGTGACCGCCGCCACCGAGGACAGCGTGACGAAGGGGTCGAGGGTGCGCAGGTACGTACGGGGCAGGGTCCTGCCGAGGGGGCTGGAGGGGCCTGTGTAGAGAGCCGGTATGTGCGAGTGCTCGGGCACCATGAGGCAGGAGAACCCGCGCTCCTCCACCGCGGTGCCCAGCGCGGCCGGGCTGATGCCCTCGTCCGTGACGAACGCCGTGATACCGAATTTCATGGTGCGCCATCCTGCCGTCGGATCGTTGGCCGCCTTGATGTCTTCCTTGATGTCCTCCTTGATGTGTCCGTTGATGTGTTCCCCAGTTCACCGCGCACGCGCGGAGCCACCTCGGTGCCCAGGAGCTCGATGGACGAGAGCACGTCGCGGTGTGGCATGCCGCCGATGTCCATCTGGAGGAACTGGCGACGGTGGCCGAGGTGCCGGTGCAGGTCGACGATCCGCTCGGCGATCTCGTCGGGGGCGCCGGCGAAGACCATTCCGCCGGGCGAGTAGTTCGCCTCGACCTCCTCCCAGCGGTCCGGCAGGGAACGGCCGGCCATCGCGAACGACGCGACTTCGTGCTGGTGGTAGCGCCGTTTGGTGGCGAGTCCGGCGCGGCCGACGAAGCCGTGGCCGGCGACCGAGATCTCCAGTGCCCCCGGATCGACGCCGGCCTCGCGCGCGCTCCGTCTGTAGAGGTCGCCGAGCCGGCCCCAGTGGGCCGGGCTGCCGCTGAGGGCGCCGTAGGAGACCGGTAGACCGGCGGTGCCCGCGCGGACGGTGGAACCGGGGTTGCCTCCGGTGCCGAGCCAGATCTTGAGGGGCTCCTCGGGGCGGGGCACGACGGGCGCGTCCTCCAGCGGCGGCCTGAACGGGCTCTCCCAGCTCACCCGGTCGTGGGCGTTGATCTCCAGCAGCAGGCCGAGCTTGTCGGCGTAGAGGCGGTCGTAGTCGTCGAGGTCGTAGCCGAACAGCGGGAACGGCTCGGTGGAGGAACCGCGGCCGGCGATGATCTCCATCCGGCCGTCGCTGACGATCGCGGCGGTGGCCGCCTGCTGGTAGAGCCGTATCGGGTCGTCGGTCGAGAGCACGCTCACCGCCGTCGAGAGCGTGATCCTGGAGGTCATCGCCGCCGCCGCGTTGAGGAGCGAGGTCGGGGAGGACACCGGCACCTGCTGGTGGTGGTGCTCGCCGACTCCGAAGAAGTCGAGACCGACCTCCTCGGTGAGGCGAATCTGCTCCAGGATGTTGCGCACCGCCTGTGCTGTCGTGACGACGTTGCCCTCGGAGTCGCGTCCCGCGACACCGAAGCTGTAGACGCCGAGCTCGAACGTCATGCCGTCCTCACCTCCCGGCCGGCGCGCTGGGGCACAGCGGGTACGCCAACGGAGAGCCACACCTGGTCAAGGGGGGTGCGACGCGGGGACGGATCCGGGAACGAGTCCCGGTGGTGAAAGTGGCCATGTGCATGCTCTCTTGTGCGGTGCCTGTGCGCTGCCTGTGACGTGGGGTGTGCGGTGCCTGTGACGTGGGGTGTGCGGTGCCTGTGTGGCGCTCGTGCGTGCCGGCTGGCGCTACGGCGGGGGCCGGGTAGGGGCGCCGAGGTGAGGGACCCGGTCGCGCCGTGACGTACCGGTGGCAGCACGCCCGGTAAGCGGGTTCCCCGGAAGATCTCGTTATGCCTGGCATCTGGTGGTTACTGGTCGTTCCCCAGTACCCTTGTGGAACCGAGTACTCGGGTCAAGCAGGCACTTTTCCGTGACTCGGTTCACCGGAGGTAACCATGAGCGAGGCGTCCACGGCCTCCACCGCTTCTTCGTCCGCCCCGTTCGCCGGCCCTGACGCGTGCCGGGCGCGCGAGGTCCTGGATCTCGTCGGCAACAAGTGGTCCCTGGGCGTGGTCGACACGCTCGGCGCGGGTCCGAAGAGATTCGGGGAGCTCAAGCGCTCCGTCGCCGGTATCAGCCAGCGCATGCTCACCGTCACCCTGCGCGGGCTGGAGCGGGACGGGATCCTCAGCCGCACCGTGTACGCCGTCATGCCGCCCAACGTCACCTACGCGCTCACCCCCATGGGGAGGACGCTCCTGGAGGCGACGCGTCCGCTCGTCCACTGGAGCGTGAGGAACATCGCGGCGATCGACGCGGCGCGCACCGAGTTCGACACCCGGTCGGCCTCCCAGTAGGGAGCATCGTCCAGCGGCTCCCGCCGGCCAGGACGGTGTCTCACCTGGCGAGGCGGGTGCCGGTTCGGTTCGAGGAAGCGGTGCCGCCGGGCCACGACCCGCCCGGCGGCACCGTCACCTGACCCGCGCACCGCCGTCAGCGGCGGCCGCCGGCGAAGTAGTCCGGCTGCGTCTGGACGTTCAGCTCGTCCACGTGCACCCGCTGTGCCGGAGCCGTTCGGGCGTCGTCGAGTTTCAGGACGTCGAAGCCCTTCACGATGTCGTTGGAGTAGATGTAGCCGTTGTAGTAGTACGCCGACCACGCGCCGCCGAGCGTGAGGGCGTCCGTCGAGAGCGGGCCCCGCTCGAAGTAGCCGATCTCCCTCGGCTTGCTGGAGTCGGTGAAGTCCCAGACCGAGACGCCGCCCTGGTACCAGGCCTGCACCATGATGTCGCGGCCCTTGACCGGGATCAGCGAGCCGTTGTGCGCGACGCAGTTCTCGGTGTCCGCCTGGGGGCGGGGGATCTTGTAGTAGCTGCGGAAGACGAGCTTGCGCGCGTCGCCCTTGCCGACGATGTCGTAGATGCCGTCCGCACCGCGGTCCGGGCCGACCGCCGCGTTGCAGGTCGCCGCCGCGCCACCGCCCAGCTCGTCGGTGAACACCACCTTGTCGGCCTTCTGGTTGAAGGTCGCCGAGTGCCAGAACGAGAAGTTGACGTTGTCCTCGACCCGGTCGATCACCCTGGGCCGCGCCGGGTCCTTGATGTCGAACAGGATGCCGTCGCCCATGCAGGCCCCGGCCGCGAGGTCCTTGGAGGGCAGCGTCGTGATGTCGTGGCAGCCCGTGGTCCTGGAGACGCCCGGGTTGGTGGGGGCACCGGGGTTGCCGCCGTCCGGGAAGAGGACGGGGAAGTCGACGACCGCCGCCTGGGACGGTGCCTTGCGGGGCACCTTGACGACGGAGATCCCGTCGTGGGGCGGCCGGCAGTCGGGGAACGTGTCGCTGGGGCCGTACGAGGACACGTAGATGTAGACCTCGTCCCGCTCGGGGACCAGCGTGTGGGTGTGGGAGCCGCAGGACGTCTCGACGGCGGCGACGTACCGCGGATTGCGCTTGTCGCTGATGTCGAAGACCTTCATGCCCTCCCAGGAGGACTTCTGCGTCGCCGGCTGGGAGGTGCTGCTGCACGAGCTGTCGGTGCGCGACGAGTCCGTGGACAGGAACAGCAGGTCGCCCGAGACGGAGACGTCGTTCTGCGAGCCGGGGCAGAGCACCTGGGCGACGGTCTTCGGGGACTTCGGGTGGCTGATGTCGAAGATCCTGAAGCCGCTGTAGTTCCCGGCGAACGCGTACTTCCCCTGGAACGCCAGGTCGGTGTTGTAGTCGGTCAGCGCGTCCTTCGGGACGTTGACCAGGGGCGTGATGTTGGGGCTGTGCACGGCCTGGTCGACGCCCGGTATCTCGCCGCTCTCGACGGCCTTTTGGGCCTCGGCGGACTGCTCCGAGGAGACGTCCTGCCGGGTGGGGACGTCACCGGGGTCGGGTATGGCGAGTGCGGGCCCGGCCGCCAGCAGCGTCACCAGGAGTCCGGCGACGGCCGAGGCGGCTCCCAGGCGTCTGTGGCGCCTGCGAGTGGAGTGCGGGATCACTTTTGTCCTCCTTGTATCCGTTCAGGACTGAAGGGGGTCTTGTTTCCGGCAGTATCGTCCTTACATGTACATCTCAATAGATGGCATGAGAGCCACGTTGGAGGGCTTCGACCCGTCCGGCGGTGAACCGTCCTGCTCCGCCCCGCGCCACGCCACCCGTCCCAGGAGGCAGCCGTGATCCCAGGCAGACGTCCGCTCGCCACCGGTGCCGTTCTCGCCACCGCCCTCGCCGCCGCCCTGCTCCTCACCGCCGGCTGCGACTCGGGATCCGGCGGGGCCGGCACGCGCGGGCACGGCACGGGCGACGTCGTGGTGGCGCCGGGAAAGCCAGGCGAACCTGCGAGAACGCTCTCGCCCGAGGACGCGGCCAAGGCCGTCCCGGACGAGAAGCCCGACGCCGCCGACATCGCCTATGCGCAGATGATGATCACGCACCACGGCCAGGCACTGGAGATGACCCGCCTCGCGGAGACGCGCGCCCACGCGGACCCGGTCAAACGCATCGCCCGGCACATCTCCGCGACCCAGAAGCCCGAGATCGAGGCGATGCGGGGGTGGCTGGAAAGGAACGGTCTGGCCGGCGACGCGGGGCCCCATGCGCACATGCGCATGGCCGGCATGGCCACCGGCGAGCAGCTCGCCCGGCTCAAGGACGCCCGGGGTACGGCGTTCGACCGTCTCTTCCTCACGCTGATGATCACGCACCATCAGGGGGCGGTCACGATGGCCACCGACGTTCTGGCGCGCAGCACGAACACGCAGATCGGGGAGATGGCGACGGATCTGATCGCGCAGCAGACGCGTGAGGTGGACCTCATGCGCGCGATGTGACGCCCCCGCGGTGGGGTGCGGTCCCATCGCGCCGTTCCCCGCGCCCCTTCAAAGCGGGGCTACGCCCCGGCAGCGGCAGAGACCGGCCCATCAGGACCGTGACTACACGCGGGCATCGCTCCAATTGCTCGCGCAGTTCCCCGCGCCCCTGCGTGGGCCGGGGGGCCTGCACCGCGAAGGGTCCGGCTCTTGAGATCTCTTTGAGATCTGGCCGCTAGCCTCGCGCCCGCGAGCCATCTGAACCGTCCCCACAGCGCTCATGGAGGCCGCGTTGACGCGAGAACCGCTGGACTACCTCGTCATCGGAGCCGGTCCGGCCGGTGTGCAACTGGGTTACTACCTCAAGCGCGCCGGACACGACCACCTCGTCCTGGAGGCCGGCCCCACGCCGGGGACGTTCTACCGGAAGTTCCCGCGGCACCGGCAGATGATCTCGATCAACAAGCCCTACTCGGGCTGGGACGATCCGGACCTCAGACTCCGCGTGGACTGGAACTCGCTGCTCGACGACGAGACCGCCGGCACCCACGGCACCGCGGCGCGGTTCACCGAGTACACCGACCGGTACTTCCCGCACGCCGACGACTACATCCGGTACCTCACGGACTTCGCCGCCCACCACGACCTGCGCATCCGGTACGACACCGCCGTCGTGCGGGTGGCCCGGGACGGCGAGCGCGGCCTCTTCGAGGTGACCGACGAGCACGGCACCGTCCACCGGGCGCGGCGGGTGGTGGCCGCGATCGGGTTCGGGCGCGGCAACGTCCCGGACATCCCCGGTATCGAGACCGCCGAGACGTACCAGGACGTCTCCGTGGACCGCGACGACTTCACCAACCAGCGGGTGCTGATCATCGGCAAGGGGAACTCCGCGTTCGAGACCGCGGACCACCTCACCGAGCGCGCCGCCGTCATCCACATCGTGGGTCCCAGCTCCATCAAGTTCGCGTGGAAGACGCACTTCATCGGCCACCTGCGGGCGGTCAACAACAACTTCCTCGACACCTACCAGCTCAAGGCGCAGAACTCCGTGCTGGACGGCACCGTCGAGAGCATCGAGCGCCTGGGCGACGGCTATGCGGTGGCGGTGTCCTACGGCCGCCGCGACGAGGTCGCGCACTTCACCTACGACCGGGTGATCTGCTGTACCGGCTTCGCCATGGACGGCTCGATGTTCGCGCCGGAGTGCGCGCCGCAGCTCGCGATCCGGGACCGCTTCCCGGCCCTGACCTCCGCGTGGGAGTCGGTGAACGTGCCCGACCTCTACTTCGCCGGGACCCTCACCCAGGTCCGCGACTTCAAGAAGTACACCAGCGCCTTCATCCACGGATTCCGCTACGGGGTGCGGGCGCTCGGCCGGGTGCTGGAGCGGCGCTACGAGGGCGTCGAGTGGCCGCACCGCGTGGTCCCGGCCGACCCCGCCGTGCTGGCCCAGGCCATCCTGGACCGGCTGGCCACCACCTCGGCGCTGTGGCAGCAGTTCACGTTCCTGTGCGACCTGTTCGTCGTGGCCGGCGGCGAGGTGCGGCACTACGAGGAGATGCCGGTCGACTACCTGCACGACACCGAGTTCGGCGAGTCGGGCCTGTACTTCACCGTCACCCTGGAGTACGCCCCCGGCCACGACGAGCTCGACCCGTTCGACGTGCCCGCGGGCCGCGCCTGGGAGGACGAGCACAAGCACGACGACCGGTACCTGCATCCGGTGGTGCGCTGCTTCAACGGCGCCGAGGTGGTCCTCGAACACCGCGTCAAGGAGAACCTCGACAACGACTGGACCGATCCCGTGATCCACGTCAAACCGCTGGTGGACCACCTCGCCACCGCGTTGTCCGGGCCCGCACGCGCGGGCCGGTGAGGGAGCAGCCGTGGACGAGTCGGTGAAGGGAGCAGCCGTGGACGAGTCGCCGAGCACACGAGAGTTCCTGAGCACGCGGGAGTTCGAGCCCGTCGCGCGAGAACTGCTGGACCCGGTGCACTACGACTACTTCGCCGGGGGCGCCCAGGACGAGATCACGCTGCGCGCCAACGAGGCGGCGTTCGCGCGGTTGCGCCTGGTGCAGCGGATCCTGCGCGGCCGGTCCGCGCTGGACCTGACCACCACCCTGCTGGGCCACCGCACCACCGCGCCCATCATGCTCGCGCCGACCGCCTTCCACCGCCTCGCGCACCCCGACGCGGAACGGGCCACCGCGCGTGCCGCCGCCGCGGCCGGGATGATCATGATCGCGGCGATGCTGTCGACGGTGGCCATCGAGGACATGGCGGCGGAGGCCCGCAAGACCGCCGACGACCCGCACCTGTGGTTCCAGCTCTACATCCAGCGCGACATGGGGTTCACCAGGGCGCTGGTCGAGCGGGCCCAGGACGCCGGGTGCAGCGCGCTGGTCGTCACCGGCGACTCCCCGGCGCTCGGCCGCCACGTGCGCAACGACCGCAACGGCTTCCACGATCTGCCGCCGGGCATCCGGTGCGAGAACCTGCGGTCGTTGCGCGCGGACGAGCCCGGACACGTCCGGCAGGTCGACCTCTCCCCCGAACTCTCCTGGGACCACCTGGAGAAGCTGCGGGAGATGACCGACCTGCCCCTCGTCGTCAAGGGCGTGCTGCACCCGGAGGACGCCCGGATCGCCGCCGACCTGGGCATGGCCGCGATCGTGGTCTCCAACCACGGCGGGCGCCAGCTCGACACGGCGCCCGCCACCATCGCGCAACTGCCGCGCGTGGTCGAGGCGGTGGAGGGCCGGCTGCCGGTGCTGCTGGACGGCGGGGTGCGCAGGGGCACCGACGTCGCCAAGGCGCTGGCGCTGGGCGCGGCGGCGGTCGCCGTGGGGCGCCCCGTGGTGTGGGGCCTCACGGTCGGCGGCGAGGAGGGCGTGGCCCGGGTCCTGGCCATGCTCCGCGACGAGTTCGCGCACACCCTCACGCTGTGCGGCTGCGCCACCCCGGCCGAGCTCGGCCGGGACATGGTGGTCACCGAGGAGGCGGCGTGAGCGCGCGGCGTCAGGGCCGGTCGGCGGCGCGCAGGGCGGCGTTCGGCCTCGGCTCGCTGCTGGTGGTGGCCGGTGTCGCGCTGCACGTGCCGTCCTACCTGATGGCCCGCGACGACCACTACATGATGGCGGGCATGGCGATGGGCACCGCCATGACGACCGGCATGGTGCTCATCGTGGCCGGCCTGGTGGCCGCCGCGTGGGGCCTGCTGCCGACCCGCCCGGAGATCGCCGCACGCGCCGCGGCGGCCCCCGCGGCGCGGTACGCCGCCCTGGACACCGCCGAGTTCACCGGCGCCCACCGGACGCTGGTGACCGTGCTGACCGTCGCCCTCGTGGTGGACACCATGAAGCCCGCCTCGCTCGGCTTCGTCGTGCCCGGGATGCGCGAGGAGTACGCGCTCACCCCCGACCAGGCGTCCCTGCTGCCGCTGGTCGCGATCGCGGGCACGGTGGCCGGCTCGCTGCTGTGGGGCTGGCTGGCCGACATCTACGGCAGGCGCTCGACGGTGCTGATGTCGGCGCTGATGTACGTCGCCACGTCCATCTGCGGGTTCATGCCGTCGTTCGAGTGGAACCTCGTGATGTGCTGCCTGATGGGGATGGCGGCCGGCGGGATGCTGCCGACGGTGTACTCGCTGATGTCGGAGACGGTGCCCGCGCGCCGCCGGGGCTGGATCGTCGTCGCGCAGAGCGGCCTCAGCGCGGCGGTGGGCTACCTGCTGGCGAGCGGCTGCTCGACGCTGTTCGTGCCGGACTACAGCTGGCGGGTGCTGTGGCTGCTGGGGCTGCCGACCGGGCTCCTGCTGCTGGTGCTGCGGCGCTGGATCCCCGAGTCGCCGCGGTTCCTCATCGCGTCGGGGCGCGAGGACGAGGCGGCGGAGGTCATGGCGCGCTTCGGCATCCGCGCGGTGCCCGAGGCGGGCACCCCCGCCGCTCCCGCGGCCGTCCCGCAGCCGGCGCCGAACCGGATCACCCCGCTGGTGTCGCCGGCCTTCCGGCGGCAGACCGGGGTGATCATGCTGTTCGGCGTGAGCTGGGGGATGGTCAACTGGGGCTTCATCACCTTCCTGCCGAGCTTCCTCACGTCCGCCGGGGCCGGCACGAACGCCAGCTCGCTGCTGTTCACCTCGTCCGTGTTCGCGGTGCCCGCCGCGGTGCTGGCCGCGGTCCTGTACGCGCGCTGGAGCAGCAAGAAGGCCATGGTCTGCTACGCGCTGGCGACCGCGGCGGTGCTGGCCGGCTTCGCGGTGGCCCGGCCCGAGCGGTCCGGCCACGGCGGCGTCCTGCTGGTGCTCACGACGCTGCTGCTGAGCGCGGCGGGCGGCATGATCGCGCTGCTCGCGCCGTACGCGACGGAGGTGTACCCGACGGCGCTGCGGGCCACCGGAAGCGGCGTGGCAGCCGCCGGCAGCAAGGCGGGCGGGCTTTTCGGACCGATGCTGCTCAGCTCGGCACCGCGCATCGAGAGCCTCTCGCTGGTCTGCGCCCTGCCGGTGGTCGCCGCGGGCCTCGCGCTGTGGCGCTACGGCAGGGAGACCACCGGCAGGCCACTCGTCGAGAGCGCCACCGGCGCCGCCCCGGCCGGCCTGGCCGAGGCGCCCGCCGAGACCTGAGCACGGCACCCGCGGCAGACACCCACGCCGGCGATTCCGGCGGGAAGGCGAACGCTGACATGGCGAGCACGGACAGCACGCACGGCACGCACGGCACGGACAGCACGCAGACCACGCACGGCACGCGGACGCCACACGGCACGGCGGACCGCGCCCCCGGCGCCCCCGGGATCCACGGCACCCACGGCACCCACGGCTCGGGCGACACGGAGCTGCCGACCGCCGCGGACGACGGCGACCCCATGAACGCCGACGCGGAGCTGATGGCCGAGGCCCGGCTCCGCCGCCCCGATGCCGCGCCGGGAGACCGCTTCCTGGCCGCCTACCGGGCCCGCATGGGCTACAAGGCGGAGCCGCTGCACCCCCCGGCGGTGCACGGGGTGGAGGGCGCCGTCGACATCCACTGCCACGCCCACGAGGGCCAGCAGGACGCGCTCGCCGTGGCGAAGCTCGCCGCGGCCAGCGGCATGGGCGGGCTGCTCTTCAAGAGCACCATGGGCCTGCGCCGCACGGACGTCGCGGGCCCCGCCGGCGTGGTGCGCGAGGTGGACGACGCGCTGCGCCGCTGGTGCGACGGGACGGGCGTGGCGCCGGTCAGCCTGTGGGCGGGCTGGATCACCAGCTTCAGCAGGGGGCTGCCCAAACCGGAGGCCGCCCGGCAGCAGTTGGAGGACGGGGCCAAGGCGGTGTGGATGCCGGTCTTCCGCAGCGCGAACACCATGAGCAAGGTCGGCGGCATGCCGATCTGGTGGGGCGGCAGCACCGACCCGAACGAGTGGAGCGACCCTCTCCCGTGGCCGCAGGCCCTCAAGGTCGGCGAGTACACCCTGGACGGGCACGGGAAGCTGAAGCCCGAGTACCGCGAGGTCTTCCGCATGGTCGCGGACCACGACGTGATGGTCTCGTTCGGGCACGCCACGCACGACGAGATCTTCGCCATGGCCGACCTGGTGCGCGACCTGGGCATCACCAAGGCGGTGGTGGACCACCCCTTCAGCCCGTTCATCGACCTGTCGCTCGACCAGATGCGGGAGCTGACCTCCGCGGGGATCCACATGAACTTCACCTACGACGAGATCTCGCCGCTGCTCGGCGTGAACCCGGCCGACATGTGCGCCACGATCCAGGCGCTGGGCACCGGGCACGTGACGCTGTCCAGCGACGCCGGGGAACCGCTCTTCCCCAACACCGTCGAGGCCATGCGCCTGGTCATCGCCCACATGCGGGCGTTCGGGCTGACCGAGGAGCAGACCCGCGAGATCAGCGTGGTCAATCCCGGCAGGCTCATGGGCGTCGGCTGACCCCGGCCCGGGAGCACGGTACGGGCCGGGAGCCCCGGCCGCCCATCCCTGACCACCCTCCGCCCCTCCGATGCCTGGAGGCCCCTCTCCTGTCTGGAGGACAACCGCCGTGCCCTTCCTCCCCTCCCTGCCCGACAACGCCACGGTCATGGACGTGCTGCGCGCCTTCCCCGAGCCCGCCGGCCCCCTGGTCGACTACCAGCAGGTGGTCCTGCGCGGCCCCTCCCCGCTGAGCGTCGGCGAGCGCGAGCTGATCGCCGCCTACGTGTCGGGACTGAACGCCTGCCGCTACTGCCACGGCGTGCACGGCGCGGTCGCCGAGGCGTTCGGGATCGAGGAGGGCGTGCTGGCCGCCCTGCTGGCCGACGTCGCCTCGGCCCCGGTCGACGACCGGCTCAAGCCGCTCTTCGCGTACGTGCGCAAGCTCACCGAGACCCCCGGCCGGATGGCCGCGGCCGACGCCGAGGCGGTGTTCGCGGCCGGATGGGAGGAGAAGGCCCTCTACGACGCGGTGTCGGTGTGCGCCCTGTTCAACTTCATGAACCGCATCGTGGAGGGCTTCGGCATCACGGCCCCCGACTCGTACTTCGCCGTGGCCGCCCGCCGCCTCTCCTCGGACGACGGGTTCACCGCCTACCGGGGGCCTGTTCCGCGGGACCCGGAGTGACGCGGGGTCGGGCGGCGTGACGTCAGCCTGATGTCGGGCCCCGGGGTCACCAGTGCGGGGTCGGGGGCATGGTGGGGGTGACGGCACGGGTGCGGGCCACCAGGAGGGCCACGTCGTCCTCCTGCGGTGACTGTGTCGTCGTCCTGTCGATGACGCGGGAGCACAGCTCGTCGAGGTCGGCGGGCGGGTTCCGCAGCGCGGCGAGCAGCCGGTCGAGCCCCGCGTCGATGTCCATGTGCCGGGACTCCACGAGGCCGTCGGTGTAGAGGACGAGCAGCGAGTCCACCGGAAGCTCCAGCTCGACGGACTCGTACTCTCCGGAGTCGGTCCCGATCGGCGGGCCCACCGGCGTGTCGACGACCCTCGCCCGGCCGTCGGGCGTCACCAGCATCGGCGGCGGGTGGCCGGCGCGCGCCAGGGTGCACACGCCGGCGGCCGGGTCGTAGACGGCGTAGAGGCAGCTCGCGCCGGTGATCGACGGGTAGTCCCGGGACCAGGTGCCCGACTCCGCGAGCCGGGCGGTGACCTCGTTGAGGTGGCCGAGCAGCTTCGCCGGGGGCTCGTCCAGGACGGCGAGCGTGTGGACCGCGGTGCGCAGCCGGCCCATGGTGGCGGCGGCGTGGATGCCGTGTCCCACGACATCGCCGATGACCAGCGCGATCCGGCCCCCCGGCAGTTCGATGGCGTCCATCCAGTCCCCGCCGACCCCCTCGTGCCGGTCGGAGGGCAGGTAGCGGCTGGCCAGGTCCACCGCGGCTCCGCCCGACAGGTTCTCGGGGAGCAGGCTGCGTTGCAGGGCGAGGGCGGCGGTGCGCTCGCGGGTGTAGCGGCGGGCGTTGTCCAGGCTCAGTGATGCCTGGACGCAGAGTTCCTCGGCCAGCAGCAGGTCGTCCCGCGAGAAGGGGACGACGTTCTCGGAGCGGCCGAACACCACGAGGCCGAGGATGGTGCCGCGCGCCCTGAGCGGGATCATCATCATCGAGTGCGTGCCCGTCTCCCGGACGATCCGCTGGCGGCGGGGGTCGCGCTCCAGCCAGGTCCCGGGACCCGTCTCCAGGACCGGTTCCAGATAGGACCGGTCCTCGCGCAGCACCGTGAGGAACGGCGAGTTGGACGGCGCGTACACCACCTCGCCCACCGCGAAGGCGGCCTCGGGCGATCCCCGGCGTACGGTGGCCAGACCCGCGCGGCGGAAGACCGGGACCCCCTGCTTGGCCGTCGACATGCGCTCCAGGGGCTCCCCTCCGAGCGGCACGGCCTCGGCCAGGTCCACGGCGGTGAAGTCGGCGAGGACGGGCACGGTCATGTCCGCGAGCTCCTGGGCCGTCGTCATCACGTCGAGCGTCGTGCCGATCCGGTGGGCCGCTCTGCCGAGCAGCGCCAGCCGCTCGCGCTCCCAGCTCTGGGTGATGTCCAGGGAGACGCTGCACACGCCCAGCGTGGCCCCGTCCCGGGGCGCGAGGGGGTACATCGAGGAGGAGAAGACGACCTCCCTGCCGTCCTCCGGCGACACCCACCGCACCACGTGGTCGGCGACCGGCTCCCCCGACGACAGCACCTCCCGGTACACCGGCTCGGTGGTGGTCCGGTCGAAGCCGCGCAGGACCCGCAGCGTCGTGGACCCCTCGGAGCCCGGGCCGGAGAGCCCCGTCACCTCCATGGAGGCGCGGTTCGCCCACACCAGCCGCATGTCGGTGTCCCACACCGCCACCGCCAGCGGCGAACGGTCGAGGAGCGCCGACTCCCCCTCGCAGGCATCCTCGCCCTCCGGCATCCGCGTGACGGCGACGGCCCAGCAGCGCAGGCCGTCCGGACCGGTCAGCCCGACGATCTCCACCACCAGCCGCAGGACCCTGCCGTCACGGTGCGTGACCGCGACCTCCCCGCCCACGGCCTGCTCGTTGCCCCGGTGCCCCACGGCCCCCGCGGCCCTCGACCACGGCACCGGCTCGTCAGGATCGGCCAGCAGCGCCCGCGCGGGCCGGCCGAGCACGTCCTCCGCACGCAGGCCGAGCAGCCGCTCGCAGCCGCCGCCCCAGGCCAGCACGGTTCCGTCGGAGTCGAGCAGGGCCACGGCGGGTGCGGGAACGTCGGGCGCGCTGTGCGCGAACCCGCCGGGCGTCCGCCCCATACGGGTAGCGACTCCGAGCCTGCGCGCCATCCCGATACCTCCGTGACCTCCGTGGTCACCTCTCGCCGCCGGCAGAAGCCCCCAGGATCGCCCAGCCCTACCAGCCTAACGAACGCACCGCACCGACCAGGCGCGACGCGGAGTGAGGGGTCCTCCACCCGGAGTCCCGCGCGCGGCACGGGCCCGAGGTCCCGCCGTCCGGCCCCGCCGGCTGCCGCCCGCCGGGCCCGCCCGCGGCGGTGGGCGCGGCTTAGACCGAACGTGGCCTTCCGGCCCTCAGCCGGGCACGCCCCTCAGGGAGCGGGCGCCGGCGCGGCGCGGTCGAGGACGGCGGGGCCTGCGGCGCTCTCCCCTGAGGTCGTTCCAGGGGCCGATCCGGTGGCCGTCGCGGGAGCCGCTTCGGAGATCGTTCCGGCCCCCGCTTCGGAGGCCGTAGCGGGAGCCGGCACGGAGATCGCTCCGGAGGCCGCTGCGGAGGACGTCCCGGAAGCCGTGCCGGATGCCGTCCCGGAGGTCTGTCCGGCGCTCTCCGCCTCCTCTATGAGCTTGACGACCCGGCCGCCGCGGCCCGGGGCCATGTCGAGCCGGCCGAGGACCGCCGGCCTGGTGACGGTCGACAGCACGGTCCTGAAGAGCACCGAGGCCCGCTCCTCCAGGTCCGTCAGGCCGGACACCACCTGGGACATCAGCTGGAGGCCGGTGAAGGAGCCCACCAGCAGCTCGGCGATCTCCTCCACGTCGGCGTGCGGAAGGAGCTCTCCGTGGTCGCGCGCCAGCCGCAGATCGTGCGCCGCCGCCTTCGTCCACTCGGCGTGGGGCCGCCACTCCTGTGCCCCGGGCCACTTCTGTATGTCGACGGCCAGGCGCGCGCTGCCGCGCACCAGCGGGTCGCGGGGCATCAGATGGGCGAGAATCATTCCCCGATCGATGACCGCCTGGAGGAACAGCCCGGTGTCGGGGGGCTCGGGAACGCACTCCACCTGCGTGTTGAGGAGCCCCTGCGCCAGGTCCTCCTTCGAGGAGAAGTGGAAGTAGAGCGCTCCCTTGGTCACCCCCGCCCGGGTGAGGATGTCGGAGATCGTGGTGGCCTCGTATCCGAGGTCGCCGAAGACCTCCCCGGCCGCCCGGAGGATCTCCCTGCGAGTCAGCACCGCTCGTTCCTGGCGCGCCATGGCCACCCTCTCTGCATGCACACTGCGCCCGCGCTCGAACGACCCTTCGGCGGCATGGCGGGGGCCCGGCGGGATCGCCCGGCACGCGCCCGTGTGGGGACCGCGCCGGTCCGGCCCTCGTCATGATCTCTGTCGTGAGCGAGGCGGTTCGCCCGATCGGGCTCCGCGCCATTGTGCGCACACGGCGCGAACCGAAACCAGCACGGCAGTCTGTTAAACCCCGAGTTCAAGCCACCCGAGCCGTCAGGGGCTCCGATACGGTGCCGTCATCGGGTGCATACCTCCCGGTCAACAGCCGTATGACAGGGGGATGTTCACGCGTGGTCACCCCGATACAAACCGGGTCGACGGTTTTTCATTCTCACCCTCCGCGGCAACGTTCGAATAGCCGCGCCCCCCCGCGCGTCAGGCCGTCCCCTCGCGCTCCGGGCGCCCTGCATACGCCGAGCTCAGCAGCTCGACGGCGGCGTCGAGGAGGTGCCGCCGCTTCTCCTCCGGCTCCCCCTCCAGGTGCTGGAGGGCGAACGTGCCGAAGTGCAGGGTCAGCAGCGCGCTCACGCAGCGGATCTGCTCGGACAGCGGGGCGTCCGCGTCGCGCAGCAGCAGGGAGAGGGCCTCGGTGCGGTCGCTGAACTCCCGGCCGATCGCCAGCTCGCTCATGGTGGCCTGGTTCTGCTGGAGGATGCTGAATACGGGACCCGCCTCGCCGAAGATCGCGCTGTACCGGGTGAGCAGTTCCCGTCCGGTCCCCAGCGTGCGCGGCGCCTGACGGCCCCAGGCGATCAGCTCGTCCAGCTCCCGGCCCACCCCCTCCAGCAGGCTGACGAGGATGTCCTCCTTGGTCTTGAAGTGGTAGTAGAGGGATGCCTTCGTGAGCCCGACGCCGTCCGCGATCTCGCGCAGCGACGTCTTCTCGTACCCGCGCTCCTGGAAGATCCGCGACGCCACGTCCTGGATGCTCTGACGCCGGGTGCTCCCGCGACGCGTCCGCCGTACGCCTTCCACTGCCGGCACCTCCTCGGCCGAGACAACTCGGCCTGAAATATCCCCACTTGACGCTCCGACGAGTCGAAGCCTAGGTTAAACTACCGGCCGGCAGGTAGAATAACGAAGCATTCCTTGCGCATTCAGATATCGGGTGCCGGCCTTGGCTATATGAGGAGATGTCATGCCGGACAGCCCGCTCAACCTTGCCGTCATCATCGGAAGCGTCCGCGAGGGCCGCTTCGGCCCGACCGTGGCGAACTGGTTCGTGCGCCAGACCGAGGGCCACGAGAACATCGAGGTCGACCTGATCGACCTGGCCGACGGGCCGCTGGGCACCTCGGCCCCGGCCATGAACCCCGATGACCGGATGATGGACGGAATCAAGCAGCTCACCCCGCGCCTCGCGGCGGCCGACGCCTTCGTCGTGGTCACCCCGGAGTACAACCACAGCTACCCGGGTTCGCTCAAGAACGTTCTGGACTGGCACAACCTCCAGTTCCAGGCGAAGCCGGTGGCCTTCGTGTCGTACGGCGGCATCTCGGGCGGCCTGCGGGCGGTGGAGCACCTGCGCCAGGTCTTCGCCGAGCTGCACGCCGTCACCACGCGCGACACCGTGAGCTTCCACAACGCCGGCGCCCAGTTCGGCCCGGACGGAGAGCCCCTGGACCCGGAGGCGACCAGCGCCGCCGCCAAGGTGCTGCTGGACCAGATCACGTGGTGGGGGCAGGCCCTCAAGGAGGCCAGGGCGAAGGCGCCGTACGGCTCCTGACGGGCGCGGTGCACGGCCCTTCGCGGGGGACCCTGGGGAGGCCGGGAAGCCCGGGAAGCCTCCCTGGAGCCCCTAGGAGCGCCCGAGGGCCGTGCAGACGCATGCCTTGTTGCCGTCGGGGTCGGCGAGGACGGTGAACGACGGTGCCTCGGAGTCGTCGACCACGGTGCCCCCGGCGGCGACGGCGGCCGCGATGCGCTCGCCGGCCGCCTCGGGGGCCAGCCACAGGTCGACGTGCCAGCGCTGGCGCGGGGCCTCGTGGGCGCCGGTCTTCTGGAACCACACGTTCGGCACGCGGCTCGTCGGGTCGAGCACTTCCCAGGACCGGTGGGGCGCGCCCGAGGTGAGCAGCGCCGCCCAGAACGGGGCCACCGCCGCGCTGTCCGCGGTGTCGAGCGCGAGCTCCACCTGCGCCACCTCGCCGGGGGCGGGGGCCAGGCCCTGGTTCCGCGCGAGTTCGCTGACGGTACGGGCCATGTCGACGTCCTGCGCCGTGACCCACCGCCCGCCGTCCTTGGCGGCGGTGCTCAGCGCCACGTCGACGAACCCGCGCCCCATGCGGATCTCCGGGTCACGGCCGGCGGCGACGGCCGCCTGGGCGACCGCGGACACGAAGGCGGCCCCGCGGACGGTGTCCGCGACGCGGTAGCGGGCGGCGAGGGGCTGGCCGAGCTTGCGCCAGTCGCCGAGGCCGTCCGCGATCGCCGCGAGGATCTCCGGGGTGCTGAGCTTCTCCATGGCCCGATGGTCCCATCGGGCCCGTGAGGAGTCATCGCACGGGCCGAATTCGGGAGTCGTCTGGCGGGCCCGGTTCGGGAGTCGTCGCGCGAGTCCGTGCGGGCCCCGTTCGGGAGTCATCGCGCGGATCCGTTGGCCGCTCCCCGGCCCCCTTCGCCGCTACCCCGTCCGCCCGGAAAGCACCATGGGTGCCGGCCGCAGGCTGCGACCGGCACCCATGAGAGCGTTCTGGCGGGCGAAGAGGCCCTCCCGCCTTACGCCTGCGACTTCTTGCGGCGGGTCATGTAGACCGCGCCGCCGCCCGCGACGACCAGGACGGCCGCCGCACCGGCGATGTAGGGCGTGGCGGAGCTGCCACCGGTCTCGGCGAGGTCGTGGCCGCCGCCGCTCTGCGGCTCGGTGCCGCCGCCCGACGTCGAACCGCCGCTCGTGCCGCCGTCCGACGAACCGCCGGTCGAGGAGCCGCCGGTCGAGGAGCCGCCGTCGCCGGCCGGCTTCTCGCAGCTCGCCTTGGCCAGGGTGACCTCACCGGTGACCTGGGCGACGTTGAGCTTGCCGGGGTTGACGTCGACCTTCAGGTCCAGGGCGCTGGACGCGGCCGTGGTGGACGTCTTGACCGACTTGGCCAGGTCGAGGGTGACCTCGCCGATGCCGGGGACGGTCACCTTGCTGCTGCCGCCCGCGCGGATGGAGACCTTCTTGCCGAGGACGGTGACGTCGCCGACGAAGTTGGTGCCCGCGGTGGGGGCCGCGTCGGCGGCGCAGGTCGCCTTGGTGGTGACCTCGTCGACCTTCACGACACCGAGCACGCCCGGGACGAGCACGCTGGCGTTGACGACGTTCACGTAGCCCTCGGACTTCTCCTTGTCCGCGGTCGCCTTGGCGTTGGCGACGTCGGCACGGAGGACGCTGAAGGGCTTGCCGCTGTCGACACCGTCGAGCTTGGCGGTGAGCAGGGTCTTGTTCGCGTCGGCGGGGGCGTGCACCTCGTTGAGGGCCACCGACAGGGGGACGTCCGCCTTCTTGTTGGCGAGCGAGACGTCGAGGCCGGTCTTCAGGACGACCGCGTCGGCCGTCCCGGTGCCGTCGCTGGAGGCGGGGGCGGCGCCGGCCACTGACGCCGGCCCGAGGGCGAGCGCGCCCGCGGCGACGGCGACAGCGGCACCGATCACGGAGGCCCTGAACCGGGGGGCACGGGTGCTGAGGGTGTGCATGCTGTGCAAAATAGGAGAACCCCTTCTGACATAGAGCCGCCGGGTACCGTCAGCCGGGAAGAGCGCGATCGCCGGGGCCTTGACGCCGTCATATTTTCTCACTCGACGTCATCACTCCACTCCAGGTCGTTCTTTCACTCGAAAGAGTGGTTTCACGGACTGAAGTTGACGTGCTTTCTTGCACGGCGCGGGCGCATACGGTAATGGCCCGGTGGGGTTCAGGGGCAGGGCCCGTAGCGGAGGGCATGCCTGGAACCGCCGACGCGTGTGTCGTCGTGAGACGACGATACGGCAGCGTTTCGGCGGCGGTGGAGGTGGGGGGTCTTCGGGGGTCTTCGGGACACAGGGCGCGGCACGACCGCGAGCCCTTCCGGACCCGCGGTGCGCCTGCCCGCCCGTCCTGACCGGCCGGTGGGCCGGCCAGGACGGTGTGGCGGTGTCGCGGTGTCGCGGTTGTGATCGACCCGGTCGGACGGAGTCGAACCGATCAGACGAGGTCGTACCGGTCGAGGTCCATGACCTTGGCCCAGGCGGCGACGAAGTCGTTCACGAACTTCTCCTTCGCGTCGTCGCTCGCGTAGACCTCCGCGACGGCGCGCAGCTCGGAGTTCGAGCCGAAGACCAGGTCGGCACGCGTGCCGGTGTACCTGGGCTCGCCCGTGACGGCGTCGCGGGCCTCGAACATGTCCGCGTTCTCGGAGGTCGACTTCCAGACCGTGGCCATGTCGAGCAGGTTCACGAAGAAGTCGTTGGTCAGGACGCCCGGGGTGGCGGTGAGGACACCGTGCGCGGACTGCTGGGAGTTGGCGCCCAGGACGCGCAGGCCGCCGACGAGGACCGTCATCTCCGGGGTGCTCAGGGTCAGCAGGTTCGCCCGGTCGATCAGCAGGTACTCGGCCGGCAGGCGGGTGCCCTTGCCGACGTAGTTGCGGAACCCGTCCGCGGCCGGCTCCAGCGCGGCGAACGACTCCGCGTCGGTGTGCTCCTCGCCCGCGTCCACACGGCCCGGCGTGAAGGGGACCTCCACGTCGTGGCCGGCGTCCTTGGCGGCCTTCTCGACGGCCGCGGAGCCGCCGAGCACGATCAGGTCGGCCAGGGAGACCTTCTTGGCACCGGAGTTGAACTCCCGCTGGATGCCTTCGAGGGTGGTCAGCACCGTGCCGAGCTGCTCGGGGTCGTTGACCTCCCACTGGCGCTGCGGCTCCAGGCGGATGCGGGCGCCGTTGGCGCCGCCGCGCTTGTCGCTGCCGCGGAACGTCGAGGCCGACGCCCACGCGGTGGAGACGAGCTGCGAGACGGTGAGGCCCGAACCGAGGATCTTGGCCTTGAGGGCCGTGATGTCCGCGGCGTCGACGGCCTCGCCCTCGGCCTCGGGCAGCGGGTCCTGCCAGAGCAGGGTCTCCTGCGGGACCTCGGGGCCGAGGAGGAGCGACTTCGGTCCCATGTCGCGGTGGGTCAGCTTGTACCAGGCCCGCGCGAAGGCGTCCGCGAACTCCTCCGGGTTGGCGTGGAAGCGCCGCGAGATCTGCTCGTAGACCGGGTCGAAGCGGAGCGCCAGGTCCGTGGTGAGCATGTTCGGGGCGATCTTCTTCGTCGCGTCGTGGGCGTGCGGCACCGTGCCCTCGCCCGCGCCGTCCTTCGGCTTCCACTGGTTGGCGCCGGCGGGGCTCTTGGTCAGCTCCCACTCGTAGCCGAAGAGGTTGTCGAAGAAGCCGTTGCTCCACTGGGTGGGCGTGGAGGTCCAGGTGACCTCCAGGCCGGAGGTGATGGCGTCCGCGCCCTTGCCGGTGCCGTGGGCGTTCTGCCAGCCGAGGCCGAGGGCCTCGATGGGGGCGCCCTCGGGCTCCGGGCCGACGTTGCTGTCGGGGGCCGCGCCGTGGGTCTTGCCGAAGGTGTGGCCGCCGGCGATCAGGGCGACCGTCTCCTCGTCGTTCATCGCCATCCGGCGGAACGTCTCACGGATGTCGCGGGCCGCGGCCAGCGGGTCGGGGTTGCCGTTCGGGCCCTCGGGGTTGACGTAGATGAGGCCCATCTGGACGGCGCCGAGCGGCTCCTCCAGCTGGCGGTCGCCGGAGTAGCGCGCGTCGCCGAGCCAGGTGCTCTCGGGGCCCCAGTAGACGTCCTCCTCCGACTCCCAGACGTCCTCGCGGCCGCCGGCGAAGCCGAAGGTCTCAAGGCCCATCGTCTCCAGGGCGACGTTGCCGGTGAGGACCATGAGGTCGGCCCACGACAGGCTCTTGCCGTACTTCTTCTTGACCGGCCACAGCAGGCGGCGGGCCTTGTCGAGGTTGCCGTTGTCGGGCCAGCTGTTGAGCGGGGCGAAGCGCTGCTGGCCGGCACCGGCGCCGCCGCGGCCGTCGCTGATCCGGTAGGTGCCCGCGCTGTGCCAGGCCATCCGGATCATGAACGGGCCGTAGTTGCCGAAGTCGGCGGGCCACCAGTCCTGCGAGGTGGTCAGCACCTCCGCGATGTCCTGCTTCACGGTGGCCAGGTCGAGGGACTGGAACGCCTCGGCGTAGTCGAACTCCTCACCCATCGGGTTGGCCACCGGCGGGTTCTTGGCAAGGACCTTCAGGTTGAGACGCTCCGGCCACCACTGGCGGTTTCCACCGCCCTGGGTCGGGTGCGGGGCCCGATCGTGCGCTACGGGGCAGCCGCCTGCGGGCGCTTCGTTGTTCTCAGACATGCGAATCCTTCCGGACTTAACGGGTCACGCTGCTAGGAAACCGCGGGTGGTGGAACAGCCGGAACACGGGCCCCGGTGGACGGCCCCGGCGGTGGGTCGGGCCGCCGGCCGGTTCGAGGCGGGAGACGGGCTCGAGGGAGACAGGGTCCACGCGATCGCGCACGCCGCAGCGGGCCGTCCCCGGATCGGGGCGGCCGGCGTCCCGGACGCTTTCGGGTGGCACGGCGCGCGTGGCTGTCACCTGGAGGCCTGGACGGCGCAGTGCCACGGTGATGGGCCCGACACGTCACTGTCTCCTGCCATACTGGAGTCTTCCTGTCCCTTGGCTATCGCCGGAAGCGATCTTACAATGGACAGAGTCCAGGTCAAGAAGAGCGCAAAGCCATATCTGAATTGGAACCCGGACGTCCACAAGTAAACTTCGGGTGTCCCGCCGACCCTGAATAGGTGAACCGATATGAGTGACCTGCTGGAGCGACTGCGAGGGCGCGGCTGGCGGATGACCTCCCAGCGCCGCGTCGTCGCCGAGGTCCTCGACGGCGACCACGTGCACCTGACGGCCGACGAGGTGCACTCCCGGGCGGCGCGGCGACTCCCCGAGATCTCCCGGGCGACGGTCTACAACACCCTGGGCGAGCTGGTCCTGCTCGGCGAGGTCATAGAGGTCGCCACCGACGGCCGCGCCAAGCGCTACGACCCCAACGCGCACCACCCGCACCACCACCTGGTCTGCTCGAACTGCGGCACGGTCCGCGACGTCCACCCGGCCGGCGATCCCCTCGCGGACCTTCCCGCGCAGGAACGCTTCGGCTTCACGGTGTCCCAGGTCGAGGTCACCTACCGCGGGCTCTGCCCGTCCTGCTCGTAACGGGCCGTCCTGCGCGCAACGGGCCGCAGGGCCCGCGGCGGCCGGTAAGGGCGCGCGGGGCTCCGGCCCTCGGAACCGCCTCTAAGGGCGCGCGGGGCTCCGGCCCTCGGAACCACCTGTAAGGGCGCGTGGGCCCTGGCCCTCGGAACCGCCCGCTTCGGGGGTCCTCGGAACCCCCCGCTTCGGAGGGCCTCAGAACCGTCCGGTCCTCAGAACCGCCCCGGGTGTGCCGCCAGCCACTGCTCGGCAGCGTGCTGGAGTTCGGGGGCGGCGGCCGGGGCCTCGTCGGGGTGGCGCTCCGCCCAGCGCGTGACGTAGGGGCAGAGCGGGACCACGGCGTCGCCCTCGCGGGCCGCGATGCCGTACAGCTCGCGGACCAGGGAGCCGGCGATGCCCTTCCCCTCGTGGGCAGGTTCCACGATCGTGTGGACGGGGACGAGCGCACGCTCCGGCGGCTCCAGCGCGAAGTACGCGATGTGGCCCACCACTTCCCCGTCCTGGACCGCCTCCAGCCGCCCTGCGTCCCGGTCGTCGCGGATCTCGACGTCGCTCACGTGCGCACTCCTGATCCTGCCGTCGGTGGGGCGGGCCGCCACGGCCTGCGGTGGGTACTCCCGCCCGGGCCTGCCACCCTACTCGGCGGACGCCGCCGGGTCCGGCGGCTCGTCGAGCCCGGCCACCAGCGCGAGGCCCCGCTCGGCCCAGGCGACCTCCGTGCGGGCGCGCTCGATGAGCCCCTGGTAGGCGTGGACCTTGAAGGCAACGATCTTCTCGTGGTCCTCCCGGGCCGCGCCCGCCAGGCGGCGGCTCAGCAGCTCCGTGCGCCGCGCGCGCAACTGCTCGACGTGCCGCTCCCAGCGCTGCTGCTGCTCGTGGAAGTGGGCGCGGTGCGCCTCGAACTGCTCGCGTACGGTCTCCGGCTCGGCGTACTCGTAGTACGTGGCCTTCAGGTAGGCCACGTCCCTGACCCGCTGGGGCGCCTCGACCTGAGCCACCCAGCGCCGCAGCTCGGCGCCGCCCTCCTCCGTCAGCGCGTACGCCCGCTTCACGGCCTTCGCCTTCGGGCCGCGGGGCATCTCGCGGGCGGTCACGAGGCCAGCGCCCTCCAGGCGGCGCAGCTCCGTGTAGATCTGCGGGTGCGTCGCGTGCCAGACCCGGTCGGCCGACTGGTCGAACTGCTTCGTGAGCTCGTACCCCGTCATCGGGCCCGCGTCGAGCAGGGCGAGCAGGGCGTGGGGCAGGGACACCGGATCCCCCTCTTCGTCGTGTCTCGTGTCGACTCGCGCCGACTGGCGTCTCGGTGCTGTGGGTGCTGGTGGGTGCCGTGGGTGCGGACGGCCAATTTATGTAATGAGTTACGTAAGCATTGACACACATTTCGAGATCGGCCTAGCGTACCGCGCGCTGCCCCGTGTCCCTCGTCATCTCCCGTCGCCCCTCGTCATCCCTCGTCATCCCTCGTCCCCCCTCGCCAGATCGGTTGACGCGTGTGACCTCCCCTTCCCGCAACGGCCGTGCCGCCGTCGTCGCCCTGACCTACCTGGGCTTCGCCCTCCAGATGGTGCAGGTCGGCCTGCTGCCGCTGCTCCCCAAGATCGGCGCCGACGTGGGCGCCTCGCCCGCCGGAACGTCCTGGATCCTCACCTCGGGGCTGCTGTCGGGCGCCGTCTTCCTCGCCGTCCTCACCCGGCTCGGCGACCTCATCGGCAAACGCCCCGTCATCCTCCTGGCGATGAGCCTGGTCGTGGTCGGCTGCCTCATCGGCACCTTCGCCGAGAGCCTGCCCATGGTGCTGCTCGCCAGGGTCCTGATCGGCGCCCAGCTCCCCATGCTGGCGCTGCCCGTGGCCATCGCCAACGACACGATGGAACCCCGGCGGGCGCACGGCGCGATCAGCGCCATCCACGTGACCACCGGACTCGGCATCGCGGGGGGCCTGCTGCTCGGTGCCTTCGTCGGCTCGTCCTGGCACCTGTACTTCGCGGTCAGCGCCGTCGCCGCCCTGCTCGCGCTGGTGGCGACCGTCCTACTGGTGCACGACTCCCCGCAGCGCGCCACCGGCGGCCTCGACCTGCCGGGCGCCGCCCTGCTCACGCTGGCCCTGGTCGCCGTGCTGCTCGGGCTGAGCGAGGGCAAGCCGTGGGGCTGGGGCTCGGCACGGGTGCTGTCGCTGCTGGCGGGCGGGATCGTGCTGTTCGGCCTGTGGTGGCTGCGCGAGCGCACCGCGCGGACGCCGCTCATCAACGTCGGCTATCTGACCCAGGCGCGCATCGGCATCCCGTACGCCATGACCTTCCTGGTCGCGTTCGGCATCTACGGTTCGCTCTCCGCCGTGACGCGCCTCGCGCAGACGCCCACCGGGGCGGGCTTCGGCTTCGGGTGGAGCGAGCACACCACCGCGTGGTTCGCCGTGCCGCAGACCGTGGGTCCGGCGCTCGGCACCCTGGTGCTGCGCTGGGGGCGGCAGCGCGGCCTGGTGATGACCGCGGCCATCTCCTTCTGCCTCATCATCGTGGGCTTCGCGGGCTACGCGCTCGGCCACTCCACGCCGATCGCCGAGCTGGCCTCCCTCGCCCCGGACTCGATGGGCCTCGCCATCGCGCTGGCGGCCACGCAGCTGCTGGTGCTCAGCGTGGTGCCCGCCGAGGAGTCCGGCATCGCCCTGGGGCTCTCGGTCGTGATGTACGCGGTGGGGCAGTCGATGGGCAGCGCCGTCGTCGGTGCCTTCTTCGCGGGCCTCACCACGCCGGCCGGCCTGCCGGCCCTCAGCTCCTACCTCGCGTCCTTCGCGACGTGCGGTGCCGCGGCGGTCGTCGCGCTCCTGCTGTGCGTGCCGCTGGTACGCAGCCGGGCGGCGCTTTCGGCGCTCGCGCCGGCGGCCCAGGGGCCCGGGGCGCTGCGGTCTGCCCCGGCGGGCGCTGAGGGGGAGTCCGGGTGAGGACTCGCTCGTAGGGTGGTGGACGTCGGGCTACTGGACGTGGGGCTGCCAGGCTGCCGGGCTCAGGAAGTGCCGCCGAGCAGGCGTTGCATCGACTCCATGTCGGCCGCGAAGGTGTCGCGCCGTTCGTGGCTCCCGCAGCCGTGGACCAGGCGGGCGTAGTCGGACGCGGCGGACTCGATGCGCCGGCCGAGGGCGGAGGCCTCCCCGGCGGGCCCCGTGGCCGCCGCGGTCCCCGTGGCCTCCGAGCCGAAGTCGTCGGTGGCCGCGTAGACGCCGCGCGGGGAGACGATGGCGTGCAGGTAGGAGAACATCGGGCGCATCGCGTGTTCGAGGACGAGGGAGTGCCGCTCGGTGCCGCCGGTGGCCGCGATGAGCACCGGCATGTCCGACAGCGCCTCCTCCGGCAGGACGTCGAAGAACGACTTGAACAGACCGCTGTAGGAGGCGTTGAACGCGGGCGTGACCGCGATGACCCCGTCGGCGTCGGCGACCGTCTCGAAGGCCTCCTCCAGGGCCTTGGTCGGGAACCCGGTGAGCATCGCGTCCATGATCGCGCGTCCCAGCGGCCGTAGCTCGACGAAGGACGACTCGACGCTGTGGCCCAGCTCCCCGAGCCCCGCGCGCACAGCGGTTTCGAGGCGGTCGGCGAGGAGCCGCGTGGAGGACGGCTCGCGCAGGCCGCCGGTGATGACCGTCAGCTTCGTCATGGCGCCGGCGTTCCCCGTTCCTCTGATCCGTGTCCGTCTCCGTGTCCGTGTCCGTTCGCCTGGTTGTCGCCGCGGGCGGCGTCCGGTGTCTGCGCGGCCCCCGCTGTCTGCGCCGATTGCGTTGATTTCTGAGATTGCCGTGATTTCTGAGATTGCCGTGATTGCTGTGATTTCTGAGATTTCTGGGATTTCTGGGATCGCGCCCTCTGAGCCGCCTCGGCGCGCAGCGACGCGTGGGTGGGCGCGTCGGGCACCTCGTCCGGACGGCCGGCGGCGAACTCCCTGCGGAGCACCGGGACGACCTCCTCCCCGAGGAGGTCGAGCTGCTCCAGGACGGTCTTCAGCGGCAGCCCCGCGTGGTCGACGAGGAACAGCTGCCGCTGGTAGTCGCCGGCGTAGTCGCGGAACCCGAGCGTCTTCTCGATCACCTCGGCCGGGGATCCGACCGTCAGCGGGGTCAGCGAGGTGAACTCCTCCAGGGAGGGACCGTGCCCGTAGACGGGCGCCTCGTCGAAGTACGGCCGGAACTCGGCCACGGCGTCCTGGCTCCTGCGGCGCATGAAGACCTGGCCGCCCAGGCCGACGATGGCCTGCGCCGCCGTACCGTGGCCGTAGTGCTCGAACCGCCGGCGGTACAGCTCGACCATGCTCCGGGTGTGGGAGGCGGGCCAGAAGATGTGGTTGGCGAAGAACCCGTCGCCGTAGTACGCGGCCAGCTCGGCGACCTCGGGGCTGCGGATGGAGCCGTGCCAGACGAACGGCGGGACCCCGTCCAGCGGCCGGGGCACGAGGGTGAAGCCCTGCAACGGCGTGCGCAGCTTCCCCTCCCAGTCCACGGCCTCCTCGCGCCACAGCCGGCGCAGCAGCCCGTAGTGCTCGACGGTCAGCGGTATCGCGTCGCGGATGTCCTGGCCGAACCACGGGTAGACGGGGCCGGTGTTCCCGCGCCCCAGCATCACGTCGGTGCGCCCGCCGGACAGGTGCTGGAGCACGCTGAAGTCCTCGGCGATCTTCACGGGGTCGTTGGTGGTGATCAGCGTGGTCGAGGTGGACAGCACGATCCGCTCGGTCAGTGCGGCGACGTAGCCGAGCAGGGTGGTGGGGGACGAGGGCACGAACGGCGGGTTGTGGTGCTCGCCGGTCGCGAAGACGTCGAGGCCGACCTCCTCGGCCTTCCTGGCGATCGTGACCGTCGCCTGGATGCGCTCCGCGTCGGTGGGGCTCCGGCCGGTGGTCGGGTCCGGGGTCACATCGCCGACGGAGAAGATGCCGAACTGCGTGGCGGCCGTGCCGGCCGTGCCAGCCCCCGTCGCTCGCGTCGTACCTGGCTGCACGCGGCGGCGGGTACCCGGGAGCTTGGCCCCGAAACGGTGCGGCCCTGTCGGGCCGCGTATAGCCCTTCCCTAGCGGGGCCTGCGGCCCCCCGCCACCGCAGCAATGGGGCCTTGGAGCCTCGCTCCGGACCACCTCCCGGTGGGTGGTTGCTCGCGCAGTTCCCCGCGCCCCTCACCTGGGGCTTCGCCCCCACCGCCCCAATGGGGCCTGCTCCCCTCTCTCCGGACCATCCGCCCTGGACGGTTGCTCGCGCAGTTCCCCGCGCCCCTTGAGGGCGGATGGGTGCCCCTCGCAACCAACGGCGCCCACCAAGGGGCGCGGGGAACTGCGCGAAGAACCACGACGAACCCGCACCACCACACACCCAGAAACCACCCACCCCCAGGGGCGCGGGGAACTGCGCAAAACACCACGACGAACCCGCACCCCCGCATGCCGACAAACCACCCGCGACAAGGGGCGCGGGGAACTGCGCAGAAAGGCACGGCGTACCCGCACCCCCGCACACCGGGAACGCACCCCCGACGGTGAGCGCCGCACGGCACCCCGCGCCGCACGGCACCCCGCGCTGTACGGTGATCGTGCGGCCGGACCCACCAGCCCGCGGAGGATGTGACCGTGCCCCTAGACCGTCTCCCCGCCGCCCCACCCACCCCCCTCGGCCTGGGCCTGGCCGCGCTCGGCCGCCCCGCCTACATCACTCTCGGCCGCGGCGCGGACCTGCCGGCCGAGCGGACCGTCGGCACCATGGAGACCCGCGCCCACGAGGTGCTCGACGCGGCCTACGCGCACGGAGTGCGCTACTTCGACGTCGCCCGCTCCTACGGCAGGGCGGAGGAGTTCCTCGCCGACTGGCTGCGCGCCCGCCCGGAGATCCACGATGCCGTTCTCGGCAGCAAGTGGGGTTACCGGTACACGGCCGGCTGGCGGATCGACGCGGAGGTGCAGGAGGTCAAGGAGCACAGCAGGGCGATGTTCGACCGGCAGCTCGCCGAGACACGGGGCTTCCTCGGGGACCGTCTCGACCTGTACCAGGTCCACTCCGTGACCCCCGACAGCCCCGTCCTCACGGACCGCGCGCTCCAGGAGGGGCTGGCCGCCCTGGCCGCCGAAGGCGTCACCGTGGGCGTGACGACGAGCGGCGCCGAGCAGCCGGCGGCCATCCGCGCCGCGCTGGAGGTCACGGTGGCGGGCGTCCCGCTGTTCTCGACCGTCCAGGCCACGTACAACCTGCTGGAGCCCTCGGCGGGTCCCGCCCTCGCGGAGGCCCACGCCGCCGGACGCACCGTCATCGTCAAGGAGGCACTGGCCAACGGCCGCCTCGTGCACGAGGCGGCGGGCTCCCCTCTCGGCCGCCTCGCGGCACGCACCGGAACCGCCCCCGACGCCCTTGCCCTGGCGGCCGTGCTCCGCGAGCCGTGGACCGGCATCGTCCTCTCCGGCGCCGCCACCCCGGCCCAGCTGGACGGCAACGTCTCGGCGCTGACCGTCTCCCTCACCGCCGAGGACACCGGGGACGCCGACGACCTCGAAGAACTGTCGACGATGGCGGAGCCGGCCCCCGCGTACTGGCGCCACAGGGCGGGCCTGCCCTGGGCCTAGGGCCGCCTGCCGCGACCGGCACGCCCCGACCCGCCGTACGCCCTCATCTGTGCCGACGTGCCGACCGGGCCCGGTGCGGACGCCGCCGACACGGGTCACGCCCGCTCAACGGCGGCAGACCAGGATGCCGCCCTTGCAGGTGATCTCGAACGCCCCGGTCCGGGCGATGTGGTCAGCGAGGATGGCGCGAGCCCGTTCGATGGTCGCTTCGAAGGGCACGTCGTGCTGGTCCGCCCACGCCTGGTAGGAAGCCATATGCGCGATGACAGGCCGGGGGTCGCGGACCGTGATGGTGCCCGGCAGCGCGATCGTCCGCACTCGACCGAACTCCTCCCCGAGGAAGCCCGGGGCCTTCTCCAGGGAGAAGCGGGTGCTGAGCGAGATGCGCGCCGGGCCGTGTCCGGTACCGAGGACGTCGCCAGCGGCCCGCTGCCACAAGTCGTCGAGTTCGATCTTGTCGTGGTCGCTGTTGGTCGAGGCGATCACCAGCCCGTCGCGGGTCACGACGCGGGAGAGTTCCCTGATCGCCTGGGGAATGTCGCGGACGTGGTAGAGCATGTGCAGCACCAGGGCCGCATCGGCGCCCGCCGTTGCGAGCGGCAGGCGGGTGGCGTCCGCCACGGCTACAGGGCCGGGGACATCCGCGAGGATGCCGGGGGCGATGTCCAGTCCCAGCAGCGCCAGGTCCGGCCGGTCCTGGCGGAGCCGACGGATGAACGTGCCGTTGCCGCAGCCGACATCCACCACACATCCGCGTACCTCGGCCACCTGCCCGGCAACGATGCCGGGCAGGTCGTACCGGGGCGTCTGCCACCGGTAGAGCGACTGGCGTGCCGCGAGGTCACGGTCACTGTTGTACGCGCGCCCGGCGAGGCGGCTCCGGTCGGTGACGGCGGCATCGTGTGCAGCGGACGGTTCGGTCACGTCGACAGCTCCGTGGGTTGTGAGACGGGCGTGGCCGCGAGGACAGCCGTGTGCTGGAGTCGTTCGCACAGGTGCGCCGCTTGCGCGACCCCACCGTATGGGGATTCGGTCAGCTCCCGGCCCAGGGCGGTGAGCCGTCGCACGATACTGGCCGACATCCGCTCGGGCGGGGAGTCGAGAACGAAGCCGAGCATCGCCTCGGTGCCATCGAGGTCGCCCAGCAGCAGATGGCCACGGGCGAGGTCGACGTGGGCGGCGAACAGATCACCCACCGACTGATCATCGTCCTCCGAGCTGCGGTAGAGCCGGATCGCGGTGTCCGCACTGGTGATGGCCCGCTTGACGTGCTCCCGGTCGCTCAGGGCCAGGTAGGTCGTTCCGGCATAGGCGAACTGCTTGGCGGCGGGGAAGGCGAAGATGCCCGGCACCTCGTCGTGGCCGGGCATCGCCTCGCGGGAGCGCTCGGCGTCCGTCAAGGCAGCCACCGCACCCGCCCGGTCTCCTGCTAGGGCCAGCGTCCGCGCCTCCAGGCTCGCCAACCGGAGTCCGATACTGCCGCCTGCTCGGTGCCGGCGGCCCGCCCGTGCCAACCGGGCCGCCTGCTCATACCGTCCGGTCCAGTAGGCGATCAGAGACTCCACGGCCCGTACCCAGGCCAGCATCCCCTCGTGCGCGGCCGCCCCGGCACACGCCCGGGCGGTACGGGCATGGGTGGCTGCGGAATCGTAGTCGCCCAAGTCCAGGCAGACGTGGGCGGAGAGTCCGCACAATCGGGAGGCCGTGACATACAGATCGGCGGTCTGCCGGGGGTACTGCCGTCCACGTAGCAGCTCGAACACGCCGTCCCGCAACCGTTTGATCTCGACGTACAGCTCCAGCAGCGGATGGCTGACGTAGGCCCGGGCGAGCCGTGCGACATCAGCCTCCAACTGCTCGACGACGAACTCATCGGCATTGCGTTGCGCGATGAACCGGGCGAACTCGGCCGACACCACCGCGTCCGCCGACACGGCGCCCACCGCGGTGGGTGAACGCGCCGAAGACCGCGCGGACAGCTCTTGACCAACCCCTGCCGTGCCGTTGCCGCCCCGCCCACTCCTGCTGGCCGCGGCGGCCTGGTCGAGCACCGCGACATCGATGGCGAACACCTGCGCCAGGTACTTCCGCGTGTACGGGACCGGGATGCGGGCCTCTCGCTCATAGCGCCCGATCTCCTTGCCGGTCTTCGCGGCACGCCCCTCAAGGGCGTTGTACTCCTCGGCCACCCGTTGCTGAGTCCAGCCACGGGCTGTACGCAGCCCGACGAGCAACGCGCCGATTCCCGTATCCCCCATCCCTCTCCCCGTAGCACGCGAAGTCCGGCCCCCATAGTGGCCCCCGACATGGCCCCCAGGCTGGCTCCCGACCCGAACGAGCGACAGCGATTGGCTGAGGGGCATGCCCAACAGACCGGAAACCCTCGCACCGGACCACGCCTTCGACGGCACCATCGAGCACCGCGGGATGCTTCTCCCCCGGCGCCGGTCCACCCCAGCCGCCGCCCGTTCGTTCGTCGCCGAGACCCTCACCCGTTGGGGTCACACCGGACGCCTTGACGACATCCGGCTGTGCACCTCGGAACTCGCCACCAACGCCGTGCTGCATGGAGCTCCCGCAGGCCGACTGGTCCTGGTACGCGTCCTGCTCCACGACGCCCTCCTGCGAATCGACGTACAGGACAGCGGCGACGGCACGCCCAACAAGCAGCGGGTACCGGACACCGCCGACCACGGCCGCGGCCTGCTCCTCGTCTCTGCCATCGCCGACGACTGGGGGGTGGCGGCACGCCAGGGTCCCGGCAAGTGCGTCTGGGCTGTCTTCCACCACTGCGCGGCCGATCCGACTACACGGAGGGACATCCCATGACGACCCACCCCGTCTCGCCGAACACCGTCCTCGCCAACGCCCTCCTCCGGACCGAGGACGTCCTGGCCCCACGCATCCTGGCCACCCCGCCCGAACGACTCGTCCTGGTCGTCGGCACCCAGATCAACGGCGCCCCGCACATCGGCACCTCACTCGTGCACTCCCTGGCCTTCGCCATGGCCGCTCGCCTACGCGACCGCTTCGGCCTCCCCGCCGAGGTCCTCTTCAGCGCCCTCGACAACGCCCCGTACGAACTGGCCATCGACACTGCCAGCGGCCACCGCTACCAGCGCGCGTACGTCCATGCCCTCGGCCAGCAGGCCCTGGCCGACCTCGTCGCCGCTCTCTACGAGCCTCTTTTCAGCGCCCTCTCCGAATGCCTTGGCATCGCGTACCGCATCGAGACCTACAGCCGGCAGCAGGCCGGCGAGCACTTCCGCCGCACCTGGCTCCGACTCCTGCCCCGCCTCGACGCCGCCCGCTGGTGGCTCGCCCCCTCCACCGGCACCCCGCACGTACGCGTTCCCTGCCCATACTCCGGTTGCGGCTGGGCGGAGAAACACGCCGAACGCACTCGAGTCCGCCTCGCCGACCGCGAGACCGCGCAAGTGTCTGCCACCTGCCTGCACCATGGCCCCTACCAAGCCACCATCACAGCCGCCGACGGTGCCTATCTCGACCTGGCCACTCTGTACCGCAACCTCGTCAAGGAACTCGCCCTGACCAGTCCCCATGACACCCTCCATGTCATGGTGAAGGGCGGCGACTGGGTCTTCGGCTCGCTGCTGATCGATGACGCGCTCCAGGCCGTCGGCCTCACCCGCGCCCAGCTCCCCGCCCGCCTCTTCTGTCCCCAGGTCGTCACCGACACCGGTGCCAAACTGTCCAAATCCCTCATCCGCGAGGGCCGCGTCCACTTGCCCGAGGGCACCGCCAAGTGGATGCTCGACACCCGGGAGTGGCCCGGCACCATCGCCGAATACGCCGACCAGCTGGTAGCTGTGGCCCAGACGCTGTTGTCGGACCCCCGCCATTTCTTCCGCTCGTACTCGGCTGCCGAGATCGGCCGCATGATGACCGTACCCTCTCCCAGGAGCGTTTCTTCCCGATGACCGATGCCGGCGCCCGCGTGCGCGAGCTCAACCTCTACCGCCAGTACTTCGACCTCGTCGCCGCGGGCAGCAAGACCATCGAGGTGCGGGTGAGATACCCGCACCTCGCGGACCTCGCCGCAGGCGACACCATCCGCTTCCGGGTCAAAGGCACGGACGAGACCTGCGAGGTCGAGGTCACGCGGGTCACCGAGTACCGCGGCTTCGAGGATCTGCTCGACGGTGAGGGGCCGGCCAACGTCAACCCCACCGCGAACCGCGAACAGCAACTCGCGAACATCCGCGCCATCTATCCGCCGGAGAAGGAGGCCCTCGGCGCCCTCGCCATCGAAATCCGACTGCCCCGACTCGGCTTCTGACGCGAATACGCGGATCGTGGGAAGTGGAGTTCCGTCGACGGCCCTGTTTCGCGCCGCCGTAGGGGGGTTGTGGGGAACGACCGCGGCGGGGCAGGGCGCGTGCCAGGTGCCACCCGGTGTACGGGGACGGGGCCGAGGTGGGGACTCGCCTGGCCGCCGTGGGGTGGGCGCACCGGTCAGGCACGAGCAGGGACGCTCTCACCCCTCGACATGCCACCACGAGGCCGGGGCCGCCCACCAGGTGACTGGTCAGGGCGGCCCGTGCCGTCTGTGGTCCATTCAGGTGGCCCCTCGTGGACTTCTTGGCCCCTCGTGGATCCTTGTCAGTTCAGGAAGACGACGACGCCGTGACGCGACGTCGGACCGCGTACCAGCCGCCGACCAGCGCCGCCGCGATCACGGGCAGACACCACACCGTGGTCCGGGAGACCCCGCCGTCCAGCCACATCAGGACGACGACCGATCCGAGGAACAGGAGCGTCGCGATCTGCGTCCAAGGCGCCCAGGGCAGGTGGAAGTCGGGACGCGTGACCGTGCCGTCCTTGGAGCGCTGCCAGAAGAGCAGCGAGACCAGCATGATCATGACCCAGGTGCCCAGGATGCCGATGGAGGCGAAGTTGATCACGAGCTCGAAGGCGTCGCCCGGCATGACGTAGTTCAGGACCACACCGAGGATGCCGAAGCCGGCGGTCAGGAGGATGCCGCCGTAGGGGACGCCGCCCCGGTTCATCACGCCGGTGAACTTCGGTGCGGAGCCGGCGTGCGACATCGAGCGCAGGATGCGGCCGGTCGAGTACAGGCCCGAGTTGAGGCTCGACAGGGCGGCCGTGAGGACGACCAGGTTCATCACGCCTGCGGCGCCCGGGATGCCGATCTTGGAGTAGACGGTGACGAAGGGGCTCTCGCCGTCGGAGTAGGAGGTGTACGGCAGGAGGAGCGAGAGCAGGATGACCGAGCCGACGTAGAAGACGCCGACGCGCCACATGATGGAGTTGATGGCGCGCGGCATGATCTTCTCGGGGTTCTCCGTCTCGCCGGCCGCGACGCCGCACATCTCGACGCCCGCGTAGGCGAAGATCACACCCTGCATGAGCAGCAGCATCGGCCAGACACCGCCCGGGAAGATGCCGCCGTGGCCGGTGATGGTGTCCACGCCGGGGGCGTGGCCGCCGACGTCGTGCGAGGTGACGATGAGGAAGATGCCGATCCCCATGAAGACGACCAGGGCGGCCACCTTGATGATGGCGAACCAGAACTCCATCTCGCCGAAGTACTTCACGGATATGAGGTTCGCGGCGAGCACCACGGCGAGGGCGACGAGGGCGAGCACCCACTGCGGGATGCTGCTGAACATCGCCCAGTAGTGGGCGTAGGTCGCGGCGGCGGTGATGTCCGCCATGCCGGTGGTGGACCAGTTGAGGAAGTAGAGCCAGCCGGCGGCGTAGGCCCCTTTCTCCCCCATGAACTCGCGGGCGTACGAGACGAACGCTCCGGAGGTCGGCCGGTAGAGGACCAGCTCGCCGAGGGCGCGCACGACGAGGAAGGCGAAGACGCCGCAGACGGCGTAGGCGATGAACAGGGACGGGCCCACGGAGTTCAGCCGCCCGCCTGCTCCCAGGAACAGCCCCGTGCCGATCGCGCCGCCGACCGCGATCATGTTGATGTGCCGTGATTTGAGGTCTTTCTTGTACCCGTGGTCGCTGGTGTCCGCGGGGGGAAGGACCGGCCGGACCGCCTCGGAGACGCCGGCTTCGGTGGTGAGATCACTCATGAAGAAGATTCACCTTCATGGTAGGGGGACCCACTCCGGCCTCATTGCCGGAGTGGGAGGCTCCGATTCTGTCGACGCGATCCCGCGGGTGGATACAGATTTGAGGTAGATCAGAGGGAAGAAGAATTGCGAGTGAAAATTCGGATGCAAGGTGAAGATTCCCTGCACACCAGAGACCCGTACGGGCACGAACTCGTGAAGCCGATCCGCCCCAGCACCAGCCCATACGGCAGAAACCGCACGAGACCAACTGGGCTGCTCCCACTGGGGACAACTCGCCGATAATCGACAGTGAACGTTTTTTCACCACCGGAGAAGCCGGGAGAGGCGGAGCCGGAACCGTCCGCGGCATGAATGAGGCCGGGGTGGCCATTCCGTGCCTTTCCGGTGACTGATGTTGCAGTCGAAAAGCACGATAGGCGCGCGATCGGGGCGCCATTCCGGGCCGACCCGCACTCATGCAAATTCCTGGAACCTCAGAGAAACCTCAGAGAAACCTCAGAGGTACCTCAAATGTGCGGAACAATCGCGACCGGACAGGGCGCGTGCCGCAGCGCCGCCCGGTGCAGGGGGCCGAGGCGGCGTCCCGCATGGCCGCCGCGGCGGTGGGCGCCGACCACCAGCAGGGCTGCTCCGCCGGAGGCGGCGAGCAGGACGTCCGCGGCGCGTCCCTCGCCGAGGACGTGGGCCGCCTCGATGCCCGGTGCGGCTCCCCGCACGGTGGCCATCACCGCGTCCAGGCGCTCTCCGGCCTCCGCACGGCGCGCGTCCCTGATGGCGCCCGCCTGCTGTCCGGTGTGCGCGACGCCCTCCGCGAGGGGGGGGGCCGCCAGGCGTGCACCGCCCGCACGGCGCAGCCGCGCGCGACCGCCGACGCCAGCGCGAAGGCCGCCGCCGCGACCGCCTCGCCGTGCTCGCCGACGCCGAGGACGACCGGGCGGCCGGCGCCCGCGAGGGGCGGCACGTCGCGGACCACCACGACCGGGCACGGGGCCCTGCCCATCACCGGCAGGCTCACGGAACCCAGCAGCGCTCCGGCGACCGGCCCGAGCGCCCTGCTGCCCAGCACCAGCAGGGCCGCCGACTCGCCCTCGTCGAGCAGGGCGGGCACCGGATCGCGCAGCAGGACCTCTGTCACGACGGCCCCGGAGGGGCGACGGGACCGGGCCCGCACCCCCGCCTCCTGCGTGACGCGGTCCGCGAGCGGGCGCCCGGCGCTCTCGAAGTGCGCCCACACGGCCGCGTGCACGACGCGCAGCGGCAACCCGCGGGCCGCCGCCTCGTCGGCGGCCCAGTCGACCGCCGCGCACGCGGCCGGGGAACCGTCGGTCCCGACCACCACCGGCCTGTCGGACCGGTCAAGCCGGTCAGCCCTGCCAGGCTTGTCACCCATCCGCCCACCGGCCCGTCCGTCCCTCGCCGGCGACCGTCGCCCGCCGCGCGGCCAGGCGCCCGGCCCGGCAGAAGGCCCGGCGCACGGCCACTGCTGCGATCATCACCCCCACGCCCCGGCCGGGCGAGCCGGGCGGCCGTCCGAAGGGTGACGGTCCGGGGGGTTACGGTCCGGGGGGATGACGGTCCGGGGGGGGCGATGCGCGGGTGACGATCCGGGGGGGGGCGGTCCCTGGCCGGGTCCAGAGCCCTCAGGAGCCGGCCCCGCCCCCGTCCCGCTCGGACAGCGGAGTGTTGTACTGCCAGCCGCGCTCGGTGAGGACGACGCGGTAGCCGTCCGGGTCGGCGATGGTGACGCCGCCCAGGTCCCAGTAGGGGTTGTGCGAGGGCACCACGGTGCCGCCGTGCTCCGTCGCGCGTGCCACGGCCTCCTCGCGCACCGGCTCCGCCAGGTAGATCACCAGCAGGTCCTCGGGCGTGGGAGTGGGTGTGACGGTGTCGATCGTGCCGACGGTGAGTTCCAGGTGCCAGTTGCCTCCGGCCGGACCCACCATCAGCAGGTCGTGCGTGCCGTCCTCGGCCCGTCCCGCGACCCTGAACAGGACGCTCAGGCCCAGCCCCTGGACGTAGAAGCGCTCGGCGGCGGCCAGGTCCGCCGAGGGCCGGGCGATGCGGATGACGTGGCCCGCGTCGATCATGCTGCTTCTCTCCCTGTTCGTGGGTTCACCGGTTCCCCAACTGCCGACCGCCCGTCAGGCAGCCCCCTGCACCGCCTCCTCCCGTGCCTTCAGCGGAACGGTACGTGCCGCCGCACCCGCCACGACGAAGAACGCAGCCCACGCCAGCCACCCGGCCGTGCCGAGGCCGAGCGTGACGCTGATCAGCGTGGGACCGACGACGGTGGCGGCGCCGAAGCCCAGGTTGAACGTGGCCAGGTAGGTGGACCGGTGCTCCAGCGGCGTGTGCACCAGGGCGAGGCTCGTGGCGCCGGCCATCACGTAGATCTCCGCCGCCGTCATCAGCGCCGCCACCGGGAGCAGCGACAGCACGGCCACCCAGCCCGAGCCGACCGCGGACAGCGGTGCCAGGGCCGCGCCCGCCGCCGCCAGGAAGCCGCCCATCGTCATCATGCGCCGGGCGGTGCCCGGGGACTCCGAGCCGCGGCTCATCCGGGTCTGGAAGGCCACGATCAGGACGCTGTTGAGGACGTAGTTCATGGTCACGCACCACGCCGGGGCGTGCGTGCTCTGGGTGATCCACAGGGACATGCCCACCTCGAACAGGAGCGCGGACATCGTCAGCGCCCCGAAGAGGAGGGTGACCCCGAGGAACGCGCCGTTGCCGACGAGCCCCGGCCGGCCCGGCATCTTGGCGCGCCCGCGGTCGGTCGGCAGCGTCGTCGCCAGAACGGCGCAGACGGCGAAGAAGACCGCCGCCGCGCCCATGATCGCGCGGTACGCCCACACCTCGCCGAGCGCGATGGCGGCGCCCGCGGGCAGGGCGCCGATGGCCATCGCGGCGGTGCGCACGGAACGCATCCGGGCGAGCGGCACGACGGCCTCCTCCTGGCCGAGGCCCGTGATCAGCGCGGACTGCACGAGCGGGCCGATGCCGCGGTTGAGCAGCCCGCCGAACGCGGCGGCGAGCACGGCCGTCCACAGGTCCGCGGCCAGCGCGAGTCCCACGTACGACAGCGCGCGGGCGTAGAACAGGACGATCAGCGCGCGCCGGGGCCCCCGCCGGTCGGCGAACCGGCCGATCGGTATCGCGCCCACCACGGAGGCGACGCCGGCCACCCCCATCACGAGGCCGACGCTGTAGTTGGACATGCCGACGGCCTTGCTCAGGTAGACCGCCGAGAACGACAGGTACATCCCGAGGCCGAAGGCGTCCAGGAAGCCCATCGCGTAGATCCGCCGCCGGGGCGCCGCCGGGGAGGCGGGCGGTGACGGCTCGGCCCCGGTCCCGGTCCCGGTCCCGGCCTGTCGCTCAGTCATCGCCGGCCTCTCCCGCGGCACGTTCAGACATCGGTGGACTCCCCCGCGACACGTTCAGACATCGGCGGTCTCCCCCGCGACACGTTCAGACATCGGCGGTCTCCCCCGCGACACGTTCAGACATCGGCGGTCTCCCCCGCGACACGTTCAGACATCGGTGGACTCCCCCGCGACACGTTCAGACATCGGCGGTCTCTCCCACGGCCGGCTCACTCATCGGCGACCTCCGCCGCGGCTCGTTCGGGCCCCCGCGGGCCCCCGCGGGCAACTTGTCATCCGCCGCCTCCCCCACAACCGGCTCACTCATCGACGGCCTCCGCCACGGCGGCCTTCGGCGCCAGCTTGTCCGTCAGGACCAGGGCGTGGGCGCTGATCCGCACGTCGTCGCCGATGGTGATCGGGCCGAGTACGGACGCGCCGGTGCCGATCGTGACGCGGTTGCCGATCTTCGGGTGGCGCTGGGCGCGCGGCCCGCCGTCCTGCCACCAGCCGCGCGAGCCGAGGGTCACGCGGTGGTAGAGCGTCACGTCGTCGCCGATCACGCAGGACTCCCCGATCACCACGCCGAACCCGTGGTCGATGAAGGCGCGCCGCCCGAGGCGCGCCCCGGGATGGACCTCCATGCCGGAGACGATCCGGCCGACCCAGGTGATCACCCCGGGCCCGATGCGGTGCCCGCGCTCGTAGAGCCGGTGCGCCAACCGGTACAGCACGAGCCCCTGCCAGGGCGCGTGCAGCACCGCCTCCGCCACGCTGCCGCGGGACGGGTCGCGTTCCAGGACGGCGTTCAGGTCCTCCTTCACCAGGCGCAGCAGGCCCGACACCCGGCCGGTGCCGCCGCGCCCGGGGGCCGGCGAGTCGCAGCGGCAGACCGCGGGGCCGCCGTGGTCGTGCAGTGCGCTGCCGGTCAACGTCCGGGCCCCCCGTCGTCGGGCGGGTCCACGGGTTCGAGGGTGAAGGCGAGGAAGTCCTCCACGGCGGCGGCGGTGGCCCTGGCCTCGTCCACGGTGTCGCCGTGGACGGTGAACGACGCCAGGTGCTGGGTGTTCCTGCGTTCTGCCGTCTGGCCCGGTCTGAAGCGCAGCGAGAGCTGCTTCAGTTCGGGGAAGCGGTGCAGGGTCTCCTCCGCGGTCGCCTGCGAGGCGATCCGCCAGGTGCCCTCGGGGATCGGGATGAAACGGAACCACGCGACCCCGGTGAAGCGGGGCGGCGGGCCGGGGGGCAGCCCGAGGGCGACGCGGGCGATCTCCGCGGCGAAGGGGTAGTCCGCGGCGATCCGCAGCATGGGCGGGGTGGGGCCGCCCGCGCGGGCGTTGACCTCAAGGACCCGCGGGCCCTGCGGGGTGAGGGCGACCTCGGTGTGCACCGCGCCGCTGGTGAGCCCGACGGCCCGGATGGCACGCTCCGCGCAGTCCACGACGGCCGCGGCGCAGGTCCCGTCGAGGCGGCTGGGCACGACGAGGCCCTCCTCGACGTAGCCGTGGCGCAGCCGCAGCCGGTCGGAGACGGCCACGTGCTCGGCCCTGCCCTCGAAGAGCAGCGACTCGACGCTGACGTAGTCGGCGTAGGGCGACTCGCCGCTGCCCTCCACCGCCATGGCCTCCTCCAGCAGGAACGTGTCGTCCTGCTGGAGGAACGGGCCGCGCACGCTCCGGGCCTCGTGCAGGGCCTCGGCCAGCTCCTCGACGGTGGCCACGCGACGCACGTTCTGGCTGCCGGCGCCGAGGGACGGCTTGAAGACGGCCGGCAGGCCGATCGCCTCGACGGCGGCCGGGATGTCGTCCTCGCCGCGCAGCGCGGCGTGCCTCGGCGAGGGCACCCCGTGCGCGGCGAACGCGGCGCGTTGCGACGCCTTGGACTGGGCGATCGCGACGGACTCGGGGCTGTTGCCGGGCAGGCCGAGGCGGTGCGCGATCCGGGCGTGCGGCAGCAGCAGCACCTCCGAGTACGTCACCACGCCCTGCACGGGCAGCCGCTCGTGGAGTGCGACGCAGGCGTCCACGGCGCCGTCGAAGTCGGGCACCTCCAGGAACTCGCCGTCCGAGACGGCCTCCTGCTTGAACATCTCCCGCAACGGCGCCGGGTCGGCCCACGCCGTGACGAACAGGACGCTGACCCGGTCGGTGACGCCGCGCACGGCGCGCAGCGCCTCCGGGGGCCGCAGCCCTCCGACGCCGACGACGAGGACCAGGTGCCCCTGCGGATCCGAGGTGCCGTCCGTGCCGGGTGCCGCGTCAGGCATGGCGGCCCACCTCCTCCTGCCGCGTGCCGCTCTCGTCCCGCCGGGTGCCGTTCCCGTCCTGCTGGGCGTCGAGGCGGTTGATGCGGTACATCGTGCGCTGGAAGACCGCGTCGGCGGTCAGGGTCGGGAAGCGCTGCGGGGCGCCGTCGCGGATGCCGGGCAGCGTGAGCGGCGTCAGCACCGACCACGGGGTCGGGTGGCAGAACTGCACGATGGACAGGCGGCCCCCGGACTGCTGGGGGTCGGCGACGACGCGGTGCACCGCCGCGCGGGCCAGGCCGTCCGTGAGGCGTTCCAGCACCATGCCGACGTTGACGACGGCGTACCCCTCGGGAGCGTCCACGCTCAGCCACTCGCCGTCCTGGTGCAGCACCTGGAGGCCGGGCGCGGTGGCCCGGGGCAGCGCGGTGATCAGGTCGAAGTCCTTGTGCTCCACGGCCCAGATGTGCTGCTCGGACGGGGCGTTCTCCATGGGGATGTACCAGGCGGCGCGGTTGACGACCGGCCCGTCGTCGAGCATCTCGGCGAAGTACTCGGGGTGCACGTGGAGCGCCTCGCCGAGCACGCCGACGACGTGCACCTGGAAGGCCTTCATGCGGGTGTGCAGCTCGGTCAGCACCTTGCCGATGCCGGGCACGAGGTCGTCCGGCATCCGGGGGTCCGGGTACCGGGCGGGGTAGCGGACGCGCAGCGGGTGCGCGGCGGGCAGCGGCGCGCCCCAGTGGAAGAGCTCCTTCCAGTCCGGTGCCGTGCCCTTCTCGGCCGTCTCGACCAGCGGCGGCGTGTACCCGGACTGGCCGTTGCTGCCGGGCACCCGGCAGCGGAGCTTGTCCTCGGCGGGCAGCGTGAAGAACTCCTCCAGCAGGCCGTAGGCGTCGTCGAGGAGGCGTTCCGGGACGGTGTTGCGTACCAGGAAGAACCCGTCGCGCAGGGCCTGGAGCACGGCGCTGGTGCCGGCCTTGCCCTGGATGTCTATCTCCTGAAGCATGGGCTGCTGCTCACTCCTTACCGGGCCGGGCGGCGGCCTGCCGGGCGTTCGCGAACGACAGCAGGTCGGCCACGAGGGCGTCCATCCGGCTGCCTATGAACTCGCTGGGTCTGCCGTCGGTGTAGTCCGAGCCTGTGGTGGCGATGTGGCTGGGGGTGGCCCAGCCGCTGATGGCGCGCACGACGGTGCGCATCTGGTCGCAGGCGGTGCCGGCGCTGCGGGGGCCGCCGCCGTTGGCGAGGATCCCCACGGGCTTGCCGGCGAACGCGGTGCCGAGCAACTGGTCCAGGAAGTTCTTCAGCAGCCCGCTGTAGGAGCCGTGGTAGACGGGCGTCGCCAGGACGATGCCGTCGGCCTCGGCCACCCTCTCGCGCACCGCCGCCGTCTGCCCGCCCGGGTCGGGGTCGTCGTAGTCGGCCAGGTCGTGCGGCTCCCGGAACTCGGTGGCCAGGTCGATCAGGCGGAACTGCGCACCGGCCGCGCGCACCCGCTCGGCCACGCCTTCGAGCCCGGCGCGGGCGCCGGAGTTCTTGGAGGCGCTGCCGAGGATTCCGAGGATCAGCAAGGCTCCTGCCTTCCCTTGGTTCCGGTGGTCGGGTCCGCTGTGCCGGTGGTCCCCGTCGTCGGGTCCGGTGTGCCGGCCGGGTCGGACAGCGGCTTCATGACGATGCGGACGCCGCCCTCGGCCGCGGTGATGAGGCGGCCCACCTCGGCGGCGGAGGACTCCGCGAACACGTGGGTGCTCAGGCCCGTTCCCGAGAAGTTGGAACGGGGCACGGTGCCCCCGATCCCCGTCAGCAGCTCCCGGTGGTAGGCGCGGCCGGCCACGGCGGAGTCGTCGAACTCCGCCAGCACGCCGCCCGCCGAGTAGTGCACGACCCAGCCCGCGTGGGCGGCGACGGGTTCGCGCGCCAGCGTCCTGGGGTCCTCGCCCGCGTCGATGAGGACCTTGGCGTGCCGCAGGTCGATGCCCCGGGTCGCGACGAACGCGGGCACCACACCGGCGCCGCCGGGACGGCCCGCCACCTCGCAGAACACCAGCTCGTCGCCCTCCGCGAACGCCTCCAGGTGGAGGGTAGCGGAGCGCATCCGCCAGGCGCCGACGACACGTTCCAGCAGAGCGCCCGCCCGCTCCCGCAGCACGGGGTCGTCGACGGTCTCCGACGACAGCGGGCGGCCCCGGGTGAGCGCCAGGGTGTCGGTGCGGTAGAGGGAGACGTCCCACGCGACGACGGCGCCCTCGTGGACCAGCGCGTCGATGTGGCACATCGGTGCGGACACCCGGCGCTCCGCCAGGAAGCCGCCCGGCACGAAGCGCTCGTCGAGCCACCGCCGCAGCCCGGCGGGGTCGGCGCAGACCGACACGCCCTGCGAACCGGACAGTTCCCTGGGCTTGAGCACCACGGCACCGTACCGGTCGAGGAGTTGCCGCGCGTCGGCTTCCTCGTACACCACCCTGCCGTCGGCGTGCGGGATGCCGGCGCGGCGTGCGAGGCGCTTCATCTCGGCCTTGTCCACCAGGCTCCGGGTGAACGGGCTGGTGTCCCCGGGCAGCCCGAGGCTCTCGCGCAGCGCGGCGACGGGGGCGAGCAGCCGTTCCGAGGCGGCGGCGATGCGGTGCACCGGGTTGCTCCGGTGCAGGTGCCGCACGAGCCGCACCACCTCGGGCTCGTCGAAGACGTCGGTGCGCACGGCGAGGTCCGTGGGCGCGCTGCCCGGCCCGACGACCCGCGCCCCGCCGCTGAGGACGCTCACCCGGAAGCGCTCGGGCGGCAGCAGCGGCGAGCCGTCCTCCCGCGTCCAGGTGGCGGAGCCGATCCTGTCGACGATCACGACATGGGTGCGGTCCATCGGGGTGTGGCGGAACGTCAGGGACGCCTCCACCCGCCGGGCCGCCGCCTCGCAGGCCGCCGCGTCGGGGCCCGCCACGGCATAGCTGAGGCGGGCGGCCCGCTCGGGTCCCGCGTGCACGTCTCCGGCGGCCAGCGGGGCGTGCGCGTAGGCGACCTCGGGGTGGTCGCAGAGGTCGTCCGCGGTGCTGGCCGCCACCACGCGGAAGTCGCCGGGCGGGGCGGCCAGGACGCGCAGCAGGGCCGCGCGCCGGGCCGGCCCCGGTGACCGCACCGGGTTGCCGAGCGCGGCGGAGACCGCGCGGGCCACCGCGTCCCCGGCGTGCGCGGCGTCGTGCACCGCGCGGGTGGCCTCGTCGAGGCCGGGCGACACGGCGACGGGGACAGGGGCGGGGGCGGCCTCCTGAGAGCCGGGGATGTCGCCGGCCCCGGTGGCGAAGAAGCAGCGGACGGTGCCCGTGGTGACGCCCGCCGCGGTGACGGCGCGTTCGGCGGCGGCCCGCAGGCCCTCCCGCGCGGCGGCGGGCAGCGCGGAGGGGCACCGCAGGGTGCGGTGCCCGTCGGCGTCGCTGCCGAGGTCGTCGACGACGTCGAGGTGGTGGACGGTGCCGCCGGCGACCAGACAGAGCACGAGGTGGCCGGGACCGGGGGGTGCCGTGGCGGCTTCCCGGCCCGCCGTGGCGTGGACCGCCGCCGTGCCGGCCGGCGCGGAGGTCGTGGGAGCGGTGTGATCCGGGCCCGCGGCACCGCTCGCGTCCGCGGCGAGCCGGTCCCGCAGCGCCGCGAGGCCGGGTGCGAAGGCGACCACGGCCGCGACGGGGTGCTCCCGCCCCAGCTCGCGCAGCGCCTCCGCGGCGCCGGCGCCGCCGGGCGCGTGCCGCCACGCGCCCGCGTACCGGCGCTCCCAGCCGTCCCGCACGCCGGGCGGCGCCTGGTCGGCGCCGCACCAGAGCACGCTGACGTGGCCGGTGGCCGCTCCCGCGGCGGCGAGCACCCGGTCGGGGTGCGGCCCCCCGGCGCCGGCGTCGAGCAGCAGCACCACGTGCGGCCCGTACCGGTCCGTGCGGGCCGCGGGGTCGTCGGGGGCGGCCTCGGTCCGGGCGGACCCGGCGCCGGCCGGCTGCCCGGCGGGTGCGGGTGCCCCGGGCCCACCGGCTCCGTGCACCGCCCGCCCGCCGTGCGCCCCGTCCCCGTCCTCGCCGTGCGCCTCGTCGACCGCCAACCCCTCCTGGATACGGGCGAACGCCTCGTCCGCCGCGCGGGCCGCGGCCTCGCGGGTGAAGCCCTGGGCCAGGACGTAGCCGATCCTGTCGTGGTTCGCCCGCGCGGGCCGCACCCGGTCGCCCGGACGCACCGTGAGATGGCAGTCGGTGACCGCGTCCGGCAGGTCCGCGGGGACCCCGGCGGAGCGCACGGTGCCGTGGCGTGCGCTGGTGAGGTTCCGCAGGGCGACGTACGCGACGGGCTCCGCGGGCTCGTCCACCCTGTTCCCCGTGCACAGGGCGGCCAGGTCGAGCGGGAGCGAGCGGTCCAGCGCCAGGTTCATCTGGCGGGGGACCACGTAGCCCGGCGCGCGGCCGTTGACCTCGATCAGCTCGGGCCCGGTCGCGGTCAGCACCATCTCGATGTGCAGGGCGCTGTCGCGGATGCCCAGGGTGCGGACGATGTCGAAGGCGAACCGCCGGGCCGCGCCGCGCTGCTCGAACCTGGCTGGGAAGTAGCCGCCGAGCTCGACGGCGTTGTCCGCGCGGGACGGCAGCAGCTCGCCGAAGCCGAGCAGCATCGGCCGCCCGTGCTGCACCAGCAGTTGCGCGGCGACGGCGCGGCCGGCCACGTACTCCTCGACGAGCAGCCGCTTGACGTGCGCCCGCTGAAGGGCACCGGCGAGGACGCGGGCGGCCTGCTCCGCGTTCCAGACCACCGAGACGTCCACGGACATGCGGCCCGCGACGGGCTTGACGACGACGGGGTAGCCGATGGCGTCCGCGGCGCTCAGCCCCTCCTCGGGGGTGTGGACCGCTGCCCAGCGGAGCGACCCGAGGCCGGCCGCGGTGAGGCGCTCGCGCACCGCGGCCTTGTCGGTGAGCAGCCGCAGGGTGGCGACGGGCTCGTGCGGCAGGCCGAGGTCGCGGGCGAGGCACGCGGAGACGACGAGGTAGTGGTCGTGGACGCAGAGCACCCCGTCGGGCGGGTGGGGCCCGAGGCGGCCCCGGACGGCCGCCGCCAGGTCCTCGTTGTCGCGCATCCCGGGGATCTCGATGACGCGCGCCGCGAGCTTGTGCCGCTCGAAGCCCTGGGTGCCCGCGTAGTTCGCCAGGCTCTCGGTGAGGAAGGAGACCTCGTGCCCGGCCGCCACCAGGTCCTCGACGTAGTCGAAGCTGCGCGGCGCGCTGGCCTCCACCATCACGATATGCACGGCTCACCCCCCGAGGTCCGGGTGAAGGCGAGCGTCAGGTACTTCAGCCAGTGGCCCTCGTACTGGAAGTTGCGGTCGACCTCCTCGCTGCCGGAGAAGGCGAGGCCGCACGCCTCGAACAGCGCGGTGACCGCCTCCTCGGTCAGCCACCAGTTGTGGCGGCCGTCAGCGAGTTGCTTGGTGACCACGTCGCCGTCCGGACTGAGGAAGATGTTGACCGCCCAGACGCCGCCCGGGCGCAGCAGGCGCGCGCCGTGCCGCACCCAGGGCTCCCAGTCGTCGCGGCGCTGGTGGTGCAGGCAGCCGCCGTCCACGAGCAGGTCCATGGGCCCGTCGTGGAAGTCGAGGAAGTCGCCCTGCCGGAAGAGGAGCGAGCCGCGCTCGACGGCCGGCGGGTCCCACACGTCGAGCAGGTCGAGCCCGACGACGTCGGCGTCGAGGTCCTCGGCGAACTCGGCCGTCTGGTAGCCGCGCCCGCAGCCGATGTCCAGGACGCGCCGCCGCTTGCCGGGGGCGGCGGCGGGCGCCGACTCCACGATGAACTCGGTCACCCGGGACTTGACCCCGCCCTTGCTCCAGGAGTCGCGGCCCGAGGAGTACCACTGCTGGAAGGAGTCGGCCACCGTCTTCCGGTAGGACTCGTAGGCGTCGGGCCCGGCGGGTTCGCTGGGCTTGCCGGACTCGCTCGGCCTGCCGGGCTCGGTCGGCTTGCCGGACTCGCTCGGCCTTGCGGACTCGGTGGGCCCGTCGGGCTCCGTGGCTTCAGTGCTGTGCGAGGGCATCGGCCCACTCCTCCTTCGTTCCGCGGGAGGCGGCGACGGCCACCGCGCTGCGTCCTGCGCGCCCGCTGTCCACCACGTCGGACGCGGCCAGCCAGGCGCCCGCGCCGCTGCCGCAGACGGCGAGGCCGTGTTCCGACCTGAGCGCCCGCATGGCCTGCTGCGCGCGGGGCAGCGGGACGGTACGGAAGGTGAACTCCGCGTCCCACGGCGCCAGCAGCGGCTGCCGCAGGCCGTAGCCCAGGCCGCCGGTGCCCTTCATGCCGGGCTTGCCGGCCGGCGGCTTGAGGTCGCCGTACGGCCCCTCCTCGGGGAACACCGCGAGGACCTCGCAGTCGGGCCAGACGTCGCGCAGCGCCCAGGTGACGCCGAGCAGGGTGCCGCCGGTGCCGACGGACGACGCGAACGCCGCGGGTTCGGCGCCCGCCGCGGTGAGCTGGCGGACGATCTCGTGCCCGGTCAGCCGCCGGTGCATGGCCACGGCCTCGGCGGCGCAGTGCTGGAACAGCAGGTGGCGCCCCTCCTCCTCGGCCACCCGGACGGCCTTGTCCATGGCGCCGAGGAACCCGGTGCCGTCGTCGCCCTTGGAGACGGTGGCCCCGGCGCGGCGCAGCGCGTCGTTGACGCTGTCGGGCGAGAAGTGCCCGACCACGACGTGCAGGTCGAAGCCGAGCACCGCGCAGAACTCGGCGAGCGCGAACGCGAGGCTGCCGCTGGAGTACTCCACGAGCCGCAGGTCCTCCGCGCCGTACCGTGCGACGGCGCCGCACAGCAGCGCGTAGGCGGTGCGTGCCTTGACGCTCCCGGTGTCGTTGCCGGACTCCGCCTTGACCCACACGGTGCCGCGGCCCTGCGCGCTCGGCACGGGCACGAGCGGGGTGTCGCCGACGGCGGGCCGCAGCGCGGCCAGCTCCGGCAGGGCCGCGTGCGCCTTCTCCTCCAGTTCGGCGAAGGACAGCGAGGCGACGTCGTCCGGTGCGGGCGCGCGCCGGGACAGTGCCGCGGTGAGGGCGGGCGGCGCGGCGGGGGTGCCGGGGCCGGTCATGAGGGACGCTCGCTGGTCGCGAGGCGGAACCCCACCGGGTACAGCGGCCCGGGGAAGGCGCCGTGCCGGCGCCGGGTGCGGGCCAGGTCGCCGAAGCGCGAGAAGCTCCCGCCGCGCGCGACCCGGTAGCCGCCCATCGTCTCCACCAGGTGGTCGGCGACGAACGGCCCCGACGGGTAGGGGACGTAGTCGTCGGCGACGAACTCCTCGACGTTTCCGGCCATGTCATGGGCTCCGTACGGTGAGCGTCCGGCCGGGAAGGCGCCGACCGGGGACGTGGTGTGCACTCCGGACTCGCGGGTGTTGCAGGCGCCGGGGTCGAAGGTGTCGCCCCACGGGTAGGCGCGTCCGTCCCCGCCCTTGGCCGCGTGCTCCCACTCGGCCTCGGTGGGCAGCCGCCAGGGGTGCCCGGTCCGCTCGGTGAGCCACTGCGCGTACAGGTCGGCGTCGGCGGGCTGGATGCCCGCGACGGGGTGGTTGGCACGCTCCCAGGGGTAGGCGCCGAGGTACCAGGTGGTGGGGCGGGGCCCGTGCCCGGTGTCGGCGAGGAAGGCGCGGTACTCGGTGTTGGTGACGGGGTAGGTGCAGAGCCGGAAGTCGTCGAGGGTGACGGTGTGTTCCGGCGTCTCCTTCTCGATCCACTCCGCGACGACGCCGACGTGCTCCCAGTCCGCGACCACGGCGGCGACGTCCGCCGCCGCGAGCCCGAGGGTGACCTGCCCGCCGGGGACGTGGACGGTGGCGGGCACCGGGCGAAGCCGCGGGTCGCCGGTGAGCGCCAGCAGGGCGCCGGCGGCCAGCCGCTCGGGCAGCGCCGCGGCGGGGTCCTCGACGGTTCGCGCCAGCCGGGCCGGGTCCGCGGCGGCCTCACCGAGGAGGCGTCCGCGGTCTGCCTCGGGCAGGTGCACCAGCGCGGGCGAGGCCAGCTCCGCGTACTCCTTGAAGTGCGGTGACTCGGCGACCTCACTCAGCTTCATGCGTGCCCGCCCTTTCGGTGTCCAGCGTGTGGCCGCCGGACTCGGCCTTCGTCGACAGGTAGCGGATGTTCTCCGGGGTCATGTGGACGTGCGTGGGGATCACCTCCACGACCTCTATGCCGTGGGCCTGGAGCTGGCTGACCTTGTCGGGGTTGTTGGTCAGCAGCCTGATGCGGGTCTGCCCGAGCGCCTTCAGCATGGCGGCGGCCACGCCGTAGTCGCGCTCGTCGGAGCCGCGGCCCAGCATGCGGTTGGCCTCGAAGGTGTCGGCGCCCTGGTCCTGGAGGACGTAGGCGTCGAGCTTGTTGTAGAGGCCGATGCCGCGGCCTTCCTGGCGCAGGTAGAGGAGGGTGCCGCCCTCCTTGCCGATGAGTTCGAGGGCCTCGTCGAGCTGGGGGCCGCAGTCGCAGCGCTCGGAGCCGAAGAGGTCGCCGGTGAGGCACTCGCTGTGCAGGCGCACCAGCGGGGCGCGGCCCGCGGCGGGCGGCAGCGCGCACGCCACGTGCTCGCCGGGCTCGGGCAGGCCGCCGAAGGTGATCAGCTCGGCGCGGCGGCCGAGGACGCGGGCCATGGTGAAGGCGACGCGGGTGCGGACGGTCGCGGGGCTCTCGCCGACCTCGGAGGGCCGGGACGGTGTGACGGTCACTTGGCGGCTCCCGTCGTGGCGGTGGCATCCGCCGTGCCGGCGCCGGCCACGAGGTCCTGGATCCACCAGGAGCGGCCGACGTGCGGCAGCTCGTCTCCCGGGCGGTGCTCGACGAGGGTGATCCGGCCGTCCCAGCCGGCGACGGCCACCCGGGACCCGTCCACCTGGACCATGCACGACAGGCCCTGGCCGAACTCGTCCAGCACGTGCCCGGCCGCCAGCACGTCGCCGTCGGCGAAGTCCACGGGCCAGGCGTAGAGGGCGAAGTCGTAGGAGCCGGCCAGCACGAACGCCTCCTGTCCGGCGCCGAGCAGCGCCACGCACTTCACGGACTCGTCGGAGCCGAGCAGGGTCCGCACGGCGTCGGCGCGCAGGCCGCCGCCGGGTGCCCGCGAGAGCCTGCCCACCTTGACGGTGTGGTCGCGTGCCGCGCTCGCGGCGAGCGAGTCGCCGAGCGAGGCGACGGCGTTGACGAGGTTGCCGTGCTCCCAGAGCACGGTCCGCTCGTGGAGGCCGCCGGCGGCGACGGTGCGGTCGGTCGCGGCGGAGTAGAAGCCCGCATCAGCGGCCGGGGCCAGCGACTTGACCGAGCCGCCGTGCGCCTGGGTCCGCTCGCGCACGGCGAGGCCGTCCGGGTCGAGCGCGATGAGCTCGCCGTTGTAGGTGCCGGCGATCAGCCGGTCGCCGTCCAGACAGAGCGACGGTACGGGAGCGCCGAGCTGGTCGCTGACGAGGCGCCCGCCGTCGTGGCGCACCACGTGGCCGGAGTACGTGCCCGCGTAGACGACGCCGTCGTGCACGGCGAGGGAGAGGATCGGGCCGTCCGCGAGGTCGAGGAGGCGGTCCGCCGGGCCCCCGGCGGCGGTGAGCCGCAGGACGGCCACGGTGCCGGAGTCGCAGCCGACGAACAGCTCGTCGCCGGCGGCGGCCAGGGCGTTCGGGCCGTGCGTGGGCTCGCCCGGTGCGGCGAGCTCGTCCGCGGTGTCGAAGGCGAGGATGTGGGGACCGCTGTGGAAGCTGCCCGCGGCCACCAGCGGCCCGGCGGCGGCCACGGAACGCGGCCAGAGGCGGGCGTCGTCGACGCGGTGGAGGCGTTCGCCCCGGGTGGTGAAGAAGTGCAGCGAGCCGTCGTAGGCGCCGACCACGAAGCGGGTGTCGTCGGCGGACCAGCTCACGCACCGGGCGGCCGACGTGGACACCTGGACCGTGCGCAGCAGGTCGAGCTTGACGGTGAGCAGGTCCACGGAGCCGTCGTCGCGGGCGACGGCGAGGGTGTCGCCGCGGCCCGACCAGGCACACCCCTCGACGGAGGAGTCGTATCTGCGGAAGACCGGATCCCCGGAGGAGTCCGGGTCGTGGACCGCCACGAGGCCGTCCTCGCCGACGGTGGCGACGAGCCCGTCCTTGCTGACGGAGACCATCATGCAGTGCGCCTCGTGGGAGCCGACCTCCCCGAGGAAGCGGCTCTCGCGGGCCTCCCACAGGGTGGCCCGGCCGTCCTCGGAGACGCAGATCAGCCGGCGGCCGTCCGGCATCCACGCCACGGAGTTGATGTCGTCGGTGTGCCGGGCGAGCACGCTGACGATGGTGGCCGGGCCGTCGTCGGGGACGCTCCAGACCGTGACGGTCTTGTCCGCGGACGCGGTGGCGAGCAGGTCGGGCGCGGCCGGGTTCCAGGCCGACGCGTTGACGAGGCGGCGGTGCTTCAACCGCGCCGTGCGGGAGGGATGACGGGGATCCGAGGTGTCCCAGACGATGACGGTTCCGTCGTAGGAGCAGCTCGCGAGCCTCTTCGCGTCGTCGCGGAAACCGACATGGGTGATCGGTGCACTGTGACCGGAGGCGGTGTGGGGCATCGTTATCGGGCGCATCTGAGTGAACCCCTCAATGTCCTGGGAAGCGCCGGGGCGCAGATCGACTCGACGTTGGGTGCGTCGATTGGTCAGTCGATACGGTCGATTGTCAGTCGATTGATCTAGAAAATGCTGGGGGTGTTACGTATGCGTCTCATGTCATGCACGTAGACGGTGCTACTACGGCTCTGTAACTTCCCGTAGGCACAGCGGAATTGATCCTCTTGTGAGTGAGGTCACACCCTTGTGCTCCGGGGGCGCGTCGTATACAGGGGGACGCGTGGGGCCCCGTGGAAGCGACGGGACGGATATCCGTCCCCGACGGACATCCACCCGCAGGATCGGCCGTCCGCTACGATCAGGACATGTGCTGCTGTGCTCCCATGACCACGACCGCCGCTTAGCGGCGGTCCCGCGGTTTCCGTAACCGCGGCCATTGCCTGCCCCCCCGTGCGGGGCAGTGCGAGGACGTACCGCCGGATCAGTGTCCTGCCGGCAGTCACTCGTATTCCTGTGATGCCGGGCCATCCTGCCTGATCAGGGAAGTCATGTCTCAGTCACAGCATTTCGATGCCCAGCACCCGCATTCCGCCGGACCCGGCGCCACGCGGCACCCGCGTGCCGCCGCCACCCTGCTCCTGATGGTCGGGCTCCCCGGGGCCGGGAAGACCACCCGTGCCAAGGAGCTCGCCGCGACCCACCGGGCGCTGCGGCTGACCCCGGATCACTGGATGATCCCGCTGTTCGGCGATTCGATGGCCGACGGCAAGCGCTGGGTGCTCGAAGGGCGGCTCATCTCGGTCGCGCTACAGGCGCTGCGGCTGGGGACCAGCGTCGTACTCGACTTCGGGCTCTGGAGCCGCGACGAACGGTCGGCACTGCGCTGGCTGGCCGGCTCGGTCGGGGCGTCATGCCGGGTGGTCTACCTGCCCGTGGACAGGGACGTCCAGGTCGCCCGCATCGCGCACCGCCAGGAAACGACACCCCATCAGACGTTCCCGATGACCGAGGCCGACCTGGACGCCTGGCGGGAGCGGTTCGAGGTGCCCGACGCCGCCGAACTCGACGGCGGGGAGCTTCCCGCCCCGCCGGCGGGCTGGCCGGGCTGGCTGGAGTGGACGGTGGCCACCTGGCCCACGTGCACGGACATCTGACCCGGACGGCCCGCCGATCGGCCACCGGTCCTTCGGACAACAGGGCCGCTTCGCCCCCGGCCCACGTCCTACTCGTACATCACGTACTCCGGCTGCGGCCGCAGGGCCAGGACGTCCTTCGGGGACATCAGCCCCGTGCCGCCCCGCGTGTCCTCGTCGTAGAAGAGCTTGAAGCCGGTGTGCAGGCCGTCGGGCATGTTCCGCACCAGCCGGTGCCAGGTGGCGCGCTTCAGGCCCGGCGAACCTATGCCGTCCGCGCTCATGATCGGCACCACGCCGGGGTGGGGCCGCAGGGAACCCCTGTCGCCGACCACGGAGGTGGCCACCTCGTGGAAGACGAGGGGCTTCTCGGGGAGGTGGTGGTCGTCGATCAGGCCCGACAGGTAGTGCGCGACGGAGTTGAGCTCGCCGCCGTCGGTGTAGCCGTAGGTGTTGCCCGGCACCTGGCCGGGCCCCATCTCCCACTCCGGGTCGAGCGCCACGCCGACGTCGGGGTGCACGAGCCAGTCGTGCAGCGCCTTCACCTCGTCGAGGACGGAGGCCCGGCCCGGCTGGATGTTCAGCAGCAGCATCGCGCGGTGCTTGCGGGCGAGTTCGTGGAAGCGGCCTATGGTGTCGTCCGGCGTACGGGTCCGGTAGGTGCCGTCCGGGCCCGGGCTGGCGTCGGCGACGCACGCCAGCAGCTCGAACACCGGCAAGGCCGTGCGTCCGCCGCTGTAGGCGTGGGCCCGCTCCTCTATCTCGTCCGCCCGCTGCTCGGGGTCGCCCGTGCCGAGCCGGCCGAGGGCGGCGGCACCGGGCAGGCCGCAGTAGCCGAAGAGCCGGTGGGCGGGGAACAGCGTCCGGCCGCCGCGGGGCAGCTCGGGCGGTGGTTTCGGGGTCGGCGAGGGTGAGGGCGAGTGCGAGGGAGAGGGCGAACGACGCCCTGATGAGCTCGCCTTGGGGTCGGACGCGCCGTTCGCGACGCCCGTCTCGCCGCAGCCGGCGAGCAGGCCGACGGCGGCCAGTGCGCCCGGCACCGCGGCGGCGAGGATGCTCCGCCGGCTCGGCGCGGCGCCCGCGTCCCCCCGGGTTCGGTTTCGGTGGTCTTCCTGAAGTCCTGCGGGCCTGCTGGTCATCTGGTCCGCCACGTCGCCTCCATGCCCGTGGTCCGCGGGGGAGTCCGTGTCCCGTTGCGCTTCCGCGCCCCCGTTCCGGTTCCGTGCCGATGCGTCTGTCCCGTCATGCTCGCGCCAAACGCGGGTGCAGGCTACACACCTCGCTGTCCTGCGCTTTCGGCCGCGGTGGCACAGGGATCACCGCCTGCGGCCGATCGGTCCCGGATCCTCCGGATGCATGGTGGTCCGGACGCGGGGGCAGGCGACCGCCGCGTCCGGATGTTGTGGTCCTCCCCCGCCCGGAACGGTCAGCCGCCGCCCTGGAGGCGCCCGGTCAGCATCTGCTCGGCCCGCCGCACGCGGTCCCCGTCCTCGGCCTGGATGGACTGGAGGAACCCGGAGAGCTCGTCGTCACCGGCCTTGCGCGCGTCCTCGATGTACATCTCCAGCGTCGCCGACTCCTTCAGCGTGTGGTACAGCAGGCTGACCAGGTCGTACGTCCTGTGGGTCATCTGCGTCTCGGTGGTCATGGTCCACTCCCTCCGTCTCCTCGCTGGAGCCGTATCGAACGGTGCGATCGAACTTCCCCGCCCGCGTACCCGACCGCCCACCCCTGAATCAGGCGGCCAACGGTCAGCCCCAAAGGGGCGCGGGGTGGGGGCACCTCCCCCGCCCTCAAGGCAGTGGGGGAGCGACCAGCCGAAACGAACCGAACGTCGCAAACCAAGCCCGAGGGGCAGGACCCCTGGCCCGCCGCAGGCGAAGAAGCCGCCGCAGGCCAAGAGACGCTGCAAGCGAAGAGAGGCCACAAGCGAAAGGCCGCCGCAAGGCGAAGAGCCGCCGCAGGCGAAAGAACAGCGGGCGAAGGGCAAGGCAGCGGCCCACCGCAACCAGGCAGTCGGCGCCCCGGGCCCGAAAGGGCCCGTGGGCGCCCCGGGCCCAAAGGGGCTCCCTACCGCCGGTAGGCGGCCACCAGGAACATCCACACCTCGCTGACCGTGGGGAAGCACGCGACCGCGTGCCGAAGCCGCTTCAGCGGCACCTCTCCGGCCACCGCGACCGTCGCCGAGTGCAGCAGCTCGCTGACCCCGGGCCCCACGAACGTCACCCCGAGCAACACCTCCCGATCGGCGTCGACGACCATCCGGGCGTGCCCCTGGTACCCGTCGGCGTACAGGTTGGCCCCCTGGGCGGCGTTGAAGTCGAGGTCGACCGTCCTGACGCGGTGGCCCGCACGGGTCGCCTCCTGCTCCGTCAGCCCCACCGCACCCGCCTCGGGGTCGGTGAAGAAGACCTGCGGCACCGCGTGCTGGTCGGCGGTGGTGGCGTGGTCGCCCCACGCGGCGTCGTCCACCGGACGCCCCGCCGCACGCGCGCCGATCGCGTCGCCCGCCGTGCGGGCCTGGTACTTGCCCTGGTGGGTGAGGAGCGCGTGGTGGTTGACGTCGCCCACGGCGTAGAGCCAGCCGCCCTCGACGCCGTCCACCCGGCAGGTGGTGTCGACGTCCAGCCAGGAGCCGGGGGTGAGGCCGACCGTGTCGAGGCCTATGTCGTCGGTGAGCGGGGCGCGGCCGGTGGCGAAGAGCACCTCGTCGGCCTCCAGCTCGCCGCCGTCGTCCAGGGTGAGCGTGACGGGGCCCTTGGGCTCGGGCCGGCGCAGGGCACTGGCCTGCACTCCGATCCGCACGTCCACGCCCGCCTCGGTGAGGCCGCGCGCGACCATCTCCCCCGCGAAGGGCTCCATGCGGGGCAGCAGGGCGCGCCGGGCGAGGAGCGTGACGCGGGAGCCGAGCCCCTGCCAGAGGGTGGCCATCTCGACGCCGACCCCGCCGCCGCCGATGACGACGAGCCGGCCGGGCACGGTGCTGGAGTCGGTGCCGTGCCGGTTGGTCCACGCCCTGGCCTCGTCGACGCCGGGGATGTCGGGCAGCAGGGGCCGGCTGCCGGTGGCGATGCCTACGGCGTGCCGTGCGACGAGGGTCTGCCGGGTGCCGTCCGCGGTGGTGACGACGACCTGCCGGGGACCGTCGATCCGGCCGTGCCCGCGGAACAGGTCGACGCCGCCGGAGGTGAGGGAGGCGGCCTGCCCGGAGTCGTCCCAGCCGGTCACGTAGCGGTCGCGGCGGGCGAAGACGGCGGAGGTGTCGAGCGGGCCCGTGACGGCCTGCCGGGCGCCGTCCACGCGCCGGGCGTCGGCGACCGCGATGATCGGCCGCAGCAGCGCCTTGCTGGGTACGCAGGCCCAGTAGGAGCACTCGCCGCCCACCAGCTCGCGCTCCACGGCGGCCACGCTGAGGCCGGCGGCGCGTGCGCGGTCGGCGAGGTTCTGGCCGACCGGGCCCGTGCCCAGCACGACCACGTCGTAGGTGAGGGTTGCCTGGTTGTCTCGTGAGTCGGTCATCGTCTCTCGTATCGGAGTCGGGGCTGATAGCAGCGGGGCTGATGGTGCGGCCACTCGTCACAAGCCTGGAAAGAGCGCCCGCAGGTCGTCGACGGTGACCGGCCCCTCGGTGGTCACCGGGTCCGTGGGGCGGCCGCGGCCGTGCAGCAGGCGCAGCACCGCCTCGGCGGGACCGGCGAGCAGGCCGGTGGGGTCGACGGGTTCCACGGGGAAGAGGTGCAGTTCCTCGCCGATGTCGAGGAAGAGGGTGCGGCCGGTGTCGGTGAGCCGCACGCGGATCCGGTGCGGCGCGAGGCGCGCCCGGGTGTCCGCGTCGCAGTACCGTCCGGCCACGAGGTCGATCCGTTCCCACAGCAGGGCGGTCTCGGCCGGGGGCACGGTCGCCGACGCGTCCAGGGCCACCTCGATGTCCCAGGCGCGCAGGGCCTGCTCCGACAGCCGGTGGCCGAGGTAGCCGGCGACGTCGAGCAGGCCGGTCGGGTACGGCACCCGCGCCGTCCTCAGCTCCGCCTCGCCGAGGGAGCCCAGCAGCTCGCGGTGGCGCCGGTCCGCCTGGAGCCAGGCGTCACGCTGTGCCCAGGGGGACAGCGCGTCCCACCGCGCCCCCACCGCGAGCATGTCCCGCCGGTCGGGGCCGCGGGTGTCGCCGGCGAGGCCGCGTGCGACGAGGCCCGTGCAGACCTCGGTGCCGGAGCCCAGGTGGGACAGCACCCGGGCGATGCTCCAGCCCTCGGCGCCCGAGGGCGCGGCCAGCTCGGCGGGGCCGAGTGACGCGACGGTGCGCGCGAGCCGCAGAGAGGTGGCGCCCAGCGCCCGGAGCCGGCGGTTCGCCGGTGTCATGTGTCCTGGCCCTGGTGGGCCAGGTCCGCTGCGGTGAGGCCCTCCAGGGCCATGCCGAGCTGGGTGCCCTCGGCCATCCGGCGGCTGATCCGCTGCCGGAGGGTGATCGCCAGGTAGCGCGTCAGCAACCGCGGCCTGGCGGCCAGCTGCTCGGCGAGTTCCCGGGCCCGTGGCAGCACCTCGGCGAGCGGCAGCACCTCGGCGACGGCTCCCCAGCGCTCGGCCTGCTCGGCGGTGAACGAGCCCTGGGTGAGCGTCAGGTACCGGGTGCGGGCCGCCCCGATCGCCTCCTCCCAGGCGATCTGGACGCCGTCGCCGGGGACGATGCCGAACGTGAGGTGCGGGAAGTCGGAGAAGACGGCGGTGTCGGCGGCGACGACGATGTCCGCGAGCAGCGCGTACTCGCTGTGCACGGACGCGGGGCCGTTCACCGCGGCGATGATCGGCATCTCCAGGTCCACCAGGCGCTGCATCACGCGGCGGCCCTCGGCGATGGTGCGGTCCCACTCGGCGGGTTTGGTGATGTCGCCGAGGCTCGGGCCGTCGATGTCGGTCATGAAGCGGTCGCCGGTGCCGGTGAGCACCAGCACGCGGTTGTCCCGGTCGTCCCCGATCTCGAACAGGGCCCGGGGCAGGTCGGTGTGCAGCCGCCCGGTGAACGTCGCCGGGCCGCCGCCGGTGTGAAAGCGGACCGTGAGCACGCCCGCCTCGGAGCGCTCCATGGCGATGTTCTCGAAGGCGTGGAAATAGGCGGGTGCCTTTGCGGTGCTGGGCATCGTGACTCCTGGGGTTCGCCGGGGCCGTGCGGTGTCCGCAGGTCCCACGCAACCACCGCCGCGCGCCCGATGCAGCACCCGTCCCAGTCGCATCGCCTACAGCGGCCATGAGCCGTGCTTATGGCGCCGCCGCGAACCCCGCCGCGAGCCCTGACGGGGCGACGGCCACCGCACACCGCCATCGTCGAACGGATCACGCCACGCGCCGCCGGGAGATCAGGCCCGCGGCGGCCGTTCGGGTGAGAGGTCACCACGAATGGGCCCGGCCACGCGCCGCGTCACGTTCCGCATCCCGCGCCCCCGCGACCGGCCGCACCCCGCACCCCGTCGCCGGTCCCGGCCACCGCCCTCCGGGCCGTCACCGCCCCGCCGACCGTCACCGCCCCGACCGCAGCCACTCCCCGAACGCGGCCAGGCCCTCCTCCGGGTGGGCCCGTCCGACGCCGATGCGGAACCGGTCGGTGGGCGTCGGGGTGAGGTCGGAGCGGTAGACGCCCGCGGGCAGCAGCAGGACGCCGGCCTCCGCGACCAGGCGCGCGCAGAACTCCTCCACTCCCTCCGGGCCGAGGTAGCGGGGGAACGCCACGCAACCGCCGTCCGGCGCCCGCCACTCGAACAGGTCGGGGTGCTCCGCGAAGAACGCGTCGAAGAGGGGGAGGTTGCGGGCGATCAGCGCGCGGTTGCGCTCCAGGATCGCCGCCCGGGCCTCCAGCGCGATCCTGGCCAGGAACTCGCTGGGGGCGGCGTTGCAGATGGTGGTGTAGTGCTTGGCCCGTTCCAGCCGGGACAGCAGCTCCCGGTCGCGGCAGGCGATCCAGCCGATCCTGAGGCCCGGCAGGCCGAGCGCCTTGGACGTCACGTTCAGCGAGAGGGCGCGTTCGGACAGGTCCGCGGCCTGCGGCAGGGTGCGGTCCCGATCGCGCTCCAGGCCGCGGTAGACCTCGTCGCTGAACAGCCGGATCCCCCGCTCGTCGCAGAGCCGGGCCAGCGCGGCGAAGTCGGCGGCCCCGAGGACCTTGCCGGTGGGGTTGTGGGGGAAGTTCACCGACACCACGCGGGTGTTCGGGCGGAGTGCGGCACGCACCTCGTCGAGGTCCAGCGCCCAGTCGTCGCCCGGGTCGAGGGCGACGCCCGTGACCTCGCACAGCGAGCGCGGGACGGTCTCGGCGGCCTGGTAGTTGGGCGTGATGACGACCGCGTGGTCGCCGGCGTCCAGCAGCACCTGCATCGCCAGGTACAGGCCTTCCTCGGCGCCGGCGAAGCAGAGCACGTCGGCGGCGTCCGCCCGGTCGTACGTGGCGGCTATCGCCTCCCGCAGGTCCGGCGCGCCGAACGTCTCGGTGTAGCCCAGGGACAGGCTCTCGAACGCGGCGCGGTCCTCGTCGCCGGCGAGGTCGAGCAGCTCGCGCAGGGTCATGGTCTGCGCGTCCGAGGCGGTCATGTGGTACCGCGCGGTGAACTCCCAGCGGGAGAAGTAGCTCTCCAGGCGGAAGTCGGGCAGGCGTGTCACCGTGTGCGCTCCTTCGTGTCCGCCGCTCTGCGGGCGGATAGCAGGCCGTAGAGGGTGGACCGGGAGACCCGGAGGGCGGCGGCGACGGCGGGTGCCGCCCGGCGGACGGCGAACACCCCGGCCTCGTCGAGACGGCCGAGGACGGCCAGGCGGTCGGCGCGGGTCAGCCGCTCCACCGGGCGCCCGCACTCGCGCACGTACGCGCCGACGACCTGCTGGACACGCTCGTTCCAGTCCTGCTCGAACAGCGGCTCGGGCCGGCTCGCCACCGGGGCGGCGAACGCGGAGAGCACGGCCGCGGCCTGCTCAAGCGGCGTCCGGTCCAGGTTGACACAGAGCACCGCCGAGGGCGCGCCGTCGGCCGCCCGCAGCACCGCGCTCACCGACGTCAGGCGCCGGCCGTCGGCGAGCAGCTTCTCGTACGGCCCGAAGACGTCACGGGACGCCGGGTCGAGGGCGTCCAGCTCGCCCAGCAGCGACGGATCGCCCGGACCGCGCGCGGTCATCGGGTTCCAGATCGCGAGGACCCGGTCCGTGCCCGGGTCGTGGAGGACGACTTCGGCGTACGGGCTGAGCAGCAGCGCGACGGCCCGCCCCACGGGTGCCCACATCCGGACCCGGGGGTCGGCGCCCTCGCGGTCCTCGCCGCCACCGCCTCCGCCGCTCTCCCCCTCGCTCCCGTCGGGGTTCCGCTCCGCGCTCCTCATGACCTGGACCGTACGTCCATGTTGGATGAAACGTCCATCCGGGGTCAGGCAAACCGCACATGGGGGGGCGGCCGACCGGATCAGGCCACCGGGTGCACGTAGGGGAAGCCGGCGGTCGGGCGCACCGGGACCGCGGTCTGGTCGAGGCCGATGGTGCACGCCGTGTTGGTGGCGAGGGAGAACATCACCTCGGGTGCGTTGTCGGTGAGGGAGCGGCCGTTCCACCCGGCGAAGCCGAACTCGGCCGGGGTGCCGATGATGTACGGGAGCTGGTTGGGGCAGATCCGCTCGGCGACGGCGACGCCGTGCGCGCGCGGGTTCTGCGCGCTGCCGTGGGCGGCGACGACGGCTGCGACCATGTCGGCCACGGACTCGCCGTAGTGGTCCATGTCGTCGCCGGGCAGGGTGACGTTGAGCCGGTCGCCGAGGTCGTCGTCGTGCTGGGCGAAGAGCGGGTGGACCATCGGGATGCCGGCGCGGTTGACGGGGCGCCAGCCGCCGGCGTCGGTGGCGAGGCTGGCGAGGGCCCACACCTCGATGCGCAGCTCGTCCCCGGTGGCGTCGAGCAGCACGCGGTCGGGGATCTCCAGCACCGTCGCGTAGATCTCGTTGTCGGCGAACGCGTTCCGCGCGCGGGCCGGGTCCCAGCCGGACAGGTCCACCCGGGTGCCGTTCGCGAACGCCTCGCCGATGGCGCCCAGCACGGTGGGCTCGATCCAGAACGGGTCGTGCGCCCTGCCCGCCCACACCCGCAGGCCCCCCTCGCCGACCACGGGGGTGCCCGTGGCGCCCTTGACGAGCAGCGTGCCCTCGGCCGCGGGATCGGCGGCGTCGGCGCCGGTGAGCCGGTACAGGCGCACCTCCTGGCGGCCGGAGGCGTCCGGAGCGCCGTAGGCGAACCGGTAGGTCAGCTCCTCCACACCGTCGTCGTTGACGTCGATCCGGAACTCGTACCGCGCTTCCGGATGGAACCCCTTCGGGGCGTCCTCGCCGGCCGCGGACGGGCACACGTCCAGCACGAAGACGGTCCCGGTCTCGCCGCGGAAGACATACAGGTCCGTGATGTCCAGGCGAACGTCCTGGCGGGCGAGGGGCGAGTCGAGATGGTGTGACATGCGGAAAGTCAACCAGTATGTCCCGTCGCGCAGCCAGGGCACACGCCCCCGTGCCGCCGCGCTCACCCTTCCAGCCCCGGCGCCGCACGCCCGGTGGCACCGGGACGCGCCCGCCGGCGCCGTGCCGCGATCCCCTCCGAAGGTTCGTCCCGCACCTGGCTAACGAACCCTCACGTCACGCTATCCTCAGTGATGCACACCGGTTAGTGTGACGATGCGCACACACGGCGCAACCGGCTGCTGCGGCCCGTACGGGCGACCCGGAGGAAGTGCAGATCATGTACGGCATCGCCGGCGGGCGGAGGCCCGTCGCAAGCGAACCGAACTGGCTGCCGGGGTACAGCGGTTCGACCCCGTCGCGGGCCGGCGAGGACGCCATGGACCGCCGCGGAGCGCCCGCGTGCCGAGCGAGACCCAGGAGCCGGCCGGGCCCCGTCGAGGGCCGCGGCGACGCACCGGCGCCGAAGCCCGAGCCGAGACGCACGCCGATGCGGAAGCCGTGCCGAGCATGGAAGCGGAAGCCGGACCGGACGCCGGAGCGGAGCGCGGTACCCGCGCGGCAACCGTCGCCGGAACCGCCGGACCGCCCCACCGGGGCAGGCCCGGCCCTGGGCCGTGTCCGGCGGATCTTCGTGGGCCCGCGACGCCTGGTACCGCACCTCGCCGCGTTGTCGGAGTCATCCGAGTACGCCCAGTACGAGGACGATCCTCCGCCTTGCGATGCTCCCCCACAGCCTGAAAGGCGTGGGAGGTGCCCCCAGCACCAGACGCCGCAGGCTGATCCACGAAGATCCGCCGGACCCGACCTAGCCCCGTACGCGCCGCGCCGGGTCCACCGGCGCCGCATCCGGCGCCGTCCCCGCTCCTGAACCCCCACGCGCGGTCCCACCGCCGCGCCTGCCACATCTCCCCCTATGCCAGAGGATCCGATGACCTCCCTCATACAGGACGTGCTGCTGTGCGTACCCGCCGGCGGCATGGTCGCCGCCGGCACGGTCGCGGTGCGCTACTACCGCAAAGCGGCCGAACGCGGGCGCCGCCTGACGACACTCCACGCCTCCCTCGCCGACGCGGAGCGGCGCGCGGCCGAGGCCCGCAGGCAGGTGACCCTGCGGGACGAGGAGGCCGCGCACCTCGCCGAGGCCCGCCTGCCCGGCCTCGTGTACGCGTTGCAGCAGAGCATCGGCGACCTCGCCTCCTGCGGCGGCCCCCGCCACCAGATGCTCGCCGACACCGCCACCGGCAAGGCGTACCTGACCGTCCTCGAAGAGGTGAACTCCCTGACGGTCGCGGCCGCCGAGCGCGCGGAGGCGGCGTCCCGGGCCGCCGTGCAGGCCGTCACGCGCTCCGTCCAGGCGCTCGTCTACGAGCAGCAGGCGGCCATCACCAAGCTGCTCGACACCGAGCACGACGAGAGACTGCTGGAGCTGGTCCAGCCGATCGACCACACCGGCAACCAACTGGCCCGCCGCCTGCAGATCCTGGGCGTGCTCACCGACATGTGGCCCGGCCGGCAGCGCGACGACGTGCCGCTGCTGGACGCGGTGCGCGGCGGCGTCTCCCGGATCCGGGACTTCCAGCGGGTGAAGGTGCCCAGCGAGTCGCCGCACTGGGTCGCCAGCCGGTACGTCGAGCCGGTGGTGCTCGCTGTCGCCGAGCTGCTCGACAACGCCGCCCGGCACAGCGCCCCCACCACCCCGGTGGAGGTCAGCTTCCTGGAGGCGCACCACGGCGTCAGCATCGAGATCCACGACGCGGGCCCCGGCATGGCCCCCGAGGCCCGCGAGCTGGCCGGGCGCCGGCTCTCCGGGAAGGACCCGGTGATGCTCACCGAGCTGAAGGTGCCGCCGAGCTTCGGCCACCTCGGTGTCGGACGGCTCGCCGCCAAGTACGGCTTCCGCGTCTCGATCGACGAGGAGCACTCGGTGCACGGCGGCGTGCGCGCCGTGTTGCACCTGCCCCGCGCGCTGCTCACGACGCCCGGCTCCGGCGCCCGGCCCGAGGCCGAGCCCGCCGAACCGGCCGAGCCGGAGCGGAAGGCCCCGCAGGACGTCGTGGAGAGCAGCCCGGAGGCCCCGCCGGCCGCCGACGACTACCCGGTGGCGGACGACGGGCTGCCCCTGCGCCGCCGTTCCCGGAACCGCAAGCCCGTCCCCAGCCGTCCGGCGACCGTCCCGCCGACCCCAGGCTCCGGCCAGAACCTGGCGGCGTTCGTCCGCGCCACCGAGTCCGCCCGCACCACCCATGAGGAGACATCGTGACCAAGAACCCCGACGTGAGCTGGATCCTGGACGAACTGGTCAAGGCGCCGCACGCGCGGCACGCGGTGCTGCTGTCCGCCGACGGGCTGCAGCGGGCGGCGTCCTCGGAAGTGAAGCCGGACGTGGCCGACCGTGTCTCGGCGATCGCCTCGGGCATGCAGTCCCTCAGCCGCAACGGCGGCGACTTCGTCAGCGCGAAGCCGACGGCGTGGCAGCAGACGATGGTGCAGTTCCAGGACGGCTTCCTGTTCGTCATCGCCGCCGCCGACGGTGCCTACCTGGTGGCCTCCGCGGGACCCGACGTGGACGTCTCCGCGTTCTCCTACGACATGGCCAAGATGGTGGAGCGCCTCGGCGACGAGATGGCCGTGGCACCGCGTGAACCGCAAGCCGAGAGCGCATGAGTGCCGCACGGCGCGGGGGCGACCGGCTGGTGCGGACGTACGTGGTCACCGGCGGCAGGTCGCACGCCAGCCGCAACCACTTCGACCACGTCACGCTCGTCTCGCTGTCCGGCGCCGCCGCCCACCTCGGCCGCGCCCAGCTCACCCCCGAACACGTCCGGATCCTCGAAGTGCTGGCCGGCAGCGCCCAGTCGGTCGCCGAGCTGGCGGCACTGCTGTCGCTGCCGCTGAGCGTCATGCGCATCCTGCTGGCCGACCTGATGGACTCCGGGCACATCTCCACCGGGCCGCGCAGCACGCAGAGCCCTGAAACCGACCGCCGCACGCTGCTGGAGGATGTCCTTGCCGGCCTTCGCCGCCTCTGATGCCCCACCGATCCTGCGAGGCGACGAGCGGACCGCGAAGATCCTCGTCGCCGGCCACTTCGGTGCCGGGAAGACCACGCTGGTCCACTGCCTGTCGCAGATCGCGCCCGTCAGCACCGAGGAGGTGATGACGACCGCCGGCGCGGGGATCGACACCACCGACCTGCCGAACAAGGCGACCACCACGGTCGCCATGGACTTCGGCCGCCTCTCCCTGACGGACGACCTCGTCCTGTACCTGTTCGGCGCGCCGGGCCAGCCCCGCTTCTACCCCGTGCTCCAGGACCTGGCCGTGGGCGCGCTCGGCGCGCTGGTGCTCGCCGACACCAGACGCCTCGCCGAGACCTACCCGATCCTCCAGCTCGTCGAGGACCTGGGCCTGCCCTACACCGTCGCCATCAACCTCTTCGACGGCGCGCCCGTCGTCCCCGAGCAGCGCCTGCGGGAGGTCATGGACCTCGCGCCCGAGACGCCGCTGGTGACCTGCGACGCCCGGGACAAGGCCAGCTCGCGCGACGCGCTGATCGTCCTCATCAGCCATCTGCTCACCCTGACGCCGGAGCCGAGCCAGTGACCGCACCGACCGCACCGTTCACGCCTCCCGAGGCCGACGACCCGCTGCCGATCCACGGGGACGCCTTCAGCGCCGACCCGCACGCCACCTACGACCGGCTGCGCGCCCGCGGGCCGATCGCGCCGGTGGAGATCTCCCCCGGCGTCTACGGCTACCTGGCCGTCGGCTACCGGGCGGCCGTGTACCTGCTGCGGAACACGCCGGCCAGGTTCGCCAAGGACCCCGGCCAGTGGGAGGCGTTGAAGAAGGGCGAGGTGCCGGCGGACAGCCCGGCCGCGCTGATGATGCACCCGCGTGACAACGCGCTGTGGAAGGACGGCCCCGACCACGCCAGGCTGCGCAAGGCGATCACCACGAGCATGGCCCGCGTCGACACCCACGCGCTGGTCTCCTCGGTGAACGCCATCGCCGACCACCTCATCGACGTCTTCTCCACGGAGGGGAAGGCCGACCTGGTCGCGCAGTACGCCGAGCCGCTGGCGATGCTCACCGTGATCTACCTGTTCGGCTCGCCGCCGGAGCTCGGCGAGCAGATCGTGTACGCGGTGACGCGGCTGTTCGACGCGGGCGCCGACGCCGCGCAGGCCAACGCCGACCTGGAGAAGGCGTGCCTGGAGCTGACCCGGCTGAAGAGGGAGCGGCCGCGGCACGACGTCACCAGCCACCTGATCGAGGCGGGGCTCACCGACTCGGAGATGGCGCAGACGATCCTGCTGGTCTTCGGTGCCGCGGCGCCCCCCACCGCCAGCCACATCGGGCACGGCCTGCGGCGGGTGCTCACCGACGAGAGCTTCGCCGGCAGCGTGCACGACGGCGTCAGGCCGGTCTCGGACGCGCTGGAGGAGCTACTGTGGGAGAACCCGCCCATCCCCAACTACTCCCCCCTCTACGCGCTCGGCGAGCAGAGCTTCGAAGGCGTGCACCTGGCGCCGGGCTATCCGATCCTTGTCAGCTTCGCCGGCGCCAACGGCGATCCAGGGCTGAAGGTTCCGCCCGCCGCCCGGGCGGGCAATCGCGGCCATCTCGGCTTCTCGGCCGGAGTGCACGCCTGTCCGGCGCCCGACCTTGCACGTGTCATCGCGGAGACGGCGCTGGAGCGCGCCCTCGACCGGCTCCCCGGTCTCGACCTCGCCGTACCCGACAGTGAGCTGCGCAACAGGCCCGGCACCTTCCTCGCCGGGCTGACGGCGCTGCCCGTGATGTTCCACCCCGACACCAGAACGGCTATCGGAAGGTGAACCGTCATGACCGCCAACCCCCAGGTAACCGGATGTCCTTACGCACTTGACCCCTCAGCCGCCGATATCCATGCCGAGGCGTCCGCTCTGCGGGCCCTCGGCCCGGCGGCCCGTGTGACGCTCCCCGGCGGGATCGACGCATGGTCCGTGACCGACCCGCACCTGATACGCCGCCTGCTCGTCCACCCGCACATCTCGAAGGACGCGCACCAGCACTGGCCCGCCTACGTCCGCGGGGAGATACCCGCGGACTGGCCGCTGCGGATCTGGGTCGACGTCCGCAACGCCCTGACGGCCCACGGCGCCGAGCACCGCCGCCTGCGGCGCCCGCTGGCCGCGGCGTTCAGCACCCGCCGGGTGCGCGCGCTCGCGCCCCGCATCGAGGAGATCACCGCCGCTCTCCTCGACGAACTCGCCACCGCGGCCCCGGACGAGACCGTCGACCTGCGCGCCCGCTTCGCCTGGCGCCTGCCGCTCCTCGTCGTCAACAGCGTGCTGGGCGTGCCCGACCACCTGCACGACGCGTTCCGGGACGGCATCGGCGCCCTCTTCGCCACCGACCTCACGCCCGAGGAGGCGGCCGAGGCCCCGGTGCGGTTCTACGGGCTCTGCGGCGAGCTGATCGCCCACAAGCGGGAGAACCCGGGCGACGACGTGACGACCGCCCTCGTCGCCTCGCACGCCGAGGGCGAGCTGACGGACCAGGAGCTCGCCGACAGCCTGATGCTCCTCATCGGCGCCGGCCACGAGACCACGGTCAACCTCCTGGACCACTCGGTGGTCGACCTCCTCACCCACCCCGACCAGCTCGCCCTGGCCACCACCGGCCAGACGCCGTGGGAGCAGGTCGTCGAGGAGGCGCTGCGGCACGAGGCGCCGATCGCCACCATCCTCCTGCGGTTCGCCGTGCACGAGGTGGTGGACGATCCCACCGGCGTGGTCTTCGCCGAGGGCGACGCGATCGCCATCAACTATGCCGCCGCGGGCCGCGACCCGGGGGTGCACGGCGAGGACGCCGACCTGTTCGACATCGGCCGCGCGGCCTCCCACGAGCACCTGGCCTTCGGCCACGGCGTGCACCTGTGCGTGGGAGCCGAACTCGCCCGCATCGAGGTCTGCATCGCGCTGGCCGCGCTCTTCGCCCGCTTCCCCGGCCTGCGCCTGGCCGTCGACCCCGACCGGCTCCGGCCGCTGCCGAGCCTCATCTCCAACGGCCACCAGCAGCTTCCCGTCGTCCTCGGGGCGGCAGCAGCCGCCTGACGCCCACCGAAGGCCGCGGCCGGGCCTTGGGTCTTTCGATCGAGAGGCCCTCAGCCCGGACGGCCTGAACCGTGCCGCCCGGCCGCGCCCGCCGCCGGGCGGCACTTCTTCGCCACCCCAACTCCGTTGCCGTCAGGCGGGGTTGCGCGTTCGACGGCCGTCCTTCTACCGTTCCCGTGTACTGGGCCGCGGTTGAGGCCTGGGGCAGGTTCGACGCCGGTGGGGATCCGGGGCAGACCCGACGGCGGTGGGACCTGGGGGCAGCTTCGACGCCATCGTGGTCCGCACTTCCCACGATCCGGTGTGCACCGAGGGGCAGACGACTCCATGGCGGGCGAATCTCCATGCCGTCCGGCCGGGGCCGTTCCCGTCGCCTGCGCGCCCTCCCCCATGGAGGTCCCCAGAAATGCGCTTCCACCGCTATCGGCCCCGGGTGTGGGCAACCGCGGTCTTCGTGGCCGTGGCCGGCCTCCTGGCCGCCACCCCCGGCGCGGGGGCATTATCCGCCGGCGACCTGAGCGCCGCACCGCAGATCCGGGCCGGCGTCGAGGACGACGGCGCCGACTGCGCGGTCGCCACCCCCGGCACCGGGCCCTCGAACTCGAAGCTTCCCGACCCGTTCACCAGGCTCAACGGCACGCGCATCACCGCCAGGTCCGACTGGCGCTGCCGCCGCGAGGAGATCAAGAAGACGGCCGAGAAGTACGTCTACGGCGAGAAGCACGCCAAGCCGGCCTCCGTCACGGGCACGGTCTCCCGGACCGGCATCACCGTGAACGTCTCCGACCAGGGCAAGAGCGCCGGCTTCTCGGCGTCGGTGTCGCTGCCGAGCGGTTCCGGCCCCTTCCCGGCGGTCGTCGTCTTCGGCGGATTCGGCGCCGACACGGCCACCATCAGGGCCTCCGGCGCCGCCGTCATCAACTACGACCCGTACGCCGTCGGCAAGGAGGGCACGCCCCGGAACAACAAGCAGGGCGCCTACTACAGCATCTACGGCTCGTCGAGCAGCACGGGCCTGCTGATGGCCTGGGCCTGGGGCGTCAGCCGCATCATCGACGTCATCGAGCAGTCGGGCGGGAGCATCCTCCGCTCGGACGCGACCGGCGTGACGGGATGCTCCCGGTTCGGCAAGGGCGCCTTCGTCACCGGCGCGTTCGACCAGCGCATCGCCCTGACCATGCCCATCGAGTCGGGCACCGCCGGCGCCCCGATCTTCCGCGGGATCCCCGGGGAGAGCGGCTCCCAGCCGCTGAGCAGCGCCTACAGCGAGCAGCCGTGGTTCGGCGACGCCTTCAGCCCGTTCACGGGCAACCCGAACTCGCTGCCCGTGGACACCCACGAGATGGTCGGCATGATCGCGCCGCGGGGCCTGTTCATGATGGAGAACCCGCACGTGGACTGGCTGGGCGCCAGGTCCGGCAGCGTGGCGGCCCTGGGCGGGGCCGAGGTCTACAAGGCGCTCGGTGCCGGGAGCAACATCAGCTACTGGTCCGACGTCCAGGACGGCACGCACTGCGCCGTCAGGTCGGAGTGGAAGGCTCCGTTGCAGCAGAGCATCCAGAAGTTCCTGCTGGGCACGGGCAACCCGCCCAACGTCTTCCGGATCTCCGGCAGCAAGGCGGGCAACCTGTCGCAGTGGCGTGACTGGACGACTCCGACGCTGTCGTAGTCGCAGGGCCCGCCCGGTAGGCCGACTCGCCTCCCGGGCGGGCCGGCGTCAGCCCGCCGCCCCGCCGCCGTTCCGCTCGGCGAGGCAGCGGAGCGTCGTGAGCTGGCGCCGCATCATGAGCAGGTCGCCCCAGGCCATCGAGCGGATGTGGAGCGTCCCGAACGCTCCCGGCCGCCGGCCCACCACCATCTTCACCACGAGACGGGTGGTCCCCGGCGCCACCTCCAGCACCCGGTAGCTGAGCGCGAAGTCGCCGAAGGCCCGGCGCGCCCAGGGCACGTCCAGGATCATCGTCAGGTGGCCGTCCGGCTCGTAGTCGACCAGCTTGAAGATGGTCATGACCCGCTGGCCCACGTCGAGGCGGTCGGCGCCCTCGGTCAGCGTCCGCGGGCTCCTGCGGCCGAAGTTGTCCAGGTAGTCGTAGCTGTAGGGGGCGACCTTGAGCTGGCAGAGCCAGCGGAAGACGGTGCCGCGGTCCGCGCGCACGGTCACCGCCCGGAACCATTGCTCGGTGCGGCCCGGAAGCAGGTCGTCGCACGGGTACGCGGCTGCCTGCTCCTCCGGCAGCGCCCCCCAGATCGTCGGCACGGTCACGGCGGCTACCCCAGCGCCCGCTTCACGAAGTCCAGCACGCGCGAGCGGTACTCGTCCGGCGCCGACTTGATCCCCTGGAGGTGGTCCGTCCCCGGCAGCACGCAGACCTCGGCCTTCGGATACTCCGCCGCGACCGCGCGCACCCCCTCCAGCGGGATCACCCTGTCGTCCTCGCCGGCGACGAAGAGCAGCGGCGCCCGCAGGTACGCGTCCTCGGCGGGCGGGGGCCACTCGCCTTGCAGCATCGCCGTGCCGAGGAAGCCGAACACCCTGCTCAGCACGGACAGGGCGGGCTCGGTGCGCAGCGGCGCGGGAGCCGGAACCCCCTTCGCGTTCACGAAGTTGCGGAAGAGCGGCGGGATGCGCATGGCGGGGCCGCTGTCGCAGACGATGGCGTCCACGCGGCTCTCCGGGCGCTTCAGCACGAAGAGGGAGGGGAACGCGGAGAAGGAGAAGCCGAACACCGCGAACCGCGCGTCCGCGTACGGGCCGAGGGCCCGGACGTGCTCGACGACGAGGGCGACGTCGTCCGTGAAGCGCTCGGCCAGGCCCCAGAAGGCGCGGTCCGTGCTGCTCCTGCCATGGTTGCGGTGGTCGAACAGGGCGACCGTGTAGCCGGCGTCGTGCAGGAACTTCGCCTGGCCGAGCGTGGCGGACTTGCTCAGGCCGATGCCGTGGCCGACCACGACCACGCGGTCACTGTCGCCGGGGGCCAGCCAGACGTGCAGGCTGCGGCCCTTCCCGAAGGGGACCCATGCCTCCGTGACCGGGAGGTCGAAGTCGTCCGGGACGCGATGGTAGGGGCGGCGTGGGGGGTGGTAGATGAAGTAGGAGAGGAAGGCGCCGTAGAAGGGGACGAGGGGGACGGCGAGGACGGACAGGGTTCTCGTCAGCCACGAGGGGCGGCGCTTCTCGCGGCTCTGCGTGGGCGTCCGGCCGGTGGGCCGGTCCTCGGTCCCGCTCATCGGTTCTCCCCGTTCACTGCTGCCGGTCCCGGTCATTGTGCCCGCGCCTCCGGCCGCAGTGCGGTGCTTGTCAGCAAACTGCCAGGGGCGGCGGAGTTCGACAGTGCGGGTGCGTCGTGGTCTTTCTGCGCAGTTCCCCGCGCCCCTCATCAGGAACCGGCCCCTTGCGGTCGTTCGTTGACTACCTGTCCGTCGTGGTTCTTTGCGCAGTTCCCCGCGCCCCTTATCGGACCTGGCCCCTGCCATCATTCGTTGACTGCCGGCCCATCGTGGTTCTCTGCGTCCACCAGCCGCGCCCCGTAGGGGCGCGGGGAACTGCGCGAGCAACCCACCATCCGCAGGTGGTCCCAAGGCGGCGGAATCCGCCCCTTCGAGGGGTGGCGGACCGCAGGTCACGCGGCGGAGCCGCACATCGAGCACCGCCCCGCGTCAGCGGGAGAGCACCGCCACGCCCACGTTCCCCTCGCGGGCCGCCGTCACGATCACCACCGGGTCGGACAGGTCGGCCAGGGCGGCGGCCGTCTGGAGCATGGGTTCCAGGGAACCTGCTCCCGCCGCGACCCGCTCGGCGCGGTTTCCGAAAGCCCCCGCGACCGCCTGCCCGACCGGTGAGTCGTCGACGATCACGATGGTCCTGTGGTGGGGACGGCCGTCGGGGCTGAGCCGGGTGACCGTCGCCTCGATCCGGGCGCGGGCCCGGACCGCGCCGCCGGACGAGGACGCGGCCGCGGGCGGCACGAAGAACGTGCGGGCCCGGCAGCGCCCGTAACCGGACCCGCCGCGCGCCCTGACCGCCTCGGTCGGCTCCAGCACGAGGGCGACGGCGCCCCGTTCGGACGACTCGTGGCCGGCCTGCCCCTCGGGCAGCGCCTCCTCCGTCGCCCCGGCCAGCAGCCAGGACGCGCGGCCGGCCGTCACCGACCTGGTCCCCGCCTCCAGCGCCTCCATACCGGCGACCCGGGGCGAGGTGAAGGTGAGGTTGAACGCCTTGAGGGTGTGCTCGGTGGCCAGCCGGCTGCCGAACAGGTTGATCGAGAAGTAGGGCGCGGTGACCGGGCTGAGCCCGGCCGCGCTCTCCGTGAGGACGGTGCGGTCCATCGCGTCGTGCAGGGCCACCGCGGCGCTGTTGCAGCCGACGGCCGCGCCGCGCTGCTCCTCGTCGCCCGGGGTCCGCAGGTCGCCGGCGTCGGCGAGTGCCTGCCTGGTCGCGGCGAGGAAGTACTGCGTGGCGGTCGGCAGGTACTTGTAACCGCGCCGGCCGAGCCGCTCCCGGTGGTCGAACCAGCCGTCCGGCACCGGGCGGTCCGCCGCCGCACCGGTCTTCGGTTCGTCGCCCCAGGGCGTCACCACGCCGATCCCGGACACGGTCAGGTCGGCGCCGGGCGGCGGGCTGCCGGCGGTGGGGGCAGGGGCGTTCAGAGTGCGAACCGTCGTCATGCGCCGGCCTCCTGGAGTACGAGCGATACGTTGTTGCCGCCGAAGGCGTAGGCGTTGACCAGCGCGTACTTCCCGGCCAGCGGGGTGCTCACGGCCGGCAGGAAGACGTCGCAGTCCTCGTCCTGCTCCTGCTGCGCGGCGTTGGGCGGGACCGTCCCGCGGTGCAGGATGAGCGTCGCCGCCACCGTCGCGAGGGCCGCCGCGGCGCCGCCGGTGTGCCCGAGCAGCGCCTTGAGGCTGTAGAGGGGGATCCGTTCGGAGCGGGCGTCGAGCACCTGGTTCAGCACGCGGCTCTCCACGACGTCGTTCAGCTCGGTGCCCGTGCCGTGCGGGACGACGCAGCCGACCTGGTACGCCTCGGCGCCCGCCGCGTCCAGCGCCTGGAGCAGCGCCCGGCTGATCTGCTCGCCGGTCGGCTCGGGCGCCGTCGCGTGGTGGGCGTCGCAGCTCCAGCCGACGCCGGCGAGCGCGGCGTAGACGCGGGCGCCGCGCGCCGCCGCGTGCTCGGCGGACTCCAGGATCATGATCCCGGCGCCCTCGCCGAACAGCGTGCCCTTGCGGTGCCGGTCGAAGGGCCGGCACCGCTCGGGGTCGATCGCGCCCAGGCGGTTGAAGCAGGCGAGGGCGACCCGCGAGTAGCCCTCGGCGCCGCCCGCGATGACCACGTCCGCCTCGCCGGAGCGGATCAGGTCGGCGGCGGCCGAGAGCCCGAACCCGCTCGCCGCGCAGGCGTTGCTGACGCTGATGTTGGCCCCCTCCGCGCCGAACCTGGCGCCGAGGGCGGAGGCGACCGAGAAGACCGGGGACCAGTGGGCCTGGTCGGGGTGCCCGTCGGTGCGCCACCGCTCGTGCAGGCCCGAGTCGCCCATGCCGGTGCCGATCACCACGGCCGTGCGCTCCGGATCCCGGTCGCGCGCGTCCCCGAGTCCCGCGTCCGCCACGGCCTGGTCGGCGGCCTCGAAGGCGAGCAGGGAGGCGCGCCCCAGCGCCAGGTCCCCCTCCCGCTCGCCCTCCGGCAGCACCACCGAGCCGGGCACCTCGTACATCAGCGGCAGCTCCATCGCGGCGTGCGGGTCGGCGGCCACCGCCGGAGCGCTCCGCGCGGCGACGAGGCCGTCCCAGAAGGCACGCACACCGCTGCCCAGGTGGGAGACCACGCCGAGGCCGGTGATCACAACGTCGTTCATCGCGTCTCTTTCTCCGGGGTTCTCAGGGAGTTCGCGGGGGCGGGAGGGGGAGCCCTGGACCGGCTCAGCTCCCGGCGGGCCCCGGCTCGCCCTTCAGGGCGCCGATCACGTGGTCGTCGAAGCTGACCAGGCTCCAGTCGCTGCGGTCGTGGAAGACGGCGTAGCCGTGGGTGATGCGGCCGGTGGCGGTCTGCACGAGGCGCCCGTCGCGGACCACGTAGAAGTCGGTCCGCGCGGTGTACGTGAAGTCCTTGAAGACCTCCTCGACGGTGAAGACCGTGTACAGGTCCTCCTCCATCAGCGCCTCGTCGAGGACCTGCACCCGCGAGTGCGGCACGACGGGGATCCACTTGCGGTCGTCGAGCAGCGTCTTGATGGAGATGCCGCGGTCGGCGAGGAACAGGTCCACGACCTCCTCGACCTGGCGCAGGTAGCCCGACATCTGGAGGCGCTCGTTGAAGTGGCAGTACGGGTAGGGGATCCGCCACTTCCAGCCGAAGGCGTTCTCGCCCGCCAGCAGCTGCTGGAGGACCGGGTCGGCGCCGGTGGTGCCGCGTCCCGCGGACAGGGCGGTGGTGGCGGCCTCGGTGACCTGCCTGCCGTGCCACGGTCCCGCCTCCGCCGTCCCGCCCAGGCGGGGCGTGGCGAAGCGCGCCAGCTCGGCGGGGAACTCGACCGGCGGCAGGTAGGAGTCCGCGCGCAGCGACACCCTCACCTTGGAGGTGACGGCCTTCAGCTCCTCGCCGTCCCGCTCCACGTACAGTGTCACGGCGAGGGCGACCTGCCCGTCGGCGTCCTTCGTCCTCGGCACGACCACGGCACGGGCCAGGTCGTCCTGGTGGAAGGCGTGCAGGATCCGGGTGTCCAGGTCGACGATGTCCAGGCCGAGGCCGTGGTCCTCGAACAGCCTGCGCGAGGGCAGGCCCGCGGTGCGGAAGTGCTCCAGGACGGCCTCTTCGACGACGTAGTTGACGTGTTTGAAGCCGATCCACGTGTTGATGTTGGAGCCCTCGTAGCGGGGCCGCAGCGTCACCCGGGTCTCGGACTCCAGCAGTTCCTTGACCGCCTGGTCGGTGTCTGTGCTCATCGGGCGGTGACTCCTCTTTTCTCAGTTCGCTCGGTGCTACGTGTACGTGTGCGCGCGCCGGAGTGCGGCCGGGCCGCGGCGTGCGCCAGGAAGCCGTCGGTCAGTGCGGTGAAGCGGGCGGGCTGCTCGACCATGGCGAAGTGGCCGCAGTCCGGCAGCAGGTGGAGGTCGGCGTCGGGGAGCGCCTTGCTGAGGGCCTCGCTGTCGGTGGGGTGGGCGGCGAAGTCGCGCTCCCCGCCCACCACCAGGCAGGGGCCCAGCATCCGGTGCGTGCGCAGGTAGGGGGTGGCCAGGTAGGTGGAGAAGAAGTTCATCCAGCCGTGCGGGCCGATCCGCCCGCGGACCTTCAGCGCCATCTCGTGCTGGATGTCCCGCGGCAGCCGCCCTCCGGAGCGCACCCGCAGGCCCTCCGCGAGGATGGTGTCGAACTGGTTCAGGTAGTAGGCGATCGTGTCCCAGCCGAACTCCCCCGGGTCGGCGCGGTAGAACGGCGAGACGAGCACGACGCCGCGCAGCCCGTGCCGGGCGAACGCGTCCTCGTCGTCCGCGCCCGGCCCGCCGGCCGGTGCGTCGTACCCCCCGGCCGGTGTGCCGTACTCCCCGGCCGGTGCGTCCCGCTCCCCCGCCGGTGTCCCCTGCCCGTCGAGCAGTGCCAGCAGCGCGTTCGCCGCGAAGGAGTGGGCGACGACGACGTCCGGGCCGCCCGGCACCATCCGCAGCGCCTCGGCCGTCCAGCTCGCCGGCGACCTGCGGGTCCACTCGGCGGTGCCGTCGGCGCGCCAGGGCAGTTCGGCGGTCCACAGCTCGTGCCCGTGCGGGCCCGCCTGCTCCAGGTACGCGTCCCAGGTCCGGGCGCCGCCGGCGAGTCCGTGCATCAGCAGTACCCGCAGCGGGGAGTCCCCGGTGCCGGCCCTGCGCCGCTGCACGGTCACCGGTAACGCCTCGGCCGTCACGAGGCGCCCGCGGTGAGCACGAGGCCCGCGACCCCGTCGTCCTCGTCGGTCCCGGCCGTGACCAGGGCCGGCGCCCCGGCACCCGGGTCACGGGAGCCGAACCAGCCGACGGCCGCCGCGCACTGGAGCACGCCGTAGGCGCCGGATGCCCGGCCGAAGACGGTGCTGAGGTCGTTGCGGGGCACGCCGGCGGGCACGGCGGCGCTGCCCGGATGGCGCTCGGGCACGAACCAGACGCCGGGCTCCGCCCCCGGGATCGTCTCCAGGAGCCGGCCGAGGCATGCCTCGACCCCGTCCCGCCTGGTGTACGTGCCGAGCACCGCGGTCCCCCTGGCGCCGCGCGCGGTGGCCGCCGGGGAGCGCTCCAGGACCAGCGCCACGGCGCCGTCGAGGAGGTCCCCCGGGGCCCTGCCGAGCAGCCCGTCCACGTACGCGTTGCGGGACTCGACGCCGATCACGAGGGCGCGCTCGACCCGGCGGGCGGCGATCAGCGAGGCCCCCCAGTAGACCGCGTCCAGGCCGGAGGCGGCTCCGTTGCAGACCATCAGGTTGGGGCCGCGCAGGCCGTGGCGGATGGCGACGGTGGAGGCGACGACGTTGCTGGACGCGTTCGGCAGCCCCATCGGGCTGATGCCCTCGACGCCGTACTCCTTGATGCCGTCGGCGACCTCGCAGACGGTGTCGAGGTTGCCCAGGTTGGAGCTGGCCACCACGGCGACGGACCCGCCGGGCACCGCCAGGTCCGGCGTGAGGAGGCCAGCGTCCGCCAGGGCGTCCTGCGCTGCGCAGAGCGCGAGTTGCGTGGCGCGGTCCTTGTACCGCAGGCCGCGCTTTCCGATCAGCGCCGCGGGGTCCACCGACGCCTCGCCCGCGACGCTCCGAGTGCGCAGCAGGTCGCGCGGCTCGCTCACGCCGGGCAGCGCCGTGCCGACGCCGGTGACCAGGATCCTCGTAGCGGTCACCGTGCTGTCCTCTCCACGATGGCGACGGCGTTGACGCCGCCGAACCCGAACGCGTCCACCTGGGCGATGGCGAGCTCCGCGGTCGCCGCGGAGCCGCGCACGAAGCGGAACCCGGCCGCCTCGCTCACGGGCTCCCGCAGCCCGACGGTGGGCGGGATCCGTCCCGACTCCAGGGCCTTGAGGGCGACGATCAGGCTGAGCAGCCCGGAGCCGCCGGAGGTGTGGCCGGTCATCGCCTTCAGGGCGGTCATCAGCGGCGTGCCCGTGTCGGCGCCGAAGACCTGGCCGATCGCCGCGGCCTCCGCCTCGTCGTTCAGCAGGGTCCCGGTGCCGTGCAGCATCACCAGGTCGATGTCCCCGGGCTTCACGCCGGCCCGCTCGTGGGCGCCGCGGACCGCGCCGGCCACGCCCTCCGGATCGGGGGCCGTCACGTGGTAGGCGTCGCAGTCGACGTGCACGGCGCGGAGCAGGCCCCGCGGGACACCGGCGGCGCCCTCGCCCCGGCGCAGCACCACGGCCGCGGCGCCCTCGCCCATCAGCACGCCCTTGCGGTTCACGTCGAACGGGATGACGCGGTCCGGCGGTTCCATGTGGACGCGGTCGAGGAGGCCGTACATGCTCTCCGTGAGGGTGTCCACGCCGGCGACCACGACGGCGTCCGCCTGACCGGCCGCCAGCAGGTCCGAGCCCATGGCCAGCGCGTAGAGCGAGGCGGAGCAGGCGTTGGAGAGGGTGTACGTGCGGTGGGCGTTGAAGCGCCTGCGCAGCGCGGTGCCGAAGTGCAGCTCGGCCATGTCGAACCGCGCGCCGTCGCGCCAGCTCAGCTCGACGGAGCGCAGCTCGCGCAGGCCCGTGCCGACGAGCACGGGCACGTCGCGGAGGTCCTCGGCCAGCCCCGCGTCCTCGACCGCCTCCTCGACGGCCTTCAGCAGCCAGCGGGTGGCCCGGCCCGGCTCGTCGCCGCCCTCGTCGCCACGGTCGTCGATCTCGTACGCGTACTGGGCGCGGAACTTCCCGCGGTCGAACCCCCGCAGCTCGGCGCGGCCGGTGCGGCCCGCGCAGAGCGCCTCGAAGATGTCGTCCACGCAGCCGCCCACGCTGGCCACGGCTCCCATGCCGGTCACGTGGACGGGGGCTTCGGGCGCTTCGGGGACTTCTGGGGCTTCCGGGGCTTGGTCCTCGGCGGTGCGAGGCGGGAGGGCGGTCACGACGCGTCCGCCCGGCGCGCCTCGGGCGCCTCGTACCTGCCGAAGATGACCACGGAGTTGTTCCCCCCGAAGGCGAGGCCGTTGTTCTGCACGATCCGCAGGTCCGCCGGGATGGCCTCGTTGGGGACGCAGTCGACGTCGCACTCGGGGTCCGTCTGGACGTGGTTGATCGTCGGCGGGATGAACCCCTCGGTGAGGGCGAGCGAGCAGGCGATGGAGGCCAGCGCGCTCGCCGCGCCCATGCTGTGCCCGATCATGGACTTGATCGAGACGGTGCGGGGCGGCGCGTCGCCGAACACCTGCCGGATGGCGCGCGCCTCGGTCACGTCGTTGGCCTTGGTGCCGGTGCCGTGGGCGGAGATGAAGTCCACCTCCCCGGACTTGACCCCGGCGTTCTCCAGGGCGAGCCGCATGCACTGGGCGACGCTGTCCTGGTTGGGCGCGACCGGGTGGTACGCGTCGCAGTTCAGGCCGTAGCCCAGCACCTCCGCGTAGATGGCCGCGCCGCGGGAGCGCGCCGACTCCAGGCTCTCCAGGAGGAGCACCCCGGCGCCCTCGCCGGTGAGGATGCCCTTGCGGTCGACGTCGAAGGGCTGGCACCGCTCGGGCGCGATGGTGCCCAGGCGGTAGAAGCCGGTGAACGTCTTGCGGCACAGGGCGTCGGCCCCGCCGCACAGGGCGAAGTCCACCTCGCCCGTGCGGATCGCGTCGTATCCGTAGCCGATGGCGTAGTTGCCCGCGGCGCAGGCCGTCGGCAGCGTGACGGCCTCCACGCGGCTGAGCCGGAACTCGCGGGCGATGGCGGCGGACAGCCGGCCCGCGGGCACCCGGCCGGCGACCCCCGGGTCCATGTGCTCCGCGCCCTGGCGGACCTCGGTCTCCACCAGGTGGTCGAGGTCCCGGGACTCGCCGTCGGTCGTGCCGATCGAGACGAGGCTCTTGCCCGCACGGAGGTCGTCCTCGGGGAGGCCGGCGTCGGCCACCGCCATCCGTGCCGCGGCGACGGAGAACTGGCTCGCCCTTCCGAGCTCGTCGCCGCTGACCGAGCGGATCCACCGCTCCGGCTCGAAGTCGGTGATCTCGCATCCGTTGGCGTGCTCGTATCCGGTGGTGTCGAACGCGGTGATCGGCTTCGCCGCGCTGCGCCCGGACCGCAGCCCGGCCAGGAACTCGGCGGTGCCCATCCCGATGCTCGACACCGCGCCGAGGCCGGTGATGACGACCCGGTTCGCCGGTATCTCTGACATTTTCACCCCACTGTCTGGCGGACCGGCCACCCGGCCACCCTCGGACCCCCGCGCGGCGCCGTCCGGACCCCTCACGGGCTCCGAACGGGCGCCTGCGACTACCAGCCGGCCGACTCCGCGACGACCTCGTACACGCCCTTCAGATTCACCATGCGGGGCAGTTCGGACTGGTCGATGACGACGTTGAACTCCTTTTCGAGCGAGGCCAGGATCTCGATGGCGCGCAGCGAGTCGGCGTCGTGGTCCTCCTTGAAGAGGCTGGTCTCCGTGACCTCTTCGGGCTCGATCTCCAGGATGTCGCAGATAATCTCCTTGATGACGGCCTGGCGCTCCACCGTTGTCGCAGCCACAATCATTCTCGCTTTCCTTGAGGAGAGAATTCGGAAGTCCTCGGCAATGGCCGGGGAAACATGAGGTACGGTCATCAGCGCGGTGTCCGGGCAAAACTCACGGATTCCGCCGCACTGCCCACAAGCTATTCAAGGCGATCGCCGCCGCGCAACTGCCCGACAGCTAACTGCCAGGGCCTTTTACCGCTACCCGGTGCCGCACCCTGCTGGCAATGTGCTGCAAAAGCGCTGGTGGGCGGAGCGCGCCCGGCTCACTGCGGTGGATTGCCGTGTTTGCGGACGGGCAGATCGGCGTGCTTGGCGCTGAGCATGGCGAGGGAGTCGGCAAGCACCTGCCGGGTCTCGGCCGGATCGATGACATCGTCGACCAGGCCGCGCTCGGCGGCGTAGTAGGGGTGCATCAACTCCGCCTTGTATTCCTTGATCTTCTGTTCCCGCACCGCGTCGGGGTCGTCGGCGGCCGCGATCTCGCGGCGGAAGATGACGCCCGCGGCGCCCTCCGCGCCCATCACGGCGATCTCGTTGGCCGGCCAGGCGTACGACAGGTCGGCGCCGATGGAGCGGGAGTCCATCACGATGTAGGCGCCGCCGTACGCCTTGCGCAGGATCACCTGGATCCGCGGCACGGTGGCGTTGCAGTACGCGTACAGCAGCTTGGCGCCGTGCCGGATGATCCCGCCGTGCTCCTGGTCGACGCCGGGCAGGAACCCGGGCACGTCCAGCAGGGTGACCAGCGGGATGTTGAAGGCGTCGCACATCTGGACGAAGCGGGCCGCCTTCTCGGAGGCGCTGATGTCCAGGACGCCGGCGAGCGTGCGGGGCTGGTTGGCGACGATGCCGACGACCTGCCCGGCTATCCGGGCCAGGGTGCAGACGATGTTGCCGGCCCAGCCCTCGTGGACCTCCAGGTGCTCGCCGTGGTCGACGATCTCGGCGATGACCTCGCGCATGTCGTAGGGGCGGTTGCCGTCCACGGGCACGATGTCCCGCAGCGCCTCGCAGGTCCGGTCCGCCGGATCGTCCGGGGCCTCGGCGGGCGGTTGCTGCCGGTTGTTCGACGGCAGCAGCGAGACCAGGTAGCGGACCTCTTCGAGGCAGCTGCGCTCGTCGTCCCGGTCAGCTTTCCCTTGGCGTGTTGCGTCTCGGTGGCTTTTCCGCTCGGCCCGCTCCTGACCTGCTCCCGTAGTTCCCGGAATACCGCGAACGGCTCGGCGGCGACTCCGTTGTTCCGCAGGGCGCCCATGTGTTACGTCCCCTTACGATCGGTAGCTCGGTCAACCCTAATAACCGCCGCTCCGGTACGGGCCGGGGCTGTCAACAACATGCCGTGAATGGCAGCTACTTGTGATACCGGCCGGTCGCATCGCCCCGATTGCTCTACTGGAGTCCACCTCGTGCAGCCCGCACGGGAAATGATCCAGAAACCAGAAACCGGAAGAGGTCAGCGTGATCAAGACCAGCGGCGGGCCGACGGAGACTTCCACGCCGAAGCTCAGGGGACGGCCGGTCATCGGCAACACATGGGATTTCAAGCGGGATCGTCTCGAACTCTTTCAGCGTACCTTCGACACCTGCGGCGACCTCGGCATCTACTCGGTGGCGGGCCAGGACTTCCACTTCGCCAACTCCGTCGAGATGGTGCACGAGATCCTGGTGAGGAACGGGGGCCTGTTCGAGAAGACGGACCGTTTCCGGGCGTTCGCGCGACCGCTGCTCGGCGACGGCCTGCTGACCGCCGACAACCGGGACCACAAGCGGAACCGCAGGCTCATCCAGCCGCGGTTCCACTCGGCGGCGGTACGCACCTCGGCGGACGTCGCCGCGCGGGTCGCCGAGCGGGTGTCGGCGTCCTGGAGCGGGAACGGCGTGGTCGACGTGCGGCGCGAGATGGTCCGGGTGGTGCTCGGCATCGTCGGCCGCAACCTGTTCAGCCGGGACATCCTCGACGAGGCGGACGACCTCGGCAACGCGCTCACCGACGCCATCCACGGCTTCGACTCCCAGGCCAGCGCGATGATCCCGCTGACCATCGAGTGGCCCACCCCGGCCAACCTGCGCTACCGGCGTGCCATCGAGCGGCTGGAGAGCACCTTCTACGGCTTCCTGGCCGAGCGCCGCGCCATGGCCGACAAGCCCGACGACTGGCTGAACCTGCTGATGGAGTGCCGCTTCGAGGACGGCAGCCCGCTCACCGACAAGCAGATCCGGGACGAGGCACTGAACATGTTCATGCCCGGCCACGAGACCACCGCCACGGCCCTCACCTGGACCTTGCACCTGCTCGCGGAGCACCCCGCCGCGTACGAGAAGCTGCTGGCCGAGGTGGACGCGGTGCTCGGCGACCGGCTGCCGACCTCGGACGACCTGGCCCGGCTGCCCTACACGCTCCAGGTCTTCAAGGAGGCCATGCGCCTCTACCCGCCGGTCTACATGTTCTCGCGGCAGGCCACCGCGGACGTCGACGTGCTCGGCAACCGCATCCCGGCCGGCGCCGCGGTCATCTTCAGCCCCTACACGCTGCACCGCCGGGCGGACTACTTCCCCGACCCGGACCGCTTCGAGCCGGAGCGGTTCACCCCGGAGCGCGAGGCGAGGCTGCCCCGCCACGCCTACCTGCCGTTCGGCGCCGGGCACCGGGTGTGCATCGGCAACAACCACGCCGTGCTCAACGGCCACGTGGTCCTCGCCACGCTCGCCCGGCGGGTGCGGCTCGGCACCCTGCCCGGGACCGTGCCGGTCAAGGAGCCGATGGTGACCCTCCGCCCGCAGGGCGGCCTGCGGATGCACGTGAGCCCCCGCGAGCGGTCCGCGGCGCCGGCGGCGGACCACGCCCGGACCGCGGGGCAGGCGGCCGGAGCGCAGGCGGAGGCCCGCTGCCCGTACGGCCACGGCGGCGAAGCCGCCTAGGGTCCGGGCGGAAGCCGCCCGGGATCCGGGCGCCGGGGGACGGGGATCAGGCCGCCGCCTGATCCCCGCCGCCCGGCCGGGCCCCGTCAGCCGAGGGCCCGCTTGAGGAATTCGAGGACGATCCGCCGGTACTCCGGCTCCACCCGCAGCCCCGCCAGGTGCCCGCAGTTCGGCAGGACGTACGCCTCGGACCGCACGTAACCGGCGGCGAGCGTGTCGACGGACGGGGACGGGACCAGGCAGTCCTGCTCGCCGGTGAGGAACAGGATGGGCACGTCCGCGTAGCGGTCGCCGCCGGGCGGCGGCCAGGCGGCGTCGACCATGGCCGTCCCGAGGAAGGTGACGACGGACGTGATCACGCCGCGCGACGGCTGCTCCCGGAGCACCGGGGGGATGGACACCTGCCCCTTGTCGAGGAACCTCCGAAAGAGCGGGGAGATGTCGGCCCCGGGGCCGCTGTCGCAGATCACCGCGTCCACGAAGCGGTCGTCGTCCTGCGTGAGGGAGTACAGGACGGCGAAGCCGGAGAACGAGAACCCGTAGACCGCGAGGCGCGCGGAGGCGTACCCCCGCTCCGTGCGCAGGTACCTCACCACCGCCGTCACATCGTGGGTGAAGCGGTCGCTGAGGCGCCGGCAGGAGCCGTCGAAGCTGCTGCTGCCGTGGTTGCGGTGGTCGAACAGGCAGACGCTGTAGCCGGCCTCGTGCAGGAACTTCGCGTGGTCGAGGCTGGTGTCCTTGTTCATGCCGATCTCGTGCCCGACGACCACGAGATGGTCCAGGCGCCCGGGGCAGAGCCACGCGTGGACGAACTTGTGCCCGCCGACGGGGACCCGGAGCTCCACGCCCGGCAGCCCGACGTCACGCGGCTGCCTCAGCAGCGGCCTGCGCGGCGAGTGGAACACCCAGTACGCGAGGACGACCCCGTAGACCACCGAGATCGGCAGCGCCAGGACCGACAGCACCCGGACCAGGAGCGAGGCGGGCTCCCCGGTCGCCTCCTCGCCCCTGCGACCCCTCTCGACCCTCTCGCCCTCCTCACCCCCTCCTGCACCGGCGCCACGCATGTCTCGCCCTCCCCCTCCCCCTCCGCTGTCAGAACCGGGCCCGGAGCGCCGGAAAGATCCCCCGCTATCTCGCGCCCGGCGTCATCCGCATCCCCCCGCGTGCCCCTGGTCCCCGGCGCTCCAGGCGCTCCCGGCGCTCTCCCCGCCGGCGAGCACGGCGACCGGTCGCCGGTCCTCGCCGGCGGCCGTCCCCGCCTGGCGCCTGACCTTCTCCACGAACCCGGGCAGCCGGTCCACGCCCCAGAACTTGTCGAACCCCGAGACGAAGAACGGAACCCCGAAGACCCCGTCGTGGTACAGCTCCAGCAGGGCGTCCACGCCCGCGGCCCGCAGGTCAGGATCGTCGGCTGCCTCGGCGAGCCGGTCCCCGTCCAGGCCCGTCTCCGCGGCCAGCTCCCGCATCGTCCGCGGGTCGCAGATGTTCCGTCCCTCCTCCCACCGCGCCCGGTAGACGGCGGCGATGAACTCGGGCCCCCTGCCCTCCCGGACCGCGACCAGGTAGGCCAGGTGCGGGATCTCCCAGCAGGGGTCCCTGTCCACGGGCCAGCGGAAGGCCAGGTCCCGCTCGCGCGTGATCCTGCGGACGTCCTGGAGGACGTAGAGGTGCTTCTCCTTGGACATGGCCACGTACGCGAAGTGGCCGCCTGCCTCCGCGAGGCCCCGTTCGCTGCTCGCGTCCGGCTCCCAGAACGGCCGCCACTCGATCGCCCCGGCGACGTCCGGGTAGCGGTCCATCAGGTCCCGGTAGGCCACCCAGGAGTACGGGCTGCGGAACGAGAAGTAGAAGCGGCCGGTGGTGGAACGCCTCCGTTTCATGCTGATCCCCTGACTCAGATGACGATGCCGCCGTCGATCTGCAGGACGGCTCCGTTCACGTACCGGGCGGACGCCACGTACGACACCATGTCCGCGACCTCCTCCGGGCGCCCGAAGCGGCGCAGCGGAATGCGGCTCAGCGCCTGGTCGCGGACCTCCTCGGACAGGGCGCCGGTCATGTCCGTGTCGATGAAGCCGGGCGCGACGACGTTGGCGCGGATGCCGTACTGGCCGACCTCCTTGGCCAGGGCCCGGGTGAAGCCGATGATCCCGGACTTGGAGGCCGAGTAGTTGCTCTGCGTCGGGTTGCCGTAGACGCCGGCCACCGAGGCGATGTTGACGAGGCAGCCCGACTTGCGCTTCATCATGCTGAAGATGACGGACCGGCAGAGCCGGTAGGTCCCGCCGAGGTTGACGTCGACGACCTGGTCCCACTCCTCGTCCTGCATCAGCAGCAGGGGCTTGTCCCGGACGATGCCCGCCGAGGTGACGGCCACGTCGATGGGCCCGAGGGTGTCCTCGACGTGGGACACGAGCCCCTTGACCGAGGCCGCGTCGGCGACGTCCGCCTGCCTGCCGGCCACCCGCAGCCCCAGCTCGGCGGCCTCCTTCTCCAGCGTGTTCGCCGCTTCCGGGCTCGACTGGTAGCAGAACGCCACGTCGTAGCCGTCCTGGGCCAGGCGGAGCACGGTGGCGCGCCCGATGCCCCGCGAGCCGCCGGTGACCAGCGCCACGCGTTGTCCGCTGTGCGACATCTCTTCCCCTCTCTCCTTGCCGCGGATGGCGGGTGTCAGCCCGCGCTCATTGCCTGGACGGGGCCGCCCGCCGCGAGTTCCGACGCGGGGCGCGTGGCCATGACCACCCGGCCGATCTCGACGACGGTCCTGCCGTCGGCCAGCGTCTCGCCCTCGAAGATCACGGTGTCGGTGAGCGCCCTGATGAGCCGCACCCGGTGCTCCAGGACGTCGCCGGGGAGCACCTGGTCGTGGAAGCGGACCCCGGAGATGCCGCCGAAGAGCATCACCTGCCCGGACAGGACGTCGGGGTTCGGGGTGTCCCAGGCCGCCAGCACCCCGGCCGCCTGGCACCAGGACTCGACCAGCAGCACGGGCGGGTAGCCGTAGGCGTCCTCGGGCGCGCCGTCGGGCACGTCGCGGTACCAGGGCTCGTTGCAGGTGACCGCCTTGAGCGCGGTCAGCCGCTCCCCCGGCACGAGCTCGACCACGCGGTCGACCAGGAGCATCGGGAAGCGGTGCGGCAGTGTCGCCTTGATGGCGCTCGCGGTCATCATGTGGTCGGCTCCGTTTCGAAGCGAAGACGGACGTGCGCGGCCGGGCCGCGCTCGGTCGACGCCGTGGCGGTGCAGCGCCAGGACCCGGCCTGCCGCGACCACCTGAGCTCGGTGGTCAGCCGGTCGCCGGGGTACACGGGGCTGAGGAACCGCGTCGACTCGATGGCGGAGAGCCGCCAGGCGGCGCCCGCCACGGCGGGTGCCGTGGCCAGCGCGCTGCGGTGCACGCACTCGACGATGCACACGCCGGGGAAGATCGGGAAGCCGGGGTAGTGGCCGGGGAAGACCTGCTCGTCCACGTCGACGGTGACGACGGTCCTGGCGCCGTCCTCCGCGCGGTCAAGCACCCCCGGCGCCGCCCCGACCGGGCTGCACGGTGCGGCGGGCATCAGTTGACGCCCAGCTTGGCGGCGAGCAGCTCGTGGGCCCTGCGCAGGCAGGTGACCTCCTTGAGCTCCGACTCCTCCAGCTTGACGCCGTACTTCTTCTCCAGGACCACCATCACCTCCAGCGCCATCAGGGAGTCGACGCCCAGCGTCTCGACGAAGTGCGCGTCGTCGGTCAGCTCGGCCTCGTCGACGTCGAGGACGTCGGCGATCGTGCGGCGCAGTTCCTCGCGTTCCAGTACCACGGTCTCGGACATGTCGTGTCTCCTCGGTCTCTTGTGGGGGCCTCGGGTGGGAGGCCTCTTGTCGGACGTCTCTTCTCGGACGCCCTCTGTCGGACGTCTTCCGTCGGACGTCTTCCGTCGGACGCCACTTGTCGGAAAGGCGCCACTTTTCGGAAAGGGGCGGCACGGGGCCGGGCCGGCGGATCCGCGGGTCAGGGTCCGCGGATGCGCTCGATGAGGGTTTCCCGGTGCCCCGTGCCCGTCTCGGGTGGCGGCCCTCGGGCGGTCGTCGGCCGTCGCTCGGTCGTCGGCCGTCAGTCGGTCGTCGGCGGTCAGTCGGTCGTGTCGGGCCGTCAGGCGGTCATATCCGGCTCTCAGGCGGTCGTGTCGGGCCGTCAGGCCGTCATGCGGTACGCAGCAGTGCCGCGCCGATGACCCCGTCGCGGTCCACGGAGGTGACCAGCGCGACGCTTCCCGGCGCGCCGGTCCCCTGCTCCTCGGCGCGCGCCAGCACGGCGGCGATCTGGAACGCGGCGGAGGCGGCGCAGGTGTCGCCGATCAGCTCGGCGCACGGCACGGCGGCGGGTTCGTGCCCGGCGAGGGCGTCCCGCACCGCGAGCCGTTCCAGCAGGCCGCGGTGCTCCGCGGTCCCGGAGTACGCCACGCTCGCCACGTCCTGGGACGCGACCCCGCACCGCTGGAGCAGCCGGCGCACGCAGTCCGCGAGGACGGGGCGGATCTCGCCGGCCTCCCAGTGGAACCCGAACTCCAGGCCGAGCACTTCGGCCACGCCGGTCCGGCCGCCGCGGGCCGCGGCCTCGCCGGACTCCAGCAGGACGACGGCGGCGCCCTCACCGAGCGGTTCGGAGTCCTCCTCGCCGTCGCGGGAGTGCCAGTCGAGCCAGCTCCTGGCCGGCGAGAGCTCCTCGACGGCGCCGCACAGCATGGTCTGAACGCGCTTGGACTTCTGCAGGCGCAGCGCGTACTGGAGGGCGAGCAGCCCTGATGCGCGGCCTCCCGCGATGGTGGTGTTCGGGCCCTTCAGCCGGTGCCAGATGGCGCACTGGCCGGCGGCGCAGTTCATGACGGTGTTCGGGAACCGCGCCGGGTCGACGAAGAACGGCTTCTCGCCCACGAGCGAGTCGCGGGTGAAGTCCATGATGCTCTGGGCGCTTCCCGTGCTCGTGCCGAGGACCAGGCCGGTGTCCTCGCCGACGCCCTGGATGCGCTCCCCGCCGTCGCCGCCGAGCAGGCTCCGCACGGCGGTGACGGCGAGCCCGGTCGCGCGGTCCATCGACCGCGTTCCCTTGCGGCCCAGGACCTCCTTGATGGTGAAGCCGGGCACGAGGCACGCCTGCCCGGCGGGACCCGGCCATTCGCCGTCGAGCGCGGACACGGGGCGTCTCCCGGCGGACAGCCCGGCGGAGAAGTCCTCGCCGGACATCCCCATCGGGGATATGGCCGCCCAGGCGGAGATGACGGGTGCCTGGCTCGGCGTGGCGCTGCCCATGACGGGGCCTCCCCCTCGTGAAGCTGATTCGGTCGTCGGTACTCGGTCGCGGAGGCCGGTCACAGGTACAGCACCTCCGCGTACTGCGGCCACAGGAGCGCGGCACGGCTCCCGTCGATGAGCTCCGCGCCGGGCATCAGCCGGCTGCTGCCGGCGGGATCGAGCGCGGCGAGGTCGCGCGCGTCCACCCGCACGCCGACGCCCTCGTCGAGCAGGGTGGCCATCGAGCGGCGCGGATCGGGGAGCGTGTCGAGCTCGCCGCCGCCGACGCGGACCGCCGGCACCGGCGCCGCCTCGACGGCGTAGGTCACGGCGAGCCCGCGCAGCAGGAGGTCGAGGCCGCCGAGCTGGCGGTTGAGCTCGCGCACCAGGTAGAGGACGTCGGCGAACTGCGTCTCGATCGCGCCGCGGTAAGCCCGCTCGATGACGGCGAGGCGCCGGCCGGAGAGGTTCGGCATCGGATCGGGCATCGGATCGGGCATCCGGTCGGGCATCCGGTCGGGCATCAGATCACTCCCAAGAAGATGGTCTTGGTCGCGGCCGACACGTGATCCCCGAACTTGAACGGGGGGCGCCTTCTGACCTCGGGGATCTGCTCGGCGGTGCCCCGCTCCTCGCTGCAGAAGCGGCAGACGAACCAGCTCAGGCGGTCGGGGAACTCCTGGATCATGCCGCGGGCGACGGTCGCGGTGGACGGGTGGTCGCGCGCCCATTCGACGACGTTGCGCGGCTTGCTGCTGCCCAGTGACTCCTGGGTGAGCCCGGTGGCGTAGCCGCACGTCCAGACCTGGACCGTGCCGCCCCGCTCCAGCAGGGCCTGGGCGGTGCGCAGCGCCGTGCTGGCGGTGTCGCTGGTGTGCGGGGCGCCCATGAGGGCGAGCAGGACGTCGGAGGGTGGGACGACGAGTGCCATGTCAGTGCCACACCACCCTGACCGCCGGCTTCAGGATCTCGTCGGCGACCTCCGCCATGCCGACGAGCCGGCAGCCGGACGCGAGCGGGGCTCCGCCGAGGCCGCGGCGTCCGAGGGAGAACGCGTCGACCCAGAGCTGCCCGCCGCCGGCGAGGAGCCGTTCGGCCTCCGGCAGCGCGCCGGGCACGGCGGCGGTCACGCCGTCGTCGACGAGGAGCACCCGCACCTGCCGTCCCGCCTCGGCGAGCACGGCCGCGTCCTCGACGAACCGGGCGCAGGCGGGCCCGGCCCAGGGCCCCGAGGTCTCCACGAGGAGGTGCTCAGTCATGCGCGAGCACCCCTTTCCCGGGCTGCGAGGCCCCGTCCCCCCGTCGCGGGGCCTCGTGGAAGGCGTCCTTGAGGAACCGCAGCATCCGGTCCCGGTACTCGTCCTTGTCGAAGCGGATGCCGCTCATGTGCATGGCGTTGGGCGCTTCCCAGTACTCGGCGGAGGGGTACCGGCGGGCGACGCCGGCCACCTGCTCGGAGGCGACGACGTCGTCCTTCGCGCCGGATACGAACAGCAGCCGCGTCGTGACGCCGTCCAGCCGCGGCGGCCAGTCGCCGACCGCGAGCATGCGCATGCCGACGAACGCGAAGGCGCGGCGGTAGGTCCGGAAGCCGGCGCCCTGGCGCAGCGACCGGGGCAGGGTGCGGCGGGCCAGCTCGGCGAAGCTGCGGAAGCCGCCCGCGATGTCCTTCATCGGGCCGCTGTCGCACATCACGGCGCTGATCCCGGCATCCCGGTCGCGCAGCAGGTACAGCGACGGCCAGGTCGAGAAGGAGAAGCCGAGCACGGCGATGTGGCCCCGCCCGAGTTCGCCGTCGCCGCGGACGCCGCGCACGACGTCCCGCAGGTCGCTGGTGTGCCGGTCGGCGATGCGGGTGAGGGTGCGGCGCCGGCCGCTCTCCCCGTGGTTGCGCATGTCGTAGGCGACCACGTGGTAGCCGGCGCGGTGCAGCACCTCGATGTGCCCGATGGTGCTGGACCTGGTCCGGCTCATGCCGTGGCAGACCACCACGGTGTGGGGGCCCTCGCCCGGGACCACCCACGCCTTCAGGGAGAGCTTGTCCCTGGACGTGGTGATGCTCATGTGCCGCAGCGGGAGCCGCTTGTTCTCGGGCGTCCGGCCGCCGGGGGTCGTCCGCGGGTGGTAGACGCGGTACGCGCCCAGGGCCCCGAGGCAGGCGCCCGCGATGCTCAGGGCCGGGGCGCGGACGGCGGAGCCCACGGCCCGTATCGCCCGTTTCGCCCTGCCGTCCCGCTCGATCCTCTCCGTGGTCGTGTCCATCAGGCGGTCAGGACCTCGCCGCCGTCGACACCGATGACGTTGCCGGTGATCCAGGACGAGTCCGCCGCGGACAGCAGGGCCACCGCGTCGGCGACGTCCTCGGGCCGTGTCAGGCGCTTGTGCGGGTTGTTGGCGGCGGCCCGCTCGACGAGTTCCCCGTGCTCGGGGATGAGTTCGAGGGAGCGGGTGACGGTGACGCCGGCCCGCAGCGCGTTCACCGCGACGCCGTGCGGGGCGAGTTCCACGGCGAGCTGGCGCACGTGGGCTTCCAGCGCGCACTTGGCCGCGGACACGGCGCCGTAGTTCGAGGAGACCTTCACGTCGCCCGCGCTGGTCATGGCGTAGATCTTCGATCCGGCGCGGAGCAGCTTCGCGGCGTGCAGCTCCTGCGTCCAGTAGACGAGGGAGTGGGCCATGACGTCGAGGGTCATGTTCATCTGGCGGGGCATCATGCCCGGCTGGCCCTCGGCGGGCAGGAAGGGCACGAGCGTTCCGAACGCCAGCGAGTGGAGCAGCACGCGGATTCCGCGTTGGCCGGCCAGCTCGGCGATGCGGGGCACGAGGTCGGTGCGGGTGGTCTGGCTCGCGGCATTGGCGTTGAAGAAGTGGACCTGCACTCCGTGGGAGCGCAGCTCCTCGGCGGCCACGGCCGCCTTCTCCTGGCCCTGCGCGGTGTCGAAGTGGACGCCGATGACGTTGCCGCCCTCACGGGCCATCTTCTGGGCGACGGCCAGGCCCATCCCGCTGGAGACGCCGAGAACCAGGCTCCAGGAACCTTCTAGTGAGGTGGTCATTGGATATTCCTCAATCATCAGAATTCACCCGACATAATTCACGGCAGCCGACCCGTGGTGTGACGTCCGACCCGCGGCTAGAAGACTCGTCTCGCGCGGTTCCGAAGACCCGTCCGCGGCATTGCGGCCGACCGCGGCATTGCGGCCGACCGCGGCATTGCGGCCGACCGCGGCATTGCGGCCGACCGCGGTCTTACGTCGACCGGCGGTCCTACGGTCGGCCCGCGTTTTTGAAGACCGCACACCAGGGACGGCCATGAAGCTATTCGACCGTCATGACGGACCGCAAGGAACCGTCCACAACCTGACTCGCGGGCCGTGTCTGACGTCTTCCATCGGCGGGCGACGGCAGGTAATTGCAGGGATTTCCGGCTCGGTGCCGCATCGGTGCCGTATCCGGGGCGGCCGGGATTCATGAAGCTGCCAGGGTTCCGCGGCGGGCGGCCGAAATCGGCGGGAGAACGGGAACGGTCCGGCAGCGTCGTGCCGCGGACCGTCCATGGGCCGTACCGGGTCGTGCCGGTCCTGTCGGGTCATGCACGGTCGTGCCGGGTCATGCACGGTCGCACCCGGTCGTGCCGTGCGAGTGGCGCGGCCCGCCGCGGGCCGCGCCACTCGGGGGTCAGGGCTTGCGGTCGGCCGACTCGCCCTGCTTCGGGGCGGACTCGAACAGCCCCACCTCGGCGGCCCGGACACCGGCCTGGAACCGGGACTCCGCTTTGAGGATCTGGAGGATGTCGGCCACGTGGCGGCGGTAGGTGCGCACGGACAGGCCCATCTTCCGCGCCGCGACGTCGTCCTTGTAGCCCTTGCTCATCAGGGTCAGGGTCTCCTGGAGGACCCTGCGGCGCGATCCGCCCACGTGGGAGAGCGGGTCCGAGACCGGGCTCGCTTCGTCCCACGCGCCGCAGAGGATCTTCCGCATCACTCCGACGAGCCGGGACTCCTGGACCAGCATGACCCTGCCGCCGGTGGGAGCGCCGGTGATGTCCACGATCGCCGAGTCGTCGGCGACGACGAGTTCCTGGCTCATGGTCCGGGTGATCCGCACCTGGACCTTGGGCTGCAGTTCGCGCAGTAACTGCTTTCCGCTCTCGCTGCGGACGGCCTGCTGGGAGCAGAGCACCCGGACGAAGACCCCCTGGTCGACCAGTTGCATCAGGGCCCGGGACATGACCATCGAATGGGCACCGTAGACCACGTTTCCCAGGGACCAGAAGACCTCACGTTCGGCCTGCATGACGACCCGTGGCGTCCAGGTCGACATTCCGTCAGAACCGCTCGGGAGATCCGACAGCGCATCAGAGCGTATCCGGCACCGGTGCTGGAGCGCGGATTCCAGGAGTCTGATCGCGTTTCTCAGAGTCGCATCGAGTTCGTCGCCAGGACAGATCTCGCCACGCAGGGCTTCCAAGATGTTCGCACCGCCCTGCCTTTCCGCCAGGCCGCCCTCGGCTTCCTGCAGCCAGAAACCATTCACAGATTTTCCCCGTAACTCACCTGGAATATCCCGGCGCAGACGCATTCAGAAATCGATGCGCACGCGCCGCTACGCTCGCTCACACGCCGTCAAGACGCGAATGGCGCGAACAAGGCCACAGAAGCCGGACATGGCGAAACTGAATCAAACCCCAAGTCCCCCGTGTTGACCCGAGTCCGCGCTCAGCACATAACACCCCCTATTACCGAATGCTACATCGGCCACCGATCGCGACGGCCGAACAGCCCATGTCAGGAAACTGTCAATCCGGCGCGCCATTGAGCAGGATGACGGATCGCCGCGTAGCCAATGGAAGCGGGAATATAACCCGCAACCCGGGATCTCATAAGATCCACCGGGAATGTTCACAACACATCTATATGCGGACTTGACGATTTCGGGAGGCTCGGGGGCCGTCTCCCGGGGCCCGCCCCGGCCGACTCGCCCGGGAAATCCACGTAACCACAAGTAACCGGTCGGGCGGGCTACCGCAACCCCTCGGACCTTGGTTGAATAATCAATGTTCCAACGGGTGCCAAAATACGCCGGCTCTCCGGCCGGAGGGGTGAAACAGCCGCTTTCCCGCCCCCAACCGGAGCCCCGGGCATACGGCGGGGCGTCGCCCGGGTGCCCCGGGCCACGGCGGCCCGCCCGGCGCCGCGGGAAGAGCCGTCCCCGCAGGTGAAGCCCCTTCCAGCCGACGGGCCCTGACGGCCTCGGGGGCCGTGCGGCACCCCCGCTCGACGGCCGCGTGGCGCCCCCGGCAGGAACCTGTCACACCTCTCGCCACGCCGGAACTCCGCTCTCCCATGGGCGTTACCAATGGGTAGCCTTTCTCGGCGACGGCACCCGCCCGCCGTTGGGGGTTTGGGCGGCCCGCTTCAACCTTTAGGGAGATATTTTGGAGCATTACAAGTCGAACATACGCGATCTGGAGTTCAACCTGTTCGAGGTGCTCGGCCGCGAACGGCTCTACGGCACGGCCCCCTTCAAGGACATCGACACGGCCACGGCCCGCACCGTGCTCTCGGAGGTGGAGCGGCTCGCCGTTCACGAACTGTCCCCGTCCTCCATCACCGCGGACCGGAACCCTCCGGTCTTCCATCCGGAAACCTGCACCGCCGAGCTTCCCGGGGAATTCAAGAGGGCTTTCGCCTCCTTCATGGACGCGGAGTGGTGGCGGCTCGGCATGCCGGAGGCGCTGGGGGGCACCCCCTGCCCGCCGTCGCTGCACTGGGCCATGGCCGAGCTGGTGCTCGGCGCCAACCCGGCCATCTGGATGTACTCGGGCGTCGCGTACTTCGCCGCCGTCGTCGCCGAACTGGGCACGCCGGAGCAGCTGGCCATCGCGCGCAGCATGGTGGAGGGCCGGTGGGGCACGACCATGGTGCTGACGGAGCCCGACGCCGGCTCAGACGTGGGCGCCGGCCGCACGCGTGCCGTGCGGCAGGAGGACGGCTCCTGGCACATCGAGGGCGTCAAGCGGTTCATCACCAACGGCGAGCACGACCTCGCCGAGAACATCGTCCACTTCGTGCTCGCCCGCCCCGAGGGGCACGGCCCGGGCACCAAGGGGCTCAGCCTGTTCGTCGTGCCCAAGTTCGACTTCGACTGGGACACCGGCTCGCTGGGCGAGCGCAACGGCGTCCGCGCCACGAACGTCGAGCACAAGATGGGCCTGAAGGTCTCCACCACCTGCGAGCTGGCCTTCGGCGCGGACCGCCCGGCGAAGGGCTGGCTGCTCGGCGAGAAGCACGACGGCATCCGGCAGATGTTCCGGATCATCGAGTACGCGCGGATGATGGTCGGCACGAAGGCGATGTCCACGCTCTCCACGGGCTACCTCAACGCCCTCGCATACGCCAGGGAGCGCGTCCAGGGACCCGATCTCGCCGCCTTCACGGACAAGGCCGCCCCGCGCGTCCCCATCACCCACCACCCGGACGTGCGGGTCTCCCTGATGACGCAGAAGGCGTACGCCGAGGGCCTGCGCGCCCTGGTGCTGTACACCGCCGCGCTCCAGGACGACATCCGGGCCGCGGAGGACGCCGGCGAGGACGCGTCCGCCGCGCGGGGCCTCAACGACCTGCTCCTGCCACTCGTCAAGGGCCACGGCTCGGAGCGGTCGTACGAGCTGCTGGCGCGGTCCCTCCAGATCCTCGGGGGCTCCGGGTACCTCCAGGACTACCCGATCGAGCAGTACATCCGGGACGCCAAGATCGACACCCTCTACGAGGGGACGACCGGTATCCAGGGCATGGACTTCTTCTTCCGGAAGATCGTCCGTGACGGGGGCCGGGCCCTGACGGCGTTGAAGCAGGAGATCGGCGCCTTCCTCGGCGCCGCGCGGGGCGGCCCGGAGCTGGCGGCGGAGCGCGACCTGCTCGCCACGGCGCTCGCCGACGCCGAGGCCATGGCGGGGACGATGCTCACCCAGCTCACCGCCGCGCAGGAGGACCCCGCGAGCATCTACAAGGTGGGCCAGAACACCACCCGCCTGCTCCACACCAGCGGCGACCTGGTCATCGGCTACCTGCTGCTGCGGCACGCCGCGGTGGCCCTGGACAAGCTGCCGGGCGCGCACGAGAAGGACGTGCCCTTCTACCGCGGCAAGATCGCCGTGGCGCGGTTCTTCGCGCGGACGAGGCTGCCGCTGCTCACCGCGGAGCGCGCCGTCGCCGAGGGGGTCACCAACGACCTCATGGACCTGGAGGAGGCCGCGTTCTAGCCGTCGCGAGCGCCACTCGCCGGGGCCCGGTCCGGTCCGGCTCCGCCCGGCCTGGCGCGTTCAGGCCGAGGCGGTGCGGCGGTGGCGGTGCATCCGCGAGAAAGCCGCGGCCCGCGCAGAAGTGCTGCGCGCGGGCCGCGGCTCTCCCGCGGGTGAGGATGTCCGGACGGGGGGACGGCACCGGCACCGGCTCGGTGCCGCGCGGCCCCTACTCCCGTTCCAGCACGATCGTCCCGATGAAGTCCGCCACCGAGAGCCAGAAGCTCTTCGGGTCCCCGTACAGCTCGACGAGATCGGGCACCGTGAAGTTCTCCACGACCCGGAAGCTCTCGTCGGGCAGGAACGCGTCCAGCTCGTCGCGCCCGATGCCGAACGAGAACGGCTCGCCCCGCTTGGCCGCGAAGCGCCGTCCGCGCTGGGCGCCGGTGTGGTCGATCGTCCCGTCGATCACCCCCGGCACGACGTAGTCGAAGATCACCCTGCTGCCGGGGGCGCAGGCCCTGGACAGCTTCTCCAGGGTGTCCCGCACGGCGCTCCGCGGCAGGTAGTACGACACCCCGAGCCAGCTGACGAAGCTCGGCTCGGCGGGATCGAACCCCCGCGAGGTGAGGCGCTCCACCACGTCGTCGCCCGCGGCGAAGTCGCAGCCGATGTACTCGACCCTGGACCGCGGCCGGAGCTGCTTGCGCCGCATGATCTCCAGCTTGTTCTCCTGCGTGTCCGGCTTGTCGACCTCGTAGAAGACCACGTCGGCGTCGAACGCGCAGCGCAGGGCCGTCGAGTCGTAGCCGGCGCCGAGGATGACGACCTGCCGGCAGCCGCCGTCGACGGCGCGCTTCATGAGCTCGTCGCTGTGCCGGTAGCGCAGGATGATCTCCGCGGCCCAGCCCTCGAAGAGGGAGTTGTACAGGCGTGCCGCTGGCATGGCGGTGACGCTGCGCGCGAACAGGAACCGGTACAGCGGGTTCTGGATGAAGTGGTGGGCGTACGGGTCGTCCAGGAGCCGGTCGCCGGCGGGCCGCATGTGTTCCACGGACCGGACGGCAGCGCACATCTCGGCGGTCCCGCTGCTCTGCGCCTCGTTCTCACTCGCGCCCGGAACTGCGGTGCTGCTCACCGGGACCTTGGCATTCACGGGATCTCCTCAGTGCAATAGCGATATGCTGAAGCGATTTCGGTTTCGGGCGGCCGGGTGGATTCCGTGGGATCGCCGCCATTACGGGCACACCAGTTCAACGGGGACTCGCCGGACCGGTTTCCGTCTCACGGAGAGAATTGCCCCGGCGCCACCGCTTGCCGGGGCGTTCCCACTCTCAGCGGCAGTTCCGACTGCGAGTCTAGGGCGTTCCCTCCAGCCCCTCCGGGCTCAACCGCGATTTTTGCCCCGCATGACAGCAACCTGCCAGTAACTCCGGCTGGTTCCGGCCTGTATCGCACGGTCAGGGCGCCTCCGGGAAGCCCCGGAGGCGCCCCCATCAAGGGTCGGATGGTGCCGCTGTTCCTGTCGTGCCTTTCGGGACCGGAGTGATCCATGAACGCGTTCCCAGTGAGCGGACTCTTCAATTCCGATTGCCGTGTTGACATGCCCGGCGGCCGGTGACACGGCTTCGGGCACCCACACGTTCCCGAACGCACAGCTGTATACCCCTTGTTTATGAGGGCTTGCTACAACGGTCGAGGACGAAGTACCTCTGCGGCATCGGACAACGGTGGTGAGCATGGATGCCAGGAGCAACGGCCGAAGCCCGGGAAAGGCCTTAAGGGTCAGGAGCGCCCTGGGTGCCGCGTCCGCGGTGGCGGCCGCGGCGGGAATCGTGGGGGTCCTCGGAGCCGGGACAGCGGTCTCCGTTCCGGTCTCCCTCGACCTGAACTACACCTGCACGTACCCGGTGATCAACGATCACCCCTTGGGCGTGAAGATCAACACGAACCTGTCCAAGACCCACATCGTCGGCCGGCCCACCCCGGGCTACCCGATCAACGCGGTGGGAACGGTGGACGGGGGCACCACGCAGGCGCTCGGGCTGGTGAGCGTGAAGACCGTCGAGGGCACGGCGGACGCGAGGATCCACGTGGACGCGCCGGGGAGCGGCAGCAACCAGACCGTGTCCCTGAACGTGGCCAGGACCCCCGTCCCGGCGTCCGGCCCGTTCGACATCCGCACGAGCGGCATCGCGCCGTCCGTCACCTTCACCCGGCCGGGCAACGGGCGGATCATGGTCGACGACCTCACGCTGCACCTCATCGGGAGGAACGCGAACGGCGACCAGGTCAACCAGGGCAGTCTCAACGCCCCGTGCCGGCTGGACCCGGGACAGAACAACCAGCTCCTGTCGTTCGCCATCAAGGAGCCCCCGGCGCCGACGCATCCGACCGGCCCCACGACACCGGGTTCCGGCACCGCCCCCAGCGCCTCCGGGGCCGCGACGGGCAGCCCGTCCGGCTCGCTCCCGGGCACGTCGGCGTCCGCGAGTGCCGGCGCCGGCGCCCACGGCACCCACAGCACCCCGTCCCGGGCGCCCGGCGGCAGCACGGCATCGGCGGAACCGGAACCGGATCCCGCGGCGGGCGGCTCGGACCGGGCCCAGGCCAGCGGTGACGCGGTCGGCGGCTGGGACACCGCGGATCTGATCCTGGTGGTGGGAGGGGGCCTCGTCGCGGTCGCCGCGGCCCTCTACGCCGGCTCGCTGTTCCTGAAACGCCGGGGTGCCGGCGGTGGCTCCTGAGCTCTCCGCCAGGCCGTCGCGACAGCGGAGGCGCCCGGCCGGCAGCATCCACGCTGCCGGCCGCGCTCGTCACCCGCAGGGCGGCGTGAACGGCAGCTGGGGCACGTACTGCTTCCACTGCCGGGGCGTCAGGGGATTGGTGTACTTGCAGATCTGCCGGATGGCCTGATCGGCGCTCATCGACCACATCCACACCGTCCCGTCGTCACCGGCGCTGACGAGGGTCTGCTCGTCGGGGCTGAACGCCACCGCGTTCACGGGGCCGCTGTGGCCGGTCAGCGGTGGGTCGAGCGGGGTCGTGTCGGCCGGGTCGTCGAGGTCCCACAACCACACGTCGTGCGCACCGGCACTGGCCAGGGTGTGCCCGTCCGAACTGAACGCCACCGTGCGCACGGGGCCGTTGTTGCTGTTCAGGGGAGAGCCCAGCGCAGCGGCGTGGCGGGGATCCGCGACATCCCACAACCGCACCGTCCCGTCCGTGCCCGCGCTCGCCAGGGCGTGCCCGTCGGGGGCGAACGCCACCGCGTGCACGGGCCCGGTGCCGCTGTTCAGGGGGGAGCCCAGCGCAGCGGCGTGCCGGGGGTCGGCGACATCCCACAGCCGCACCGCGCCGAGCGTGTCCGCGCCGGCCAGGACGTGCCCGCTCGGGGCGAACGCCACCGCGTTCACGGGGTTGCCGTGGCCGGCCACGGGCCGGTCGAGCCGGGTGACGTGCCCGGGGTCGGTGACGTCCCACAACCGCACCGTCCCGTCGTCACCCGCACTGGCGAGGGTGTGCCCGTCCGGGCTGAACGCCACGGAGAGGACCGGGCCGGTGTGGCCGGTCAGCGTGCCCAGAGCGGTGGCGTGGGCGGGCCGGGTGACGTCCCACAACCGGACCGTGCCGTCCGATCCGGCGCTGGCGAGGACGTGCCCGTCCGGACTGAACGCCACCGCTTCGACGGGGTTGCTGTGACCCGTCAGGGGCCGCCCCGGCGACGGGTCATGGGCGCGATCGGCGAGGTTCCACAGCCGCACCGCCTGGTCCGCTCCGGCACTGGCCAGGGTGTGCCCGTCCGGGCTGAACGCCACCGCGTTCACGGCGTCGCCCCTGCCGCTCGTCAGGTCCGTCCCGAGGGGTGTGGAGCGGTTCCACAGCCGCACCGTGTGGTCCGCCCCGGCGGCGGCCAGGACGTGCCCGTCCGCGCTGAACGCCACAGAGAAGACCGGGCCGGTGCTGGTGCTCAGGGGCGACCCCAGCGGGACGGCGGTCGCGGGATGGGTGACGTCCCACAACCGCACCGTCCCGTCCTCACCCGCGCTGGCCAGCGTGTGCCGGCTCGGGCTGAACGCGAGCGAGTAGACGGTGCCGGTGTGGCCGGGCAGGGGCCGGCCCAGCGGGGCGGTGCGAGCGGGGTCGGTGACATCCCACAGCCGCACCGTGCCCTCCGCACCGGAGGTCGCCAGAACGTGCCCGTCCGCGCTGAACGCCACCGCCCAGACGGCGCCCGCGGAACGGGACGGGGCGGAGCCGAGCGGGGTGGCGCGGGAGGGATGGGTGAGATCCCACAGCCGCACCCGGCCGTCCGCTCCGGCGCCGGCCAGGAGATGCCCGTCGGGGCTGAACGCCACCGCGTTCACGACGCCGGTGTGGCCGGTCAGGGGCTTGCCCAGCGGGGCGGGGTAGGCGGGGTCGGTGAGGTTCCACAGGCGCACCGTGCCGTCCGACCCGGCGGCGGCCAGGGTCTGCCCGTCCGGGCTGAACGCCACCCAGCGGACGACACTGGTGTGTCCCGGCAGAGGCGAGCCGAGCGGGGTGGCGTGGGCGCGGTCGGCGAGGTCCCACAGCCGCACCTTGCCGTCCGTGCCGGCGCTGGCCAGGATGTGCCCGTCCGGGCTGAACGCCACCGAGTCGATGGCGCTGGAGCCTCTGAGGAGCGGTGCGCCCAGCGGCCTCGTGCGAGCCGGGTAGGGGACGTCCCACAGCCGCAGCGTGCCGTCGTAGCCCGCGCTGGCCAGGGTGTGCCCGTCCGGGCTGAGAGCCACGGTGTAGACGGGTCCCGTGTGCCCGGTCAGGGTGGTGGACAGCGGGTTGTTCGCGTCGGTGACCAGGTGGGTGTAGAGGCCTGATGTCTGCCTCATGCGGTACGCGGCGATGTCGAGCTGGGCCGCGAGCGAGGGCTGGTTGCCGCGGAGGGCCTCGGCCCTGGCGGTGAGCTGGCTGAAGATCGCCCTGTCGCGTTCCGTCTGCGCGGTGGTCCTCTGGTGCTGCGCGATGAAGGCGGCGGTACAGGCGGACAGGAAGAGGACGACCAGGGCGGCGATCACCGCGTTGCGGACGCCGAGGGCACGGCGCCGCCTGTGCACCGAGGCCGTGAGGAAGGCCGACGCGGTGGAGCTGAGGGCTCCCGAGGGTGCCGAACCGGCCCAGGCCTCGGCTGCCGCGAGCCGGCTGCCGCTGTGGAGCATGCCCGGGTCGCGGCCCGCGTGCTCCCAGTCAGCCGCGGCGGCTTCGAGCTCCTGGCGGACGAGGTTGCCGGGCCGGTCGGCCTCGATCCAGTCCCGCAGGCGTGGCCACGCGCGCAGCAGCACCTCGTGGGTGATCTCCACGCTGTCGCCTTCCCGGGTCAGCAGGCGGGCGCCGGTGAACGTCTCGACGACCGCCATGGCCGCGGCGGAATCCCCGCCGTGCCCCAGCAGGTCGCCGTACGGGACGCGCTGGCGGGTGTCCTCCCCGCCCGCGCCGATCTTGACCAGGCGGAGCAGCACGGCGCGGGCGGCCGCCCTGCCCGCCTCGTCGAGACGCGTGTAGTGCTCCTCGGCGGTGGTGCGCACGGCGCGGGCGATGCCGCCGGTGGCCTCGTACCCCTCCACCGTGAGGGCGCGGCCGTGCTGCTGCTGCCAGGTGGCCCGCAACGCGTGCGCCAGCAGGGGCAGTCGCCCTGCCTCGTATCCGGCCGGAACGGCGGTGGCGCCGTCGCCGGCCTCGCCGGAGTGCGCCGGTGCGCCGAGATCGCGCAGCAGCACCTCGACGAGACCCGGGTCGACTTCCAGGCCCACGTCCCTGGCCGGGAAGATGATCGCCTCCCGGACGCGGGTCGCGGACATGGACCCGACCAGCACCGGGCCGTCCTGGAGGACCGACCGGAGCCCCGGATACTCGGCACATCGGGTGTAGAAGTCCGACCTCAGCCCGTACACGACCAGCCCTGCCGGGCCCCTCCCCCCGGGCTCCGCCTCGGCGACGGCGCCCAGGACGGCGAGGAAGGCGGCGCGTTCACGCTCGTCGGTGCAGAGCGTGAACAGCTCTTCGAGCTGGTCGACGACGAGGATCCACCGCCGGTGCGCCGCGCCGGTCTGCCCGGCGCCGGACTGCCTGCCCAGTGCCTCGCGCAGCATCGAGACGGACTCCGCGGGCCCCTCGGCCAGGACGTCGGCCGCCTGCCGCGGGCTGGTTCCGGTGACCTCGGCCAGCCGGTCGGCCAGCTCCGTCAACGGGTGCTCGGTGGGGGTGAGCACGGCGCGCGGCCAGTCCCGCGATCCCTCGACGGGCAGCAGCCCGGCGGCGACGGCGGGCAGCAGGCCCGCTTCGAGGAGCGAGGACTTGCCGGCCCCGGACGGCGCTACCACCGCCAGCCCGCCACCGCCCCACAGGCGCCGGTCGAGCCCCACGAGCAGGTCGGAGACCAGTTCGTCCCGCCCGAAGAACCACCGGGCCTGGTCCGCGCCGAACGACGACAGGCCCGGATACGGGCAGTCCCCCGGCTCCCCACCGGACTTCGCACGGCGCACGGCCCGCACGCCGTCCAGGTAGTAGAAGTGCTGGTGCCGCTCGGAGACATGGAGGTCGCGGAGTGCCTGGTAGATCCTGGCGCGATCCGTGGCCTGGGCGTGGAGGCGGGTTCCCTCGGGGCGGTCGCCGCCTTCGTCGCCCACGCCGCGGGGTCCGCCCTCGGCGCCCTCGTCCTCGGGCGGTTCAGGGGTGCTCATGGGTGGGTGGCGTCCGTTCCGCGGCCGAGGGTGTGCACCACCAACGCTGCGTCCGCGGGCATGACGCGCCCGCTCGTCGCCGTGGCGCTCACGTCGGCCGTCATGGCGCTCGGCATTGCGGCCCCGGTCGCGGGCGCCGTCGGATCCATACCGTCCCCCTCAGCATGACCTGGTCTCCACCTACCCCGGAACGCCTTCGTGTTAGCCCTCGCCGGGGTGGAGTTCGGCGGGGGCGTGGCGGCGGGGAGTGCGACGGGGGGCACGCCGGGGGGGGTCGCGCTGGGGGTTCGCGCCGGGTTGGACTGGGTTGGACTGGGCTGGGTTGGGTCCCGGCGGTCGTCCGGTCTGTCCCCGGGTGTGGTCCGAGGTGCGGTCGCGGGCGCGGTTCCGGGTGTGGCCCCGGGTGCGGTTCACGGGTCGCAGCCGGGCTCGGGACCCTCGTAGCCCGCCATGGACGACTTGTCGATGCCCACCTCGCAGTCGATGGACGGGTCGAGCCTGTTGTCCTTCACGTGGGCGCCGGTCGCGTGGTTCTGGAGGCCGATGGCGTGGTCGGGGCCCGCCTCCCAGGTGTTGCCGGTGACGGTCAGGTGCTGCACGTCGTCGACCATCAGCGTCTGGGACGCCTGCTGCGTCTGGCAGTCGTTGTTCCGGAACGTCCAGTACTCCGAGACACCCTCGCCGCTGCCGTCGCCGGCCTCGGAGTCGGGGCCCTCGGCCATCAGGCACATGTTGTCGATCTTCCGGCAGGTGTTGCCGTCGATCACCACGTTCCGGCTCGCCACGTCCTCGTCGTCGGTGGTGAAGGTCTGCATGCAGTCGGCGTGCGCGCCGGTGCTGTTGTCGGTGCTGGAGATGGTGTTGTGCGCGACGGTGATGTCGTCGCCGAAGAAGCGCAGGCCGTCGCCGTCGCCGCCCTGCGGGGCCGTGACCGTGTTGTTCTGGACGGTGACGCCGTCGCCGTGGATCTCGATGCCCGGAGCGGACGGCCCCTCCATGGTGTAGCCGTCCACGATGACGTGGTCGGCGTCGATGTCGATGCCGCCGACCCGCTGCCCGTTGCCGGAGTAGGTGACGGGCTTGTCCGCGGTGCCGCCCTTGTCGATCTCCAGCCGGTGGCCACGGGAGAGGCCGTCGACGCAGACGACGTCGCCCGGCCTGACGGCGTCCAGCGCGGGCCGGCCGGTGACGTTCCGGTCCGTGACGTTCCGGGTGCAAGCGGGGGCGGCGCCGGGGTGGGCGCCTGGGGTGCGGGTGCGGGTGGGTTCGGCGTGGGTGGATGTCACGTGCGTGGATGCCGCGTGCGTGGATGTCACGTGCGTGGATGTCACGTGCGTGGATGCCGCGTGGGTGGATGCCGCGTGCGTGGCTGCCGCGTCCGACGGTGCGGCCATGAGTGCGGCGCCGGCCAGGGCGAGGGCCGCGGCGGTACCGCACAGGTTTCTGGTGAGTGACACGGTTGTTCCTCCTGGACGTCGGCCTGTACTTGCCGGTGCCTGGCACCGTTGGGGCCGGAAGCCAATCGGATTTCGCGGGGACGGCTCCCCGGCGGCGCCCCCCATGACGCGTTCGGCGTACGGCGCGTTGGTGCGTTCGGGGTGCGCGCGGAGGCCGGCGGTGTGGCGCCGGGGGTGCCCGGCGGGGCGGTCGTACCGTGGGCGCGCGCCGGTGGTGGGCCGGAAGGGCGCCCGGGGCTCCGAGCGTTCGGGGTCGCTCGGCCCCGGTCCGCCCGTACCGGTTCCGCCGGCCCGTCCGTAGCGGCTCTCAGCGAAGGGGCAGCGCATGGAACGCGACCCGGTTCCGGACCGCGCCCCCGCCGCGCCGGAGGCTCACGTGCCCGTGCCGGACGCCCACCCCTCCGTGGCGAGCGACCCCCGCCGCCGGCTGCCCCGCACGGACGTGCTGCTCGCCGATCCCCGGCTGGCCGCCGCGGTCGAACGGCTCGGGCGGGGGCTGGTGAAGGCGGTGCTGGCCGGGGTGCAGGAGCGGGCGCGTGCCGGGGAGGTGCCCGTCTCGGGGATCGTCGAACGTGCCGTGGCCGCGCTGCCCGCCACCGCGTCCGCGCTCCGGCCGGTCGTCAACGCGACCGGGGTGCTGCTCCACACCAACCTCGGCCGTGCCCCGCTCTCGGCCGCCGCCCGTGACGCGCTGCTCTCCGCGGCCGGCACCACGGACGTCGAACTCGACCTCGGTACGGGGCTACGGGCGCGGCGCGGCCGTTCCGCGATCGAGGCGCTGATGGAGCGGGTGCCGGCCGCGGAGGGCGCCCATGTGGTGGGCAACGGGGCGGCGGCCCTGGCGCTCGCGGCGACCGCGCTGGCCCGCGGCAGGCAGATCGTGGTCAGCCGGGGCGAACTGGTGGAGATCGGGGACGGTTTCCGGCTGCCCGACCTGCTGGAGTCCACCGGGGCACGGCTCCGCGAGGTCGGCACGACCAACCGCACCGCGTTCGCCGACTACGCCTCGGCCGTGGGACCGGAGACCGGGTTCGTGCTCAAGGTGCACCCGTCCAACTTCCGCGTCACCGGCTTCACCAGCGAGGTCGGGGTGGCCGACCTGGCCCGGCTGGGCGTTCCGGTCGTCGCGGACATCGGCTCCGGGCTGCTCGCCCCCGACCCCCTCCTGCCGGACGAGCCCGACGCGGCGACCTGGCTGCGCGCGGGCGCCGACCTCGTGACCGCCAGCGGTGACAAGCTGCTGGGCGGCCCGCAGTGCGGGCTCCTGCTCGGCCGCGGGGAGCTGGTGCGGCGGCTGGCCCGGCACCCGCTGGCCCGGGCCCTGCGCGTGGACAAGCTGACCCTCGCCGCCCTGGAGGCCACCCTGCGCGGCCCCGCCACCCCCGTCCACGCGGCGCTCCACGCCGGCCCCGGACGGCTCCGGGCACGCGCCGAACACCTGGCGGCCCGGCTGCGCGCGGCCGGAGTGGACAGCCGGGCGGTGGACAGCGAGGCGGTGATCGGTGGCGGCGGCGCCCCGGGGGTGACGCTGCCCAGCGCCGCCGTCTCCCTGCCCGCGTCCTGCGCGGCGCCCCTGCGGCGGGGGGTGCCCGCGGTCCTGGGGAGGGTGGAGCAGGGTCGGTGCCTGCTGGACCTGCGGGCGGTTCCGGAGGACGCTGACGTGGCACTGGCCGCCGCCGTCCGGAACGCGTGCGCCCCGGCGGCGGGCGGGACGGGTATCGGGACCGGGACCGGGCGGCACACGGTGACCCGGCAGGACGCGGTGACCGGACGGGACACGGCGACCGGGCAGGACCCCGTGGGCGCGACCCCACCCGACCGGACGGCCACCGCCCCTGCCGCCGTCACCACCCCCACCCCCGCCGCCCCCACCACCCCCGGCAGGTGAACCGTGCACGTCTTCGCCACCGCCGGACACGTCGACCACGGCAAGTCAGCCCTGCTGCGGGCCCTGACCGGGATGGAACCGGACCGGTGGGCGGAGGAGCGGCGCCGGGGCATGACGCTGGACCTGGGGTTCGTGTGGACGCGGCTGCCCGGCGCCGGGGAGACCGCGTTCGTCGACGTGCCGGGGCACGAGCGGCTGGTGGCGAACATGCTGGCGGGCGTGGGGCCGGTCCCCGCCGTGCTGTTCGTGGTCGCCGCGGACCAGGGCTGGCAGCCGCAGTCGGAGGAGCACCTGGCGGTCCTGGACGCGCTCGGCGCCCGGCACGGGCTGCTCGCCGTCTCGCGCTGCGACCTCGCCGATCCGGCGGCGGCGCGCAAGGAGGCGCTGGACCGGATCGCCGAGTCGTCGCTGGGCGAGGTGGCGTCCGTGGCCGTGAGCCCAATGAGCGGTGAGGGCCTCGACGAGTTGCGCGGGGCGCTGGTCCGCACCGCGAGCGCGCTGCCCGCGCCGGATCCGGAGGCGGACGTACGGCTCTGGATCGACCGTGCCTTCACGGTGCGCGGCCGGGGCACCGTCGTCACGGGGACCCTCGGCGCGGGCACGCTCCGGGTGGGCGACCAGTTGGTGGGCGTGGACGGCAGGCGGCCGTTGCGGGTGCGGGGCCTTGAGGCGCTCAAGGAGCCCAGGACCGAGGTGCCGGCGGTGGCCCGGGTCGCGGTCAACGTGCACGGCGCGGACGCCGCGGCACTGCGCCGCGGGGACGCGCTGCTCACGCCGGGGCGCTGGCTCGGCGCGGACACCGTGGACGTCCGGCTGACCGGCGCCCCGGCCCGCGACCTGCCCCGGCACCTGACGCTGCACGCCGGTTCCGCGGCGGTGCCGGTGACGGTCCGTCCGCTGGGCGGGGACACGGCCCGCCTGCGGCTGGCCACGGCGCTGCCGCTCAGGATCGGCGACCGGGCGCTGCTGCGGGACCCGGGCAGGCACCGCGTCCCGGCCGGGGTGACCGTCCTCGACGTCCGCCCGCCCGCGCTCGCCCGGCGGGGCGCCGCGGCGCAGCGGGCCCGGGACCTGCGGGCGGTCGCCGGCGCTCCGGACGGTGCCGCGGAGCTGCGCCGGCGCGGCCTGGTGCACCGCGTGGAACTACTCGCGATGGGGGCGAGCCCGCCTTCGGAGCCGGTGGCCGGCGAGTGGCTGGCGGACCCGGCCCACTGGTCCGCCCTGCGCGACCGGCTCCGCCGCGCGGTCGAGGAACACGCCGTCCGGCACCCGCTGGAGCCCGGCCTGCCGCTGGAGACGGCCCGTCAGACGCTGGACCTGCCCGAACGCCGCCTGGTCGAGGCACTGCTGGCGGCCGGCCCCGGCCTGCGGCAGCGCGACGGCCGCGTCTACGGCAGCCGGGCACGCCCCGCGCTGCCCCCCGAGGCGGAATCCGCCGTCGCGGCGGTCCGCACGGACCTGGCCCGCGCCCCCTTCCGCGCACCGGAGGCCGACCGCCTCGCCGGGCTGGGCCTCACCCCCCGCCTGCTGGCCGCGGCCGCCGCGGCGGGCTCCCTGCTGAGGATCGCGGACGGCATCGTCCTCCTGCCCGGCGCGGACGCCGAGGCCGCCACGATCCTCGCCGGCCTCCCCCAGCCGTTCTCGGCGAGCGAGGCCCGCCGCGCCCTGGACACCACCCGCCGCGTCGCCATCCCGCTGCTGGAGCACCTGGACCGGCGGGGGTGGACGGTCCGGGTGGAGGGGGCGTTGCGGCGGTGCGGGGCGGGGCCGGGGGGCCAGGTGCCGGGGGCGGTGGACTCGGTGGACGGCGGGAGCGATGGGGCGAGTCCGGGGGGAGGTTGCCGGTAGCCCGGTTCGATAGCGCGGTTCGATACCCCGGCCCCGGCGCGTACGTTGGCGCCATCGAGCGGGACCGCTTCCCGGTGGTGGCCACACACCTGACCGCGCGTACCGATCTCGTCCGTGCCGTGGGCGGCTGGCCCGCGCTGCCCGCCATGGAGACCATCGGGCTCGTGCTCACCCGCGCGTCCGTGGCCCCGGGACGCATGCTGGGCACGCCGGGAGGCGTGTACCGCAAGCACCCCCTGCAGACGACGGCGCAGCCCGACTACCGTCGCGAGGAGGAGTTCGCGACGCTGCGAGCGGCCATACTGACCCGTCTGGACGCCCTGCGCACCACCAGGCAGCGCTGGTCGCCGCACGCGCCCCCGGTGGCCGGCACGGCGCCGGCACGGTCGCCGAGGAGGCAGGGATGAAGCGCATCATCGCCCGGCTGTGGTGGATGATCCGTCCGGTGCAGTGGCGGCTGCTGTGGCTGACCCACGCGACGTTCATGGTGGGCGTGACCGGACTCGTCCGCGACGATCAGGGCCGCGTGCTGCTGCTGCGCCACCGCCTGTGGCCCGAGGGCCGCCAGTGGGGCCTGCCGAGCGGCTACGCGATCAGGGGCGAGGAGTTCTCGGCGACCGTCGCCCGGGAGGTGCGCGAGGAGACCGGCCTGGAGGTCGAGGCCGGCCGGCTGCTGTACCTCAGGAGCGGCTTCCGGCTGCGCGTCGAAGTCGCCTACGAGGCCCGGTTCCTCGGCGGCGACCTGGCGATCGACCCGTTCGAGATCCTGGAGGCCCGATGGTTCTCCCCCGCGGAACTCCCCGACGAGATGCAGGAGTCGCACCGGCTCCTCATCCGTGAGGAGACCGCCAACGACTGATGGGGCCGACCGGGCCGGTCCAGGACTTCACGGCGGGAACGAGCACCCGGACGGGCGGAGGTGGACGGTCCGGTCGGACGAGGCACGTGGACGGGGCGTTGCGGCAGTTCGCGACCGGCTTGAGGCGAGCTTCGCTGGGAACATGGTCCCGCAAGCGTTGACGAGTGCCGTCCGCTCCGCTACCCGCCTGGTCATCGCCCGCCGCCGGGCCGTCGGCGAGCGCATCCGCGCGGTACGCCTTCACTCGAACCCCACCCAGGAGCGCCTGGCCGAGCTGGCCGACCTTGACCGGCAGGCGTCAATAGGATCGAGCAGAGCCACGCCAGCCCCCTACTCGCCGGTCTCGTCCCCATCGCGGCGCCACTTGGCGTCCCGCTCGCCGCCCTCGTGGCGCGAGGGAAGGCGGCGCCCGGCTGTCAGACGCGTGCCTCGACCAGCAGCGTGCCCGTGCGCCGCTTCCCGAGCGGGGGCGGCAGGACCTGCGCGGCCACCTTGGTGAATCCGCTCTCGTAGAGCAGATGCGTCCACACAGTGGGCTCGTAGTCCCAGCGCCTCACGACGAACGGGTCTTCATCGTCCGCGTGGGGGATGTACGAGGCCTGGCAGCCGTAGCAGCCCTCCACGGGTGGCCGCTGCGAGAAGGCGAGGACACCGCCGGGCCGCAGTCGCGAGCGGATCACGGCGAGCAGGGTGGCAGGCTCGGTGAACCACATGGCGCCGTACACGGAGTAGACGGCGTCGAAGTCAGGGCCCGGCTCCTCCAGGTAGTCCAGGGCGTTGGCCTGGTGCAGGGTGAGCCGGCCGAGGTGGCCCCAGCGGGTTCGGGCGGCGTCGAGTTGGCGCGGTGAGATGTCGACGCCCGCAGTGTGGTGGCCGACGGTGGCCAGGTGCGCGGCATTGCCCCCCTTGCCGCAGCCGAGATCCAGCACGCTCCCACGGTCGGGGAGCGCGAGGAGTTCGGCGCCGGGCCCGTGGTCCGCGTGCTGTGTCCAGTTGAACCAGGTTGTCTCGCCGCGGCCGTTCACGGGCCGGCGCTCGGGTCGCTGTCCGGCGTAGGCGTCCCAGGCGAGGGTGTCTGTCACAGGTGCTCCGCTCGTTGGCCAGCCGCCCGGCCCCGGGGCCGGGCGGCTGGAGTCTCGCACGGTGGCGTTACTTCTTGCCCTTGCCGGAGTTCGGACTGTCACTGCACCCGGCGTGGCATTGGCTGCAATCCGCCAGTTCGGGCCACAGCTCGGTGTCGACCGTGTACCCGGCCGCGGTGATGGCGATCAGGGTCCGGCCGCGGGCCTCAGCGGGACCGCCGGGAATCTCCTTCGGCTCGTCGGTGGGAACGTGGTGGATGAAGCGTCCGGCGACACGCTGGCAGAAGTCGGCGTGGTCGACGGTGTGCAGGATGAAGGTGTGCCATCCGACGTCCACCAGCTTGCTGGGGGCGAGGGACTGGCCTGGCGCGTGTCCGGAGGCGGCGAGGAACGCGGCTGTCTGTGCGACGATGCGGCGGGCCATGGGCGTGTCGATGTCGGGGTGATCGGTGGTGATGCGCCGGGTGAGGCGCTCGACCACCTCAGGGGAGGGCAGGTCGGCCGGGTCGGCCGTCTGCACAGGATGTTCCATGGCGATGGTCACGGTGTCCTCCTGTCGTGGTGTTGTGGCCCCGTGAGCCGGGGCCGCCCGCAGGTGCAACGCGCCTGCGCGGTGCTGCGCCTGCGGGAGTCGTGGGGTTCCGGGCCCCGACTCGGGGGGTTGGCCGGGGCCCGTGGCTGCTGCCGGGGCCGGCAGCCGAGGGAGCCGGGCAGGGCGGTCTCAGGCGGGTTTCAGCCGGAGCCGCTGGCGGCAGGCCTCGCAGGCATAGAGGGCGGCACCGGGCCCGGACGCCTGCTCGATCACGTCGATGAACACGCCAGTGGTCGTGTCGCCCTTGTGCCAGTGGCACCAGGTCGTGTCCGCGGCGGGAGGGCGTGTGGGCTGACCCTCGTGCATGTCAGGCCCCCGCCAGGTGATGGGTGGCGAGCGGCCGTTGCGGGGCGATGATCTGCCCATCGGGCAGCAGTTCGCCGGTGTCGAAGAGCAGGACTCCGTTGCACAGGAGGCTCCAGCTCTGCTCGGGGTGGTGAGCCACCGGGTGGGCGGCCTCCCGGTCCGCGGCGCCCGCAGGCGGGCACGGCGGCAGGTGCGCGCAGGTCGTCGGCATCATGGCTTCCTCGGGCTACGGGGTGAGCAGAGCGCGGGCGAGTTGGAGCACGGCCCACGCGCCGACGGCGACTGATCAGAACCTGGGCGATGCCCAAGCTGGTGCGCTGCACCAACTCCTCGTCGGTGCGGTACAGCAGACGGACGGGGTGGTGAACCGCAGCGGATTCGAGCCGCCGCGTCCAGGTCCGGCGCCGCGGCTTCGCGTGCACGCTCACCGCGCCCATGCTGCGCGGCCACCGCCGGCACCAGGCCGCTCATGCCGGCATGCGGCGCCACGACGCCCTCCACGGTGCCCGCGCCGATCATGTCGAGGGCCCGCTGCCAACCGAGGCGCAGGGAGCGGTGCAGGACCGGGTCCTCGTCGTGCAGCTCGGCCAAGCGAGGGACCACCCAGTTTCGGGCGGTCGCGTAACGGCGTAGGGCGTCCATCGTCTGGGCGGGCCGTGCCTCCGCACCGCATGCGTACAGGAGGACTGCGGCCCGGCCGGGCGTAGCCCGGGGGCTAGGGGTGCAGCTCATGCCCGAAAGGCTGCCGACACTGCGTCAGTTCCGGGAGGTAGCAGGCGTATCACTTATGGAAGTTGCAGACCCCCTGAGTGATACGTGGCCTGTCACTCTCCACTTCGGCGGCCGGGCAGGTGATATGCCACGTATCACCTGCGCACCTCGGCAGGGCTCGAAGTGATACACCGCGTATCACCCGTGCGGAAGGGCTTGAACCCCGATCAGAGAGGCGATGTGCCGCAACTGGGCCGTGGACTCGGTTCCGACACGCTGGATGACGAGGCCCGGCACGGTCGCTGGAGAACCGCTCTCTACGCAATACCGTCCATGATCTGGTTCACCGTGGCACGACGTTCGCGCCGAGCATCCACGGTGACGGGGTCGCCGCTTCGGGCGGGCACTTCCGTGTTCTCCGGCTGGTCGTCCTCCCACATGAGCCGGTGCTGGTGCTGGCGCGGCGTGGGCTCGGCTTCGAGAGTCATGGCCCCACGGTACTCACCAACACGACGAATGGCCCCGTTACCGCCGCAGCTCAACGCCCCAGGAATCGCGGAGGCGGATGGGAATCGAACCCACCTGCCCGAGTTGCTCGGACACCTCGGTTTTGAAGACCGGGAGGGCCACCAGGCGCCCTTACGCCTCCTTGCCCGGTCCCGGGGCGGCGGGAGCGCCGGCCGGTCCGGACGAGCGTCCATCGAAGCCGGGGGGCCGACCGGAGTCAACGCGCCGCGCTGCGCGCTCGCCCGTCCGGCCCACCATGGGCGAACCACCGGGGCCGGCCGCCGGAACGGACCGTCGCCGGGATCGTTGGACCCGTCGCCAGTCCTACCCCCGAAGGGAAACCGCGATGGCGACCGCGAGCCCTACCGTGCCCCAGGACGACAGCGCCGGCCGGGTCCGGCTGACCCAGTACGCCCACGGCGGCGGGTGCGCCTGCAAGATCCCCCCGGGCGAGCTGGAGGAGATCGTCGCGGGGCTCACGCCCCGGCCCCCGGCCGCGGACGGCACGGCTCAGCCCCCAGCGGCGGGCGGCACCGCGGGGTCCACGGCGGCCACCAGGGCCGCCGACCTGCTCGTCGGCCTCGACAGCGGTGACGACGCCGCCGTCGTCCTGTTGCCGGGCGCGAACGGCACCCAGGCCGTCGTCGCCACCGCCGACTTCTTCACGCCGGTCGTGGACGACCCCTACGACTGGGGCAGGATCGCCGCCGCCAACGCGCTCTCGGACGTCTACGCCATGGGCGGCACCCCCCTCGTCGCGGTGAACCTGCTGGCGTGGCCCCGCGACGCGCTCCCCGTGGAGCTGGCCCGGGAGGTGCTGCGGGGCGGTCTGGACATCGCCACCCAGGCCGGGTGCCATGTCGCGGGCGGGCACAGCGTGGACGATCCCGAGCCCAAGTACGGAATGGCGGTCACCGGGGTCGCCGACCCCGCGCGGCTGCTGCGCAACGACACCGGCCGGCCCGGCGTGCCGCTGTCCCTGACGAAGCCGCTGGGCCTCGGTGTCCTCAACAACCGGCACAAGGCGACCGGCGAGGTCTTCCCGGCGGCCGTCGCCACCATGGCCGCGCTCAACCGCGACGCCGCGTCGGCCGCCCTGGCCGCCGCCGCGGTCTGCGCGACGGACGTCACCGGGTTCGGGCTGCTGGGGCACCTGTTCAAGCTGGCCCGCGCGTCGGGCGTGACCGCCGTGGTCGACGCCGCCGCCGTGCCGTACCTCGACGGCGCGCGGGAGGCCGTGCGGGACGGCTACGTCAGCGGCGGCACCCGCCGCAACCTCGCCTGGGTCGCCCCGGTCACCGACTTCGGCGCCGCGGACGAGCCGACCCGGCTGCTGCTGGCCGACGCCCAGACCTCCGGCGGGCTGCTGGTCGCCGGTGAGGTGCCCGGCGCCCCGGTCATCGGCGAGCTCGTGCCCGCGGGCGAGCACCGTCTCGTCATCCGTTGAGGCGCCACATCACCATCCGCTGAGGCGCCACATCACCATCCGCCGGCCCGGCTTCGTCGTCGTCCGCCGGCCCGCCTGGTCATCGTCCGCCGACCCGCCTGCGTCACCGTCCGCCGACCCGCCGTGTCATCGTCCGCCGGGCCACCGTCCGGGGGCTCCGCTCACGCGCGCCCGGGGGCTCCCCCGCGCCCTCTGCACAAGGCGCCCAGCGCGGGCCCGCCCCCGCCGACGCCGCAGGTCAGCAAGGTCTGACGAGCCGGACGAGAACCCTGGACGCGAGCACCCGAGGGCACCGAAGCGATGGATTCCGGATGAGGGGGTTCCCAAGCTGGAAGATGAATTGTAGCGTGCACCCAATTGAAATCGACCTTGCAAAGCTTGCGAGAGCAACAAGGGCTACGAGAGCAAAGGGAGCACCGTGCTGCCCGACCTGATCGAGGCGTGTGCCGGGGAGCTGTCGAGGACGGACCGGCGGATCGCTGACCACCTGCTGGAGCACATGGAGGACGTGCCGTTCCTGCGGGCCGCCGAGATCGCGGAGCGCCTCGGGGTCAGCGCGGCCAGCGTGACCCGGTTCGCGCAGCGGCTCGGCTTCGACGGGTATCCACGGCTCCAGGACGCCGTCCGTGCCGACCTGCGGTCCGTGCTCGCGCCGCCGCGGGTGCCGGCCGGCGAGGACGGCAGCCGGTACGCACGGGTGTGGGACCGGGAGATGCGGAACCTGGAGGCGCTGCGGGAGCTGCCCGACGACGTGCTCGACGGCGCGGCCAGGATGATCGCGGAGGCCGGCACGGTCTGGGTGCTCGGCGGCAGGGCCTCGGAGTCGGCCGCGGCGGCGCTGGCGTTCTCGCTGGCCCGGGTGCGGGACGGGGTGCGGTCGGTCGACTCGTCCGCCCTCCACGACTACCAGCCGCTGCTGGACCTCGGCCCGAGCGACCTGCTGGTGGCCCTCACCTTCCGCAGGTACACCCGCAGCACCGCCCAGATCGGCAGGATGTTCGCCACCCGCGGCGTCCCCATCCTGCTGATCACGGACGACGGCAGCCCCTCCCTCGCCCATGACGCCAAGCTCGTCCTGCGCGTGTCCGGGCGCGCCCCGGGCGGGCTCCCCTCGATGACCGCGGCCACGAGCCTCGGCCTCGCACTCACCCTCGGCGTCGTCGGCCACGTCGGCTCCGAGCGGCTGGACGCCGGCGAGCGCCTCAGCCGGGACATGGAGATCTTCGAAGGCTGAGCCCGAGCAAGTTCGAAGCCTGAGCCGGAGCAAGGCTGAGCCCGAGCCGAGGGCCAAGCCAGGCCCGAGCGCCGACCCGAGCCAAGCCTGAAGCACGACCGAGCCGAACCCGAAGCACAGCCGATGGGAGCACACCATGGCAGACGATCACCCCGGATCAGCCGCGCCCACGGCCGCGGCCGAGCCCTGGCAGTGGGGCGAGGAGGTCTGGCGCGGCCACGTCGAGCGGGTACGGGCCGGGCGCTCGCTACGGCCCGCCGCCTGGCCCGGCGGCGCGCGGGCGGCCGTCGCGCTGTCCTTCGACTCCGACCACGAGACGCCCGCCCTGCGGGACGGCGAGACGCGGCCCGGCAAGCTGTCGCAGGGCGAGTACGGGTCGCGCGTGGCGGCCCCGAAGATCCTCGACCTGCTGCGCAGGCACTCCGCGCCGGCCACCTTCTTCATGCCCGCCGTCTCCGCGCTGCTGCACCCGGAGGAGGCACGGTCGTACGCGGCGGAGGGCCACGAGGTCGGCATCCACGGCTGGATCCACGAGCGGAACATGCAGGTGCCGCCGGAGGCCGAGCGCGAGTTGCAGATGCGCAGCGCCGACACCCTGGAGCGCGTCACCGGCGTGCGTCCCGTCGGCATCCGCACGCCCTCGTGGGACTTCTCCGACCGGACCCTGGACATCACGCGGGAGATGGGCCTGCTGTACGACTCGTCACTGATGGCCGACGACGACCCGTACGAGCTGCTGGCCGGCGGCGAGCCGACCTCGGTGGTGGAGATCCCCGTCGAGTGGATCAGGGACGACGCGCCGTACTTCATGATGGAGCGCTACGCGGGGCTGCGCCCGTACACGCCGCCGCGTTCCGTGCTGGGCATCTGGCGGGACGAGTTCGACCTGGCCTACCGCGAGGGCGGCGTCTTCCAGCTCACCATGCACCCCCACATCATCGGCCACCGCTCACGCCTGGCGGTCCTCGCCGAGTTGCTGGACCACATCGCCGCGCACCCCGGCGTCTGGTACGCCACGCACGCCGAACTCGCACGGTACGTGGCCGAGCAGGCGGGCCTGGCGGCACCGGGGCTCCCCGCGCCCGGGAGCCCCGCACCGGAGGGGAGCGGACGATGACACGGCCCACACCGGCGACCGGTGCGACCGGAGCCGCGTCGGAATCCGGCCACGGCACCGGCTCCGTACCGGCACCCGAACCTCAAGCCGTCCCCGAGCAGACCGTCCCCGGACAGGCCGTCCCCGGACAGGCCGTCCCCGAGCAGGCCCTCCCCGGACAGACCGTCCCGGGACAGGCCGGAGACGACCCGTCCCGCCGGCGCCGCCGCGCCATCTGGGCCGGATCCATAGGCAACACCGTCGAGTGGGTCGACTGGGCCGTCTACTCCACCTTCGCCTCCGTCTTCAGCGGCCAGTTCTTCCCCTCCGACGTGCCCGAGGCGGCCCTGCTCTCCACGATGGCGGTGTTCGCCGTCGGCTTCCTGATGCGCCCGATCGGCGGCGCGGTGCTCGGCAGCTACGGCGACCGGCACGGCCGCAAGAAGGCCATGACCCTCACCATCTCGATGATGGCCGGGGCCTCGCTCGTCATCGCGGTCTGTCCCGGATTCGGCTCGATCGGCGTCGCCGCGCCGATCGTGCTGGTGGTGGCCCGGCTGGTGCAGGGTTTCTCGGCGGGTGGCGAGTTCGGCACCTCCTCGGCGTTCCTGGTGGAGTCGGCGGCGCCCGCGCGACGGGCGTTCGCCGGGTCGTGGCAGCAGGTCTCGGTCGGCGCGGGCACGCTCATCGCGTCGCTGACGGGCACGATCCTCACCAGCACCCTCACCGACGACGCGCTGACGTCCTGGGGCTGGCGGCTGGCCTTCGCCGTGTCCGGCCTGCTGGGTCTCGTCGGGCTGTGGCTGCGGGTGTCGGTCGCGGAGACGGACTCGTTCCGCCGGATCGACGCCGCCGAACGGGTGCGCGCCAACCCGCTCCGCACGATGCTGGTGGAGCACCCGAGGGCGGCGCTGCGCGTGGTGGGCGTGACCATCGCCGGAACGCTGATCTACTACCTCTGGGTCAGCTACATGCCCGCGTACGTGCACGTCACCACGGGCATGCCGCTGAACAAGGCGCTGCTGGCCAACACCATCTCGCTCGCCGTGTTCATCGTGCTGCTGCCGTTCGGCGGCATGCTCTCGGACCGCGTGGGCCGCAAGCCGACCATGCTGGCGTTCGCGGTCGGCTTCCTGGTGCTGGCGTGGCCGATGTTCCGGCTGGTCGACGGCGAGGGCGGCTTCTGGACGCTGCTCGCGGTCGAACTGGTCGGCCTCGTCCTCATCGTGGGCTACTCGGCGAACTGCGCCGTCGTCATGGCCGAGCAGTTCCCGGCGCGGGTGCGCACCACCGGCATCGCCCTGCCGTACGCGCTGGCCGTCGCCGTCTTCGGCGGTACCGCCCCGTACATCACGACCTGGATGAGCGCGAACGGCCTGCGCGGCCTGGTCTGGGTCTACCTCTCCGTCGCGGCGCTGATCGGCGTGGTCGTGTACGCCACCATGCCCGAGACGAAGGGAAAGGAGATCGAATGAGCCCGGCCCCTTCGCAACCAGTCCCGTCGCACGCGGGCGAGCGCTCGCCCCGGCATGTGCTGGTCACCGGTGCCGGCGGCGGGATCGGCGCAGCGATCTGCGGCGCGTTCGCTGCGGACGGCTGCACCGTGACGGCCTCCGACATCCGCGCCGAGGCGCTGGCCGAGCAGGCGAAACGGTTCCGGGGCACACCCGGCACCTCTGACACCTCCGGCATCTCCGGCACCTCCCTGGGCACCCTCGTCGCCGACCTCTCGGACGCCGAGGCCGCCGCCGGTCTCGTCGAGCGTGCCCGCGACCTCGCGGGACGCGAGCCGGACGTGCTCGTCAACGCCGGGGGCATCTACCCGGCGACGCCGCTGACCGAGATGACCGCCGCCGCCTGGGACCGCGTCATGGACGTCAACGTGCGCGCCGCCATGCTGACCAGCGTCGCCTTCGCGCGGCTGCTGACGGCCGCCGGCCGGCCCGGCACCATCGTCAACATCACCTCGGGCGCGGCCCTGCGGGCCCGGTACGGCGCCGCGCACTACAGCGCCTCGAAGGCCGCCCTGGAGATGCTGACCCGTTCGTGCGCGGTGGAGTTCGGCCCGCTCGGCATCCGCGTCAACGCCGTGTCGCCGGGCTTCGTCACCGTCGGCAGCGCCGTGAACCCGGTGACGGACGAGTACGCGGCGGCCGTCTCGGTCAACCCGCTGGGCCGCCCCGGCACCCCCGAGGACATCGCCCGCGCGGTGCGCTGGCTGGCGGGTCCCGAGGCCGCGTGGATGAACGGTTCCGTGGTCCGCCTGGACGGCGGCGCCTCGGCGGGCACGACGGCGCTTCCGCGGCACTGGCCGGGGGTGTCACAGGTGCAGTCGGGTCCGCCGGGCGGGCACGGGTCCGCGGGCGCGGCGGCCGATCCCGACGGGACGGAGCCCGCGTCTGTTCCCGACGGGCGGGCACCCACGTCTGACCCCGACGGGACGGCACCCGCGTCTGACCCCGACGGGACGGCACCCGAGGCGCGGCGGGAGGCCGGCCGATGAGCGCGCCCGCACCCGGATCGGCCCGCCCCCGGGACCCGTACACCGTGGTCGGCGGCGGCGCCATCGGCGGCACGCTCGCCTTCCACCTGGCGCGTGCCGGCCACCCGGTGGAGATCGTCGACGCCGACGCGGCGCACGTGGCGGCCATCCGGGAGCGCGGCCTCACGCTGACCGGCCCGGACGGCGAGCGGACGGTCCGCGTGGACGCCACCACCCCGGACGAGGCCGAGGGGGCGCCGCGCCGGGTGCTGCTGTGCGTCAAGGCGGGCGCCACCGAGGCCGCCGCGAGCTGGCTGGCCGGGCGGCTCGCGCCCGACGGCTACGTGGTCTCCCTCCAGAACGGCCTGAACGAGTCGCTGATCGCCGAACTCGCCGGCGCCGACCGCACCGTGGGCGCCTTCGTCAACCTCTTCGCCGACGTCGTCGCGCCCGGTGCCGTACGCGACGGGGGCGGCGGCGCACTGGTGGTGGGCGAGCTGGACGGCCGCCCCAGCGAACGGGTCCGGCGGCTCGTCGCCGACCTCCAGGCGTGGGGGCCGGCCCGCGAGACCGGCAACGTGCACGGATACCTCTGGGCCAAGCTCGCGTTCGGCGCGATGCTCACCGCCACCGCGCTCGTCGACGCCCCGATGGCGGGGCTCATCGACGGCCACCGGCCGCTGATGCACGCCCTCGCCGCCGAGGTCGAGGGGGTCGCGACGGCCGCGGGGCTCGTGCTGGAGCCGTTCGACGCATTCACCCCGGCCGCCTACCTGCCCGGTGCCGATCCGGCGGAGCGCGAGCGGGCCACCGACCGGCTCGTCGGCTGGCTGGGCGGCCAGTCCAAGGACCGCAGCGGCATCTGGCGCGACATCGCGGTACGCCACCGGCCCGTCGAGGTCCACCATCACTACCGGCCGGTGCTGCGCCGGGCGACCGAACTGGGCGTGCCCGCACCGCTGCTCCCGGAGCTGCTCGGCATGCTCGCCGAGGTCGAGTCCGGCGCCCGGCCCATGGACCCGCGCAACCTGACCGACCTGGCCCACCTGACCGACCTGAACGCACCCATCCCGAGGGAAGGATTCCGTTGAACGACCGATCCGGCCACGACACCGGGGCGCCCGGCGACTGTGCCGCGCTGCGCGCCTGGGTGGCCGACCACCGCACCGACATGCTGGACGACCTGCGCCGCTACGTGGACACCGACACCCCGAGCGACGACAAGGGCTGCCTGGACGCCATGCTGGCCCGGCTGGAGCGCTGGCTGACGGCCTCGCTGGGCGAGCCCGCCGCCCGGCGCCGCGTCGACGGGGGCGAGCACGGGGACGTCCTCGTGCTCGACTGGCCGGGCAGCGGCGGCGCCGCGGCCGGGGACGGCCCCGAGGTGCCGCCGGTCCTGCTGCTCTGCCACTACGACACCGTGTGGGAGAAGGGCACCGTGGCGGCGCGGCCGTTCGCCATCGAGGGCGACCGGGCGTCCGGGCCGGGTATCTTCGACATGAAGGCCGGGCTCGTCCAGGCGGTGTGGGCGCTGCGCGGGCTGGCCGCCCTCGGCCTGCCCAGGCCGCCGCTGCGGCTCGTCCTCAACGGCGACGAGGAGACGGGCAGCCCGGCGTCCCGGCCCGTCATCGAGGCCGCGGCGCGGGGTGTGTCCGCGGCGCTGGTCTTCGAGGCGTCGGCGGATGCCGCGGTGAAGACCGCGCGCAAGGGCGTCGGCCTGTTCCGGGTGACCGCGACCGGCGTCGAGGCGCACGCCGGCCTCGACCCCGCGAAGGGCGTCAGCGCGGTGGACGAGATAGCCCGCGTGGTGCTGTCCCTGCACGCCCTCGCCGATCCGGCCACCGGCACCAGCGTCAACGTCGGCGTGCTGGCCGGCGGCACGCGCAGGAACGTCACCGCGGGCCGGGCGGTCGCCGACATCGACGTGCGCGTCGCGAACCAGGCCGAGGCCGACCGCGTCGACGAGGCGCTCGCCGCACTGCACCCCCACCATCCGGGCGCCTCGCTGGAGGTGACCGGGGAGTGGAATCGGCCGGTCATGGAGCGCACCCCCGGCATCGCCCGGCTGTACGGGCTGGCCCGGGACCTGGCCGCCGAGCAGGGCTGGGAGCTGCGGGAGTGCGCGGTGGGCGGGGCGAGCGACGGCAACTTCGTGGCGACGCTGGGCGTTCCGGTGCTCGACGGGCTCGGCGCGGTCGGTGAGGGGGCGCATGCGCGGCACGAGTACGTCAGCGTGGCGGGGATGGTCGAGCGGGCAGCCCTTGCGGGCTGGTTGTGCCGGGCGCTTGCCTTGCCGGACACCGTGGCGTCCCTCCGGGCGGCCTGACGGCCGGGGGGCGGCCTGACGGCCGGGGGCGGCCGGCGGTTGGTTGCACCCGGTGCCTCGGTGTGCGGTGACCTGCGGTCGGCTGGCGGGTCGTCGGGGGTGGCTCGGTCGTGTTCGGGCCACGGGTGCGTCGTGGCTTGTCGCGCAGTTCCCCGCGCCCCTTTCCGGGAACCCGGGCCCGTCAGGATGCCGTGCGGCTCCGCCGCGTCTGTGCGGCGACCTGCGGTCGGCCACCTGCCCGTCGCGGGTGGCTCGGTTGTGTCAGGGCCATCGGTGAGTCGTAGTTGCTCGCGCAGTTCCCCGCGCCCCTTTCCGGGGACCCGGGCCCGTCAGGATGCCGTGCGGCTCCGCCGCGTCTGTGCGGCGACCTGCGGTCGGCCACCTGCCCGTCGTGGGTGGCTCGGTTGTGTCAGGGCCATCGGTGAGTCGTAGTTGCTCGCGCAGTTCCCCGCGCCCCATTCCGGGGCGCCGCTATCCCTGAGAGGTACGGGCGTCAGCCCTGGGTATCACGTCGCGAGTGCAACGGATGCTGCCGCAGGGTGACGCCCTGTGATCGGTCCCAGCCCTAGCCTCGTGACTGCCAGCAGGGCGAACGTCCTGGAAGCGGTCGGAACGAACAGCGGGTGAACCTCATGCACAGCGGTCTCAGTATCTTTGCAGCCGTCCTCCTGATCGCCGTGATGGTGGCGTACGTCCTCTTCATCATCGGCGCCTTCGTGAGCATCCTCAGGTCCCGCTTCTCGGCCGGGATGAAGTTCGTGTGGTGCGTGTTCGTGGTCATCGCGCCGTTCCTCGGGAGCCTGTTGTGGTTCCTCATAGGGAAGGGCTACTCGGAGCGGCAGGTCCGCGCGTACTGATCGGGGCGCAGCCCCGCCTCAAGGGGCGCGGGGAACTGCGCAAGCAACCACGACGCACCCGCACACCGTCACCGGGCCGAAGGGGCGCCCCCTCACCGCCCCCGCGAAGCGAGCCCCTCCCGCTGGGGGACCACCACGTACTTCGGGTCCCGAGTGGAGGCAACCCCCGCCGCGAAGACCCCGAAGCGCTGGAGGACGCTTCCGGCGAGCAGGGCGAGGCCGGCGGACGCGGCGGCCGGGCGGTTGCGGCGGGCCACGGTGACCGCTGCCGCCGCGCCACCCAGCGTCAGGAACTCCGCGGCGCGGCGCAGGCGGTGGGCGCGGCCGGTGGTGTAGGCCGTGGGGACCAGCCCTGGCCTGCGTTCGATCAGCCGGGACGCGACCGACTCCGCGACCGCCCCGGCCGCGCCGAGCGCCCGTGCGGGGCCGGCCTCGGCCACCGGTGCCAGCAGCATCCCGAGGCCGCCGCCGCTGGCCGCCGCGGAGCCGGTGAAGACGAACGGCAGCTCCTTGCGGACGTCGTGCCAGGCGGGGGCCGCCGTCTGGGAGAGCAGCACCGCGGTGTAGGAGGCCAGGGCGGGGGCGATGGCCGCCGCCGACATACCCGCCGGGCGGGCGGCCCACCGCAGCACGCGGCCCGGCCAGGTGGCGCGGACGGACCCGGGCAGCAGCTCGGCCGCGGCGGCGAGCGCGCTGCCCGGCCCGTAGGCGACCAGGATCCAGGTGCCGACGGACATCGGCGACGTGGGCTTCGCCACCCGCAGCATGTGGTGGAAACGCTCCGGCCTGCCGAGGTCCGCGATCAGCAGGTAGCTGCTGACGAGCAGCGCGCCGAAGCCGCCCACGCGGCACACCCGGCACAGCTCCGGACGCCCCGTCAGGTCCGCGCCGGCCGCGAGCAGGGCCGCGCCGGCCGACAGGCCGCCGGTGAAGAAGTAGGCCGGGACCTTCCACTCCCACACCGGGGGTTTCAGCACGGGCCTGCCGTAGTACGAGCGGAACTCCGCGGGCGGCACCACGGCGCGCTCCCGGCTCCCGTCGCCGTCGGACCTTCCGGGACCGGACCCGCCGGAACCCCGGCCCGCGCGCCCGTCCCCGTGACCGCCCCGGCGGCCCGTGAACGAGACGTCCGGCCGGTGGCCCGCCCCGCCCGGGTGTCCGTCGCTCCCCCGTGGAATCCCCTCGTCCCGCGCCATCATCGCTCTCCCCTCGCGAACACCGCGGCCGACGCGGCCAGCAGGGCCGTGGCAGCGATGCCCGCGTACCGCCACATCTGCCCCAGGTCCCGCGTGGGCACCACCGGGTCGGGCGGCAGGCCGTACACCTCCGGGTCGTCCAGGAGCAGGAAGAACGCGCCGTCGCCGCCCACGCCGTCCTCGGGGTCGTGGCCGTACAGCCGGGCCTCGGGCACGCCGGCCTCGTGCAGCTCGTCCACGCGCCGGGCGGCGCGCTCGCGCAGCTCGTCCAGCGGGCCGAACTGGATGGAGTCCGTCGGGCATGCCTGCGCGCACGCGGGCTCCAGGTTGCCGCGCAGGCGGTCGTAGCAGAGGGTGCACTTCCAGGCGCGGCCGTCGCCGGGCCGCCGGTCGATGACGCCGTAGGGGCAGCCGGAGACGCAGTAGCCGCAGCCGTTGCAGATGTCGTCCTGGACGACGACCGTGCTGAACTCGGTGCGGAACAGCGCCCCGGTGGGGCAGACGTCGAGGCAGCCTGCGTGGGTGCAGTGCTTGCAGACGTCGGACGACATCAGCCAGCGGAACTCGCTGCGGCTCTCCGCGCCGGTCGCGGCGCCGGGCAGTTCGAAGGACGGGAAGCCGAGGTGCACGGGCGCGGTGCCCAGGTCGCCTCCGCCGCGTTCGGCGCCGGGCAGCGCGCGGGACACCGCCTCCTCGGCGGCCCGGGTGCCGGAGGGGCCGGTTGGCAGGTCGGACAGGCCCGCGTCCTGGTGGCCCAGCGTGCGTTCCTGCTCGATGAAGGCGACGTGCCGCCAGGAGCTGGCGCCGAGCATGCCGGTGTTGTCGAAGGACATGCCGAGCAGTTCGATGCCGTCCTCGGGCACGCCGTTCCACTCCTTGCACGCCACCTCGCAGGCCTTGCAGCCGATGCAGACGGAGGTGTCCGTGAAGAAGCCCATCCGCGGCGGGTGGTCGAGGTGGCCGGCGTCCGCGGCGGGATCCGCGAGCGGCCCGTAGAAGCTGCTCTGCCCGTGCTGGCTCATGAGGGTTCCTCCGGGTTCGCCGGCCGTCCGTCTCGTTTCGGGCGCTGTTCCCCGTCCTCCCGCTCCGAGGGCGCTCCCCCGTCCTCCCGCTTCGAGGGCGGCGCCTCCCAGGGCTGGGCCTCGGTGTGCGCCGGGCCGCCGGCCGTCACGATCCGGACGCCGGTCCAGGGGGTGACGCCCGCGCGTCGCCGGTAGTCCTGCACGTAGTCGATCAGCTCGGGGCCCCTGGGCCGGCCGCCCGGCCGGATGTCGCAGGTCAGCACCTTGCTCTCCTGGATGAACACGTTCGGGTCGACCACCACGCCGATCAGGTCGTTGACCACGTCACCGGTGGTCAGCCCGGTCTGGCCCCAGTGGTAGGGCATCCACACCTGGTGGACGACGCGGCCGTCCACGCGCAGCGGCGCCAGCCGGTCGGTGACGACGACGCGGGCGTCCACCGCGGTCCTGCTGGTGATCACATGTGCCCGCCCGAGGTGCGTGAGGCCGCGCTCGGCCGCCAGTTCCGGGGAGACCTCCACGAACAGCTCCGGCTGGAGCTCGGCCAGGTAGGGCAGTTGCCGGCTCATGCCGCCCGCGGTGTGGTGCTCGGTGAGCCGGGCGGCGGTGAACACGTACGGGAACACCTCGCCGTGGGCCTCGGGCGGGGCGGGGTTGGACGGGTTGTCGGGCCGCCCGTACACCTTCCGCACCGGGCTGGACTGCTGCCCGTACAGGAGGTTGCGCATGGGGGACTCGTGCGGCTCGTAGTGGGTGGGCAGCGGGCCGTCGGCCATGCCGGCCGGCGCGAACAGCCACCCCTTGCCGTCGGACATCATGATGAACGCGTCGTCGCCGCGCAGCGCCGCGGGTCCTGAACAGCCCGTGGGCGGCACGTAGCCGGGCGGTTTGGTCCGCTCGAAGTCCGGGGTGTCGTGGCCGGTCCACTCGCCGTGCTCCTCGTCCCACCAGATCAGCGCCTTGCGCTCGCTCCAGGGCCGGCCCTCGGGGTCGGCGGAGGCGCGGTTGTAGAGGGTGCGGCGGTTCATCGGCCAGGTCCAGCCCCACTCGGCGTCGTACGGGCCGGTGTCGAAGCGGGACTTGCGGCGCCGGGCCTGGTTGACCTCGTCGGCGTAGACGCCGCTGTAGATCCAGCAGCCGCAGGCGGTGGTGCCGTCGGGCTTGAGGTCGGTGTAGCCGCTGACGGTGCGTCCGGTGGTCAGGTCGATGCCGTTGATGTGGCGCAGCACGTCCGCGGCGGACGGCTCGCCGTTCTCGGTGGCGTAGTCCCAGGCGAGGTCGAGCAGCGGGAGGTCGCGCTCGTCGGTGGAGCCGGCCAGCTTCTGCTTCAGGATCACCCCGAGCCGGTGGAAGAACCACAGCTCGGAGCGCTGGTCGCCGGCGGGTTCGACGGCCTGGTCGCGCCACTGGAGCATGCGCTGGGTCTGGGTGAACGTGCCGGACTTCTCCACGTGCGAGGCGGCGGGGAAGAAGAACACCTCGGTGCGGCACTGCTGGGTGACGATCTCCCCGGTCTCGGTCTCGGGCGCGTCCTTCCAGAACGTGGCGCTCTCGATCATGGTGAGGTCGCGGACGACGAGCCAGTCCAGGTTGGCCATGCCGAGGCGTTGCAGGCGGCCGTGCGCGGAGCCGACGGCGGGGTTCTGGCCGAGCAGGAAGTAGCCGAACACCTTCCCGTCGACCATGTCCATCGCGGTGCGGTAGGTGCCGTGGTCGCCGTTGATCCGCGGCATGTAGTCGAAGCAGTAGTCGTTCTCGGCGGTCGCCTTCTCGCCCCAGTACTCCTTGAGCAGCGAGACGGTGTACGACTCCGCGTTGCCCCAGAACCCCTTCTGGTTCCGGCCGCGGATGGCGTTCACGTAGCCGGCCAGGTCCTCGTGGGTGACGTCCGGCATCGGCAGGTAGCCGGGCAGCAGGTTGAACAGCGTGGGGACGTCCGTGGAGCCCTGGATGCTGGCGTGCCCGCGCAGTGCGAAGACCCCGCCGCCGGGGCGGCCGATGTTGCCCAGCAGCAACTGGACGATGGCTCCGGCGCGGATGTACTGGGCGCCGACGGAGTGCTGCGTCCAGCCGACGCTGTAGACCAGCGCGGCGGTGCGCTCCCGGCCCGAGTTGCCCGTCCAGGCCCGGCACACGTCGAGGAAGACGTGCTGGGGCACCCCGCAGATCCGCTCCACCATCTCCGGCGTGTAGCGGGAGAAGTGCCGCTTGACGACCTGGTAGACGGACCTCGGGTGCTCCATCGAGAAGTCGCAGGTGAGGCCCTCCGAGCAGCCGTCGACGACGGGGCCGCGGGCGCCGTGCTGGTCGGGGGCGGCCTGCTCCTTCGCCCGGTGGCCCGGCACCGGCTCCACCGGCGCGCTCTCGTACGCCCAGCTGGAGGCGTCGTACGCGGCGGTGGCCGGGTCGTAGCCGCTGAACAGGCCGTCCAGGTCCTCGGTGTCCTGGAAGCTCTCGCTCAGCAGGTGGGGCCCGTTGGTGTAGGCCTCCACGTACTCCCGGAAGCACAGGTCGTGCTCCATGATGTAGTTGATCACTCCGCCGAGGAACGCGATGTCGGTGCCCGCGCGCAGCGTGACGTGCTGGTCGGCGAGCGCGCTGGTACGCGTGAACCGCGGGTCGATGTGGACGACCCGGGCGCCGCGCGCCTTGGCCTCCATCACCCACTGGAACCCGACCGGGTGGGCCTCGGCCATGTTCGAGCCCATGATGACGATGAAGTCGGAGTTGATCAGGTCCTGCTGGTAGTCCGTGGCTCCGCCGCGGCCGAACGAGGTTCCCAGACCGGGAACCGTGGCGGAGTGTCAAATGCGCGCCTGGTTCTCCACCTGGAGCGCGCCCAGCGCCGTGAACAGCTTCTTGATGAGGTAGTTCTCCTCGTTGTCCAGCGTGGCGCCGCCGAGGCTCGCGATGCCCATGGTGCGCCGCAGGGTGTTCCCGTTCTCGTCGGCGTCCTGCCAGCCCCGGCGCCGCGCCTTGAGCACCCGGTCGGCCACCATGTCCATGGCGGTGTCCAGGTCGAGGTCCTGCCACTCGGTGGCGCCCGGCGCCCGGTAGCGCACCTTCGTCTCCCGCTGCGGCCCGGTGACGAGCTGCTTGCTCGCGGAGCCCTTGGGGCAGAGCCGGCCGCGGGAGACGGGGCTGTTCGGGTTGCCCTCGATCTGCACGACCCGCTCGTCCCGCACGTAGACGCGCTGCGCGCAGCCCACGGCGCAGTACGGGCAGACGGAGTCGGCCACCCGGTCGGCGCCCTCGGTCCTGGGCGCGAGGGCGGCTGAACGGGGCGACTCGGTCGCCTTGCCGCGGCCCAGCGGGTCCGGCCCGGTGAGCTGCCGGTACACGGGCCATGCGCGCATCCATCGTCTGACGCCCATCCGCCTGCTCCTCGGTGCGGTGGCACTTGCCTGATCCGACGGTATCCGGAGGGGATGGTTCCGCAACTGCGGCCCGGCCGGGACCGCGGACGCCTCCGACCGGCATGCATAAGCCGAAAAACGTAGCATATGGGTCGTACAACTCCATCCGCCTCAGCGAACCGCCGGGTGACCGGCCCGCCGCTTCGAAGGAACGGCGCTTCGAAGGAGATGAGACGACGTGGACATAACCTTCTCCCCCTCGGTCTTCCCCCCGATCGCCCTCGGCTTCTTCGGCCTCGGCACCGGCTACCTGATCTGGGGCCCCGGGGAACTGGCCGGGTGGCCCAGGCGGAGCGAGGGGGTGGACCGGGCGCTCGGCGTGTGGGGCATCTGGATGGCCGGGTTCTGCCAGTTCCTCGCCGGCGTCATCCTCTTCGTGGGGCTGTCGTGGTTCCGGGTCTTCAGAGAACCCGCGTTCTACATGACCGCCCTCGCCTTCACGGTGTACGGCGTCCACTGGTTCGCGATCGGCTGGAACCGCTACCGCGGCAACGACCCGCGCCTGGGTGCCGGGATGTCGGTGGCGTTCATGCTGGTCTCGGCGATCGGCATGACGGTGTTCTTCAAGATCGGGGACTGGCCCGTCGGCCTGGTCTTCGTCGGCCTGTTCGCCGTCTACTTCTTCGAGTTCTTCGTCAGCGTCGGCGTCCCCTTCGCGCAGCGCGCACTCGGACTGGTCAGGACCGCCACCGGGATGTGGCTGATGTACCTGACCTACGCCGTCGTCGTGGACTTCGCCCTCGGGTACCACTGGCGCACCTGACGCCCCGGCCGGGCACACCGGTGTTCCGAAGGCGAACACCCGAACGGCCCACCGGTGGCAGGCTCACCGTATGCGGACACCCATCGGTGCGGCGGCGGAGCAGGCGGCGAAGGAGCAGGCGGCTGAGGGTGCCGGGCTGCGCGTGACGGCTCACGGCCTCACCGTGCGGGCGCGCTCCGGGCGCCCGCTCCTGCGCGGCATCTCCCTGCGGGCCGGGCCCGGCGAGCTGACGGTGATAGCGGGCAGCAGCGGCGCGGGCAAGACGGTCCTGCTGGAGACGCTGGCGGGCATCCGCGCCCCGGCCGAGGGGCGCGTGCGGTACGGGGGCGTGGCCGGGCCCCAGGTCGCGGAGCCGGCGGGGCCCGGGGCGGCCCTCGGCTACGTGCCGCAGGACGACATCATCCACCGGCAGCTCCCGGTGGACCGGACGCTCCGGTACGCGGCCCGCCTGCGCATGCCGGCCGGCACGCCGCCCGCCGAGGTGGACGCCGCCGTGGCGCGGGCGCTCGCCACCCTCGGCCTGACGGGGCGGGCGCGGCAGCCTGTTGCCGTGCTCAGCGGCGGGGAGCGCAAACGGGTGAGCGTCGCCGTCGAACTGCTCACCAGGCCGGGCGTCCTCTTCCTGGACGAGCCGACCTCGGGCCTGGACCCGGCGGCGGGCGCCGAGCTGATGGCGGTGCTGCGCGAGGTGGCCGCGGCGGGCACGACCGTCGTCCTGACCACCCACACCCCCTCCGACCTGCTCCGCTGCGACCAGGTCCTGTTCCTCTCCCCCGGCGGCACTCCCGCCTACACCGGCTCGCCCGGGGAACTGCGCGCGGCGCTGGGGGTGCGCACGGTCGAGGAGGCGTACGGGGCGGTCGCCCGGGCGGAGGGCGGGGCGGCGGGGGACGGCCGCGGGATCGTGGAGGGTGACCGCGGGACCCTGGAGGACGACGCCGGTACCGCCGCGGACAGCGGGAACGCCCGGCCCGGCTCCCCCACGGCCACGGCCCCGACGCCGGCCCCGGCCCCCAGCCCCGCCCGCCGTCTCGGCCCCGTTGGCCAGTGGGCGCTGCTCACCCGCCGCAACGCGGAGATCATGGTCAGGGACCGGCTGGGCCTCGCCGTGCTCGCCGGGTCGCCGGTGATGATCGTGGCGATGTTCGCCGTGCTGTTCCGGCCGGGCGCCTTCGACCCCGCCTCGCCCAACCCGGGCTCGTCCGCGATGATCCTGTTCTGGATAGCCTTCGGCGGCTTCTTCTTCGGCCTGACCTACGGCCTGCTCCAGATCTGCCCCGAACTGCCGGTGGTGCGCCGGGAGCGGCTGACCGTGCTGCGGGTCGGCCCCTACGTCCTGTCCAAGCTCACCGTGCTGCTGCCGGTGCTGGCGGCGGCCGACGCGCTGCTGCTCGCGGTGCTGCGGTCCCTGGACAGGCTGCCCGCGGCCGGCTGGGGCGTGTACGGCTCGCTGTTCACCACCACCCTGCTCTCCTCGGCGGCGGCGCTGGCGCTGGGGCTGCTCTGTTCCGCGGCAGTGTCCGCAGCCGGCCAGGCGACGCTTCTGCTGCCGCTGCTGTGCTTCCCGCAGGTGCTGTTCTCGGGGGCGTTCGTGCCCGTTCCGCAGATGGCGTGGCCGGGCGCGGCGATCAGCTACGCCATGACGAACCGCTGGGCGTACGAGGCCCTGGGCAGCGGTATCGGCCTCGCGGACCTGTGGGCGCACGGCGGCGCACCGCTCGGCCCGCCGCTGCTGGCCTCCTACGCCGACAGCTTCGACCGCCCGGCCGGGCTCGGCTGGCTGATCCTCGCCGGATTCACGGTGGTGCTGCTGGCCGGGACCTGGGCGGTGCTGGTGCGCAGGTGCGGCAGGGCGGAGCGCGCCTGACCCCGCCCGGCACGGCCGGGCCCGGCGCCGTGAGGCCACCGGCGGGAACGGAGCGGTCTCCCGGTCCCCCACGAACGGGGGGCCGCCTCTCAGCAGCGCAGCCGCGGCGCCAGCCCGGACGCCTCCGGGGCCCTGTCCCGGTAGGTGTCCGCGGCGAACTCCACGAACGCGTCCACGTCCGCCTCGTTGGACGGCAGCCCCAGCGACACCCGTACCGCGCCGCCGGACGGCAGGCCCAGCGCCGTCAGGTACTCGTCGATGGAGCCGTGCCCACCGCCCGCCACGCGGTGCAGCAGGGGCGTGCCGAGGGCGAACGCCGCCTCGCCGGCACCCGGGTTGCAGAAGCAGCCGGTCCGCAGCGAGATGGTGCGGGCGGCGCTGTCGCGGGCCACGATCCGCTCCTCGACGACGCCGCCGTCCGCGTCGAGGAAGTTGAGGGCGACGGTGCCGCCGCGCCGCTCGGTGGCGTCCGGACCGTAGAGCCTGACCACCGGCGCACCCGACCGGTGCCTGAGGCCCCGCAGCCCGTCCAGCAGGCGGGCGGTGAGAGCGGAGACGTGGTCGTGCACGGTGTCGATGCCGATGCCGCCGATCCAGTCGAGACCGACTTCCACGTCGGGGATGCTGAGGAAGTTGATGGTGCCGTCCTCGAAGGCGGTCTCGTCGTCGGCCATCCGGTGCCACTGCCCCTGCGCGCTGGCGACGTGGATGGTGCCGCCCGCGAACCACGGCCTGCTCAGCCGCGCCAGCGCCGGCCTGCGCGCGATGAGGCAGCCCACGCCGGTGGGGAATCCGAACACCTTGTACCAGCTCACGGCCACGAAGTCGGGGCGCACGGCGCCGAGGTCGAGCCGGTTGGCGGGCGCGAACGCGGCAGCGTCCAGCAGCACGTCGTAGCCGAGGGCCTGGGCCTCGGCCGTCCACTCCAAGGGGTGCTGCACGCCGGTGAAGTTGCTCTGCGCCGGGTAGGCGAACAGCCCCCGGGCCGCGGCCGGGCGGCCGGAGAGGGCGCCGCGCACGGCGGCGCCGGATATCCGCAGGCCGGGGCTGTCCACCGGTATGTACAGGCCCCGGGCGCCCCTGGCCCGCGCGAACTCCCGCAGCCCGTTGACGGAGTTGTGGTTGTCCGCGGTCAGCACCAGGCCGCAGTCCGGCCCGAACGGGTAGGCCTCGCCGACGAGCCGCAGCGCACCGGTGGCGTTGGCCGTGAAGATGACGGCGTACTCGCCGGGGTCGGCGTTGAAGTGCCGCAGCACCGCCCGCCTGGTACGGGCGAGGAGCTCGTCGGACGCGGCCGAACTGGGGTTGTCGGAGTGCGGGTTGCCGTAGCAGCCCGAGGTCAGCCGCTCGGCCTGGCGCGCGAGCTGGAACCGCGCGGGAAGGCCAGCGCCGGTGTGGTCGAGATAGACGTGGCGGTTCTCGTCCAGGTAGCCGTACTCGGTGGCCCGGAGACGAGTCAGAGTCATATCGTCGTACATATACCTACGATATGACCGTTAATGACGGTTGATAACGGTCATAGAGAAAACCCGCCACTCCGCCCACGGCCCCCACTCGGAGCCGGCGACGGCACCTCGGCGGCCTGCCTGCCCAGCGGGCCTGGTCCACGGCGGTCACGCGCCCGTCGCCCAGGACGGGCAGCGTGCGGGCCGCGCAGGTCGGCTGAATGTCGCCGGTGCTGCGCCGGCTGTTGCCGATGTCTGGGCGGCCCACGTCCGCACGCTCTCCCGGCCCCGGCTGAGCAAGGATGGCCGGCCGGTGGCGGCGAGGGCGGGGTGCGCACCGGCCCGCACCCCGGCCCGGCGGATCGGTTTCCGTTCCCCGCACCCCCCGTGTACGTTCAGTATTCCGAACGAAAAAAGCCAGCGGATCGTACGCTGAACCGAACAGCCCCGGCGGGTGAAGGAGTCCCGAGTGAAGTCCCCCAGCAGTTCCATCCGGGACATTCTCGCTGCCAATCTCAAGCGGGAGAGGGCGCGCCGCGGGCTGTCGCTCTCCAAGCTCTCGCAGCTCTCCAAGATCGGCAAGGCCACGCTCTCGCAGCTGGAGTCGGCGACCGGGAACCCCACCATCGAGACGGTGTTCAGCCTCTCCCGCGCGCTGGAGGTGCCCATCTCCGACCTGATGGACGCCCAGTACCCGAGCGCCGTGACGGTGGTGCGCGCCGCGGAGACCGAGGTGCTCAGCGGGGAGGGCGTCGACCTGCGCGCGCTCAACCGGATCGAGTCGGGCGGCGTCATCATGGAGGTCTACGACCAGCAGGTTCGTGCCGGATGCGAGCAGCACTCGCTCGGCCACGCGGGCACCGAGCACACCGTCGTGCAGTCCGGCACGCTGGTCGCGGAGGTGGACGGGCGGCGGGTCGAGCTCGGCCCCGGCGACTACATCGCCTTCGACGGGTGGCTGCCGCACAGCTACGCCGCGCCCGAGGGCACGGTCCGCTCGGTCCTGGTGCTGCACTACCGCTCCGCGCGCAGCGAGCACCAGGAACCGCCGAACCCGCCGCACTAGAGCGCACGGACCCTCCCGCCCCAGGCACGGCCGACCCCGTGCGGGCACCCTCCGGGGCACTCCCACGGCCCCGTTCGAGCGCCGCCCGTTGACACCCCGCGCCCGCGGTCCCTAGCCTGCAATCGTTCGCTATACAGAACGGAGGCGGGCGGGTGCACCGAACGAGGGTCGTGGTGCTCGGCGCGGGCATCGTCGGCGCCGCCTGTGCCCGCGAACTCGCCCTGGCCGGGCTGGACGTCCTCGTCCTCGACCGGGGCGGCGCCGCGGCGGCCACCACCGCGCACGGCGAGGGCAACATCCTCGTCTCCGACAAGGGCCCGGGCCCCGAGCTGGACCTCGCCCTGCTGTCCCGGCGGCTCTGGCCCGAGGTACTGGCGGAGATCGCCGACCGCGCCCCCGCCCCCTCGGACGGCCCGGGCGCCTCCCTCTCCTCCGCGCACCCCTCGACGCACGCCGCCGAGTGGGACCCCAAGGGCGGGATCGTCGTGGCCACCACCGAGGAGGGCGCGGCCGGGCTCACCCGGTTCGCCGCGGAGCAGCGCGCCGCCGGTGTCCGCGCCGAGCCGATTCAGGCGCGCGAGGTGCGCGCCGCGGAGCCCTTCCTGACCGAGCGCCACACCGCCGCGGTGCACTACCCCGACGACGCGCAGGTGCAGCCTGCGGGCGCGGCCACGGTGCTGCTCGGCGACGCCCTGGCGCATGGCGCCGAACTGCGCACCGGGCACGAGGTGCTGGGCGCGGTGACCCGCGGCGGGCGACTCGTCGCGGTGCGCACCGGCCGGGGGACGGTGGACGGCGACGTCTTCGTGAACGCCACCGGGCCCTGGTCGGGCGAGGTGTCCGCGCGGTTGGGCGCACCGGTGGACGTCCGGCCGCGGCGCGGCGAGATCCTGGTGACCGCGCCACTGCCGCCCACCGTCTTCCACAAGGTGTACGACGCCGACTACGTGAGCGCCGTCGGCAGCGACGACACCGGGCTCCAGACGTCCGCCGTGGTCGAGGCGACCCGCGGCGGCAGCGTCCTGCTGGGCTCGTCCCGGCGGCACGCCGGCTTCGACGACCGGCTGCGCCCCGAGGTGCTGTCCGCCGTCGGAGCCAAAGCGCTCCGGCTCTTCCCCTCCCTCGCGGACGTTCCGGTGATGCGGGCCTACGGCGGCTTCCGGCCCTACGTGCCCGACCACCTGCCCCTCATCGGCGCCGACCCGCGGCTCGCCGGGCTGTGGCACGCGGGCGGGCACGAGGGCGCCGGCATCGGCCTGTCCGTGGGCACCGCCCGGCTGCTGCGCGAACTGCTCCTGGGCGAGCGGCCAAGCCTCGATCCGGCGCCGTTCCGGGTGGACCGGCCGGCGGTGCTGGGCACGGCGGAGGGCGTTCAGGACGGCGTTCAGGACTTTTCCGCGCCCGCCGCGCCGGAACGCATTCCGGACTGCTCCACGTCCACCGCGCCGGACGGCCGCGCGGAGGGTGCGGCACTTGACGCCACTTCGCCGGGCTCCACCGCGGCCCCCGGCACCGCTGCCCCGACCCCCGCCCCCGAGGAGGGAGCATGAGCCCGAGGCTCGTCCCCGCGCGGGACGACTCCGTGCGCCGCACGGACCGCCCGCTGACGGTCACCGTGGACGGCACGCCGGTGCCAGGCGTGGCGGGGCAGACCCTGGCCGGGGTGCTGCTCGCCGCGGGCCGCACGGCGTGGCGCACCGGACGCGGGGGCGCGCCGCGCGGCGTGTTCTGCGGGATCGGCGTCTGCTTCGACTGCCTGGTCACGGTGAACGGCGAGCGGGATGTGCGGGCCTGCATGCGGCGGGCCCGGGACGGCGACGCGGTGACCACGCAGTCCCGCGCGTCCGCCGCCCCGGACGCACCCGGTTCCGCCCCGGACGCACCCGGTTCCGCCCCGGCACCGACCCCTGCGCCGGCCCCGGCCCCGGAGCAGCCGTGAAGCGCCGCACCGTGGTCGTGGTGGGCGCCGGGCCGGCGGGGCTCGCGGCGGCGGACGGCGCGCTGGCGGCGGGCGCCGACGTCGTGCTGATCGACTCCGCGGACCGGCCCGGCGGCCAGTACCACCGGATGCTGCCTCAGGCGTACGAGGCCCGTGCGCCCGAGGCCGTCCAGCACGGATACTCCGCGTTCGAGAAGCGCGTCAGGCGGGTGCTCGGGCATCCGCGCTGCTCATGGTGGGCGGGCGCCGAGGTGTGGGCGCTGGAGCGCACGGACGGCGCTGAGGCGGAGGCCGGTACGCGACCGCTGGCGACCGCCCACCCGGAACCGGCCACGACCGCGCACCCGGAACCGCCCGCGACCGCCCCCGCGGAACCGGCCGGAGCCCGCCGCACCGGACCACCCACCGCACCCCCGCGCCCGGAGCACGCCCCGCCCCTCAAGGTGCATGTACTCACCCCGGCCCCGGAGCCGGGCGCGCCCCGGCGCCGCCATGTCCTGGAACCGGACGCGCTGGTCATCGCCACCGGCGCGCACGACCGCGTCCTGCCCTTCCCCGGCTGGGAGTTGCCCGGCGTGGTCACCGCGGGCGCCGCGCAGGCCCTCGCGAAGGGCGAGCGGCTGGCCATCGGGGACCGGGTGGTCGTCGCGGGCACCGGACCGTTCCTGCTGCCGGTCGCCGTGTCCCTGCTGGAGGCCGGATCCACGGTGACCGAGGTCGTCGAGGCGGCCGGGCGCGCCCGGGCCGCGCGCGGCTGGCTGGACCGGCCGTGGGAGCTGGCCGCGCAGGGCGGCAAGGGCGGCGAACTCGCCGGCCTGACCGGCGCGCTCGCCCGCCACCGGGTCCCGTACCGCTTCGGCAGGGCGGTCGTGGCGGCGCGCGGCGACGGGCGCGTGGAGGAAGTGGTGACGGCGGCGGTGCGCGCCGACTGGTCCGTGGTGCCGGGCACCGGGCGGACCACGGCCGTGGACGCGCTGTGCGTCGGGCACGGCTTCACGCCCCGTCTGGAACTCGCCGTCGCCGCCGGCTGCGCCCTGCGCCCCGGCCCGAGCGGCGCGCCCGCGGACGTCTTCGTGGACGTGGACGACGAGCAGGCCACCAGCGTCCCCGGGGTGTTCGCGTGCGGCGAGATCACCGGCATCGCCGGGGCGCCCGCCGCCCGCACCGAGGGCGCGCTCGCGGGCTGGCTCGCCGGGGGCGGCAGCCCGTACGCGCGCCCGGTGGCCGCGCTGCGCAGGTCCCGGGACCAGGGCCGCGCGTTCGCCCGCCGGCTCGCCCGCGCACACCCCGTCGGGGCGGAGTGGCACGGCTGGCTCCGCCCGGACACCGTCGTCTGCCGCTGCGAGGAGACGGACTTCGCGAGCGTGTGCGCGGCGGCCGGGGACCCGGCGTCCGGCGAGGCGCGGGTCGCGAAGCTGGCGACCCGCGCGGGCCTCGGCCCCTGCCAGGGGCGCGTCTGCGGGCCCACCGTCGCCGAACTCCGCCACCGCCTGGGCGCCGGAGAGCACCCCGTGGATCCGGCCGGGCACCCCGTGGATCCGGCCGGACCCGGCCCCCACCACCGTCCCGTCGCCGTGCCCATCAGGCTCGGGGAGCTGGCCCGGCCGCCGGAGCCGCCGGCCGGGGAGCACCCCGAGCAGCCCCACCGTCCCGCACAGTCGTACCTTCCCGTTGAGGAGAGCGGTCCATGACCACGAGCACACCCAAGGATCAGGCCCTGACCGGCGTCGTCGTCGCCACGGCGCTGCCCTACCGTCAGGATCCGAAGGCGCCGGCCGGCCTGGCCGTCGACTACGACCGGTACGCCGACCACTGCCGCTGGCTGGTGGAGAACGGCTGCGACGGCGTCGGCCCGAACGGCTCGCTCGGCGAGTACTCGTCGCTCACCGACGAGGAGCGCCGCCGGGTGGCCCGCACCGCCATCGAGGCGGTCGCCGGGCGCGGCAAGGTCATCGTCGGCGTGCACGGCGTCGGCTCGCACCACGCCGTGCGCTGGGCACAGGCCGCCGCGGAGGACGGCGCCGACGGGGTGCTGTGCCTGCCCCCGACGATGTACCGCGCCAACAAGGGCGAGGTCATAGCGCACTTCGAGGCGGTGGCCGCGGTCGGCCTGCCCGTCATGGTCTACAACAACCCGTTCGACACCAAGGTCGACCTCACGCCCGACCTGCTCGCCGAGATCGCCGCCATCGGGAACGTCCGGGCGGTCAAGGAGTTCTCCGGTGACGTGCGCCGGGTGCTGGAGATCAAGGAGCAGGCGCCGTCGCTGGACGTGATCGGCGGCGCCGACGACGTCGTTCTGGAGAGCCTGATCATGGGCGCGACGGGCTGGTTCGCCGGCTTCCCGAACGTCTTCCCCGCCGAGTCGGCCGAACTGTACCGGCTCGCCCTCGAAGGCCGCGTCGCCGAGGCGCGCGCCCTGTACGAGCCGCTGGTGGCCGCGTTCCGCTGGGACTCGCGCACCGAGTTCGTGCAGGCGATCAAGCTGGGCATGGAGATGGTGGGCCGGTTCGGCGGACCCTGCCGGCCGCCGCGGGGCCCGCTGGTCCCCGAGCACCGCGCACAGGTGACGGCGGACATGCGGCGCGCGATCGAGTCCATCGAGGCACGCGGCGCGGGCAAGGCCGCCTGATGCGCAGCGTCCGGGCGATCAGCGCCGTCGACTCGCACACCGAGGGCATGCCCACCCGGGTCGTCACCGGCGGCGTGCCGAAGATCCCCGGTGACACGATGGCGGAGCGCCGCGCGTACGCCATCGAGCACCTGGACGGGCTCCGGCGGTTCCTCATGGACGAGCCGCGCGGGCACCCGGCGATGAGCGGCGCGCTGCTCCAGCCGCCGGCCCGCCCGGACGCGGACTGGGGCGTCGTCTACGTCGAGGTCAGCGGCTTCCTGCCGATGTGCGGGCACGGCACCGTGGGCGTGGCGACCGTCCTGGTGGAGACCGGGATGGTCGAGGTGGTGGAGCCGGAGACGGTGGTCCGCCTCGACACGCCAGCAGGTCTCGTGGAGGCCAGGGTCGCGGTGCGGGACGGGGTCGCCGAGCAGGTGACGCTGCGCAACGTGGACGCCTTCGCGCTGGAGCTCGGCGCGAAGGTCGACGTCCCCGGCCTCGGCCAGGTCACGTACGACATGGCGTACGGCGGCAACTTCTACGCCATCGTGGACCTGGCGAGCGTGGGGCTGCCGTTCGACCGGGCCCGCAAGGACGACATCCTCGCGGCGGGGCTCGCGATCTCGCGGGCGGTGGACGAGCAGAACCTGCCGCGGCACCCCGCCGACCCCGGCATCCAGGGCTGCAAGCACGTGCAGTTCCTGGCGCCGGGCTCGAACGCGCGGCACTCGCGCAACGCGATGGCGATCAGGCCCGGCTGGTTCGACCGCTCGCCGTGCGGCACCGGCACGTGTGCGCGCATGGCTCAGCTGCATGCGCGCGGGGAGTTGGAGATCGGGGCGGAGTTCGTGAACGAGTCGTTCATCGGGACGCGGTTCACGGGGCGGTTGCTGCGGGCCGCTGACGTGGCCGGGGTGCCGGCGGTGGTGCCGGAGTTCTCCGGCCGCGCGTGGGTGACGGGTACGGCGACGTACCTTCTCGATCCTGCGGATCCCTTTCCGGAGGGGTTCGTCCTGTGAGCGGCGGGGCCGCCCGGGTGGCCCCTTCGGTTCCGTCTGCCCCTTCGGGCGAGTGACGACCTGCGGCTTCGTCGTGGCTGGTCGCGCAGTTCCCCGCGCCCCTTGAATTCGGGGCTGCGCCCCGATATGGGCGCGGGGCTGTGTTTGATGTGCGGCTCCGCCGCGTGGGCGCGAGAAGCCCCACCGGCGGGTGGTCCGGACACGACGGAGACGCCCGCTCTGGCCGGTGACGGGGCGAAGCCCCGTCTTTGAACCTGCTCACCCGTCACACGGGTTTCATGATGTCGTCGAAGTGCTCCACACGCGGCGCACCGGCGAGAGTCGGGCCCAGGGCCGCAGCGTACTTCGCGTAGCGGTCGGTTCCGCGGAAGTTCTCGACATGCGCTTCCACGGACTCCCACCGGGTCACCCCGACGAACCGGGTCGGGGTCTCGCGGCTCTGCTCCATGCGCGTCTCCAGGCAGCCGGGAGTGCCTGCGAGCAGATCGTGGCCGACGGCCCGGAACGCATCGACGAACGCCTGCTCGGACCCTGCTTTGACATCAATGATGGCGATTTCAGTGATCACATTCCGATTATGCAACAGGCAGTAATGCGGTGGGCTGGGCCCCGCGTTCAGGCGCCGGCCCGGCCCGGGGCGCGGCGCCCCGCGAAGGGCCCGTCGGAGGCGAAGGCCCGCTTGGCGAAGCGCTCGCCCATGCGCCGGTGCGTGGCCGCATCCGGGTGCAGATCGTCGGGCAGCGGCAGCTCCGCCGCATCCGCCTCGCCGTAGAGTTCGAGGCCGTCCAGGTAGTGCAGGTTCGGGTCGTCGGCGCCGCGCTGCGCCACGATCCGGGAGAGCTCGTCCCGGATGACGGTGAGGGTCAGTTTCCCGGCCGCCCGTTCCGCCGGATCGCCCGCGGCCCTGAACCGCAGCCGTCCCCCTTCGACGGCGCTGAAGTCCGGCACGCACGGCCCGGGGGTGTCCTCGTGGATGGGGCACAGGATCGGCGAGACGACCAGCAGCGGCGTCGTGGGGTGCCCCTCGCGGATGGTGTCGAGGAAGCCGTGCACCGCCGGGGTGAAGGCACGCAGCCGCATCACGTCGGCGTTGACCAGGTTGATGCCGAGCTTGAGGCTGATCAGGTCGGCGGAGGCGTCGCGCAGGGTGCGTGCGGTGAACGGGTCCAGCAGGGCGCTGCCGCCCAGGCCCAGGTTGACCAGGTCCACCCCGCCGAGCGAGGCGGCCACCGCCGGCCACGTGCCGGTGGGGCTCGCGGCGTTGGATCCGTGGCTGATCGAGCTGCCGTGGTGCAGCCACACGCGCCGGCCCGCCTGCGGCACCGGTTCCACGGGGGCGTCGGTGCGCAGCGCGATCAGCTCGGTGGTCTCGTCGTGCGGCAGCCAGATCTCGACGTCCTTCGTGCCGCCGGGCAGGTCCGTGAAGCGGGCGGTGCCGGCCGGGCCGGGCTTCCTCTCGGTGGTTCCCGCGGCCATGTCGATGGTGAGGGTGCCGCCTGCGGGCACCCGGGCCTGTGCCGTCAGGCGGCCGTCGACGAGCAGGTCGTACACGCCGTCCGGGAGCGGCGGAACGCCCACGTAGACCCGCTTGGTGGGCAGCGTGTCCAGCTCGATGGCGGTGGCCTCGGTACGGAAGGCCAGCCGTACGCCCGAGGGCTGGGACTCCACCATGGTGAGCTGGGGGTCCGCGTACTGCGCGCGGGCCCATGCGGGCAGCCGGTGCGGCAGCACGCCGTGCTCCGTGTGCTCCAGGTCGAGGGCGCCGCGCAGGAGGGCGGGGGTGATGGGGGTGGTGATCCAGTCGTGCGGGGTCGGAGTGTGCATCGTGCGTGCCAGCCTGTTCGGTCGGTGGTGAGGTGGGCGGGGCGCGGGTCCCCGGGCGCGGGGCACGGGGAGTCCGGCTGTCAGGGCGCGGGCCAGTTCCGTAGCAGCGCGTCGAGGGCGTCGACGATCCGTACCCAGCTCTCCTGCGAGCCGGGCCGGCTGTGGCTGAACCCTCCGGCGCTCTCCAGGCTGACGTAGCCGTGGAAGACACTGCCGAGCAGCCGGACGGCGTGTGTCTGGTCCGGCTCGGCCAGGTTGTAGCCGCGCAGGATCGCCCGCGTCATCTGCGCGTGCCTGACGCCGGCGCTGGCGGCGGCGGTCTCGGGGTCGAGCCGGAACCGCGCCGCGGCGTAGCGCCCCGGGTGCTCGCGCGCGTAGTCGCGGTAGACGTTGGCGAAGGCGCCGAGCGCGTCCTTGCCGGCCCTCCCGGCCAGGGCCTCGGCGGCCCGGTCGGCGAGTTCCTCCAGGGCGAGCAGGGCGATCCTGGTCTTCAGGTCCGCCGAGCCCTTGAGGTGGGAGTAGACGCTGGCCACCTTGACGTCGAACCGCCTGGCCAGCGCCGAGACGGTCACCTGGTCGAAGCCGACCTCGTCGGCCAGCTCGGCCCCGGCCAGGGTCAGGCGTTCCGCGGTCAGCCCTGCGCGCGCCATGCGCCACTCCTCCGTTCCCCGGTTCGTTCCCTGGTCCGTCGCCCGCCGGAAGCGTTCCGGCACGCTTTAAGCAACTTCCTAATACCCTTAGGAAGCTACCATACACCTATCGGGCCACTGGATGGGCGGGAGAGCCGTTCCGGCGTTAGTGGAGTGTGTGCGAACGGCTGCAAATGGCTGCGAACGGCGGAGTGCGCCCATGGCGGAATGTGCGCATGGCGAAGTGCGTGTGCATGGCGGAGTGTGCGCCCATGACGGGCCTGGGGGCGGCCGAAGCGCCCGGCGACCCTAGGAGCGGGAGTCGCGGTCCCGCAGCGCGCTGACACCGCCGGCATCGTTGAAATGCTGCCGGGCATGGGCCAGGCGGCGCGCGTCGCGCAGGCCCCTCCTGGCCGCCGCTTCGATGCGCAGCGCCTCCGGGCTGGAGTCCATCCGGCGCCGCTCGCGGCGCACCAGCACCGTCAGAGCGGCCGCCAGGACGGACACGGCCGCCACCGCGGCCAGCACCAGGTAGACCATCGTCGCCCCGCTTCCCCCAGGCCGTTCACCACGGCCGGTCCCCCTCCAGCCCCCCGGCCCCCAGCCGGGAAGGCTGCTCCAACAGCCCCACTCATTGTGCGACTTGTCCGACCGAAGGTGAACAGGCACGCCGGGGCCCCGGCGATCCGGCGCATCCCGCCGCACCCCCGGCGCCCCATCACCCCCATCACCCCCAGCGCCCCATCGCTCCCGGCACCCGCACGAAACCGGGCTCATCCGCGGGATCAGCCCGCGCGTACGCCTTCGATGAACCTGCCCGCCAGATCGATCCGCTCCTCCACCGTGGCCGGGGTCTGCCCGAAGTCCATGAAGAGCTCGTGCACGCCCGCCTCGGCCGCGGCCCGGGCGTAGTCGACGTACTGCTCGAAGGTTCCGGAGACGGGGACCTGCTCGGCGTCCGCCGCCGTGTCGGTGAGGTCGGGGTTCACCCGCAGCGCCATGTGCAGCAAGGCCGGGTCGCGCTCCGCCTCCTCGGCCTCCTTCTCGATCTCCGCCCACATGCCCATGAGACGGGGCAGCGGCATCCCCGCGGGGAGCCAGCCGTCGGCCTTCCGGGCCACCCTTCGCATACCGGTGGGGTTGAACGCCGCGAGGAGGACGGGGGGCCGGGGGCCCTGGACCGGCTTGAGGCCGACGACGGTCTCCGGGACGGTGAACAGCGGGCCCTCGTGGGCGAAACGGTCACTGGTCCAGTACTTGTCCAGCACGTCCAGCGTCTCGTCGATCCGCGCGCCCCTCGCCTCCCACGGCACGTTCGCCGCGGTGTACTCCTCGGGCATCCACCCGAGGCCGAGCCCGACGTCGAGGCGCCCGCCGCTGAGGACGTCGAGGGTGGTCAGCGCCCGGGCCAGCATCACGGGGGACTGCCACAGACCGTTCAGCGTGCTCGTCCCGAGGCGGACGCGGCTCGTGCGGGCGGCGACGAACGTGAGGGCCGTGAGCGGGTCCATGTGGTTCTCGTACTCCCGCGGCATCACCCCGCGGACGCTCGGATAGGGCCTGCTCGGCGAGAGCGGGGCGAGGAGCCGGTCTCCCGTCCAGAGCGAGTCGTAGCCCATCTCCTCGGCGGAACGGCTCACTTCGACGATGCTCTCCATCCCTGCGTCCGGACCGAAGGTGGGTAGCGTCAGGCCTATGCGCATGTGAGCTCTCTCCGTCTCGTGATGTGGGGGGCGCCGTCCGTGTGGGGACGCCCGGAAACGGAGCTTGCCACTGCGCCGCCGGACGAGAATCACCGCCTCCGGATATCCGTCCGGAACCGGGTCCGGGTCCCGGACGGAACACCGGGCAGACGTGCTTCGGGCGCGGCCCCGGGCTTCTGCCGGTGGCCGCGCCCGTGGCACGCCGAGGTGGATCGTCGTGGATCGTCACTTGGAGCGGAGACCGCGCTATGACCGTTACGACCATCACGACCGTTACGGCACGAGAGGCGCCCGGCCGGCCGTCACGACGTGACGAGAACCGTGCGGATGTTGGCCTTGCTCTGGTTCTGGTACGCCTTCTCGGCCTCCTCCAGCGGATACGTCTCGATGATCGGGCGGACGCCCTTCAGCACCGCGAAGTTCAGCGTGTCCTCGCTGTCCTGCGCGACGCCGCTGTACCAGCCGGACACGCTCAGCCGGTCGTCCGCGAGGGCGTGGCCCGTGACCTGGACGGGGTCCTGCCCCTCCAGCACGATCAGCCGGCCGTTCGGGCGGAGCCCGGGAACCAGGTCGGACTGGAGGCTGCCGCGGGAGACGGTGGCCAGGATGACCGCCGCGCCGCCCAGCGCGCGCAGCGCCTCGCCGACGTTGCCCTCGTTGCTGTCGATGTACTCGTTCGCGCCGAGCCGGCGGGCCAGCTCCTCCTTGGCGCGCCCGCGGTTGATGGCGACCGTGCGGAAGCCCATCTTGTCGGCGAACTGGACGGCCAGGTGGCCGACCCCGCCGACGCCCTGGACCGCGACCGTGTCGCCCGGGCCCGCGCCGGAGTGCCGCAGCGCGTTGAACGCGGTGATGCCGGCGCACATCAGCGGAGCGGCCTCCTCGAACGACAGGCCCTCCGGTATGCGGGCCACCGCGTCCTGCGGCGCCACCATGTACTCGGCGTAACCGCCGTCGTACGAGGTGCCGACGATGGTGCGGTTCACGCAGTTGGTGAAGTCGCCGCGCCGGCAGAACTCGCAGGTGAAGTCGCTGCCGCCGGACCAGCCGACGCCCACCCGGTCGCCGACCCGCCAGGTCCGCACGCCCTCGCCGACCGCGTCGACGACGCCCGCGATCTCGTGGCCGGGCACCCGCGGCAGCACTGTGCCGAACAGCGCGTGCCGGGGTATGTCGTCGCCGCCGCAGATGCCGCACGCGTGCACCTTCACGCGCACCTGCCCGGGCCTCGGCTCCGGCACCGGGATGTCCGCCAGCACGAACGGGCCGCCGGCGGCCTGGACCTGGGCCGCGCGCATTGTCGCTGTCATGTTCTTCCCGCTCTCTCTCGGTCCCTCTTGCTCGCTCAGCGCGTTCGCTCAGCGCGTTCGCTCAGCGCTCAGTGCGTTCCGCTCAGCGCCCTTGCCCTGCTCGCTCAGTGCATTCCGCCGTCAGCGACGAGCTGCTGCCCGGTGATCAGCGCGGCCTCGTCTCCGGCGAGGAACGCCGTGACGGCCGCCACGTCCTGCGGCGTGCCGAGGCGCCCGATCGGCACCATCGCGACCAGGCTCTGCTTGTACGCGTCGTTGGCCGGGTCGCTGAAGATGCCCGCCCCGTCGATCGGGCCCGGCACCACGGTGTTGACGGTGATGCCCCGCGGCCCGAGTTCCAGCGCCAGCACGCGGGCGAGGTAGCCCGTGGCGACCTTGCTGGTGCCGTAGAGCCCGACGCCGACCTGGGGAACCGTCGTCGTGTTGGACGAGATGGTGATGATCCGGCCGTCGTCGGCGACCCGCCGGGCGGCCTCGCGCAGGACGAAGTACGGGCCCTTGGTGTTGACCCGGAACAGCAGGTCGAAGTCCTCTTCGGTGACCTCGGCCACCGGCACGTTCACCTTCTCCATGCCGGCGTTGGCCACCACGATGTCGATCCGGCCGAACTCGCCGGTCGCCGCGTCGAACAGCCGCTGTATCCCGTCGACCCGGGAGACGTCGGCGCGCACGGTGACGGCCCGGACACCCTCGGCCTCCGCGGCCTTTCGAACCTCGTCGGCGGCGGTCTCGTCCCTTGAGTAGTTGACGACGACGTTCGCGCCCCGCGCCGCCAGCCGCAGCAGGATCGCGCGGCCCAGACCCTTGGAGGACCCGGTGACCAGCGCGGTCTTCCCCTTCAGTGACATACCACTCCCAACAGCTCCCACGAGCTCCAACCGGATCGGTGGACTTATGGTCAGACGGAACTCGCGAGTAGGGGAAACAGAGTCTCGTTGGGAGGCCACAACGGACCGTTGTGGGAGAATCGGACGGGTGGACCTGAACCTGCGGCTGCTGGAAGCCCTCGCGGCGGTCGCCGGCGAGGGCAGCATGACGCGTGCCGCGGCGCTGCTGAACATGACCCAGCAGGCGGTCAGCGGGCAGATCCGGCAGCTTGAGCGGGTCGTCGGGACACCACTGGTGCACCGGCTGCCGTCGGGTGTCGAGCTCACCGCGGCCGGACAGATCGTTCTGAAACAGGGCAGCGCGCTGCTGACGGCCGCCGAGGCGATGGTCGGCGAGGCGCGGTCGGCGGGCTCGGGCCGCTCGGGCCCGCTGCGGATCGCGTTCAAGGCGCAGAGCACCGCGCACTTCATGCCGGAGGTCGAGGCCGCGCTCCGCCGCGACGCGCCGGACCTGGAGGTCAGGCCGATCGCCGTGCACACGCTGCCGGACGAGATCGAGGCGCTGACCGAGGGCGCCGCCGACGCCGCGTTCCTGTGGCTGCCGATCGGCGAGGACCCGCGCTTCGCGGTCCACCCGCTGATCGACGAGCCGCGCTGGGTCGCGCTGCCGCCCGGTCACCCGCTCGCCACCCGCTCGTCGCTGACGGTCGCCGACCTCGCCGCGGAACCCGTCGTCGGCCCGCGCGACGGCATGCCGGAGGCGGTCGTCCGCTTCTGGTTCATCGACCCGCGCCCCGACGGCACCCGCGCGGTGTTCGGTCCCCAGGGCCGCACCCCCGAGGAGTGCCTGCACCTCGTCGCCGCCGGCCACGGCTGCTGGATCGCGCCCGCGTCGACCGCCGCTTACTTCCCGTACCCCCGGCTGACCTGGCTCCCGCTTCAGGACGCGGAACCGCTCACGCTGGCGCTCATCTGGCCCCGGCACCGCACGAACCCGCTGCTGCACCTGCTGCTCCAGGAGAGCCGACGGGTGGTGCGGCCCTCGCTGCCGGTGCGGTCGTGACGCCCGGGGCGGCCGATGCGGTCGTGACGCCCGGGGCGGCCGGGCGCCGGCGGCTCGTCCCATCGCCGCCGCCGGCCGCCTCCCGGCCTCGCTCATGTCACGGGGGTGGCTGCGAGCCGCCCACCATCGTGATGCAGGCCCAGAACATCGTCAGGATCCCCCGCGACCGCGAGACGTCCATCGGCCGTCAACTCGTCGAGCAGCCGGGTCCCGACGCACAGGTGCCGCGTCCGTCTGGGCGGGCGCAGAAGACGGCGGGACTCGTGCACGGACGAGCCTGCGTCCGGCACGAGCCAGATCCAGTCCGGTGCCGGCGTCCCCATCTCCCCTGCCAGCTCAGCGACGATCTTCCACAGCCGCTGGGCCCGGTCCGGTGGCATCGGGACCGCGGTCGGCGGAATCCCGCCGCGGCGGCGCACGTGGCGTACGGCGTTCACATCCGCCGAGACGATGGGGAGGAAGGCGGCCACGACGACGATGGTCCCGGGCAGAGCGGCCAGCAGGGTGACGGCCAGCGCCGCCACCAGGGAGTACCAGAGGAAGCCGAGGGTGGCCGTCAGCACCATCAGCCCCGCCACGAGCAGCGCGGCGAGCACGAGCGCCAGCGCCGCGGCGAGTGTTTCCCGCAGCGCGTTCACCGGTGGCCCGCCTCATGCCGTCGGGCCCTGCCGCGCGTCGCCATCGCGGTCACGGCGCTTCTCCCCCGTCGGTGGTGCCCGCCTCGGACCTTGCCATGGTGTCCGCCTCGGGCCCGTCAGTGGGGCCCGCCCCGGCCGTTGCCGCGGTGTCTGCATCGGCCCCGTCCGTGGTGCCCGCCTCGACCTCGGCCGGCTGGGGCGCTTCCGCCCGCCCGCGCAGGATCGCGAGCAGCCGCTCCTGCTCATGCTGGTCCGGTGCCCAGGACGAGGCGAGCCGGTCCGCCGTCCGGCGGACCACGCTCATCAGCGGGTCGGCCGGTGCCTCGGTGAGGCGCGGGCGGTAGAGGGCGGTGATGCGCACGGGCATCAGCTCGTTGCCGTGTGTTTACCGCCGGCGCGGACTTTTCTCGGCTGCCCGCCACCACCCGACCTGGCGGACGGCCCCTGCGCATCGTGCATGGCCGCGAGGGGCGCCCGCCGGGCGCCTCGGACGGGTTCCGCACGAACGGATGACACCGCAGAGTCGCGGGGAGGGGTCCCGGGAGCCGCGGAGGAGCCACGGTCCGCCGGACGAGGGGCCGGGGGGGGCGGAAGCCACCGTCCGCCGGGGGGGGAGTGCCGGGGGAAAGCCAGCGTCCGCCGGACGAGAGTGCCGGGAGCAAGCCACCGTCCGCCGGACGAGGGCGCGCCGTCAGCGGCAGGGCGTGCCCGCTCGGTGGTGCGGCACGTCAGCCTTCGTGCGCCTTGGACAGGGCGTCGGCGATCATGCGCGTGGCGAAGTCGCGGTCGTCGGTCAGGCGGTTGATGTGCTCCGCGAGCAGGAAGGCGGTGGCTTCCAGGGGAGTCATCTCGTCGTCGGTCCAGTATCCGTACTGCTTGCGCCACAGGTTGGGGCTCAGGTCGGTGCCCGCGGCGACGAGCAGCCCGGCCATGGTGGGGATGGCCTCGGGGCGAATGCTCTTGGGCATCATGCGCATCGAGGCCACGAGGTTGGGCACCACGTACTCGATGACGTCCTTGTCGTGGTCCTCGTAGGCCGCCCGAAGCCACTGCATGAACATGAAGATGAGCGTGCACGTGCCGTCCAGCACGTCATCGGCTCCGTCGGGGCCCAGGGAGTCGATGAACTGGTCCATGAACGCCTGTTGTTCGGAGTCGGTCTCCGTCTTGCCGTCGTAGATGGCCTTGAGGCGGGAGTCGATGATCATGAGCGCCGCGCCCACATCGCCGGCCGGTGCGTGCTCGGGAGCACAGGGCGATGACACAGGTTCCTCCTTATGCGACCGCGGTGGGTAGCGCGGCGCATCCGTACAGTAACCTCCAAGGAGGCGGGGAGGAGGGGAATCCCGTCGATTGCTCCCCCGATGCCCGGCCATGGACGGCGCGTCCGGCGCCAGGGCGGCATCCCCGGGTGCGTATGCGGCAGCGGGCCCCGCCGGATGTCCGGCGGGGCCCGGTCAGGCATGAGCGAGGGCTACCTGCAGTTGTTGACCCAGTGGACCCAGTCCCACGGAGCGTCCTCATCCCAGCTGCGGGCTCCGGGCGAGGACCAGCCGATCGTCCCGTTGTTGTCCTTGAAGTACGCCACCGTTCCGGTGGTCTGGTTGTTGTCCCAGGACCCCGTGCCAACCCAGGGGATCACGTAGTCCTTGCAGGTGTACATGTCGATGACGTCGCCGGTCTCGTACATGAGCTGGTACGCGCACATGTGGCCGTAGTTGCATACGTAGGCGGCACCCTGCGTGCCGGCCGGCGAGGACGCCGCGTCGAGGTCACGGGCGTACTTCTCTCCGGGCAGCGCCATGACCACCTCGGCCCCGGAGCCCAGGCGGATCTTGTTGACGCCCACTTGGGTCCCGCCCATCTCGTCCAGGTAGCGGTCGGCCCTGGATTGGAGGGCAGTGGCCTCGGAGTTGCTGAGGCCGAGGCGTTGCGCCTGTGCCGCGAAGCCCGCGCCGGAGCCGGAGGCGGCGCCGGCGGTCCCCGCGATCGCCGGCAGCGTGAAGAGGGCCGCGGCAAGCACGACGAGGGACCGGCGTAGTGCGGTCAGTCCGGAGGTTCGATGTTCTGTCACTGGATGCCTCTCTGCGTGTATGAGAGCGGCCCGTTGCTCTCGACCATCTACTGACGTGTGTCACAGACCGCTGGAGCCGTCCTCGGCATCTGCCGCCGCGGCCCCGAGCAGGGCGATGCTCGCAGAACGAGGGTGCGGAGAACCGTGCGAGGAACCTGCGAGGAACCTAAAACCCGCAGCTCAGGGACGTACGGGCGGGGTTCGAACCGTCTCCCGTAAGGCCCCGGAAAGCGTTCGAGGGCAGTGATCCGGCGGCAGAGAAGCAGGGGCCCGTCCTACAGTGAGGCGATCGAGAGGGGAGCGGTGATGGCGGTCGAGTTCCGATTATTCGGTGGCATCGAGGCCCGGGTCGGCGGTGTGGCGGTCGATCTGGGCCATGGCAAGCAGCGCTCGGTACTCGGGGCGCTGCTGATGGAGGCCAACCGTCCCGTCTCCACCGATCAGTTGCTCGACCGTGTGTGGGGGGAGCGCGGTCCCCGACGTGGGCGGGAGACCCTGTACAACTATCTGTCGCGATTACGCAGGGCACTGAGCGCAGCCGGTGACGAGGTCCGGCTGGACCGCTGCTCCGGTGGGTACCTTGTCGCCGTCGACGAACAGGCCGTCGACGTCTGCCGGTTCCTCGACCTGGTCACCCGGGCCCGGGTCGCTCACGACGATCAGCAAGCCCTTGAGCTGTTGGAGCAGGGCCTGCGCCTGTGGCGGAGCGAACCGCTGTCCGGCCTGGACACGCCGTGGGCGTCCGGCGTCCGCGTCGCCCTGGGCAACGAACGCCTGGCTGCCGAACTCGACCACGCTGACGTCGCGTTACGCTGCGGTCGGCACGCCGAGCTGCTGCCGAAACTGTCCGGGCGCGTCCTGCGGTACCCGTTGGACGAGCGCGTGGCCGGGCAGCTGATGCTCGCTCTCTACAGCTGCGGCCGGCAGGTCGAGGCCCTGGAGCACTATCAGGGGTTGCGCCGCCGCCTCGTCGAGGAGTTGGGCACCGACCCGGGTCCCGTGGTGCAGCGCATCCATCAGCAGTTGCTCACCGCCGACCCGTCCCTGGCCGCGTCGAGCGCTCGATCGATCCCGAGGCCCGAAGCCGCGGTGAGGCCCGAGGCCGCGGTGAGGCCCGAGGCCGCGGTGAGGCCCGAGGGCGCGGTGAGGCCCGAGGGCGCGGTGGTTCCGCACCAGCTTCCCGCCGCGGTCGCCCGCCTCGCGGGTCGGGGCCGGGAGTCGGCCGCACTCACCGCGCAGGTGGATGCCGCAGCCGGTGCGGGAACCACGGTGATCGTTTCGATCGGCGGACCTGCGGGGATCGGCAAGACCGCATTGGCCGTGTACTGGGCACACGCGGTTCGGGACCGGTTTCCCCATGGCCAGCTGTATGTGAACCTTCGGGGGTTCGATCCGCGGGCGCGGGCGATGGATCCGGCCGAGGCGTTGGGCGGCTTCCTCGAAGCCCTTGGCGCTGCCCCGCAGCACCTTCCGGTGAGCCCGGAGGGGAAGACCGCGCTGTACCGGAGCCTGCTGGACGGCAAGAAGGTCCTCGTGGTGCTGGACAACGCCCGAGACGCCGAGCAGGTCAGACCGCTGCTCCCCGGCACCCCGGGGGCGGTGACGGTGGTGACCAGCCGCGACCGGCTCTCCGGTCTGGTGGCCCTGGACGCGGCGCACCCGATCCACCTGGACCTGCTCGGCGAGGAGGAAGCGCGGGAGGTGCTGGTCTGCCGGCTCGGCGCCGAGCGCGTGGCCGCCGAACCCGAGGCGGTGCGGCAGATCATCGCTCAGTGCACCCGCCTCCCGCTCGCACTGACCATCGCCGCGGCGCACGCCTCCCAGACCGGTTTCTCCCTCAGCACCCTGGCCTCGGAGCTGGCCGAGGCCGGCCACCGGTTGGACGTCCTGTCCGTCGATGACCCGGCCAGCGAGGTGCGGGCGGTCTTCGGCTGCTCCTACACCGCGCTCGCTCCGGCGGCGGCCAGGCTCTTCAGGCTGCTGGGGCTGCACCCCGGCCCGGACGTCTCCGCTGTCGCGGCGGCCAGCCTGGCCGCCCAGCCCCTGCCCCAGGTGCGGAAACTGCTGACGGAACTGACCAGGGTCAGCCTGCTGACCGAGCACGCTCCTGGCCGGTACACCTGCCATGACCTGCTGCGCGACTACGCCAGGGAGCAGGTCGCCGCCACCGACTCCGGCGAGGACGGTCGCGCCGCGGAGCAGCGGATGCTGGACCATTACCTGCATACCGCGCATACCGCCGCCCGCGTGCTGGAACCGGTGCGGTACTCACTGGCTCTGCCCTCGCCGTCACCCGGGGTCCTCCCCGAGCACCCGGCCGACCACGGGAATGCGCTGGCCTGGTTCACCGGCGAGCACGCCGTGCTGCTGGGGGTGGTGGCCCACGCCGCCGGGCGCGGTTTCGACGGGCACACATGGCGGCTGGCCCAGACCCTCGCGACCTACCTCGATCGGCGTGGCCACTGGCACGACCTGGCCGCCGTCGGCCATGCCGCGGTGGATGCCGCGCGCCGGCTGGCCGACCCTCTCGGGCAACCGGTCGCCCACCGTATCGTCGCTCGGGCCTACCACCGCCACGGCAGGCTGGACGAAGCACACGCCCACCTGCGCCGCGCGATGGATCTGTTCGTCCGGGCCGGGAACCTGCCCGGCCAGGCCGACACGCTGGTGGACCAGGTCAGGGCGCTGGGGAAGCAGGGCTACCGCGCCACCCCCCAGATGCTTCCGAAAGTGGGCCAGGCCCACGCCGTGTACCAGTCCACCGGCGACCGGCTGGGGCAGGCCCAGACCCTGACCGCCCTCGGCTGGTCCCACGCCTACCTCGGCAACTCCGGACAGGCCCTGCTGTGCTGCCGGCAGGCCCTGCCTGTGCTCAAGGAGTTCGACGACCGCGAAGGCCAGGCCTACGCCTGGGAGAGCATCGGCCACGCCCACCACCACCTGGGTGACCACACCGAGGCCGCGGCGTGCTACCGGCGCGCGCTCGACCTCTGCCGCAGCCTCGGCGACCGCTACCTGGAAGCGCACATCCTCAACCACCTCGGCGACACGCACCGCGCCGCGCAGGACCGCGTCGCAGCCGGCATGACCTGGCGCAAGGCCCTGGACGTCTTCACCGAACTCGACCACCACCAAGCCGCCCAGATCCGCACCAAGCTGGCGGCCCTCACCCCGCCCGTCCACGCCCCCGAAGCCGACGCGGTGACGGAGCGCGGAGAGGCGAACCGCTGACCCCGGCTCCCGCCGGATGCCGGTCGCGCTCGACGGGGCCGGCCTGGCGACGATTGGCTGCCCGGGGTTGTCCTTGCCGGGGGGGTGCCTCTATGTCCTTGGTCAAGCGGGGCGTGGGGTTCGGTGTTCGTAGAAGGTGCCGTCGCGGAGCATCGCGAAGAGCACGCTGATGCGCTGGCGGGCCAGGCGGAGGAGAGCCTGGGTATGAGTCTTTCCTCTGGCTCGGCAGCGGTCGTAGTAGGTGCGGGAGACGGGATCGTGCAAGGCGGCGAAAGCGGACAGGAACATCGCCCGTTTGAGCTGGCGGTTTCCGCCTCGTGGCGCGTGTTCGCCGTGGATCGATGTGCCCGACGACTTGGTGGTCGGGGCCAGGCCGGCGTAGGAGGCGAGATGGGCGGCGGTGGGGAAGCTGGTGCCGTCGCCGACGGTGACCAGCAGGGTGGCAGCGGTCCTGACCGCGATCCCCGGCATCGAGATCAGGACCTGGGAAAGAGGGTGCTCCTCCAGCAGGGCCTCGATCTGCGCTTGAAGAGCGCGGCGCTGTTCGTGGACAGCCGCGAGCGAGCGGGCCAGCGAGGGGATCACGATGTCGAGCGTGCCGGTCCCCGGGACCACGACGGTCTGTTCGTCGAGTGCGTCGAAGACGTCGTCGATCAGCCGCTGGGCCATGCGCGGGGCTTTGGGTCGGATGGTTTCGACGAGTTTGCGGCGGCCGGCTTTCCTGAGGGCGGATGGGGATCCGTAGCGCTCCAGCAGCCAGGTGACTGCTTGGTGATCCAGCCGCGGGCCCAGGACGCGTTCGAGGCTGGGGTGGAACTGTGTGAGCAGGCCGCGTATGCGGTTGCTGGTGCGTGTGGCCTCGGTGGCAAGATCCTGGTCGAAGCCGACCAGCACGGTGAGTTCGGCGGTGATCTCATCGGTCAGTTCCAGGGACCGCAGGGTGTGGGGCATGGTGCGGGCGGCGTCCGCGATGACCGCGGCGTCCTTGGCGTCGGTCTTGGCCTCGCCCGGGTAGAGGTCGGCGATCCTGCGCATCGCAAGTCCGGGCAGGTAGGCGACCTTGCAGCCTGCGTCCCGGGCCACGGTCAGTGGCAGAGCGCCGATCGAGGCGGGCTGGTCCACGATCAGCAGGACGGTGCCGAATTTGGCGGCCAGCTTGTCGAAGACGGCTCGCAGTTTCGGTTCGCTGTTGGGCAGGGGCTTGTCGAAGACCTTCTTGCCGGCTGGGGTGAGTCCGTGGCCGTGGTGGGCGGTCTTGCCGACGTCCAGGCCGAGGAAGACGCCCACGTCGCCGGTGTCGAACATCGTGCTGTCAGCTCCTTTGGTGCGGCTGGCCTGGGCTTCGGTGTCGTACGCGCGCATCCACGTTATGCAGACCTGCCGCCCGTGAACTGTCCGGCGTTGCGCCGGACCGGACGGTGGCCGGACCTCTCATCAGCGGCTCCGACGGCACCTCTCGGGCCCGGTGAACACCACCCCCCACGTCATCTCGGACAGGGGGACACAGTCATGCCGGGCCCGGAGGCCAGCGGCCCTCTTGCAGGACCGCGAAAAAGATAACGGGGGGAGCGGAAGTCGCGGATGTGGACGGCGGTGGGGTTTACCGCGGCCTCTGTGCAGTCGCCGTCGCCGCCGCTCTCATGATTCGCATTGCCCATCACACTCGTGATCACCGGAACATCCGGGGGCGTTCGCATGCGTCACCGGAGCAACCTCACCCCGGTCGACCACGACCACCCCGCGCAGGGCGAAGGCGATCAACAGCGCGACAAGAATCAGAAACCCACTTGCCCACAGCGGCCCGAGGCCCCCGGCCGACGTGCCGAGGGTGGTCGCGCCGATGAGCGGCCCGACGGCGGCCCCGACATTCAGTGCTGCCGTCGCATAGGACCCGGCCATGGTGGGGGCCTCTGCGGCCTCGTAGAGAACACGCGTGATCAACGTGCTCCCCAGCGCGAACGACAGCGCGCCCTGCACGAACACGAGGACGAGCAGAGCAACGGGCTCGCCGGCCAGCAGGGCCAAGCCCGGCCAGCCGATGAGCAGCAGCGGACCGCCGACTGCGATGACCATCCCGGGACGCTGGTCGGACAAGCGCCCGGCAACGGTGACTCCGGCGAAGGAACCGGCACCGAAGAGCACCAGGACGACCGGGACCCACAGCTTGTCCAGCCCGGCGGTGTCGATCACGACAGGGGCGAGGAAGGTGAAGCCGGCGAAGGTCGCGGCGTTGACCAGTGCGGCGAGCAGCATCACCAGGATCAGCCGCGGACTCCTCAGCCTTGCGAGTTCCGAGCGCAGGGCCGGCGGGTCAGCAGCGTCTCCCGGTGAGTCAGCAGCGTCTCCCTCCTTCACGGATTTCTTCGCGGAACGCGTCGGGATCCCCTTGAGGATGCCGGCGGCCGCCGGCAGGCAGACGGCGGCAACGGCCCAGAACGTGGCCCGCCAGCCGAGCACCGTGCCGAGTACCGATCCGCCGGGGACGCCGGCGATCGTGGCCACCGTCGTCCCGGACAGCAGCACGGCGAGCGCGCGTCCCTTCTGGCCGGACGGGACCAGCGCGGCGGCGGCCGTCAGAGCCACGGCGAGGAAACCCGCGTTCGCGAGCGCGGCGAGGACCCGGGTGGCGAACAGGACCGGGAAGCTCGTGCAGGCGGCACCCACGGCGTGGGCCGCGGAGAACGCGAGGACGAACCCGAGGAGACTCGACCGCCGTGGCCAGTTGCGTGCGAGCCCAGCCATGAGCGGGGCACCGACGATCATTCCGGCCGCGAAGGCCGACGTGAGCGTGCCCGCCGTCCCGACGGACACGTGGAGGCCGGAGGCGATATCGGGCAGGAGGCCGGCGAGCATGAATTCGGAGGTACCCATGGCGAACACCGCCAGGGCAAGGAGGTAGAGCGGGAGAGGCATCGAGTGGCTCCGGGGCGAGGAGAGGCGTGGGGAGGCGTCTCGTCACCACGGTCAGCACCCGGGGACACGCTCGTCCGACTACGGAACCAGCGGTACCGCGGGACCGCGAACTCAGTGATTCAAGGGGCGGGGGCTGACGGGGTGACCGAAAGCCCCCGACTCGTCCGACTCGGGGCTCACCATGCCGGGCACGCTACCCGAGCGAGGCGTGCTGGTGCACTTGCTCTTGCGGACGGACGGGCAGCGTGACCGACATCAGGAGGACGGGTCACCCAGAGGCCTGTACTGGGCCAGGAAGTCTCTCGCCCATAGCGTCCACGGGTGTCCGGGGCCCAGTACTCGCGTCCGCCCTTCGAGGAGCATCTCTCCTTGTTCGATCGCCTCAGCGTGCCGACCAAGCGTGGAGAGGACAGTACAGAGCGTTTGTCGCGCATTGAGCAGGGCCGGATAATGTGAGTCATAAAGCGTCTCGTACCCGGCTACAACCTTTCGAGCGTGAGATAGCGCCTCACTGGCCCTCCCCGCCGCAGCAAGCGCGTAAGCGTAGTTGAGCCGGGCTCCGAGCGCAGTTGGATGATTCTCTCCGACCGTCTTGCGAAAATCTCCCATCAAAACAGGACCCGCCGCGAGTATCGCATCCCTCTCGGAGAGTTCAGCAGCCTCTGGGGCCGCAGCCATTTCCAGGAGCATTCCTCTTGCAATTAGGGTCAGCAAGTGCAAGTTGCCGAGAGTCTCCTCCCGGCCGCTCACTGCCCGCCGCGCCATTGGAATGGCATCCCGGACTCGACCGAGGTTGAAGAGTGGGCTTGTCAGTCGTAAGCAAGTTTCCAGCGTATCGGGAGCGGCAGGCCCGAGCACTCGCTCGCACCTCTCAAGCACCTCTCGGTACACGGTCTCGGACTCATCGAATCGACCGAGCCGCAACAGGGCGCGGCCAACGCGTTGCTGAAGCCTCAGAATAGGAACACTATCCGTACCCAAAATGGGCGTGGCGAGGTCGATAACTTCGTTCGCCAGCGTGAGCGCCGAGGCGTAGTCGCCCGATCTGTGGACGACTATAACGAGCCGTAGGGCGCAGTCGGCTGCGTTCTCCACAAGAGGTTGGTCAACTTTCCATCCCACTACTCGCCGCAAAAATGCAAGAACGTGCGGCCCGAGCAGAATCACCGCAGGATCTTGCATACCCCGCTCCGGCACCTCTGGCAACACGGCTTTGAGTAGCCCAGTGGCCGTCGCGGCGAGCTGTTCTCGTTGGTCGCTCGGAGTCGCTTGAGCAACGCTGTCGAGAAGAATTCCATGAGCGCGCAGACAGCGCACCTGGCCTGGTACCAGCTCGGCGAGGGAGTGGTCGAGCAATCCTCGTAGGGCTGATTCGACGCGGGACGGCCGGAGTTCCGGTTCGAGTTCCGCGCCGGTGAGGAGTTTGAGCGGGAGCGGGTCGCCGGCCCAGCAGGCGAGCAGGCGCAACAGAGAGGTGGCCTCGGGAAGGCCTTGGGCCGTCAGGCCGTCAAGCGAGAGCTGCCAGGTGTGCCCGAGCAGGTGGCGGGAGTCGGCGCCAGCTTCAGCACCTCGATCGATCAGCTCGATGGGAGCGAAACCGGCACTCCCATCGAGTCGGTGCCGGTAATCGGCAAGGGTCCAGGGATCGATGACCTGGTGGGCGAGGAATCCGCCGGCCAGGGTCAGCGCCAACGGGAGGTGCCCGAGACGGTCGGCGACCTCTGCCGCGTCCTCGATGCTTCCCGCGTGGGGCGCGAGGTCCTGGAGGACACGTGCGGCCTCATCGCGTGGGAGCACCCCGAACTGGAGGAGTTCGGCACCCGGCCACCAATGGGCCGCCGCCTGGCGAGTGGTGACGACGACGGTTCCTACCGGGCTGGTACGTAACCAGCCGCCGTCACGGAGGATGGCAGGGGTGTCGGCGTTGTCGAGGACGAGCAGCCAGGGTCGGTCGGACTGGTCGAGGTAGTGCCAGACGAGGTCGGCGGCAGGGCGTAAGCCGCTTCGCGCGCCGGTGAGTTCGGCGTCGGTGGCGCCGCGGTCGGCGGCAACAGCGAGCATGCCCGCGCGTAGGGAGGCCGGGTCGGAGGCGTTGACCCAGAGTCCGATGCGGTCGGCTTCGCGGGTGGCGTGGCGGAAGAGGGCGTAGGCGACGGCGGTCTTGCCGCAACCGCCCAGGCCGTGCAGGACGTAGACGCGGTTGCCGACGCCGGGCTCGACGGCGGCTCGCAGTCGGTCCATCTCCCCTGTGCGGTCGCGAAGCACCACGGGAGCCCGGCCCACGGCCGGATGACGTACCGTGTCGGGGCCCGACCAGTCGGGGACGTGGTGATGGTGCTCGACGATGTGCTGGTCGCCCGAAGCCTGGTAGACGCGCCCGTGCCCGTCGGAGCGCGCGTCATTGCGGCCTGCCATCTCCAGCACCCACCCTCCGGTCAGTGACTACCCGATCCCCCAGAGTAGCCAGCAGACCGCGCTACCGCACGTGAGCGGTGAACGCCGACCAGGCGGCGGGGGTGACGGTGAGGGGGCGGCGGGCGGTGTTCTTGGAGTCGCGGATGTGGACGGTGGTGGGGCGTATCGCGATCTCTACGCAGTTGTCGCCGTCGCCGCCGCTGTAGGTGCTCTTGAACCAGCTCAGGGCGACCTCTATGCAGTTGTCGCCCTCACTACCGCTGTAGCTGCTCTTGAACCAGCTCAGCTCAGGGGTGGTGGTCATAGCGCTCCTCGCATCTGTTCCAGCAGCTTCACAGTAGCCCGCCAGTCCAGGGCCTGGGAACGCAGTTTGCTGTAACGCTGTTGGAGCACACTCACATCCCTGAGAGCCGTGATCAGAGCACTCGACCGGTGGCCTTCGATGTAACCGAACCACTCGTGTTCCGGAGTCTCAGCCAGATACAACTGACCGTCGGCCCCGGTGTGGTCCTCCTGCCTGAGAGGCATGATCTGGATCTCAACGTTGGTTCGCTGACCGGTGACCAGCAAGTGGTCGATAACTTCTGCCGTCACGGAAGGCCCTCCGAGGCCCCGTAGCAGCACCGACTCCTCGATGACGAAACTGAACGCCGCGTTCGGCTTCTGCGCGATGAGTTGCTGGCGTTCCAGCCGTGCGGCAATCTCGCGTTCAAGCTTCTGTTCCGTCACGGGCGGCAGCCTCTGCTCGAAGATCGCGCGGATATACCCCTCCGGCTGCAACAACCCCGGCACCGCCCTGCACTCGTACGCGTACAAGGAGATGGCTTCTTCCTCGATACCGGCCCACTGGAGGAACCAGGAAGCAAGGCCCGGCTTCCGCCGCAGGCTCCGCACCGCCGCCCCCAGCACCTTCCCCGCCGTCCGCCCGAGGACCGGCTCCACGCGCACCGGAAGATCCTCCGGAGGAAACCGCTTGCCCTGCTCGAACTTCGCGACGTACGCCGTCGAGTACCGCAGCCTCGGGGCCAGTTCCTCCTGAGTGAGGCCCGCGTCCTCCCTCAGCGCTTTCAGGACCGCCCCGAACGTCTTGAGCGAGTCCGAGAGTTCGGGTTCGCTGGTCGTCGTCCCGTCCCCGGAGTTCTCCGCCGGCATCGTCGCCCCCATTCAGTGCGTAGCGCCACATCGTTACGCGCTGTCACCCGGCCAGTCCAGAGCGTGCACCGATACAACGTGATCTGTATGGGCGTCGTTCCTGTTGGGACCGTATGCGCCCCGGAACGCTGAGGGCATGTCAGTCTCGGGGCCCCAGGGGGCCGTTACCGTAAGTGTGTTCGCCCAGCGGTTCTCGTCGACGCGCCGGGGCGCACGGCTCGCGCGCCGGCTGGCCGTGCACCGGCTCGACCAGTGGGGCCTGCCGTACGGCTCCGACGCGTCCGACGCCGTAGCGGTGGTCGTCGCCGAACTGTGCGCGAACGCTGTGCTGCACGGGCGCGTCCCCGGGCGGGACTTCGAGTTGAAGCTGAGCCATGACCGGGCCGCGGGCGTGGTCCGCGTGGAGGTGTCCGACACGCATCCGGGGCGGCCGGAGGAGCCGCCGCAAGCGGTCGCGCCGGCCGAGGGCGGCCGGGGGCTGCTGGTCGTCGCGGCGCTCGCACGGCGCTGGGGCGTGCGCGAGCGGGTGGGTCCGGGCAAGACGGTGTGGGCGGAGTGCGCCACGGAAGCGCCTTGATGCGTTCCCGGCCGAGTCGGAAGGAGCAGCTCCGCTGCCACCTCGCCGACGGCCCACGTCACACGGGCGTGCGGCGGCGGCCGGGAGGCCGAACCCGGCTAGCTGGTGACGGTTCGGTTCCAGAAGTGGTGGGTGAGGCCGCTTGCCGAGGTCGCCGACTCGATGGTGAAGCGGTCCTGGACTTCGGCCAGCCCGTCCCACATCGAGACCCCGGTGCCGAGGGTGATGGGCACGGTGACCAGATGCAGGAAGTCGATGAGGTCGGCCGTCAGGAACTGCCGGACGGTGGAGGGGCCACCGCCGATGCGCACGTCCCGGCCGCCTGCGAGGTCCTGGGCGTATTCGAGCGCGTCCCCGGGCGTGGCGTCGAGGAAGTGGAAGCTCGTCCCGTTGTCGAAGTGGATGGGATCACGTCGGTGGTGGGTGAGCACCACCACGGGCGTGCGGAAGGGAGGTGCGTCGCCCCACCAGCCCTGCCAGTCGTCGTCGGTCCACTCGCCGGTCTGCGGACCGAACTTGCCCCGGCCCATGATCTCGGCCCCGATGCCCTGACCCCAGGTGCTCGTGAGAGCGCGATCGAGGGTGATCGGGTCGTCCACGGCCTCCACGCCGTGGATGACCCGCCCGTCGAAGCGCGCGAACAGCCGCTCGGCGCCCCCGATGGGTGCGTCCAACGTGATCGTCTCGCCTGCGCTGTAGCCGTCGAGGGAGACGAGGAAGTTGTGCACTCGGACCTTGGCCATGGATCTGCCTCCAACAAGTGATTGCGATCTGCAACCGGTTGATGAACCCTACAATGGAGCAGTTGCGAGTCGCAATCACTCAGGAGGTGCGCGATGCGTAAGGAGCCGCGTTCGGGTTGTGCGATCAACGCCGCGGTTGAGGTCCTGGGCGACGCATGGACGTTGATCGTGCTTCGTGACGTGATCTTCGGTGGACGTCGTCACTTCCGCGATCTGCTGACCCGGAACGACGAGGGCATCGCCTCCAACGTCCTCGCCAGCCGCCTGCGCAAGCTCGTCGAGGCGGGCCTGCTCAGCCGCGACGACGCCACTCGCGGCCAGAAAGCGACTTACTCCCTCACCGAAGCCGGCATCCAGACTCTCCCCGTGATGGTCGCCCTCGGTGCATGGGGGGTACAGCACCGTCCCACAACCCCGGAGCTCGCGGTGCGTGCCCGCATTCTCGCGGAGGGTTCCCCGCACCTCGCGAGCGAGCTCATGGACGAGCTGCGCGAGATCCACCTCGGCGTCACGCGCGAGAACCCGAAGAGCCCAACTGCCTCAGAGCGGTTGCAACAAGCCTACGAAGCCGTTCGGTCGCAGTCTCTCTGACGTGCCGTTGTACACCTACGCCGCCCGCAGAGCCCGCAATGAACAACTCCGCGGGTCACCGCACCCAGGGCCTGTCCGGCGGAGCTTGCCGGACAGGCCCCGGGCCCGGAGACGTCTCAGCGCTTCAGCGTGAAGGTGAAGTCGCCGGAGAGCTTGCCGCTCAGCCGGACCGCCGAAACGAGTCTCCCTTCCGTGATCAGTCTCTCGACATCGGCCCGTGAGAGGTCGCAGCCTTCGGCGATCAACCGCACCGGCCGGACGGGGACCCGTGCGGCAAAGCGGACCGAGACGTCGATCACCTCGCGGTCGAGGTGATCCGTTCCGCCGGTGTCGAGGCACCAGGCACCGTCCCAGTCGAGGGCTATGCGGTTACGGCTCCGTACGACCGGATCCTGGAGCAGCTGGGCCGCCAGGCCGGGGTCGTTGTCGTGCAGCCGGTCCAGCAGCTCGGGCCGGACGGAGCGCACGTTCACCCGCTCCAGGACCGTGAGCTTCGCGGTCTCCCCGCACGTGGTGCAGAGCGCGAGGAGCCAGGCGTCGATGAGTTTGCGGTGTGCGTTGACGCGAAACTTGCCGTTCGGGCGCAGGCGCTCGGACGCGCACGCGTGGCAACGGCGGAGAACGAGCGGCAGGCAGGTGGGCATGACCACCCAGTCCGTGAGCACAGAAGTACACCGGTCTCTGTGAGAAATCCGCAGCAGAAAGAAGCGCGGCGCACATGCGCGACGCGCGACAGATCAGCACTCGGGAGGTCTCACACGGTGTACAACGGCACGTCCTTTCCTGGACGACTCGGTTCGGCAGCACCGTAAGGGCCCACGGCGGTCCCGCTCCACTGGATTTCGGGCACCTCGCCACGCACGAGGGGACTGCAACGCCGCTGCGGCCCATCCGCCGCTCCCCCGTCCGCCGGAAGACCACTCCCCGTCCCCCGGAAGTACGACCCCCAAGATGGGCCCTGAGTGCGTTCCGGAGCACCGGCCCCCGTTCCTACGCTCGCCGCATCCGTTTCCGCACAAGGAGAAGCACATGCGCATGCGCAAGCTGCTGGTGGCGCTGCTCGCGTCGGGGGCCGCGCTCGGGCTCGCCGCGGGGCCCGCGTCGGCGATCATCGGCGGGCAGACCGCGACCGAGTCGTACCCGTGGATCGCCGACCTCGGTCACGACGACGGTGGCGACGGGTGCGGCGGGGGGCTGATCGCGCCGCAGTGGGTCGTCACCGCGGGGCACTGCGTGGCGGACGTGGCGCCGGGCGATCCGGTGCGCGTCGGCTCCAACGACCGTACGGCCGGGGGCGAGGTGATCGGTGTCGCCGCCGCCGTGCAGGCGCCCGACGGCGACCTCGGGCTGGTCAAGCTGGCCCGCCCCGCCGCCGAGGAGCCGATGAGGATCGGGTCCATGCCCACCGGTGGCCCGATCCGGCTGCTGGGCTGGGGCATGGACAGCTCCACGAACCCGACGTCCCCGCGGCTGCTGAAGCAGCTCGACACCGAGGTGCAGGGGCAGTGCGGCGCGGACGACGAGCTGTGCGTGGCGCAGACGGCCACCGCGACCGCCTGCAACGGCGACTCCGGCACGCCCGCGCTCGTGGACGGCGCGGTCGTGGCGGTGACCAGCCGGGGGCCCATCGGGGACTGCGGCGCCGCCGGGTTCACCGTCTACACCGCCATCGCACCGCACCTGGACTGGATCGAGCAGACGGTCGGCGCGAACTGAGGCGGATCACCGCGAGCTGAGGCGGATCGCAGGCGCCCGCGGCCCGCGCCCCAGCCGGGACGCGGGCCGTGCGTGTGGCTGCGGGCGTGGCCGCGGTGTCGGCAGCGGCCACGCCCACGTTCAGGGGGCGCCTGCCCGTCAGCCGGCCGACTGGAGGGACGGCAGGCCGAGTTGCCGCGTGGCCAGGCGGCGGTACAGCTCGTCGCTCTCCATGAGGTCGTCGTGCGTGCCCACCGCCCGTACCCGGCCGCCGTCGAGGACGATGATGTGGTCGGCCGCCATGACGGTGGAGATGCGGTGCCCGATCATGAGCACCGCGCAGTCCTTGGCGACACCGGTGACGGTGTCGATGAGCCGGGCCTCGGCGTCGCTGTCCAGATGCGCGGTGGCCTCGTCGAGCAGGATGACCTGGGGGTGCTGGAGCAGCGTGCGGGCGATGGCCAGGCGCTGCTGCTGGCCCCCGGACAGGCCGGCGCCCTGCTCGCCGAGCTGGGTGCGCAGGCCGTCGGGCAGCCCGTCCACGACGTCGGTGAGGGCGGACATCTCCACGGCCTCGGTGACGGCGGCGGGCGCGGCGCCCGGGGCGGCGTAGGTGAGGTTGTCGTGGACCGTGCCGCGGAGCAGCGGGTTGTTCTGCTCGACGTAGCCGACCACGGAACGTATCTGGTCCAGCGGCATGTCCGCCACGTCGGCCCCGCTCAGGCGCACGGCGCCGTACTGCGGGCGGTAGAAGCGCTCGACCAGCTTGAAGACGGTGGTCTTGCCGGCCCCGGACGGTCCCACGATGGCCGTCAGACCGCGCCTCGGCACCTCGAAGGAGACCTGGTCGAGAGCGGGCTCGGCGGCCGGATCGGCGTAGCGGAACGTGACGTTCTCGAACGTGATGGCGGGTCCCTCGCCGAGGGGCGCCGGGTCGAGTGCCCGGGTCTCCTCCTGCTCGATCCCGGCGAGCTCCTCGACCCGGTCGATCGCCGCGCGGCCCTGCTGGAACTGGCCGATGGACATGAACACCAGGGCCAGCGGGGCGACCAGGTAGAAGAGGTACATCACGAAGGCCGTCAGGTCCGCGAGGGACAGGGCCCCGCCCGCCACCCGCGACACGCCCCAGCCGATGACCGCGGCGAGCGACGCCTGCGTCCCGACGTTCATGGCGGGCGACATCATCGCGGTCAGGGCGCCCACCCGGATGCCGGAGCGGCGGGCCAGGTCCGCGGCGGCGCTGACCTCCTCGGTCTCCCGCTGCTCGGCACGTGAGGCCTTCACCGTGCTCATGGCGCCCATGACCCGCTGGACGCGGGAGCCGAAGGCGCTGGTGTCCGTGCGGTTCAGCACGGCGGCACGGCGCACCTGGCGGGCCACCAGCAGGGAGAGCGCGCTGGCGGTGCCGAGGCACCCGACGGTCAGCAGCAGCAGGTGCCAGTCGAGCGTGGCCATCAGTGACAGTCCGCCGACGACGGTGAACAGCGAGGTGACGATCTGCGCGACCGACTGCGTCAGCGAGATGCGGGCCACGGACGTGTCGGTGACGAGGCGGGTGAAGACGTCGCCGTGCTCCATGCCGGCGAACGCCGAGGTGTCGGAGCGCAGGATGCGCATCGTCAGCGCACGGCGCATTCCGTAGACGACGTTCTCGCCGACCCGTCCGATCAGGTAGATGTGCGACGCGCCGAGCACGGCGTCGAGGCAGAAGAGGCCGATGATCGACAGCAGCGGCCAGACGAGCGAGTGGTGCGCCGACACCGCCTTGATGAGTTCCCCGATGAGCATGGGCTGCGAGAGGGCCGCGGCAGCCCCCAGCAGACCAAGGAATATGGCGGTGATCAGCATGCCGAGGTGCTGTCTGACGATGCCACGCACAACCATGGCGTGCCCCCCTAGCCGTGGTTCCGGAAAGCGCAAGAATTAACTGGTCACGACGGCTGGCGTTTTGCGCCTACGCATTTGCCGTTCGCCGCACAGTAGACCGGCGCACGGCGTGGTGTCCACGCTCGACTTCGGGGCGCGGCGCTCACGGAGGAGTTCTCGTATGCGGTCCCGGTCGGCATCGGAATAGGCCGGGATATGAGAGCGCGTCGCGTTGTACGCGGTGCATGCCGCCGCGAAAGTGCAGATCGCCGCTCTTCGGCTCCGGGAGAACGTGAGGGGGGCCGGGGATCGGACGCGGGGACGCGTACGGCACGGGGTGAGGGATTCGATGCCATCCGCGCCGTTTTATTCTCCGCTGAATGTGGCAACTCCCTGCCAGGCAGGTTCCTGGCGTTGTCGGATGCGGACAGGCTGGATACCGGGATGGTTGCCTCTGACTCAGCGGTCGCACGCGGCAGCGGAGTAACGCGAAGCGGACGGGGGAGCCGCCGGCACCACTGGCTCCATGCGCACCGCAGCAACGGTCGTCGTTCACGCATGGAATGGAGCCCAGCCATGTCGCCAGTGCTCGCACGCAAGGTGGCCGCCGCGTTGACCGCGTCCGCCCCCGCCCTCGCCGGGTTCGCCACCCCAGCACGGGGCGCTTAGGCCCGCCGGGGGGCCGATTCCGACGCGGGGCGCCACCGGGCCAGCGGACTTCACCTGGCCCTTTGCTTCCCGGGCGGCCCGGCGGGCCCGCCGCCGGCGACCGTCCGGCGGCCCCGGCGACTCGCCATCTCGGCCGGCTCGGACGCCGGTTCGCACCTCGGACACCGGTCGGCGGGCCCGGCCGTGACGTCCGTCGTCGCTTCGTCGCGCCGTCACACCATGGCGCCCGGACGCTCACCGGCCCCGGCCCCGATCACTCGCCGAAACGCGCCGTCCGCCCGTGCCGGTCCGCGCCCCGGCAGGTCCGGTGCCAGGACGCCGCGGGGCCCTGCCCTTCCACGTCGTCACAGCCGTGGGCGAGCCGCCCAGACCATCGAGAACAGGCATTACCAAGGGGGAATTGTGATTGCGACCAGCTCTGCCATCAGACGCCCGAACGTCGTACGTACGGCACGCCGGAACTCGGTGTTCACATGTTCGCGCTGTCCCCTCGTCTGAGGGGTGTGCACGACGATGCTGTTCAGAATTCTGGGTCCGCTCCGCGTGGTGGAAGACATCGAAGTGAGTTCACCTGTCCGGCGCGCCATTCTCACGGCCCTGCTGCTGCGGACGGGACAGCCGGTCGGAATGACGGAACTGAGCGATCTGTTGTGGGACAGCCCGCCGGAATCGGCCAAGGCGAACATCCGCAGCCATCTCACCGGACTGCGCCGCCATCTCGAAATGGCCACGCCGGGACTGAGCCGCAGGATCAAGACGTGCCGCGGCGCTCAGAGCGGTTATGAAATCGACGCGTCACCCGATGAGGTCGATCTGCCGAAGTTCGCTCTGGCCTCACGGCAGGGGCGGAGTTGCCTCGCGCGCGGTGACATCGACGGGAGCGTCACTGTTCTTGAGGGCGCCCTCGCGCTGTGGCGCGGCTCCTTCGGCCAGGACCTGCCGATGACACGCTGGTTCGACGCCCATTCGACGGGGCTGCGCAACGCACGTCTCGACACGTACGAGGACCTTTTCACCGCTCTGGTCCTCGCCCGCCGCACCGAGATGCTCTCCTACCGGATCGAGACCGTCATCGCGGAGACGCCGTACCGGCAGCGCCTGTGGGAGCTGCTGGCCGCGGTGTACTGCGTGCAGGGCGACTCGGCGGGTGCCCTGAGCATCATCAAGCGCTGCCGGACGGTCTTCGTGAACGATCTCGGGCTCGATGTCCCGCCGAGCGTCGAGGCGATGCGGAACGCCGCGCTCACCTGGGACGGGGACGAGGCCCTCCGGCTGGTCGCGCGGTACGCCTCGCATCCCGGGGTCCTGGGGTCCCGGGCGTCCTGAGGCCTCCTTGGGTCCCGGGCGTCCTCAGGCGTCCTGGAGGCCCAGGCATCCTGAGGCGTCCTGGAGTCCCAGGCGTCCGAAAGGGCGGTGTCGGGGGGACGCGAAACGTGGGGGCAGCCGGAAGATCCGGCTGCCCCCAGCGTCACTTCAGTCCGATGTCCGCGGCGGACACGCCCGTCGCGCTGCCCAGGATCTCCAGGAGATCCTGGGCCGCCGCCTTCGGGCCGTGCACCTGGGCCACACCGATGGTGTTCAGGACCACCTCGTCCACGCCGGCCGCGCGGAACTCCTCAAGGCGGTCGTGGATCTGCTCGACGGTGCCGTACTGGAACACGCCCGCCTCCAGCAGCCGGGCCGCGTCCTGCCCGCCGCCCTGCCCGGACACCGTGATGCCGGCCTTGTGCAGCGCGTCCTGGTAGTGGGGTGCCTTCAGGTGTGATCCGCAGGCCGCCTCCACCAGGGCGGTGACGTCGCGGCCCTCGCGCGCGAGGGCCAGCGGCACGATGGCCGTCGTGCGCACCGGCTGTTCGAGCTTGCGGTCGGCTGCCCGCATCGCCGGGATCAGACTCTCGCCGAGGTGGTCGGCCGAGCACATCCAGGTGATGGCCTGGTCGGCCAGCTCGCCCGCGAGCGCCGCCATTTTTGGGCGCAGCACGCCGAGGCCCACGGACACCGGCGGGGCGGGCCGCGGTACCAGCCGGGCGGACACCGAGAAGTACTCCCCGTCCACCATGGCGTCCTCGCCCGACACCAGCGCGCGCACGATCCTCACGTACTCCCGCGAGGCGAGCAGCGGGCTGGCGTAGGGCCGGCCGAGGAGCGCCTTCTGGAACACCTCGGGTCCCGGACCGAAACCGGCCACGACGGAGTGCCCGGTGGCCAGCGCGACGGAGCGCGCCTCGAAGGCGGCCTGGTAGGGAGACCGCATCGGCATCAGGGACACCCCGAACCCGGTCGGGACGCGGATGCCGATGCCGGCGAGCCACTGGGCGGTGTGGTGGGAGTCCAGCACCAGCGACTGCCCCTGCCACAGGCGTTCGGCGCCCGTCCACTGCACGATGTTCGCGAAGAGCACCGCCTGCTCGGGGCGGACCGGCACCACGGGCAGGAGGACGGAGTACTTCATCCCCGTCACCTCTTCCGGCGGCGCGCCATCATCGACAGCACGAGGGATATGACGACGCCGGCCACCAGACCGAGCACGGCGCCGCCCCAGTTGTCCTGCGTGATGGCGGCGGCCGCGACGACGACGCCGATGATGAGCGGAAACGAGGCTGCAACGCTGGTCGACTTGCTCTTGCTCATGACGGTGATCCTTTTCCGTGGGGGGTCGTCATCGAGGGCCTCCGGGTACGGCGGCCTCGCTCGGTGCCTGCGGTACGTGCGGGTTCTGCGTGCCCGGAGCCGTCAGGGCGACCGGTATGAACGCGCTACCGGTGCCGTCGAGCGCCTCGCTCAGCAGGAGATCGGTGTGGCCGATGCCCGACCAGCCGAACATGTAGCCCAGCAGCGAGGTCCTTCCCGGGCAGCCGGTGTGGAAACCGCTGCCGCGGGCGGCCACCGACACCTTCCGCCGGTAGTCGGCCGCCCGTTCGAGCAGGGACCGGTCCGCCAGCAGGCGGCTCGTCGCGATCAGCGACTGGATCACCCCGCTCGCGCCGTGGCAGACCGACAGGTCCAAGGGGCCCTGCTCCGGCAGCCGCGTCGCCCGTTCCACCAGATCCGCCAGGCGGCCGTCCGTCAGCGTCTCCGGCCGGCCGGCCGCCGTCAGGACGTCCGCGGCGACCAGCACCAGCCCCGCGCTGCCGTTGCACCAGCCGGGAACCGGCGGCACCGTGCCCTCGGCCAGGCGTTCCGCCAGCCAGTCCGCGGCCCCGTCGACCAGAGCCTGATCGCCCAGGTGGCGTCCGATGCGGGACACGGCCCACCGCATCCCGAGGTCGCCGTGGGCCACGTCGAACCAGGCGCGGTCCCGTGCCGCCTTCGCGTGGTCGAGCACCCGGTGGCACAGGCCGGTGAGGCGGTCCTGGTCGACGAGTGCTCCGTGGCCGGCTTCGAGGCGCGCGAGCAGGGCCGTGACGAGCCCGGCGAGGCCGTTGGCGAGGTCGGTCTCCAGGGTGCCGGCCTCGATCCGCTCCTCGATGCGCTCCAGCAACCGCGCCACCCAGTCGCGGTCCTGCTCGAACGGCCGCGTGAGCAGCATCGAGGCCGCACCGGTGAACACGCTCTCCGGGGCGCGCAGCAGCGCCTCCCCGTACACCGGCAGCAGCGCGCTGAGGCCGCGGTCCGCGCTGAGGTACGCCTCCCGCAGGCCCGGGTCGCGGCGTGCCGCGTCCTGGAGGAAGGTGACGATGCCTCCGGTGTCGTGGAACGAGGCGTAGTTCCCCGGGACGATGGTGGGCACCCCGCGGTCCGGTCCCACTCCGCCGATCCAGCCGGCCTCCAGGCCCCGCTCGCCCTCGTGGGTCACCCGCGTGTCCTGGAGGATGCGGACCACGCGCGGCCACCAGGCGCCGCCGGCGTCGGCGTCGCCGTCGCCGTCGAAGACGGGTGCGAAGACGCTCTGGGCGGGCATCACGCCGGGTGTGGCCGCGGCGACCTCGCCGAAGCACTCCTCCAGCACGAAGCGGTGGTACACGTCGCTCTGCCCTGCGTTGAGCGCGAGGCCCGTCCGGGCGTAGTCCGCCGGGGACGACCTGTGCACGCCCGGGTGCCGGGTGCCGCCCGTGGACAGTTCGGTGGAGTCGGCCCGGGCCGTGAAGTAGGGCACGTTGCCGGTGTCCAGTGCGGCGCGCTCCGCCTCGCCGACGAAGCGGCAGGCCTCGGGCGACAGGTGCTGGGGGTACTGCTTCAGCAGGCCCAGGAAGCGGTTCGTCTCGGCGGTGTCGCGGAGGTACTTGGGCTGTGTCGTCGCGTCGAGGAAGCGCCCGTACACCATCGTCGAGCGGATCAGCACGCGCACCGGCAGGTCCGCGTACCGGTCGAGGACCCGCTCGATCGCCTCGCGCTGCCGCACGGCCCGGAGCGCGTCGGTGTACCCGGCGGTGATGTGGCGGAAGTACCGGACCGACGCCAGCTTCTCGTCGCCGAGCCGCGGCACGTTGTCCTTGTGCCGGTACACGATGGGTTCCCAGCGCAGCCGGATGGCGTCCGTGCCGGGGTCCTGGATCACGGTCTTCTTCAGCTTGCCGGACACCTGCTCGTTGCCGACGCCCACACCCGCCATGATCACGTCGATCGGCGAGTCGGGTCTGACGTGCGGGACGAGCATCGTGGACGCCACGGAGAGTTCCACGTGGTTGATGAGCCGCTTCTCCAGCGAGACGTTCCCCGCGCTCACGTCGGGGCGCAGCACCATCTCCGTGTCGATGACGCACGGGTGCTCGCCGCAGGCCAGCAGGTTCTCGTCGTGCAGGTCGGACGAACCGAGCGCGCTGAACAGCGCGCACAGCGCGCCGAACCGGTAGAAGTACCGCTCCGGCTGGTCCTTCTCGGTCATCGCCGACGGGGTGACGAACTGCTGCCACCCGTGGCCGCCGACGGTCAGCGACAGCGGTACGCACGCGTCGAGGGAGTGGATGAGATACGGCTGGGCCGCCGCGTAGAGGTCGCGCACGAACGTGTCGGTGACCAGCGTGCGCGGCTTGAAGACCAGCCGTCCGCCCCCGGCGAGGCGTACCCCGATCACGCGCCGGTTGTCGTTGTGGGGGTCGCCTCCGGTGGCGAACAGGCCCGCCGGCGACTCGTCCGCGCTGTCCAGCAGGCCGCACGCGACGAGCGCCGGACGGTCCTCGCGGTAGGCGGCGAAGAGCTCGTCGTAGGCGTCGAGGAAGTGGTCGAGGATCACCGTCAGGCGGCGGTCCAGCACCTCGTAGCGGGCGAGGAGGTCGCGTCCGCTGTCCGGGTCCGCCAGATGCCGGCGGAACTTCTGGAGCGCTTCGTCGCTCTCGCCGGACATGGGCAGCCCCAGCCGGCCCCGGAACTCGTGGAACTCGCCGATCAGCACGCGCAGGGAGTGCCCCTCCACGCTGAGCACGAGGTCTTCCCAGATCTGGTCGACCAGTGCCTCGGCGTGCTCGGCCGAGGCGACCCGGGAGATGGGGCCGAGCAGCCGCTCGGCCACCGCCCGGCGCGGGATCCGGTTCTCGTAGAACGGCAGGAACTCGGCCACCGCCACTTCGGGTTCGGTCATGCCCGCTCTCCTCCCACCAGCACGTCCCCCATCGGGTCCTCGCCGTACAGGTTCGCGTAGACGGCGCCCTCGCCCAGGAGTTCCTCGTGCGTGCCGACCTCGACGATCGAGCCGTTGTCGAGCACGTAGATCCGGTCGGCCGACTGGACGGTGGCCAGGCGGTGCGCGATCACGACCTGCGTGGCGCCGAGGTCCTCGATGATCTGCATGACGCGGCGTTCGTTGATGGTGTCGAGCGCCGCCGTGGCCTCGTCCATGACGAGGATCTGCGGATTTCCCAGCAGGGCCCGCACGATCGCGATGCGCTGCCGCTGCCCGCCCGAGAAGTTGGCCCCCATCTCGGAGACCAGGGTGTTGAACCCCATGGGCAGGTCGTTGATGAAGTCCAGGATGCCCACGCTGTCGCAGTACTCGCGGACGCGTTCCTCGGAGATGTCCTTGCCCAGCGTCAGGTTCTCCAGGATGGTGCGGTTGTGCATGTGCACTTCCTGGGGGATGTACCCGATGGTGCGGCGCAGGGAGCTCCTGTCGTACTCCCCCATGTCGTGGCCGCCGAAGTCGATCGTGCCGCTGGTGGCCTCGTAGAGCCCGCAGATGATCCGGCCGAGGGTGCTCTTGCCCGATCCCGAGGAGCCGACGAGGGCGACGCGCTCCCCCGGGCCGACGGACATGGTGACATTCCGGACCACGAGGTCGCTGTGCCTGGTGTACTGGAAGCTGACGTTCTTCAGGCTGATGGACGGGGAGTCGAGCCGGGTACGGCTGCCGCCCGGTGACTCCGGTTCCTCGTCGGAGATCTCCGAGAGCCGGGCCACGTACCGGGAGACCTCGTTGAACGAGGTGTACGTCTGGAACACCGAGCTCGCCAGGGCGAAGTAGGTCGCCGAGATCGCCTGCACCGACACGCCGGCCCCGAGCGAGATGCGGCCGTGGTTGACCAGGTAGAGGCTCAGCAGGAGCAGGACGAGCGGCCCGAACATCTGGGTGGTGCTCGTCAGGCCCGCGATGCGCCCCTGCTGGAGGCGCATGCGGGTCTTCATCGCCTTCAGCGAGTTGCTGTAGGTCTCGTTCCACCCGGCGAGGAACTCGTTGGCGTAGCCGCCCATCTTGATCGCGGGGATCGACACGATGGCGTCGAGCTGGGTGCCCTGGGCCTTGGTGAGGTACGCGATCTCGGAGTCGACGACCTCGGTCACCCGGACCCGGGTCTTCACCAGGTACAGGGCGTTGAGCAGGAAGATGCCGACCGCGGCCGAGCCCAGATGCCACTCGGTGACCAGCAGGTACACCGTGACGCAGATCAGCGTGCCCACGTCGAGCACGCCCTGCGCGACCCGGGAGGAGATCAGGTCCCGTACCGACGTGACGCTGTTGAGCCGGTACAGCAGCTCACCCGGTGGTCGCGTGGTGAAGAACCGGAACGGCAGGTTGAGGAGCCTGGCGAACGTCTGGCTCATCAGGTCCTTGCCGAGCACGGCGATCAGCGAGGACAGCAGGATGACCCTGACCAGGTGCAGGGCGAAGTACGCGACGGCCGCGCCGAGCACCGCGAACAGCAGGGTGGCGAGATCGCCGAACCCGTGCCAGTGGGCGTACTTGTCGACCGCCCAGCGGGTGAGCACGGGAATGCCGAGCACCGCCCCGTACCCGCTCAGGGACAGCAGTGCCACCAGCCCGATGCGCTTCTTGGTCTCCGACGTGAGCAGCAGGAACTTGCGCCACTCGGCGAACGGCTTGGCCCGGGTCTTCTCGAAGTCCTCGGCCGGCTCGGCGGACAGGGCGATGTGGCTGAAGCTCTTCTCCAGCTCGGCGCGGCTGACCCGGCGGCGTCCGACCGCGGGGTCCATGAGGACCGCGGACTGGCCGTCGAAGCTCTCCAGGACGACGAAATGGTAGTTCTCCCAGTAGAGGATCACCGGCGAGGTGAACTTCTCCAGGGCCGCGATGTTCCTGACGCGGTACGGCTTGACCCGCATGCCGCGCGATTCGAGGTACTTCGCCAGCTGGCTGGCCGACAGGCCGTCGCGCCCGGCCTCCATGACCTCGCGGGCGCTGGTCATCTCCTCCGCGCGCCCGTAGTAGCGCAGCACGGCGATGCACGAGCAGAGCCCGCACTCCGTCTGCGCGACCTGCGTGACGGTCGGCACCCGGCGCCCGGTGGACTTGCGGCGGGGCATCCTCATGGCCGGCCACCTCCGACGGTGAGCGTGACCGGGCAGACCCGCAGGTCCGGGTCGATCCGGTTGACCAGGTGCAGCGCCATGCCGGCACTGCCGACCATGAGGCTGTTGGTGTGCGCGTAGCGGCTGCGCGGGTCCGCCATCTTGTGGCGGAACACCTCCGGTTGGAGCCATCTGCGCTCCTGCTCGTCCACCTCCGCGTCGAGCGGTGTCCCGGCGGAGCCGGCGAGGGAACGCAGGGCGGCGTGGTTGCCGAGGTCGCCGTGGCACCACGTCAGGTTGCGTCCGAAGCCGAGGCGCAGGGTCTGCGCGATCGCCTGGTCCCGGGTGGCCGTGACGTCCTCGGCACCCGGCAGCTTCGCGTACGCGGACAGGCCCAGCGCGATGCCCGTCGCGCCGTGGCACCAGCCCGTCGAGAAGCTGGGCTCCCCGGTCAGCCGGGACAGCCAGTTCCGCTCCCCCGGGTCGAAGAACGCGTCGAGCCGCCTCACCAGCGAGGCCAGCACCTTCTCCACCAGCGGGCCCTGGTCGGCCGGCAGGTGCGGGCGTGCCTCGCTGAGGACGTGCAGGGCGCCACTGACACCGTGCGCGAACCCCGACTGGGCCAGCAGCGCCTGGGCGTTGGCGCCGCCCTGGTGGAGGGCCTCGGTGAGCAGGGTCGCCACCTCGGTGGCGGCGTCCCGCGCGTGCGGACCGCCGATCGCCCGCACGCAGCCCAGCACCCCCGCGAGGCCGCTGATGACGTCGAGCGGAAGCCGGTCGATCCGCTCGGAGCGGATCTGCTCCAGGACCAGCGGCACCGCTCCCTGGGCCGCGTGCACCCAGTCCTGCTCGCCGAGCAGGCGGCCCGTCACGGACAGGCCGAACAGGATGCCCGCCATGCCGGTGTACCCGCTGTAGCCGGCCTGCTGGAGGCTGCGGGCCTCGTAGCGTTCCGCGGCGAGGATGTCGGCGGTCGCCGAGAAGATCTGCCGGGACACCCGCAGGTAGCGCTCGTCGTCCAGGACCCGCCCGGCGGCGCCGAGCGTGAGGGCGAGCCCGGTGCGCCCGGTGTACAGGTCGTAGCCCAGCACGCCTGGGGGCCAGGGCCGGTCCGCCTCCGCGGACGCCAGCGGGCCGATCCAGGTGCGCGGCAGGTGGGCGAAGCGGTCGGGCAGGCAGGTCGCGACCAGGGCGTCGCAGATCTCGCGCGCGAGCGAGACGAGGCCCTGGCGCTCCCCGGGCGCGGCACGGCCGGCGGCGGGGGCGTCCGCGCCGTCCGCGGAGGGCAGGTGGTTGTCGGGGAACTGGGCGGTGAACGCCGAGCGGATCAGCCGCAGTTGCTGCGCGAGGTCCAGCTCGCTGAGGTGCGCGGCCTTGTCGAGGGTGAGGTCCAGGGGCGAGCCGGCGAGGTCCGCGCCGACCGGCACGCCGTCCCCGTCGCGCACGTCCCTGCCGGTGGCGCTGACCGTGAAGTAGGGCACGTCGCGCTCGGCGAGCTGGCGCAGCTCCGAGACGATCATGCGCAGGTCGGAGGTCTTGCTGGCGATGGCGATCCGCTTGAGCAGCGCGAGGTAGGTGGCCGGGTCGTCGAGCGCGCTCGGCCCGAACGTCATGCGCAGCGTCTGCGCGTACAGCGCGGTGGGGTTGTGGATGTAGCGGATCCGCACGCCCTCGGTGACCGTGCGCAGCAGGGCGGTCCACTCATCGCGCCGCGCGAGGACGGCGCGGTACACCCGGGTGAAGCCGTCCGCCATCTCCTGGCCGAGGCGGAGTATCTCCTCCTCGGTCCGCTCGCCCACCACGGTCTGCCGCCCGCTCGCCGCCTGCGACCTGAGGGACAGCTTCATCCGGTCGGTGTACGGCTCCTCGAAGCTCATCTGCTTGAACGGGGAGGTGCCGCGTCCCGGGCCGCCGAGGAATCCGAGGTCGACGTGGCCGGAGTGCCTCTCCTTGCCGGGCATCACCAGCGGCAGGATGCCGACGCCGTAGACCGAGTGGCTGATGACGGTGTAGGCGTTCGACTCGGCCTCCGGGACCGGGCCGACATGGATCCGCTCGGGATGCATGATCGTTTCCAGGTCCACCGGAACGGGGCCGCGCCGGGTCGGCACGATGTTCTCGAAGTGCATGTCGCGCGCGTTCAGCAGGAAGAGGACGGCGGCCAGTTCGCCGCTGTCGCGCATGAAGCGGTCGGAGACGTCGGAGACGTCCTCCGCCTCGATGAACTCGACGTATCCGTAGCCTTCGCGGGCGAGCACCTTCGCGGTCACCAGACGGGTGCCGATGGTGGCGTTGAGCTCGTCCGCGAGCGTCGCGAACGCCGCCTCGCAGGACACGTCCCTGGGCTTGTAGACCAGGCGCTTGCCGGAGGCGAAGGTGAGCACGCAGACGGCCCGCCCGTGGTGGTGGGTGTCGCCCTCGGGCGCACCGAACGAGGCGAGCCGGTCGGTCGGGGCGAGGCCGAAGGCGTCGTGGAGCGCCTGGCGGTCGGCCACCACCCTGGAGCAGAGTTCGACCACGCTGCCGACCGCGCCGGCGAGCACCACCGGGGTGAGGTCCCGCAGCACGGGGAAGCTGAGGCCGCTGGCGTCGGTGAACGAGGTGCGGACCGCCTCGTGCACGAAGAACCGGTAGCGCTCCTCGGACGTGTCGCCCTGGAGGAGTCCCTTCTCCCGGGCGTGGTTGACCGCCGCCACCTGCGGGCGGGTGTACATCTCGCGGACGCGCACCTCGGCCCTGCTGAGCAGTTCGACCAGCGCGTCGTCCGCGTCGGCGAACAGGTCCGGGAAGGCGGCCAGCGGGTCGCCGTCCGCGACACCCGCCGCCACCGTCCGGACCACGTGCTGGAACGGGTACTCCTCCGGTGCCGCCAGCCAGTCCTTGACGACGGCGGGCCGGAGCGGTGCCGGAGCGGGATCCGGGCCGGGCCGCTCGGGTCTCTGGCTGACGACGGCGAGAACCTCGTCGTCGAAGGGTGCGAGCGGCGTTACCGTCTCTTCGATCTCAGTGCTGTCGAACTCCGGATAGAAGTTTATTGCAGTTTTCATGCCTGTCCTTCTGCACGCGATGAAAAGTGACCCCCAAACGACGGGGCGGAATGGGATCCTTGGGGGTTTTCCGGATCCATTCCGCCCCGCCCGCTTTTACACCGACCTACAGAGAACTCAGCACTGGCTGGTGCACTTGGTGGTCGGGCAGAACGCGACGCTGGCCGCGACGGACACCGCGATGGAGACCGGCGTGGTGCCACCGCTGACGTCGGCCTCGCTCAGCTCGATGAGCTCGACCTCGTCGTACATTCCGAGGATGTCCTTCTCGTCCTGCATGATGGTTCCTTCCTTCGGGTTGAACAGGGTCAGTTACAGTTGGCTTCGCACTCGACGGTGAGCGTGCACCAGCCGCCGGTGTTGGACAGCGCGTCCGACAGGGAGAAGGTGTTCGTGGTGCAGGCGCCGTACGCCACACCCTCGAAGTCCTGCTCCTCGATCTCCTCAAGAAGCGAGAGGTCGCCCTCGTACATGGGATCTCCTCATGTGATGGATTCGGGCGCCGTTCTGCCGTTCGTCGCCGGCGCCTGTCGCCATCCTCGAAGGCCGACATTCGCCCCCCGCATCCCCGAGAAGGGGGCGCGCGCACCCCTCGCGCATACCGGCCGCACACGCGTCGCATCCGGAGCCTGCTCGGCGCCGGCTTCCGACCGCGCCCGCGTCAGCCGCGTCCACCGGGACCGCGGGCACGTCCTGCCAGGTCGAGCAGCCGTTCCGACCCCGCCCCGTCAGGCGTCCCGGCGCCGCACCGCCAGGTAGCCGGCGACCCCGGCGGCCGCGGTCCACACGGCGAGGACCGCCATCCCGCTCCACGCGTCGAGCACGTATCCGTCGGGCGCGTGCCGGTAGAGGACCATCCCGCCGGCCACGTCGGGCAGGAACTGCGCGACCTTCCCGACCCCGGGGATGTTGGTGAGGATCGTCGAGACCGTGAAGAAGAGCGGCACGAGGATGCCCATGGTCAGCGCGGTGGAGCGCAGCAGGGCTGCGAGCCCCATGGAGAACAGGCACAGCAGCGTCGTGTACAGCACGGCCCCGATCAGCGCGGGCAGCACGCCGTCGTCGGCGAGGGACACCCGCTCCGCGTCGCCCATGGTGGCCTGGGTGACGAAGAAGCTGGTGAGCACCGCGACGACCGAGACGACGAGCGCCGCGAGCCCGCCGGTGAGCATCTTCGCCGCGTAGAAGACCCCGCGCCGGGGCACCGCGGCCAGCGAGCCCCGGATCGTCCCCGAGGAGTACTCGCTGGTGACGATCATCACCCCGAAGATCACGAGCGCGATCAGCCCGAGGCGCAGCCCGCTGAACCCGGTGGAGATCGGGTCGAAGGACGACGGGGCCGGCTTGTGCGCGTACTGGTGCTGTACGACGGCTCCGGTGAGCACCGCGAGGGCGAGACTGGCGACGACGTAGAGCACGAGGCTCCACAGCATGGGGCGCAGGGTGCGCATCTTGGACCACTCGAAGGCGACGGCCCCGTTCACAGGACTGCTCATCGGGCCACCTCCTGCTGCGCGTGGTACTCGACGGCGTCCGCGGTGAACTTCATGAAGGCGTCCTCCAGAGAGGCTGTCCGGGTGGTGATCTCGTAGACGGGCACCCGGTTCTCGGCCGCCAGGGCGCCCACCGTCCTGGTGTCGGCGCCCACCGCCTCGATGGATCCGTCGGCTCCGCGGTCCACGTGGATCCCCTCGGCCGCCAGCAGGTCGCACATGCGCTCGGGCTCCGGGGTGCGGATGAGGACGTAGGAGCGGGAGTTGCCCGTGATGAAATCGTCGACGGAGGTGTCGGCGAGGAGCCGGCCGCGGCCGATCACGACCAGGTGCCCGGCCGTCAGCGCCATCTCGCTCATGAGATGGCTGGAGACCAGGACGGCACGGCCCTCGTCGGCCATGCGCTTCATCAGGTCGCGGATCCACTTCACGCCCTCCGGATCGAGGCCGTTCACCGGCTCGTCGAGCAGCAGCGCCTGCGGGTCGCCGAGCAGCGCGGCGGCGATGCCCAGGCGCTGCGCCATGCCGAGGGAGAGTCCCTTGGCCCGCTTGTTCGCCACGCTCGCGAGCCCGACGGTCTCCAGCAACTCGTCGACGCGCCGCATCGGCAGGCCGTTGCTGAGGGCCAGGCCCACCAGGTGTCCCCGCACGCTCCGCCCGCCGTGCACCGCACGGGCGTCCAGCAGCGCGCCCACGGTGGTCAGGGGGCGGGGCAGGTCCTCGTACCGCTTGCCGTTGATGAGGACCTCGCCCGAGGTGGGGCGGTCCAGGCCGATCATCGCGCGGATCGTCGTGGACTTCCCGGCGCCGTTGGGCCCGAGGAATCCGGTCACCCGCCCGGGTTCGACCCGGAAGGTGAGTCCGTCGACGGCGCGGGTCGTTCCGTACTCTTTCGTCAGCTCTCTTACGTCAATCATGCCTCTATGCCTCTGGTCGGTTACGTTGCGTGAACACCACAGGTCATGAACGTCACTGCTCGTGGAACACCACGGGACGGAGGAGGGGAGGGGGCGCCGGATCGCGCGCCCGTGCGGGATGGCAGGGCAGGGCCGAGCACGGCAGGGCACCGAAGTGCACTGCAATGGACAGCACTGCACTGCCTGCACTGCACTGCACTGCACTGCACTGCACTGCACTGGTCTGGACTGGACTGGACTGGACTGCGGCAGGGTGGACGTGTCCGCGAGCACCGACGGCTCACGCGCACACGGCACCGCTCGGAGGGGTCACACCTCCTCGGAGTGGCCCGCCCGCGCACCGCGCGCCGCGGCCGCGATCCGTTCCAGCGCGGAGGCGTGCCGCACGAACGCCCCCCGCCCCCACGGCGTGAGCCGTACGAGCGTGCGCCGGCCACCGGTGCCCGCCTGCTTGCGTACGTCGACGTACCCCTCGGCGGCGAGCGCCGACACCTGCTTGGACAGCGCCGAGTCACTCGTCCCGATCGAATCCCGGAGGAATCCGAACTCCGCCCACTCCGCGGGGGCCAGCAGGGCGACGATCGTCAGCCGCGCGGGCGCGTGCAGGAACTCATCGAAGTCGCTGTCCATCAGCTCCACCGCTCCTCCGACGCCGCACCCGTGCCTCCGCGGCCCGGCGGGCCGGGGGTGCCACCAGCAGGCAGGCCCCCACCACGACCACCCCCGCGATCAGGTGCGGCACAGGCACCCCACCCGCCCCGAACGCCGCCGCCAGGCCGCGGAAGGCCCCCACCACGACGAGCCCGCAGACGACCGCCACCAGCCAGGCCGCGGTCCCCGGCCTGCCCCGGACGGGCGCGCGGAACACGTAGGTGAACGCCATCAGCGCCAGCAGCACGACACCCGGGAACAGCACCGCGCCGCCCCAGGGATTGGGCAGGTCGTAGGAGGCGAAGGCGGCGAACAGCAGCACCGCCGCCAGCAGCAGGTAGAAGCGGGACAGGCCGTACTCCAGCTCGGCCATGCCGGACTGCTCCTGCCGCTTGCGGATGTCGTCGAGCGCGGCCAGCGCGTCATCGGGTTTCACGGTCCGTGCGCCAGGGAGGCTTCCCCCCTGCGCGTCGCCAGGCTCCATGGATCCCCTCACCCCTCCCGGAGAGTCCCGTACTTTCCTACTTGGAAAGTAGCACGTTCTTTCCCGACAGGAAAGTAGGTGGACGACCACACGGCCGAGGAGCGCCCGGCCGTCGACCACCCGGCCGAGGGCCGCCCGGCCGACGGCCAACCGGCCAACCGGCCGCGCGGCGCACCGCCGCAATAGCACACGAGGGCACCCGGCGGGGGCAGTTCGGGTGCCACACCCCCGCAGGAGACAGGAATGTGACAGCGGGAACGGGACGGGAGAGCCCAGAGGGGGTAGTGTGACGAATATATGAGCGACTTACGGGGGTGGTCCGCTCATGCATGCGATGCCGCCCCTATGAGGCTGCCCGGATACACGGGCACCGGATCGCTTCGGGGGAGGATCACGTGCCAGAGGTATCTCCGCTTGACCAGCAGACACTCAACGTCTATCGCGCAGTCCTGTTCCACAAGGAACACGATCCGCACAAGCTCGCCCGACTGGTCCGCAGCGACAGCGACGCGGTGAAGGCGGCCATCGCCCGGCTCACCGAGCTGTCACTGCTCGCCCCGTCCCGGGACACCCCCGGGGCGCTGCGCGCGGTGGACCCGTCGCTCGGCATGAAGGTCCTGTTCCAGCGGGAGCAGGACGAACTGGCCTGGCGCAAGCACCGCATCGAGCAGAACCGCGTGGCGCTCGCCGCCCTGGCCGCCGAGTACATGGCGGAGAGCAGGACGGGCTCCGCGGACGGCACCGAGCAACTCGACGGCATCGACGACATCCGCAACTGCCTGGAGTCCCTGACCGAGTCCTGCCAGCGGGAGTTGCTGGCCTTCCACACCGCGGGCGGGCCGGCCGAGAAGTCGATCGAGGCCACCCGGCCGCTGAACGAGCGGGCCCTGGCGCGGGCGGTACGGTCCCGTTCGATCTTCATCCACAGCATCACCCGGGACCGGGCCACCAGGGCGCACGCCCAGTGGATGGCCGCGCACGACTGCGAGATCCGTACCGCGCCCTCGCTGCCGATGCGGCTGCTGATCGCGGACACGACCGCGGCACTGGTCTCCGGACTGCCCGGCCAGAAGGCCACCTCCGCACTGCTCTTCCGCAGCAGACCGGTGGTGCTGGCCATGCGGGCGCTGTTCGACGCCTACTGGGATCATGCGAGCCCGTTCGACCAGGCCGCCTCCTCGCGCGAGGCGGAGCCCGGGGAACTCACGCCGCAGGAACGCAAGCTGCTCCAGCTGCTCGCCACCGGTCTCACCGACGACGCCGTGGCGCGGGCACTCGGCATCGGGGTGCGCACGGAACGGCGGATGGTCGCGGAGCTGATGGAGCGGCTACGCGCGTCAAGCCGTTTCGAGGCCGGCGTGCGGGCGTCACGCCGGCAGTGGATCTGACGAACGCGGCTGGTGCGCCGGCCTCCTGGCACGGTGGCGCTCCTCACGCAGGAGCGTCCGACCGTGCCGAGGACCGGAACAGGGGACACACCACCATCGGCTCGTGAGCCGATGAGACAACGGAGGAGCCATGGAAAAGACGCGAGAACTCTCGCACGCGGTCGACGACTTCGTCTCCACACTGCTGGCAGGCGACTTCCTCGCACGGACCTACCACCACGAACACCGCGTGTTTCCCGGTGCCGCGGAGAAGATCAGGGACCTCTTCGGCTGGGACGACCTGAACGAGATCCTCCAGACGCATCCGCTCAGATCCCCGCAGATGCGGTTGTCGCGGGACGGCAAGCAACTCCCCGAGGCCGCCTACATGGACGCGCGCGTGGCCCGCCGCGGACGCCAGCGCATCCGCATCGACCCGGTGCGGCTGCGGGCGGCGCTGGCCTCCGGGCACACCCTCGCGATGCGGTACGCGGACGAGATCCACCCCGGCCTCTCGGAGCTCTCCCTCGCCTTCGAGGGCAGGCTCCTCAGCGACTTCGAGTTCAACCTCTACGCGTCCTGGACGGCCACCGGCGGCTTCAACGCCCACTGGGACAACCACGACGTGTTCGCCATCCAGCTCCAGGGCAGGAAGCGGTGGCGCATCTTCGGGCGCAACGAGCACTCCATGCACCCCCGGGACTCGGCGATGGGCACGCCGCCCGCGGAGCCGGTCGCCGACCTGGTGCTCTCCCCCGGCGACGTGCTCTTCCTGCCGCGCGGCTTCTGGCACGACCCGGTGACGGAGGAGGGCCCCTCCCTGCACGTCACCGGCTCGATCCCCTGCACCACCGGCCTGGACCTGGCCCGGTGGGTGCTGGACCAGCTCCGCGAGGACGAGGCCATGTGCGCCGAACTGCTCCGCTTCGGGGGCCCGGAGGGCCCGCGGGAGGTGCTGAAGAAGCTCCGGGAGCGGATGGACGAGGCGTTCGACCAGGAGGACCTGATGCAGCGGTTCTTCGCCGCCCGGGACTCCGCGCAGTTCGGACGGTTCCAGCTCGGCCTGCCGGAGGTCGGCCCGGCACCCGCGGCCGGCGCGCCCAAGGCCGGCGCAAGGCGGTAGCGCCGCGCCACCCGGCCGTCCGGCGGCGCCCGGCGCCCGCCCCGGACGGCCGGGCACCTCGGCAGGTCCGCCGACGCTCCTCCGGTACCGTCCGGGCACGCGGCGCCGCGCAGGCAGCAGCCTGCCACTGCAGTTACCTGCCTCGGCCAGGGGCGGACACCGGTCGGCTGCTGGTGTTTCCTGTTGGCGCCGCGCCGGCCCGACCCGAGGGGCCGGTGCCCTCACGACCCACCCGTATGCGAGGGAGACTTCCATGCCCCGTCCCCCCGCCCTTCCCGCGGAGGAGAAGGTCACGCTCGTCCTGGCGATCCTCGCCGGCGAGATGACGGCCGCTCAGGCAGCACGCACGGCGGGCGTGTCCGACCAGGCCATCTGCAACTGGAAGCGGCGCTTCATCACCGCGGGACGCCTCGGCCTCGAATCCGCCCCCGACCACTCCAGCCACCGCGAGCAGCAGTTGCTGGCGGAGGTGGCGGAACTCAAGAGCGCGCTCGGGGAGTCGTACCTCCAGCTGAAGCGCCTCACGGAGATCGCGCGTGCGGCGTGCCCGCGGCCCGTCCGCGCCGCCCAGGAACAGCAGAACCTGCCGGACGCCGGCCGGCGCCGCCCCGCCCCGCGCGGTCCTCAGCCTTCCGGGACCGGTTCCTACGCCTGATTCTCCGCCCGCTCCCCCGCCCGTGGGGCGGCACGGCTCCGTGCCGGCACGGGCGCCCCGCGGCCCTGAGGAGGTGCGCGGACGGCCACCGCACGGCAGCCGGCGCCGGGTACGGGCGTTGGCCCGCACGCGGCGCCGGCAGGGGGAGGGCAGAACCCGCAAGAGCCCATGAAGCGCCCTCGGGCCCTCGGGCACTCGGGCACCCGGGAAGATGCGAGCTCGGGAAGGTGCGTGCTCAGGCCCCGACGGCCTCCGCACGCCCCGCCCCGGGCCCGGCCGCCTCGGGTCCGGCCGCCCCGGGCCGCTCGGCCGCGCCCTCGCCTCCCGCCGCGCTCGCGGCGGTCTGCTCGTCCCACTCCTGGAGGACGTCCTCCACGTCCTCGACGCCCATCGGGTCGAAGTTCACGACGTCCGCGATGGCGCCCACGCCGGAGATCATCGAGATGAACCCGACGCGGGAGCTCGACGTGACCATCTTCTGGATCTCCTGGGCGCGCTCCATGTACTCCTCGCGCAGCCGGGTCGGGTCCATGAAGAAGCGCACGTAGCCCAGGATGTCCTTGAACAGCTGGCGGTAGAGCTCATCGAACCTCTCCAGCGCGCGCTGCTCCTGCTCCGGGTCCTCCAGTGCCGCCCCGATCGCCCGCGCCGCGAGCCACGCGCCGGAGGTGCCGAGCCACACGCCGGACGAGAACAGGGGGTCGATGAACGCCGCGGCGTCGCCGACCGCGACCCAGCCCGGACCGTGGAACGTGTCGCTCACGTGGGACCAGTCCCGTGCCGTGCGCAGCTCGCCGACGGCCGCCGGGTCGATCATGGTCTTGGCCACGTGGCTGGCCTCAAGGCACTCGATGAAGACGTCCCGATGGCTGCGGCCCCCGCGGGTGGCTTCGGACAGCTTCTCCGCGGACAGCACGTAGCCGACGCTCAGCGTGGTCTCGGAGAGCGGGATGCCCCACACCCAGCCACCTCCCTGGATGGCCTCGACGAGGATGTCGTCCTTGTACTCGATGGGGTGGTACGAGTCGACGTAGCTCCACACCGCGACGTTGCGCAGGTCCTCCTGCCAGGTGGTCTGCGTCAGCTCGCGGGTCAGCAGGCGGTTCTGCCCGCTGGCGTCGACCACGAAGCGGCTGCTGACACGGTGCGACTCACCGCCGTGCTTGTACACCACGCCGGTCACCGCCCCGGCGTCGTCACGCAGGATCTCGGTGACCTGAGCCTCCTGGCGCGCTTCGGCGCCCAGCTTCTGCGCGTTGTCCAGCATCAGCTCGTCGAACTCGCCGCGCCTGACGTGCCAGGCGTGCGTGAAGTGGCTGCCCGTCGAGGAGAAGGCCGCGGAGAAGTCACTGCGCCACGGTTCCGGGTCCCTGCCCCACCGCAGGGAGATGCCGCTCTTGTGCTGGAAGCGCACGTCCAGCTCTTCTATGAGGCCCAGTTCCTCCATGAGCGGTGCCATGCCGGACACCATCGACTCTCCGATGTGGTAGCGGGGAAAGCGCTCCCGCTCCAGGATGAGCACCGAATGGCCGGCCTTGGCGAGCAGGGCCCCGATCGTGGAACCGGCCGGGCCGCCGCCCACCACGACGACATCGACGTTCTCGGTACGGGACATGTGCGAGTCCTCTCTGCTGACGAACGGACAGGGGTTTCACACATTGCCTTTCCGACTCGAACTCCGATGACGGCAACCCTGTCGACAGGGCCCGGATCGAGTCCCGGAGCAATGCGCCCGGACGAGCGGAGCCTTGAGGAAATCCGCCGGCGGAAACCGGAATGATTCCTTCTGGCTCGGCTCGTCGCCTCCATGCCGGGACACTAGGGATGCACCCCTGCCACCTGCAACGTTCAACTTTCGAGGAAAATTGAAACGGCGTCACGGATCTCGGCCATCGGCCGGGAGAACAGCGCCGGGCCTTGTAAATAATCACCCTGCCGGATCGGCGATGAGCGCCGACCACGCACTGCCGTCATGAGGCGCATGAGCCGACCGGCGAATGCGTGAACGGAAAGTTCCCCGGTAAGCAAGAAACCGGTATTCCGCATTCCGTTCGCGGACCGCCGCGGTTTTGCGAAAGGCGCCGTGCGGCCCGCGTCCGGGGGGGATGGACGCGGGCCGCACCGTGGCTACCGCCGGCTCACTTGACCGTCGTCGTACCCGTGACGCTCAGGTCCGGCCCCTGGCCGTCCCTCGGCTTCGCCGTCAGCTCCCACGTGTACGTGCCAGGGACCCGCGACGCGTTGTCCCAGGCGCCGTTCCACGAGGGCTCGACCGCGGCGGCCGTCGAGGCGCCCGTGAGGGTGCGGACGATCGTGCCCCTGCCGTCGAACAGGTTCAGGGTCCACGTCGACGGCTTGCTGAGCTGCCAGATCGGGCGCCACGGGTCGCCGGTGGTGGCGGTGGCCGCGTCGGTCTGCGCCTCCATCTGTGCCAGCGGTGTGGTGGGCACGCCCGCCGTGACGAGGGCGACCTTGCCGCCGTCTGTCAGGTAGGCCACGTTGCCGCCGAAGCGGTCGGCCGTCCAACGGCCCGTGTCGCCACCGGTGTTCTGGTCCTGGGCGGGCAGCACCGCCAGGGTCCGGGTGGCGGCCGTGCCGGTGTGGAAGTCCGTCAGGGACAGGACGTGGGTCGTGCGGTCCTCGCGGACGAGGTAGCCGTCGGCGAGGGCGGCCGGTCCCGACGGGACCGAGATGGCACGGCCCGCGGCGCGGTCGTACACGCCCGCCGGTCCAGTGGCGCCGCACGTCCAGTACAGCCACGTGTCCACGGCCTGGATCTCGCTGGGCGTGCACGGCGCACCGGTGTTGACCGTCGCCACGTTCCGCTTCGCCTTCAGGTCATAGGCCACGACCGAGCCCTTGGTGCTGCCCGGCGTCCACAGGCGCTGTCCCCAGACTGCCGCGGCGGTGCGGGGGCGGTCCAGGGTGATCGTGCCGTCCATGCCTCCGGGGCCGGCGAAGTCCGCGACCTTCTGCACGCCTGCGGAGCCGCCGTTGTAGAGCACGTACCGGCCGGAGCCCGAGGGGAGGCGGCCGCCCAAGTCGCCGGTGGCCACGGTGTCGATCGCGTCGACGTTCGTGCTGTGCCCGACGACCTCCAGGGACTGCTTGCCGTCCGAGTCCGTGTACAGCACGGCGTAGCGGCCGTTGCCGAGCGGTCGGAGCTGGGGGCAGGCGGCGTCGCCGGACAGGCAGGACGTCCAGTCGAGGTACGGGCCGCGCCTGGCCTGCTCGCCGGTGGGCCTGCCGTCCTTGTCGAGCGGGACGGCGAACGCGGCGTATGCGTTCGCGGTGTTCGTGGCGTTGCCGTACATCAGCAGCTCGCCGCCGGCCAGCATCAGGCCGTCCACTATGGCCCTTTGCGGGGGGACGGTGAAGACCACCTCGGGTGCCGACACGTCCCCGTCCGCGGTGGGCAGGACGCGGTACACATGCCAGTCGGTGGGCGAGGTCCCGGCCGTGGCGAGCATGCCGCCGTCGAGGGTGGGCCCGAAGGTGCCGTCCGAGTCCTTGAGGACCGTGCGCTGTGCGCCGGTGGTGAGGGAGACGGCGGTGAGCTTGTCGTCGTCGGGTCCGGAGACGAAGTCCGGGTCGCCGGCCATGAGCTGGTCGCCGACCACGGCGAGGGACTTGGCGGGGTACTGGACCGGCGCCGGCTCGGTGCCGGGCGCCGCGTCCACGCGGATCGCCTCGCGGCCCACCACCAGCCACCGGTCGTTGAACACCATGCGGGGACCGACGGGGGCGACGTTCGTCATGTACGTGTGGACGCTGCCGTCGGCCAGGTCGACGAGGCCCGCCGACGTGGTGCCGTCCAGGGTGTAGACGATGCCGACATGGGTCACGGAGCCGCTGGTCGGGTACGCGTCGATCCGGGCGCCGGCCGGGATGCCGGTGAGGGGGATGTCCTTGGTGCCGCCGTCCGCGGTGGGACGCAGGATGTGCACGCCGCCGCTGGTCTTGTCGCTGACCAGGACGTTCCAGCCGATGGCGTCGTAGAACGACTGCCCCTCCGAGTAGGTGACCGAAGCGGTCACACCCGTGGAGCGGTGCTCCAGCGTGACCCCGCCGTCCGGCCGCCCGGAGACGACCACGTCCGCTCCGGTGGCCAGGTCATCCGGGCCCGCGTGCTCCGGCGGGGTGACGCCCGGGTAGTCCAGCCAGTGCGAGCGGCCGTCGCCCGCCGAGTACTCCAAGCCGGAGGTGCCCGCCCAGAAGTACGCGATGCCGGACGGCTGGACGCGGTTGAGCTGGGTCGTGGCCACCGGCGTGTCCACGTCCGGCGCTGCGGCCGGCGCGGCCTGGGCCGGCCCCGGTGCGGTCAGCACGGCGAGCGACAGGGCCAGGGCTCCGGCGACGCCCACAGCCATGGGTCTTCGTATGCGGTTCACTGAGCTCCTCAGATGATGAACGCACCCGCGTGCGCGCGGTGCGCTGCGGCAGTCAACACGGTCGCGCGACGGGTATCGCGACGGGTATGCCGTGGGAACCGGAGAACGTCCGATGACAAACCGGGACAGGGGCGCCGGATCCTCACGGCGTGCGCGCCACGGCCCCCGCGCCGTACGCGCCACGGCCCCCCACGCCGGGCGCCCCACGGCTCTCATGCCGGGCGCAGGCGCTCCGCCTGTGCCTTCATGGCGCGCCGCATCCTCGGCCCGATCGGTTTCTCCACGAACTTGTTGAGGAGCCAGGCGAGTACGAGCATCGCGGCGATCGTGGCGACGAGCGTGAGCCGCGCGTCGAGGCCGAACTTGCGGTGCAGGATGGTGATCCCGAACCAGCCGAGGTGCTCGTGCACCAGGTAGAACGGGTACGTCAGGGCTCCGGCGAACGTCAGCCAGTTCCAGTTCGCCCAGCGCAGCCAGCCGAGGGCCACCGCCGCGACGGACGCGAAGGCGAAGGTCACGATCAGCAGGATCACGTACGGCGAGCGGTGCGGGAACTCCGCCGTCGAACCGGGGTGCCAGAGCGCGACCGTCGAGTAGTGCTGGCCGAGCAGCCAGCTCGTGACGACGATGCCCCAGGTCAGCAGGTCGCTGCCGTACCGGTGGATGAGGTACAGCGCGAGACCGCCGATGAAGAACGGGGCGCTGTCCTGCATGACGATCTCGTTCATGAGCGGGTTGTCGGCGACCTGGGCGAGGGCGGTCGCGATGGTCCACAGGCAGCAGAAGACGACGACCCTGCGGTAGGTGGTGCCCTTCCAGATCACGAAGAGGGCGAACAGGATGTAGAACCTGGCCTCGTTCCACAGGGTCCAGTCGACGCCGATCACCCGGGGGACGCCGGTCGGCTGCTGGAGCATGGTGAGGTTGACGAGGATCTCGTGCGGCCGCAGCGGCTTGGCGACCGCCGGCAGGACGAGGCAGGCCGCGGTCACCAGGACGATGGCGACCCAGTAGGCCGGGTAGAGCCGCGAGACGCGGGAGCGGAAGAAGTCGCCGACGCCCCGGCCCCAGCTGCTCATGCAGATGACGAAGCCGCTGATGACGAAGAACACCTGCACGCCGAGGCACCCGTAGGTGGCGAACCGCGACAGATGCGGGAACAGGTGCCACGCCTGGCCGTGCCAGGCCCGGGTCACATCGCCTCCCCGGCCGGCGTAGTGGTAGACGCAGACCATCAGCGCCGCCACGAGCCGGAGCCCGTCGAGGGCGCGCAACCGGCTGCCCCCGGGCCCCGGTCTCGGGGCGGGGGCCGTGAGCGACGGCGCGGCGGGTCGCGCCTCCCGCTCGAAGAGGCCAAGGGACATCGATCGCTCCATAGGACTGGGTGCGGTGGTTCGCCGGTACCGCCGCGGAGACGTGCCGCCGCGGGGGGCGTCGCCGCCACCGCGGAGGACGTGCCGCTGCCACGGAGGACAGGGCGGCCGCCCGGCGTCGGCGATCGGCTTTTTCCCGACACCCATCAGATGTTCGGCGCGAACGTACGGTTGTATGACTTCTCCGCGATCATCCGCGGATTCACCCGGCGTTCCCCCTCGCGCACCTGTGGTTCACCTGGCGTTCGGGGCGATTTCGCGTGCCGTGACGGGGCTCGAACGTGAGCGGGCCCGCCCCGGACCGGGGAGAGGTTTGGTCCAGGGCGGGCCCTTCCGGCCCCGAGGGGGGGGAGACGGGGCCGGACGTCCTGCTGCTACCCGAACCTCGGGAGCTGACCCTCGTCCCGCAGCATCCCGAGCAAATGGGTGAAGACGTCCGGACCCTCGTGGAGGCCGTCGTGCTCGTAGGCGTTCGTGACCCACGTGCGGACGTTCCCCACGGCCGCGGCCGTCTCGTGCTGGAGGCCGGCGTCCACGTACATGTCGTCGTGGTAGACGACCGCCGCGACCGGCACCTCGTTGGCGGCGAGGCGGTCGGGGGCGTACAGCTCCGTCCACTCCGTGCGGGCCGCCAGCTCCTCGGCCGCCGGGGCGAACGGCCGCAGCGGGCCGATCTCCTCGAACATCCAGGGGTAGATCATCTCGCCGGTGAACAGCAGCGGCCTCGCGTCGGGGGCGAAGCCCGGGTGCCGGGCGCGCTCCCGTTCGGCGGCCCACGCCGTGGCGGCGCCGGGACCGCTGCCGTACAGGCTCTCCTGGAGGACGGTGAACAGGGGGCGGTCGGCGAACGAGGTGGTGCGCCACACCGCCGAGAGGAAGGTGTCCGTGAGGCGCTCCTGCTTCTCGTCGGCGAAGGCCTCGTCGAAGATCCAGTGCACCCGCTCGAAGCCGGGCTTCATGCCGAAGTCGAGGCCGAGGGTCTGCAGGCGGCGGACGGTGAGCAGGTCGCCGTCGGGGAGCCGGACCTCCCCGGCCGCCAGCAGGTCGGCGACGCGGTGCACCACCTCGGCGTCCGCCGGGTAGCGCCGCTGGTAGACGCGGTTCTTGGCCTCGACGCGCGGGTACGTGCGGCGGTACACCTCGTCCGCCGACGGCCGGATCGCCGCGAGCCCGCCGGCGACCAGGCAGGCGGCGACGCCCTCGGGCGCCTGGGAGAGGTACGTCAGCGTGAGGAAGCCGCCGTAGCTGGTGCCGAGCGTGATCCAGGGCCGGCCGCCGAAGACGGTGCGGCGCAGGTGCTCCGCGTCGGCCACGATGGAGTCGGCGCGGAAGCAGGCCAGGAACCCGGCGCCCGCCGCCCCCGTGCCGAACGCCTTCATCGTCTCGCCGTCGACCGGTGAGCTGCGGCCCGTGCCGCGCTGGTCGAGCAGCACCACCCGGAACTCCTTCAGCGCGGGGCCGAGCCAGCCGACGTCCGTGGCGCTGACCGGGCGGGGCGACTTGCCGCCGGGACCGCCCTGGAGGTAGAGCAGGCACGGCAGGTCCTCGTCGCGGCGGGAGGCGTCGACCAGCTCCCGGGCGAAGAGGGAGATGGACGGGCCGGTGCCGGCCGCCGACCAGTCCAGCGGCGCGGGCACCCGGTGGTCGCGGACGTGGATGCCGGGGAGGGTGTACTCGGCGACGATCATTTGAGGTTCACCTTCCCACCGCGTAGCCCTGGTTGCCGCGGGGGTTGGCCGCGGCGCGCAGCCAGCCGTCCTCGCGGGCCACCGCGCTGACGTGGCCGAGCGACCAGGCGTCGCCGGTCTCCACGCGGTGTCCGCGGCGGCGCAGCTCGGCGACCACGCCCTGATCGAAGCGGTCCTCCAGGAGGAGGTGCCCCGGGTGCGTGTCGCGGGGGTAGAAGGAGTTGGGCACGGCCTTCGTCAGGAACTCGGGCGCGTCGATGGCTTCCTGGAGGTTCATCCCGCCGTGCACCGCGTTCAGGAAGAAGTGCAGCGACCACTGGTCCTGGAAGTCCCCGCCGGGCGTGCCGAACGCCAGCCACGGCTTGCCGTCGCGCAGCGCGAAGGACGGGGTGAGGGTGGTGCGGGGGCGGGCGCCGGGGCGGATGGAGTTCGGCAGGCCCTGCTCCACCCAGAACATCTGGCCGCGGGTGCTCAGGCAGAAGCCGAGGCCGGGCACCGTCGGCGAGGACTGGAACCAGCCGCCGCTGGGCGTCGCGGAGATCATCATGCCGTTCGAGTCGGCGACGTCGAGGTGGCAGGTGTCGCCGCGCACCTCTCCGGAGGCGGCGACGGTCGGCTCGCCTGCGCCGATGGTGCTGTCGACGATGCCGTCGCCGGCGCCCGGCGCGTCGGGGGCATCCGGGTAGCGGGGCAGCCGGGGCTTCAGGCCGCCCGGGGAGCCGGGGCGCAGGTCCAGGGAGGCCGTGTCGCCGATCAGGCGGCGGCGCTCGGCCGTGTAGGCGGGGTCGAGCAGGCCGTCGAGCGGGACGTGCGTGTGGTTCGGGTCGCCGTACCATGCCTCGCGGTCCGCGAAGGCGAGCTTGCCCGCCTCGATGACGGTGTGCACCCAGTCCGCGGAGCCGGGGCCCATCTCCGCCAGGTCGAAGCCCTCCAGCAGGGCGAGCTGCTGGAGGAACACCGGGCCCTGGCCCCAGGGTCCGGTCTTGCAGACGGTGTGCCCGTGGTAGTCGTAGGTGACCGGGTCCTCGACGGTCGGATGCCAGGCGGCGAGGTCGTCCGCGGTGAGCAGTCCGCCGTGCGCCTCGCCCGAGGTGTCCATGACCTTCGCGGTGGCGCAGTAGTCGCCGATGGCCTCGGCGACGAAGCCCCGGTACCAGGCGTCCCGGGCGGCCGCTATCCGGCGTTCCCGGGAGCCGCCCGCGGCCTCGCCCTCCGCGACGAGGCGGCGCCAGGTGCCGGCCAGCACGGGGTTGGTGAAGTGGCTGTCCGCCGCGGGCACCGCACCGCCGGGCAGCCAGGTGGCCGCCGAGGTGGGCCAGTGCGTCCGGAACATGTCGGCGACGGTCTCCAGCGCCGTGGAGACCCGGCCGAGCAGCGGGTGGCCCTTGTCCGCGTAGTGGATGGCGGGCGCCAGCACGTCCGCGAGGGACCAGGTGCCCCAGCGCTCCAGCAGCAGGAGCCAGGCGCCGAACGAGCCCGGGACCACGGTCGGCAGCAGGCCGGTGCCCGGCATCAGGTCGAGGCCGAGGCCGGACAGCCGCTCGCCGGTGGCCGCGGACGCCGCCACGCCCTGGCCGCACAGCACGGACACCTTCTCCTCGGCCGGGTCCCACAGCAGCAGGGGCACCTCGCCGCCGGGGCCGTTGAGGTGCGGTTCGACGACCTGGAGGACGAAGCCGGCGGCCACGGCGGCGTCGGCCGCGTTGCCGCCGCGCTCCAGCACGCTCATTCCGGTCGCCGAGGCCAGCCAGTGGGTGCTGGCGACCATGCCGAAGTCGCCGGTCAGCTCAGGACGCGTGGTGAACAATGCCGCCTTCTCCCTGGGTGATGTCGGGGCCGCCGGCCTCGGGGGTGACGAGGTGGCAGGCAACCGGGTGGTCGGGTGCGGTGATGCCGGTGAGGACGGGTTCGTCGGTGCGGCAGCGGTCGATCGCGACCGGGCAGCGGGTGTGGAACGCGCACCCGGGCACCCGGCTCGTCTGGCTCGGCAGCTCGCCGCGGAGCACCACCCGCTGCCTGGTCCGGGTCGTGGCCGGGTCCGGCACGGGCGCCGCGGACAGCAGGGCCTGGGTGTACGGGTGCTGGGGGTTGGCGAACAGCTCCTCGCGGGTCGCCGTCTCCACGATCCTGCCGAGGTACATCACGGCGACCCGGTCGCCGACGAACTCCACCACGGACAGGTCGTGCGTGATGAACAGGCACGAGAAGCCCAGGTCGGTGCGGAGGTCGAGGAGGAGGTTGAGGATCGACGCCTGCACGGAGACGTCCAGCGCGGAGACCGGCTCGTCGGCCACCACCAGGCGGGGCCGCATGATCAGCGCGCGGGCGAGCGCGACGCGCTGGCGCTGGCCGCCGGAGAGCTCGTGCGGGTAGCGGGCGGCCGTGTGCGCGGCCAGGCCCACCCGCTCCAGCATCTCGGCGGCACGGCCCCGGCGCTCCCGGGCGTCGCCCTCGCCGTGCTGGTGCAGCGGGCCCGCCACGATGTCGCCGATCTTGACGCGCGGGTTCAGGGACGAGTAGGCGTCCTGGAACACCACGTGCACGTCGCGGCGGAGCGGGCGCAGTTCGCGGCGGCTCATGGTGGAGATGTCCCGGCCGAGCAGGCGTATGCGGCCCTCGGTGGGGGTGGTCAGCCGCGCCACGCAGTGGCCGATGGTGGACTTGCCGCTGCCGGACTCGCCGACGAGGCCGAGGATCTCGCCCCGTCCGATGGTGAGGTCGACGCCGTTGACGGCACGGACGGCGCCGGGGGCGCCTGGGCCGGCGCCGGGTCGGCCGCGGTAGTGCTTGACGAGGCCCTCTACTTCCAGGACCGGGGTGTCGTCGTCACTCATGTGTCCCTCCTGGGGCCGGTGTAGTCGGGAACGGGACGGCCCCGGTCGGGCCGTGCCCCGTAAGGGGCGCGGGGAGCTGCGCGAGCAACCACCAACCGGCCGGTGGTCCGGATGCGACCGCGTCTGCCCCCTCGGGACGGTGACGACCTGACGGTCTCGTCGTGGCTGGTCGCGCGGTTCCCCGCGCCCCTATAAAGCGGGGCTACGCCCCGATAAGGGGCGCGGGGAACCGCGCGAGCAACCACCAACCCGCCGGTGGTCCGGATGCGACCGCGTCTGCCCCCTTCGGACGGTGGCGACGTGCGGGCATCGCTCCCCTTGCTCGCGCAGTTCCCCGCGCCCCTGGGCAGGCCGGGGCAGCCCCTCACGACTCCCTCCCCGGCCCCGGGTGGTAGCACGCCACCAAGTGGTCCGTGCCGCCCGCCGCCGCGTCCAGGTCGGGTCGGGCGGCCGTGCAGGCCGAAGTCACCCGGGCGCACCGCGGCGCGAACTGGCAGGCGTCAGGGTCGGACGCGGGTGACGGGACGAGCCCGGGGATCTCGGTGAGCCGGCGCCGGCCGCCGCGCAGCGCGGCCCTCGCGGGCAGCGCCTCCAGCAGGCCGATGGTGTACGGGTGCTGGGGGCTGTCGAAGACCGCGGCGGTCGGCGAGTGCTCCACGTGCCGGCCGGAGTACATCACCACGACCCGGTCGGCGATCTCGGCTACCACACCCAGGTCGTGGGTGATCAGGATGACGGCCGTGCCGAGCTGCTCGCGCAGGTCCCGGATGACGTCGAGCACGCCGGCCTGGATGGTGACGTCGAGTGCGGTGGTGGGCTCGTCGGCGATCAGCACCTTGGGGTCGCAGGCGACGGCTGTCGCGATCATGACGCGCTGCCGCAGGCCGCCGGAGAGCTCGTGCGGGTAGGACCCGGCGCGGCGCCGGGCGTCGGGGACGCCGACGAGGTCGAGCAGTTCCACGACCCGCTCGCGCACCTGGCGGCGGGTGAGGGACGTGTGCCGCCGGACCACCTCGCCGATCTGCCACCCGACCGTGAACGCCGGGTTGAGCGACGTCATCGGCTCCTGGAAGACGACGGAGATGTCCTTGCCGCGCACCTGCTGCATGCGCTTCTCGGAGAGCCCGGTGAGCTCCACGCCGTCGAGCAGCACGGAGCCGCCGATGGTGGTCCTCGCCTCGTCGAGCAGCCGGGGTATCGCCATGGCGGTCGCGGTCTTGCCGCAGCCGGACTCGCCGACCAGCGCCAGGATCTCGCCCCGGCCGAGGGTGAACGAGACGTCCTTGGCCGCGTACACGGGACCGTCCTCGGTCTGGTACGTGACGCGCAGGCCGGAGACCTGAAGGATGGGGCGGGTGGAAGGGCTCACATCAGCTCCCTGGGGTCGAGCACGTCGCGCAGCCCGTCGCCGAGCAGGTTGAAGCCGAGCGTGGTGAGGGCGATGGCGACGCCGGGGAAGACCGCGAGCAGCGGGTCCTGGGCCAGGAACTGCTGGGCGCTGGTGAGCATCACGCCCCAGGACGCCTGCGGCGGCTGGACGCCGAGCCCGAGGAAGCTGAGCGCGGCCTCGCCGAGGATGCCGGCCGGGATGGCCACGGTGGCCTTCACGATGAGCGTGTTGGTCATGTTCGGCAGGATCGCCCGCCACATGATGGCGGCGTCCCGCGCACCGTCGGCGACCGCGGCGGCCACGAAGTCCTGGCCGCGCAGCACCAGCGTCTCACCGCGCACGATCCGTACGACGGAGGGCACCTCCGCCACCGCGAGCGCGATGATCACGTTGCGCAGCGAGGGGCCGAGAATGGCCGCCATGCCGACCGCGAAGACCAGGTAGGGGAAGGAGAGCACCAGGTCGGTGATCCGCATCAGGACGGAGTCCGTCCAGCCGCGGTAGTAGCCGGCGGCGAGCCCGAGCGGGATGCCGACGGCCAGCGCGAGGGCCGTGGAGACGACGCCGGCGAGCAGCGACACCCGGGCGCCGCCGGTGAGCCGGGCCAGGACGTCGCGCCCGAGGTCGTCGGTGCCGAGCGGGTGGGCGCCCGAGGGGCCCGCGAGGATGTCCGTCAGGCCGAGCCGGGTCTGGCTGCCGGTGATCAGCGGACCGATCAGGGCGACCAGCAGGAACAGCACCACGAGCACCGCGCCCGCGACCGCCATCTTCCGGCGCAGCAGCCGCCGCAGGGTGCGCCGCCACTGCGTGACGGCCGGCGGCGCCTGGCCGCCCGGGTCCGCCGCGGTGGCCGGGCCGCCGGTCAGGACCGCGCCCCCCGATGGGACGGCGGCGTTGTCCATGTTGCTCATTCCGCTGCTCCAGCCGTGCGCAGTCGGGGATCGAGATAGGCGTAGGCGACGTCCACCAGCAGGTTCACCACGACGTATCCGGTGACGGCGACGAGGACCGCGCCCTGGATCACGGGGTAGTTGCGGGAGGAGACGCCGTCCACGATGAGCTTGCCGAAGCCCGGGATGACGAAGATCTGCTCGGTGATCACGGCACCGCTGATCAGCCCGGCGAGCTGGAGGCCGACCACGGTGGTGACGGTGGTGAGGCTGTTGCGCAGCGCGTGCCCGAGCTGCCGGGTGCCGCTGACGCCCTTGGAGCGGGCGGTGCGCACGTAGTCGGCGGAGAGCTGGCCGAGCAGCGACGAGCGGGTCTGCCGCATGATCACCGCGGCGAGCCCGAGGCCGAGCACCAGCACCGGCATCACCATCCGCTGCACGTTGCCGGCCGGGTCGTCGGCGAACCCGACGAAGCCGGAGGCCGGCAGCACGTGCCAGTGGACGGAGAAGACGACGATGCCGAGCAGCCCCAGCCAGAAGTGCGGGATGGACAGGCCGAACAGGCCGAAGGCGTTGGCCGCGTAGTCCAGGGCGGTGCCGCGGCGCACGGCGGCGACGATGCCGGCGAGCATCCCGACGACGATGCCGACGAGCATCGCGAGCACCGTCAGCTCCAGCGTCACGGGAATCCGCTCGGCGAGGATGTGCGTGACGGGCGCCTTGTCCTGCGTGGACACGCCGAGGTTGCCCTGGAGCGCCTGGGTGACGTAGTGGACGTACTGGACGGGAAGCGGCTGATCGAGCCCGAACTGCTGCTTGATCGCCGCCACCGCCTCGGGCGTGGGGCTCTCGCCGGCCAGCACCGTGGCCGGGTCCCCGGGCAGTGCGCGCACCCCCAGGAACACGGCGATGCTGGCGAGGAAGAGCGTCACCAGCGCGGTGCCCGTGCGGCGGAGTAGGAACCAGATCATGAAACCTGCCGGATCTTCCGGGGACGGGTCGGCCGGCCGGCCCGGCCGGTGGCCGGGGCGGGTGCGTGGGGACCGGGCGACGGGGCGGGGTGTGCGCGCGGCACGTCGGGGAGCGCGGGCGGCGGCTGGGTCATCTCACTCACCGCGAGAGGTAGGCCGTCTTGAACCGGGGCAGGGAGTCCGACTGGTAGACGATGCCGTGCACCTTGGTGCTGGTCCCGAGGAACCAGCGGTTGTGGTACAGGTACAGCAGCGGCCGTGCCTCGCCGACCCGCTCGACCGCCTGGGCGTAGTACTTCGACCTCAGCCGGGTGTCGTTGGTGCTGGCGGCCTGCTTGATCAGGGCGTCGACCTTTTTGTCGGAGTAGCCGGAGAAGTTGTTCGAGCCTCCGGTGGTGACGATGTCGTTGGTGTCGCCGTCCGGGTCGACCCGGCCCGACCAGCCTTCGAGGAACGCGTCGTACTTGCCGGTGCGGGCGAGGTCGAGGCCGGAGACGAGGTCGATGGGCCGCACGGAGACCTTGAACCCGACGTCCTGCGCCATCGACTGGACGACCTGCGCCTCGCGCTGGGTGGCGGCCCCGGTGGGCACCATCAGCTCGATGGACGGGTGCGGGATGCCGGACTTCTTCACCAGCGCGCGGGCGGCGTCGGGGTCGAACGGCGTGCAGTGCGGCTTGATCCGCAGCGGGCTCTGCGCGGGCAGCGGGCCGCAGTCGGTGAGGTTCTGCCCCTTCCACACGGCGGTGTTGAGGGCATCCCGGTCGATGCTCATCTCGAACGCCTTGCGCAGGTCGGAGGAGCGGCTGAGCGCGGTTCCGGCGTTCTTGCGGACGTTGATGGAGAGCGACTGGTAGGCGATCGTGTCGGAGTGCAGCACCCGGGTGCCGGACTCCCCCTTGAGGGTGATGGCGTCGTTGGCGTCGATGTGCTCGGCGGCGTCGACGTCCCCGGACTCCAGGTTCGCCGTGGCGACGCTGGAGTTGGTGATGAACTTGTAGCGGATGCCGTCGAGTCGCACCTTGTCGGCGTCGTAGTAGACGGGCGACTTGACGAAGTCCATCTCGTTGCCGGACACCCGGTCCTGGTACTTGAACGGCCCCACGCACACCGGCGCCGTGCCGAAGTCGTCGCCCAGCTTCTTCAGCGCCGCCGGGGACATCACGAGGCCGGACCGGTCGGCGAGCTGGGCGACGAGCGGTGCCGAGGGGTGCTTCAGCTTCAGGCGCACCGTGTAGGGGTCCAGCACCTCCACCTTGGAGACCGCCTCCAGCTCCCCGGCGCGCGCGGAGGCCTTCATGGTGAGGTCGCGGTCGAGGGTGGTCTTGACGGCGGCGGCGTTCAGCGGGGTGCCGTCGTTGAACCGCACGCCCTTGCGGACGGCGATGTCCATCGTCCTGCCGTCCTTGGACACCTTCGGCAGGGCGGCGGCCAGTTGGGGGACGACGCGGAGCTTGGCGTCGACGTCATAGAGCTTCTCGCAGAAGCTGGTGAAGACGAGCCGGGCGGCGAAGGTGTTGGCCAGCGTCGGGTCGAGGCTGTCGGGCTCCGTGGGCGTCGACACGACCAGCGTGTTCGGGGACGTCTCGGAGGAGGAGCCGGACCCCGGCGTGGAGCAGGAGGCGAGGAGCAGCGCCGCGGCGGCGGCAGCTCCCGCACCCGTCGCGCGCCCGCGCAGGCGCCCGGTCGTGCGTGCCGGCCGCGCCGCCGGATGGGTGGTGTCCCCAGGTATCGCGAACCGGTCCCCGGCTCGTCGTTCGGCCATACGGAATCAGCCTCTCAGTGCGGTACACGGAAACGAACCATCCGTTCCGTAGATCGAACACGGCGAGGCTAGGACTGCACCAGAGGCGTGTCAATGGTCACGCCATCAGGAGTTTGCCGCGCGCTCGCCGCGAGGTCTTCCATGCAGTGCCCGTGCAGTGAAGGTCGAGCAGAAAGCCTGGTGGGATCCTGTTACCTGGGTGGGTCTCAGAGGTTACGGGCGCGGGAGCCGGCGGGCGTGGCGGCACGGGCGCCAGTGCCCCGTGCGCGGTCGGTAGCGTTTCCCATACCGTATGGAATCGTTCGCTGGGACGAACGCTCTGCTGAGACACCCGCGATGATGAGCCATCAGTTCCGGTCCCATTGACACCCCAGAAACGGGCCACATACTGTCACTCAGCATCTCGAACGTGTGACGAAATATCGAACGATAGGCCCCCGTTCCCCGGGGGGACGCACGGCGGCACGGCGGGCACCCGCCCGGCCCCGTCCGTGTCTGCCGGCGTCCATCCGCACCTGCCCCGCACGCACTCGCCGGAACCGCCACGGCTGCCACCACCCCGGCCGGCCGGCCCGGGTGGGCCGCAGCGCGCCGCGCGCAGCGCTCAGCGCTCAGCTCTCCCGGCGCCGGACGGTCCTGGCCTCCCGCCGTCACGGATCCGCCGTCACGGATTCCGCCGTTACCGATCCACCGTCACAGAGGAGAGCACCATGCCCGATCCTTCAGGGTTCTCGCGCCGCGACGCACTGCGGCTGACCGCGCTGGCCACCGCGATCCCGGCGTTCCAGTCGATGTTCCCGACGGCGGCCGGCGCGGCGACGCCCGCGGCGGCGGGCGGGGGCGCCGCATCCGCCCCGGCGCCCGGAGCCGCCCCCGTCCCCGCGTCCTGGGTGGTCAAGCCCTTCGACAACACCCAAGTGACCCTGGATTCCAGCCTGTTCACGGCCAACCGCGACCGGGTGCTGAACTTCCTGAGCGCCTACCCGGCCGACCGGATGCTCGCCGTCTTCCGCACCAACGCCGGACTCGACACGCACGGCGCGCAGCCGCCCGGCGGCTGGGAGACGGCGGACGGCAACCTCCGCGGCCACTACGCCGGCCACTTCCTCAGCGCCCTGTGCCTCGCGTACGCCGGCACCGGCGAGCGGAAGTACAAGGACAAGGCCGACTACATGGTCACCGCGCTCGGCCAGTGCCAGGACGCGCTGGCCGCCCTGGTCGGCACGGACGACCCCGGGGCGCCGAGCCATGCCGGCTACCTCGCCGCGTACCCGGAGACGCAGTACGTCAAGCTGGAGCAGTACGCCACCTACCCGACGATCTGGGCACCCTGGTACACCTGCCACATGATCATGCGGGGGCTGCTCGACGCCCACCAGCACGCGGGCAACGCCCAGGCGTTCGCGATCGTGCGCGGCATGGGCGACTGGGCGTACAGCAGACTGGGCCGCCTGCCCAGGACCCAGCTCGACCGCATGTGGAAGATCTACATCGCCGGCGAGTACAACGCGATGCCGGTGGTCATGGCCGACCTGTACGCGCTCACCGGCGACGAGAAGTACCTGACGACGGCCAAGTGCTTCGACAACACGTACCTGTTCGAGGCGGCCGTGGCCGACCAGGACACGCTGGACGGCGAGCACGCCAACCAGCACATCCCGCAGTACCAGGGCTACCTGGAGATATTCGAGCAGACCGGCGACGAGAGGTACTTCACGGCCGCGAAGAACTTCTGGGACATGGTGGTGCCGCACCGCACCTACCTGGACGGCGGCATGGCGGGGTCCGGCGAGATCTTCGGCGCGCGGGACGTGATCGCCAGGACCATCCAGAAGGACAACGCGGAGACCTGCTGCGTCTACAACATGCTCAAGCTGAGCCGGAGCCTGTTCTTCCACACCGCGGACCCGAAGTACATGCAGTACTACGAGCGGGCCCTGTACGGCCAGATCCTCGCCTCACGGCGGAACACGTCCAGCGACACGGACCCGTTGCTGACGTACTTCGTGCCGGCGAACCCGGGCGCGCACCGCAGCTACGGCAACCTGGGCACCTGCTGCGGCGGCACGGGACTGGAGTCGCACGCGAAGTTCCAGGACTCGGTCTACTTCAGTTCGGCGGACGGCTCCACGCTGTACGTGAACCTCTACCTGCCGTCCACCCTGCACTGGCCCGAGCGCGGCCTGACGGTCAGCCAGTCCACCGCGTACCCGACCGACCCGGCCGGTACCAGCACGCTGGCGGTGGACGGCTCCGGGCGCCTCGACCTGCGGCTGCGGGTCCCGTACTGGACCGAGGGGGGCTTCACCGTCCGCGTCAACGGCGTCCCGCAGCACCTCGGCGCCAGGCCCGGTGGGTACGTGTCGGTGGACCGGACGTGGCGGAGCGGGGACCGGGTGGAGATCGCGGCGCCGTTCACGCTGCGGATCGAGCGGGCGCTCGACGACCCGGCGACCCAGGGGGTGGCCTACGGCCCGGTGCCGCTGGTGATCCGCAGCTCGGCGACGGAGTACCAGAACCTCACCCTGTACAAGGACTATCCGCTCAGCCGGGACCTGAGCCGCGTCTTCCGGCCGGCCGGGGCGCCGATGACGTTCACCGCGGGCGGGCTGACCCTGGCGCCGTTCTACGTCGACACCACCGACCCGTACCACATGTACTTCAAGCGGGCCGAGCCGGAGATCGTCTTCGGTGCGACCGGTACGGGGGTGGAGAACCGTCCGGGCGCGGACGGGCGCACGTTCCTCGACGAGGTGTGGGACGCGGGGCCGTTCCGGAACTGGGGCGGGCTCGTCTCCTCCGTGAGTCGGGTCGCTGACGCTCGGGTGGCCGCGGGTGGGATGACGGGGGCCGAGCGGGGTGCGGTGGTCAGGGCTGCCGCCCGGGCGGACCTGCCGTCCTGATCACCTGATCCGTGGCGCACCCCCAGCACGGGGACGGGGGCGGGGCGCGGGGTACGGCCGTATGGCACGTTCCCCGCGCTCCTGACCGGGCGCCCCGGGCGCGGGCGTGCGCCTTGCCCGGGGCGGTGGGTCCGTGAGCCGTGCGTGCGGTGCACGGACACCGCCCGCGGGCGCCCTCCCCCACCTTCACCAAGCAGGGCGTACGCCTGGGCGCATCACACTTGGCCGTACCTCAATCACCCATATGAGGTAGGGCCTTTACTATGCCTTGACCTCCGACCGTGAGGTAATCTCCAGGCAAAGAGATGTTCGCGGTAGCACCAAGTGGACCGGCGCCTCACGCGGATGCGGTGGCCCACGTCCGGTCCAGCCAGGAGACACACGTACTCGGGGGTGATGTGCTGATGGAGCGGTGGCGGATTCCGCTCGGCTCCGGACACCGGCCCGCGCGGCCACTCCCCGGCCGGGGGTCGGCACGGTCACTTCCCGGCCTCAGACATCGGCACCGCTACCGCCGTGCCGTGGTGGCGCACTCCGCACGGTAGGCGCGTGCGCCGTCGCGCCCCGGATCACCTCTTCGCGTGGGCGACGGCGCACCACTGCGGCTGCCACGCCCTTCTGGCACACCGTCACACGTACCCCCACCACCGATGACCTCACCCATACGCGCCCTGAAGCATGCCCGCGGGCGCGGAGAAAGGCCTGTGCCGTGAACGATCGTGCGTTGCCCACCGGTGACCTCACGCCCGGGGACCTGCGGCGCGATGTCCTCGCCTCACTCGTCGTCTTCCTCGTCGCCCTGCCCTTGTGCGTGGGAGTGGCCGTCGCCTCGGGGGTACCCGCGGAACTCGGCCTGATCACCGGCATAGTCGGCGGCCTGGTGGTCGGCTTCCTGCCCGGCAGCAGCCTCCAGGTCAGCGGCCCGGCCGCCGGCCTGACCGTGCTGGTCTTCGAGGCGGTCCAGGAGTTCGGCCTCAGCGCTCTCGGCGCCATCGTCGTGATCGCCGGCCTGGTGCAACTCCTCCTGGGCCTGCTGCGTTTCGGGCGGCTCTTCCGCGCGATCACGGTGGCCGTCGTGCACGGCATGCTCGCCGGCATCGGACTCCTCCTGGTCTTCGGCCAGCTCTACACCATGGCCGGCGTCGAGCAGCCGCGCTCCGGGCTCGACAAGATCGTGAAGGTGCCCGGCCTGGTCACCGAGATCGCCACCGCACGAGAGACCCTCGGCGCGTTCGCCGTCGGGGCGGCCACCATCGCCGTCCTCGTCCTGTGGAAGAAGCTCCCGTCCGGGGCCCGGGCGGTGCCCGCACCGCTCGCCGCCGTCGCCCTGGCCACCGCCGCCACCGCGCTGTTCGGCTGGTCCGTTCCCCGCGTCGAAGTCCAGGGGCTCCTCTCCGCCGTCCAGCCGCCCGGGGTGGCGGACTTCACCGCGCTGGGCAGCCTCGCCGCGCTCGGCACGGTCCTCGCCTTCGCCCTCATCGCCTCGGCCGAGAGCCTCTTCAGCGCCGCCGCCGTCGACCGCATGCACGACGGCCCGCGCACCGACTACAACAAGGAACTGATGGCCCAGGGCGTGGGCAACACCGTCTGCGGGGTGCTCGGCGCCCTGCCCCTGACCGCCGTCATCGTGCGCAGCTCCGCCAACGTGCAGGCCGGAGCGAGGACGAAGCTCTCCCGCATCCTGCACGGACTATGGCTCGTACTCTTCGCCGCCCTCCTCCCGGACGCGATCGGCGCCATCCCCCTCGCGGCGCTCGCCGGGGTGCTCATCCACGCGGGCTGCAAACTCGTCCCCGTCCGGGAACTGGTGCCCCTGTGGCGCGCGCACCGCGGCGAGGCCCTCGTGCTCGCCGCCACCGCGATCGCCATCACCACCACCAACATGTTCGAGGGGGTCCTCATCGGCCTCGTCCTCGCCGTGGTCAAGTCCGCCTGGGAGACGTCCCACGTCCACGTCGACGTCCACGAGACGACCGGTGGCAGGCTCATCGTGGCCATCTCCGGTTCGGCCACCTTCCTCCGCCTGCCCCGGATGCTCGAAACCCTCGAAGCGCTCCCCCACGACCACCCGGTCGAGCTCGACCTCACCGAGCTGCGCCACCTCGACCACGCCTGCCGCACCACGCTGGAGAGCTGGGCGGAGCGGCGCGGCACCACGATCGGGTCACTCGCTCCGTCCTGAGCGCCCGCTCCCCGCGGACCACACGCCCGGACGGGCGCGGCGCACGACGCACCCCCCACCCGGGAGGGCCGGCACCTACCCCGGCGTCCCTCCGGGACGTGGGATCCCAAGAAGGAGGCACCAGTGTTCGATCTCAGGGCAGAGGCGGAGATGCGGTTGTACTCGGAGCGGAGGGCCAGGGAGATCGCCCGGGAAAGGCGCCGGGCAGCGGACGGCGAGAACACCGCCGGTGCCGGCGCGACGCCGCCTCCGGCCGACGAGGAGCCCCCCGGGCCCGGGACGGCCGCGCAGGAACGCCCGGCCGCCGGGACGGCAATCGAGGATCACCCGGCGGCAGGGACGGCAGCCGAGGAGGCCCCGGTCGCCGGCTGAGGGCGAGAACCGGCCCGAGGGCGACGCCCCCTGGTCATGGCCCTGGGCCGTCGCACGGTCCCCGGCGCGCGTCTGCCGGTCGGCCGGCACAACAGAGGGGCCCCGGCTCCCTCGGGTGAGTGACGACGTGCGGGTCCCGTCAGGGCCACGGCCCCGCGCCCCTGGGTGGGCCGGGGCGCAGCCCCGCCTGACAGGGGCGCGGGGAACTGCGCGAGAACCACGGCCCACCGTGGGCCGGAAGACGACCGGAACCACCCCACCGGCCACAGCCGACCGCAGGTCTCAGCAGGGACCCTCGTCCTGCCAGGCCCCCCACTCCCCGGTGCTGCCGGGCACCTCCCCCTGGCTCCACCACTTCGCCTTCCAGTCGTGCCCCTGGTAGGACACCTCCTGGCCCCCGGTGTACGCCTTCGTGCTGTCCCACGCCGCAGCCGTGCACGTACCGCTGCCGGGCGGGTCGGTGGGCGGCGGGTTGTCGGGCGGGGTCGCTCCGGCGAACTCGACGGAGTACTTGGCGAAGTCCCACGCCCCCTGCGGCACGCTGCTGCACGTGCCCGAGGTGCGGCCGCCGTTGTCCGGCGGGTTGCACTGGCGGTCGCGGTTGAGCGACCAGAAGGTGAAGCGGTCCATGCCGTGCGACGTGGCGTAGTCGAGCACGGTGCGGAAGGCGTCCTGCGGGAACATCTCGCCGGCGTCGCTGCGCCCGTTCATCCCGGAGAAGCCCTCGTGCGCGTAGGCGGTGGCCTCGCTCCAGCCGAACGTGGAGCGCAGGATGCCGTTGAACGCGGTGAGCGCCGCCGTCTGCGACGACGCGCCGTTGAAGCCGCCGTCGAAGGGCATGATGGAGAAGTTGTTCGGGGTGAAGCCCTGCGCCTTGGCCTCGTTCAGCATCTGCTGGCCGAACCAGCCCGTGCCCGCGGCGGTGCCCGCCGTGGTGACGGAGACGTACAGGCCCGGGTTGCTGCCCTGGAGGATCTTCGCCGCGCCGATCTCGTTGTGGATCGCCGCGGTGTTCTCGTACTCCGGCTCCTCCAGGTCGAAGTCGATCGCGTGCAGGCCGTACTTGGTGATGACCTGCTGGTACGCGGCGGCGGTGGCCTCGGGCGTGCCGCACGCCTGGCCGAGCTTGGTGCCGTTGTAGCCGCCGATGGAGATGGAGACGTCACCGCCCTTGGCGCGGATGGCGTTGATGACCGAGCCGACGGCGGTGTCGTTCGAGACGGGCGCGGTGCCGTCCCATGTGGGCGTGCAGCCCCCGCCGTTCGGGGCGAGGACGAACGCCAGCTGGAACGCCTTGAGCCCGGTGGCGTCCATGATGGCGGTGGCGCTGGGCGGGTCGTTGTCGAGCGGCATCAGATACGGCGCCGCCGCGTACCACCGGTTGGACAGCTGGTCGGCCGCGGCCGGCGCGCCGTCTGCCTGAGCGGTCGTCAGGCCGACGAGTCCGGCGGCGGCCAGCGCGGCCGTGGCGGTACCGCTGAGGAGAGCACGAAGACGTCTCATGTCCAGGTCTCCTGGTTCGGTGAAGGGGGCATCAGCATCCGGTCGTTGTCAGGATCAAGTCAATGGCTTGGACTAGACCAATTCCTTTCCTTGACCTGACCGCCTCACCCGATACCCCTGACGCCCCCCACAGAGGCCCCGGGAGGCAACCGCACCCCCCGGGGCCCCGGCGCCTCAGCCCAGCCCCAGCACGCCGATCACCTGCTCGGCCATCCGCCGCTCGCCGAGGGCGTTCGGGTGCACCGGCACGTAGTTGGTGCCGCCGAGGACGGGCTCGATCCAGCGGGTGCCGATCGGTGCGCAGGCGTCGTGCCCCTCCGAGGCGCCGGAGAAGTCGACGAAGACGGCGCCGGTCTCCTGGGCGGCGCGCCGGACGGCGTCGTTGAGGTGGGTCTGCAGGTCCCGGATGTACGGCACGTCACCCGAGGCGATCGGCAGCTTGAGGAAGCAGGACGGGTCGAAGGAGGACGGCAGGATCCAGGGGTAGCCGAGCACGGCGACGCGCGCGCCCGGCGCGCGGTCGCGCACCGCCTGGACCGCGGCGCGCACGGCGGGATACGTCCTGGTGTCGACCGTGTCGGTGAAGGAGCTGCCGTACGTGTCCTTGCACGGGCTGCCGTGCCCGCCGGTGAGCACACCGGCCGAACCGCAGGCCAGCACGGCGTCGATGAAGGTGTCGCTGTCGTTGCCGCCGATCGTCAGCGTCACGAGGTCGGTGCCGGGACCGAGCGCGTCGAGCTGGGGCGCGACGCCCGGGTACTGCGCTCCGGCGAAGTCCTTGGTCTCGGCGCCGCCGCAGGTCACATCGGTGAGGCGGGCACCGGTGCGGGCGGCGAGCACGTGCGGGTAGTCGGCCGCGGAGCGCGCGCACGGCAGGGGGGCGCCCAGGTCGAGCGGCAGGACTCCGGAGCCGGCGCTGTAACTGTCGCCGAGGGCGGCGTAGTCCAGCGGATCGGCCTGGGCGGCGGGGGCGAGGGTGAGGGCGGCAAGGGTGGCGGTGACGGTGGCGAGGCCGGCGGTGAGAGCGCGCAACGACATCTGATTCTCCTTCGACGTCAGACGCGAGGGGGTCACCCGGGGCGGACGCCGCCGGGTGTGGCGCGACACACCCCTTGAAGTTACTGACAAGTAGATACCGAGGCAACGGTTTGCACACGAACGGCTACTCATGCGGGTCTGGACGGGAGTGGCACGGCAGGCCTAGCTTCTAGACATGCCTGGACAGGTTCACAAACACCACCGCATCGCCGAGGTGCTCGCCGCCGAGATCCGTTCCGGAATGCACTCGGACGGCAGCAGACTCCCCGGAGAGCACGCGCTCACCAAGCGTTTCGGCGTGAGCAGGACCACCCTCCGCAACGCGCTTCAGGTGCTCGGCGAGGAGGGGCTGATCCGCACGCACGCCGGCATCGGCTCCATCGTCACGTTCGACGGGACCCCCCTGAACAGCCGGCTCGGCTGGGCGCAGGCCCTCGCCGGGCAGCACACCCCGCTCACCACGGACGTGCTGGGATTCCAGGTACTCGACGACCCGGCGCTCGCCGCGGAGCTGGGCCTGGGGAGCGAGGCCTTCGTGGCGCTCGACCGCGTGCGCCGCCTGCCGGACGGCACCGGCGTCTCGCTGGAGCGCAGCCGGGTGCCCGCCGTCGGCGAGGCGGCGGCCCTGCCGGAGCGCGGCCTCGTGGACGGCTCGCTGAACCGGACGCTGATATCGCTGGGCCGGATCGGCACGGCCGGCGAGGGCCGGGTGGCGGTGCGCGGCCTCGACGGCGCGGACGCGGAGGTGCTGCACCGCTCGGCGGGCGCGTCGTTCCTGTACCTGTCCCAGGTGTACCGGGCCGCGGACGGATCGGTGGTCGAGCAGATCACCAGCCTCCTCGACCCCGCCCACTTCGAGCTGCGCATCCGCTCCGGCCTCGGGGAGCGGTCATGACGGCGGCCCATGACTCCGGGTACTCCGGGGCCCGCGACCCCCGGCCCGACCGCGAGCCCCGCCTCGACCGCGACCCCCGCCTCGACCGCGCCCTCGGCGCGTACTACGGCCTCGCGCTCGGCGACGCGCTCGGCATGCCCACCCAGGTGATGTCGCGCGCCGACGTGGCCCGGGTCTACGGCACCGTCACCGGCTTCGAGCCGGCCCGCCCGGACAACCCGGTGAGCGCCGGGATGCCCGCCGGATCGGTCACCGACGACACCGACCAGGCCGTCATCGTGGGCCGGCTCCTCGACGAGGGCCGCGGGCGGATCGACCCCATGCGGCTCGCCGACGAACTGCTCCGCTGGGAGAAGGACATGCGGGCCAAGGGGTCGCTCGACCTGCTCGGCCCCTCCACCAAGGCGGCGCTCGACGCGGTGGCGCGCGGCGTGCCGCCCGAGGAGGCCGGCCGGCACGGCAGCACCAACGGCGCCGCCATGCGCGTCACCCCCGTCGGCATCGCCACCCGCCCCGAGCCGCTCGCCGCGCTGGTCGACCGGGTCGTGCAGTCGTGCCAGGTGACGCATGACACCACCGTCGGGATCGCCGGTGCGTGCGCGGTCGCCGCGGCCGTCAGCGCGGGCATCGAGGGCGCCGGGCTCGACGACGCCATCGCCGCGGCCGTCGCCGCCGCACGCGCGGGCGCCCGGCGGGGCCACTGGATCGCGGGCGCCGACATCGCGGCCCGCATCGAGTGGGCCTGCGGCCTGGTGCGCGGGCGCGCGCCGGGCGAGGCGCTCGACCTGATCAGCGACCTGGTCGGCACCAGCGTCGCCTCCCAGGAGTCGGTCCCCGCCGCCTTCGCGGTGCTCGCCCTCACCGGCGGCGACCCCTGGGAGGCCGCCCTGACCGGGGCGAACCTCGGCGGCGACAGCGACACCATCGCCGCCATGGCCGGCGCCGTCGCGGGCGCGGTGCACGGCCTGGCCGCGCTGCCCGCCGACGCCGTCCGCACCCTGCGCGACGTCAACTCCCTCGACCTGGAACCCCTCACCGTCCGGCTGCTCACCCTGCGGTGACGCCCGCCCGGCCGCATACCCGTGCGGCCGGCCGTCCCCCTCCCGCCACACCGTCCGTCACCCCGTCCGTCACCCCGTCACCTCGCGACAAGGCCCCCAGCAGTCCCCCTGCCACCCCCCGCACCACCCGCCCACCGCACCACGCAAGGAGGTCCCGTCATGACCGCTACGACGACGAGCGATCGCGTCGGCACCGTCGAGACCCGGGGCATCGAGCCCGTACCCGACAGCGAGCGGCACGGCCACGCCTTCCAGATGTTCTGGACGTGGTTCGCCGCCAACATCAGCATCCTCGGCCTGCCGCTCGGCGCCACCCTGGTGGCCTTCCGCGGGCTCAACATCTGGCAGGCGATCGCGGTCGCCCTCATCGGCTCCTTCGGCTCGTTCGCACTGGTCGGCGTGTTGAGCCTGGCGGGCAAGAAGGGCGGCGCCCCCGCGCTCACCCTCTCCCGGGCCGTCTTCGGGCAGCGGGGCAACGCCGGGCCGACGCTGGTGAGCTGGCTGAGCCGGGTCGGCTGGGAGACGATCAGCACGACCACCGCGGCGTACGCGCTGCTCGCGCTCTTCAACCACCTCTTCGGCGCGGGGCGGAGCACCTGGCTCACCCTGCTCTGCCTGCTGATCTTCATCGCGTGCACCCTCCTGATCAGCGGCCTCGGGCACGCCACGATCATGTGGATCAACAAGTGGGCCACCGTGGTCTTCGGGCTGCTCAACCTGGTCGTGATCGGGTTCCTGGTCGACACGGTGGACTGGAGCAAGGTGGTGCACGCGCACACCGGGCCGCTGAGCGCGGTGATCGGCGGGATCGGCTTCATCGCGGCCGGCACCGGCATCGGCTGGGCCAACGCGGGCGCCGACTACGCGCGCTACCTGCCCCGGCGGATCCCCGGCGGGCGGCTCGTGGTGGCCTCCGCGTTCGGCGCCGGCATCCCGCTGCTCGTGCTGATCTCCCTCGGGTCCCTGCTGTCCGCCGGCGACAGCACGCTCGCCGGCGACGCCGACCCGGTCGCCGCCATCAACGGCATGCTGCCGTCCTGGATGGCCGTGCCGTACCTGATCGCCGCCTTCGGCGGGCTGCTGATGTCCAACCACCTCTCCACCTACTCCGCGGGCCTCACCATGATCACCCTCGGCGTGCGGGTGCCCCGGCCGCTCGCGGTCGGCCTGGACGTCGTGCTGATGTTCCTCGGCGGCATCTACTTCATGCTGATCTCGAAGGATTTCTACGGCCCGTTCTCGACCTTCCTGACGCTGCTGGCCGTGCCCATCTCCGCGTGGATCGGGATCGTGCTGGTGGACTCCGGGCGCGGCAGGACGTTCGACCCGGCAGGGCTCATGGACACCCGGCGCACCAGCCGCTACTGGTACACGGCGGGATTCCGGGTGCCGGCGGTGCTCGCCTGGGCCGTCGCGATCGTCGGCGGGCTGCTGTTCACGGAGGCGTCCACGAGCGCCGACGACGTGTGGTTCTCCGGTCCGTTCGCGCACAGCTGGCTGGGCACCAACGGGCTCGGCTGGGCCGTCTCGATGGCTGTCGGTGCCTTGCTGTACGGGGTGTTCGCGCGGCCGGTACCGGGTGAGGGAGCGGTGGAGGGGAGCGACGGGGAGGGGTCTGCGGCGGCGGTGCCGGGGCCTTCGGGTTCTTCCCGTTCCTCAGCGTCCTCCTCCTCAACGTCGCCGGCCTCGGCCGCCGGGTCCGCCGAGGCCCGGTGATGGGGCGCCGCTTCGTCCTCGCCGGCAACGTCATCGTCGACCTGGTGCTCGACGTGCCGGCGCTGCCCGAGCGCGGCGGCGACATGGCCGCCACCCGGACCGAACGCACCGTCGGCGGCGGCTTCAACACGCTCGTCGCGGTGCGCAGGCTCGGCGGCGAGGCGGCGTACGCGGGGCTGCACGGCACCGGGCCCAACGGCGACCTGGCGCGGGCCGCGCTGGCCGCCGAGGGCATCACGGTGCTGCTGCCCGCGCGGGGCGACGGTGACACCGGGTTCACCGTCGCGCTGGTGGACCCCGGGGAGCGGACCTTCGTGACCGGCTTCGGGGTCGAGGCCACCGTCACCGACGCGGACACCGCGGCGGTGGCCGGCCGGCTCCGTCCCGACGACATCGTGGACGTCTCCGGCTACAGCCTCGCACAGCCGGCCGGAGGGCCGCCGCTCGCACGGTTCACGGCGGGCCTGCCGGCCGGGGTCACCGTCTGCGTCGACCCCGGGCCGCTCGTCGCGGACATCCCCCGTTCGGTGCTGGATCCCGTGCTGGCGCGGGCGGACTGGCTGAGCTGCAACGACCGCGAGGCCGCTCTGCTGTCCGGCATCCAGGACGGGCCCGCGGCGGCGGCCTCGGCACTCCGGGAACGGCTCGGGGACGGCACCGGTGTCCTCGTGCGAGCCGGCCGCGACGGCTGCTTCGTGGCCCCGCCCGGGGGTGAGGCCGTGCACGTGCCGGGGGTCCCGGTCGAGGCGGTCGACAGCAGCGGGGCGGGGGACGCGCATACCGGGGTCTTCCTCACCCTCCTCGGGGAGGGGATGGCGGTGCGGGACGCGGCCTGGGCCGCCAATGCCGCGGCGGCCTGGGCGGTTGGCCGGCACGGGCCCGCGACGGCGCCCACGCGGGCGGAACTCGTGGGGTTCCTCGGGGTGTCCCGGGTGCCGCGGGGGTTGTGACCACTCGCGCCCTCGCCACGCCCTCCGCACCGCACCGCACCGCACCGCACCGCACCGCACCGCACCGCACCGCACCGCACCCCAGGGATACCGCCCCGCCACGCTCGGTGTTGTGGCGAGCCCGTTGCCGACCTGAGCTTGTGGCGGTCGGGGACGAGACCCGAGGATGAAGCGCGTGACACAGTTCAAGATCGAAACGAAGGCATGGGCCGGCCCCGGCGGAGCGGCGGCGATCGGATGCGCGGCGACGGTATGAGTGAGCCGCTCTCCGACAGCGATCCGCGGGCCATCGGCGCGTACCGGCTGGTCGGCCGGCTCGGGGCCGGGGGCATGGGGCAGGTCTACCTGGGCGAGTCGGGGTCCGGACGGCAGGTCGCGGTCAAGCTGGTGCGCCCCGAGGTCGCCGAGGACCCCGGGTTCCGGCGCAGGTTCCGCCGCGAGGTCGAACTGGCCATGCGGGCGGGCGGGTTCTGGTCCGCACCCGTCGTGGACGCCGACGCGGAGGCGGAACGGCCCTGGGTGGCCAGCCAGTACGTACCGGGACCGTCCCTCGCGGAGCTGGTGTCGCGGCAGGGGCCGCTGGACGCCGCCAGGGTGCGCAGACTGGGAGCCGGGCTCGCGGAGGCGCTCGCGGCCTTCCACCGGGTCGGACTGGTCCACCGGGACCTCAAGCCGTCGAACGTCCTCATCCTCGACGACGGCCCCCGCGTCATCGACTTCGGCATCTCCAAGGCACTGGAGAGCGACGGCGGGACCGAGCTCACGAAGACGGGCTGGCTGGTCGGCACCCCCGGGTTCATGTCGCCGGAACAGGCCATGGGCGGTCCGGTCGACACGCCGTCCGACGTCTTCTCGCTCGGGTCGGTGCTCATCCACGCCGCCACCGGGCGCGGTCCCTTCGGCCACGGTGCCACCCCCGTCCTGCTCTTCCGGGTCGTGCACGAGCCGCCCGACATGAGCGGGGTCCCCGAGGAACTGCGGCCCGTGGTGACGGCCTGCCTGGCGAAGGACGCGGGCGATCGTCCCACGGCCGCGGAGGTCGCCGAGCGCCTGGCGGCCCGCCCCGTCGATGCCGCGGGCGGGCAGCTCCAGGACCGGGCCGCCACGGTGGTGGACCCGTCCGCCGGCAGCACGCCGCCGGGCGCCGGCAGGCCGCCCACCGTGCTCGACCCGCCCGAGGACGTGACGCGGACGGCGGAGGCACCGCCCCAGGGCGGCATGCCCGACACCGTGCCCGTGGGATCCCTGAGGCCCACCGTGGCCACCCCGGACGGCGCCGCCTCGGGCCGGCCCGCGTCCGTGCCCCAGGGGCCCGCCGCCGGGCGACCCGCCGCGGGCGACGGCGGCTCGCCCGCGGACCTCCGGCAGCCCGCCCTCGGCGCCCTGTCCCCCGCCGCCACGGCGCTGCTGGCGGAGCCCTTCGACGCGCGGGAGGGCGGGGCCCGGGTGGTCTGGCGGCGGATGTGGGGCCCCGTACTGGGGGCCGCCGCGGGATTCGCCTCCATCTACGGCGGTTCGAGCGCCAACGGCGCCGGAACCCTCGGCTTGGCCACCGGCGGCGCCCTCGCCGGGCTCGTCCTGCTCATCGCCGGTGTGCCCGAGCTGCCCTTCCTCATCAGGGCCGATCTGCGCGCCGACGCCGAGGGGTTGTCGATCCGGCACGGCAAACGGTCGTTCACGCTCCCCTGGGGTGCCCTGGCCGCCGTCTCGTTCACCGAGGGCCGCGGGAAGGACCGCACGATCAGGGTGCGGGCCCTCGTCGACGACCCCGGCAGGACCCCGGTCCCCGCCTGGCTGCAACGCCCCGGCGGGCGGGGTGCGCAGGAGCTGGAGTACCGGATCATCTGCCGGGGCGACAAGGAGCGCATGGACTGGGCGAAGGGCCTGCGCCTGGCCCTTCTCTCGTATGCGGGAGGCCGGTACCAGCCGCTGAGCTGAGCCTTCGCCCCGGCACGACGGCGTGCGGCCCGTCTCCGGGACGGGAGGGGGCCGCCGGGGAGGGCGCCGCCTCCGCCGGCCGGGGCGGACGCCCCGGTGGGCGGGTCCCGCGGTGGGCGGGTCCCGCGGTCCCGGGTGCGGACGCCGCGCCCGGTGGGGTCCGGCGCTCTCAGCCGCCCGCGGGCTTGACGGCCAGGGCGTAGAGGCGGGTGATCTGGCTGGCGCTGTCGTTGTCGTCGGAGATCATCAGGAGCAGGCGGCGGCCGCGGTAGGGGCCGGAGTCCAGCGTGGGGCCCAGGGCCATGCCCTCGACGTTCTCCAGGAGCGGGTTGGCCTGGGGTCCCGTCGAGCGGACCGAACCCGGGTCGCCGGACGGGCAGTCGGCGAGGTCGAAGACGGGGACGCTCGGGGCCTGGAGGTCGGACGGCTGGCTGAACAGCGACGGCTCGCGGGAGACGTCGGGGGCCTCGCTCAGGTCGATCTGGCGGACCCGGATCGCGTTGCCGAGACCCACCGTGTACTGCCGCTCCAGCGCGAGCAGCCGGTGGTCGTCGAGGGCGGCGAGCTCCACCAGGTACATGCCCTCGTCGGCCACGAACTCGTACTGCCGGTCCGGCCGGTACGTCTTGCCGGGAGCGCCGGTGTAGCGCTGGATGCGGATCAGTCCCTGGCCGTGCCAGTCGCCGTCCTGTGCGAGGGGGGCCTCCATGCCGGCGTACAGGTGGTCCCCCTTCGGGGAGGCGGCGAGCGACTCGAAGGAGCGGCCGGCGAGTGCCGTTCCGGCAGGGGCGACGTGCAGGCCCGGGGGCACCTTGAAGGAGGCGGTCTGCCGCCGCGTGCCCAGGTCGAATCGGCGGATCCCCGGGCCGTCCTCCGACGCCACCAGTACCGTGCCGCCGCCCTTCTCCATCACCAGTGCCTCGGCGTCCAGCCAGGCGCCGATGGGCTTGTCGTCGGCGCCGCGCAGGGTCCACGGTTCGCCGGCCACCGGGTCGAGGTGGCCGGGCGCCCCGATCCGCACGGGCACGATCAGGCCCGTGGCGTTGTCCGAGACGGCGTACACGCGGTCGCTGCGCTGGGGGTCGAAGGCCAGGCCGGACAGGCCGCTGACCCGGTCGTTGGCCTTGCGGACCTTGTCGAGGGCGTCGGAGTACCCGAGGAGCGCGGCGTCCGGCGAGCAGTCCCCCGTCGACGGCGCGTGGTGCAGGTGCGGCCACAGGGCGGGCCCGCCGACCGCCAGGGCCGCGCCGACCGCGGCGCCGAGCAGGGCGGCGGGCCAGCGGCGGCGCGGCGCGGGCGGCGGTCCCGAGGGGGCCCACGGGGGCAGCCGGAGCGCGGCGTTCCGCACGAAGCCGAGGCCGCCGAGGTTGTTGTCGTCGTGGCACTGGGGCCGCTGCGCCTCGGGCACGCCCTTCATGACGGTCCGCAACCGCTCGTAGACCATGTCGAGGGTGAGCATGGGCGGGCCGTCCGGCTTGCCCTCCTTGAGGACCTTGACCAGCGCGCCGGTGAAGACCGAGCAGCGGTCGGGGTCCGGGGCGTGGCCGACGCGGTCGCGCGGCGCCGAGGTCAGGGTGAACGACTTGCTGTCCTCGGTCAGGGACTGCACGGCCGTCTCCACCGCACCGGCGGACATCACGCCCTGGGGGATGTACCGGCCGCTGAAGCAGCAGTCGAGTATGACGACGGAGCGCTGCGCGCCGGCCCGCTCGACGGCGGCGCGGACATCGCGGGCGTCCACCCAGCTCTCGTGCCGGCCGGGCAGGGACGTCGGCAGGGTGAGGTAGAGCTCCCCGTCGCGGCCCACGAGGCCGTGGCCCGCGTAGTAGACGAGCAGGGTGTCCTCGGCCAGCGCGCCGGCCTCGCCTATGGCCTCGGTGACGGCGAGCGCGCTGGCCGGGTTCGGCAGGGCGGTGACGCGGTTGCCGCCGAAGGCACCGATGTTCTCGTCCCGCAGGGCCCGGGTCAGCTCGGTCAGGTTGTGCTCGACGCTGCGGAGCCGCTCCAGCGACTCGTACGCGTCGACCCCGATGAGGAGGCAGGCCGAGCGCGCGGGGTCGATGTGCCCCAGCGGGGCGGAGGCGGGCGTGCTCACGCCTCCTCCCGGCCCGTGTCGCCGCCGGCGGGCCCTGGCTCGGTGCGGACGTCCACGGCGCCGCCGAGGGCCTGTGCCATCCGTGCCGCCTGCTCGGGGCCGCTGACGACGATGACCACGCGGGGCGTGCCGTGCCGGGCCCGTAGCCAGGAGCGGATGGAGTGGGCCAGTTCGAGGCCGAAGGCGGCGGCGCCGAGGATCACCTGGATCTCGTCGGACCCGATCCCCATCCGGCCGCCGGTCGCCCGGGGCGCCTCGACGGTGGCCCGGCCGCCGCCGAGGGCCGAGTCGGTGAGCAGCCAGTCCTGCAACGCCTGGAGATCCTCTGCACGGCCGTCACCCTCGGCCGAGATCACAACCCTCATGGCATGTCCCCCACGGGCAACGCCCCCACGGCGCGGCACATGGCACCCTCGAACAACTCTACGGGAGATCGCGGGGAGTTCGGGAGCGAGTTCCGCCCGATGCCCCGTCAGCCGCCGGCGAAGTCCGGTGCGAGCCTGGCGGTGCGGCGTGCCAGGCCGGTGATGCGGGAGCCGTCGAAGCCGAACACGGCGGAGCGCACGCGGTCGTGCAGCGGTGCGGTCCAGTGCGCGGGGATGCGTGCCGCGCCGGACAGGGCGCCGGCGACGGAGCCCGCGGTGGCGCCGTTGGAGTCGGTGTCCAGGCCGCCCTGCACGGTCAGCCCGATGGTCCGGGTGAAGTCGCCGTCGCCGTGCAGCAGTCCGGCGGCGATGACGGCGGCGTTGTTGACGGTGTGGATCCAGGAGTAGTGCCCGTACCGCGTGCCGATCAGCGCGATCGTCTCCTCCCAGGTGGCGCCGGAGTCGAACGACGCGACGGTCGCCCTCAGCGCCTCGGCCAGCCGGCTGCGCCGCGGCACGTAGGCGAGCGAGCGGTCAACGGCGGCGCGCGCCGTGCCTGCCGTGAACGCGGAGGCGACCAGGGCCGCGGCCCACACCTCCCCGTAGACGCCGTTGCCGGTGTGCGACAGCGACGCGTCCCGGAACGCCAGCCGGGCCGCCCGCGCCGGGGCGCCCGGGCAGACGTAGCCGAAGACGTCGCCGCGGATGAGGGCGCCGATCCACTCCCGGTACGGATTGCGGTGGGCCGCGCAGCGCTCCGAGGGCAGGCCGGCGACGAGGTTGCGGATGGCGACCCGTTCGGCGGTGAAGGTCTGGAGGTACGGCAGCAGCGCCAGCCACTCGGCGGCGATGTCCGCGGTGCTGAAGTCCGGGCCGTACTTCTGGAGGACGTGCAGGTTGAGGATGGTGTAGTCGACGTCGTCGTCCCGGGAGGAGCCGTCGATGTTGCCCCTGGTCGTCTCCGGCCGGCACTCCCTGAGCCGGTACTGGGGCGTGGAGGCGGCCTTCGTCAGCGGGACGTAGTCGGCGAGCGGGTAGGCGCCGGCCCCCCGCAGGTACGCGGCGATCTTCGCGGGCGTCCAGTAGTCGCCCAGTTCGACGGGCTTGCCGAGCATGTTGCCGACGACGCGCCCCGTCCAGGCGCCGAGCAGCCGCTCCGGGTAGCCGGTGGGCGGGCCGGGCCGCGCCGCGGGGACGCCGTCCTCGGGCAGGGCCGCGAGGATGCCGGGCAGGTCGCCGGGTTCCTCGTACCGCCAGCCGGGCGCGCGGGGCGTACCGGCGAGCTGGTCGAGGGCGCGCCCCGCCTCGGCGGCGTCGTGGACGGCGGCACGGTCCGGGCCGGTGACCGCGTGGCCGGACTCGGTGAGCTGGGCGAGTTCGTGGGTGAGCAGATCGATCGGGTCGGTGGCGTCGTACACGGCGGGTCCCTTCCTGTCCGGGCCGTCCGGACGTGGTCCGGCCCGTCCGGGACGTGGGACGATCCCGCGCGCTCCCGCGCCGCCACGCGCGGCGGGCGCGTGCGGTCAGAAGTCGGGCAGCGAGATGAGCGGGCTCTCGCCGGCCTGGAGGGGCTGTTCCGTCCAGATGGTCTTGCCCCGGCTGCCGTAGCGGCATCCCCAGCGGGTGGTGCACTGCGCCACGATGAACAGTCCCCGGCCGCCCTCGTCGGTGCCGCCGGCCCGCATCAGGCGCGGCTGGGTGTTGCTGGGGTCGCTGACCTCGCAGATGAGGACCTGGTCGCGCAGGAGGCGGACGCGGATGGGGGCCCAGGCGTAGCGGACGGCGTTGGTGACGAGCTCGCTGACGACCAGTTCGGTGGTGAAGACCAGGTGGGTGAGGTCCCAGGCCTCCAGCTGCCCGATGACGGCGGTCCGGGCCTCGGCGACCGAGCCGGCCTCGGCGGGGAACTCCCAGACGGCGACGGAGCCGGGGTCGACGGCGTTGACCCTGGCCAGCAGGACGGCGATGTCGTCACGGGGCTCGGAGCGGACGGCGCCGGCGAGCAGGTCGTCGCCCATCGCCTCCAGCGAGCGCCCCTCCCGGTACAGCTCCGCGAGGCGCCGTTCCACGCTCCGCTGCCCGTCCCCGTCCCCGTCCGCGTAGGGCGCGAGTGCCAGCAGGCCGTCGGTGAAGAGCGCCAGGAGCGTGTCCGGTTCCAGGGTGACGGTGGTGGACTCGTAGGGGACCCCGCCCACGCCCAGCGGCGGGCCCGGGGGGACGTCGACGGGGGCGGTGCTGCCGTCCGGCCTGACCAGCACGGGCGGCGGCTGTCCCGCGTTGGCGAAGGTGCACTGCCGGGTGGTGGGGTCGTAGACGGCGAACAGGCAGGTGGCGCCGATCGTTTCGCTGCCGGGAGTCGGCCTCTCGGCGGCCAGGCGCTGCACCAGGTCCTCCATGTGGCCGAGGAGTTCGGCCGGTTCGAGCTCCAGGATGGCGAAGTTCTGCACGGAGGTGCGCAGGCGGCCCATGCCCGCCGCGGCTTGGATGCCGTGTCCGACGACGTCGCCGACGACGAACGCGACCCGTAGCGAGGGCAGCTCGATGACGTCGAACCAGTCCCCGCCGACACCCGCGCCGCCACCTGCCGGCGCGTAGGCCCCCACCGTGTGCGCCGCCGTCACATCGGTGACCGGACGCGGCAGCAGCCGCTCCTGGAGCCCCACGGCCGCCTGGTGCTCGTGGGCGTAGCGGCGGGCGTTGTCGATGCCGAGGGCCGCCCGTGAGCAGATCTCGCCGAGGAGCTGCACCTCGTCGTCCTCGAACGCGGGCGAGTCCGCGGTCTGCCAGGCGGCGACGGTGCCGAGCATCAGCCCCCGCGCGAACAGCGGCGCGACCACCAGCGATCCCCCGTCCGGCGGGATCAGCTGCGCGATCAAGTCCTCGTCCTCCCTCAGGGATCTGACGGCCTCCTCCTTGCTGAGGACGACGGAACGCCCCTGAAGGACCTCCCTGAGCTGGACGCTGTCCGGAATCCGCGGCTGCTGCCGCCCGACGCTGAGGAATTCCTCGGGCAGCTCGCGGGCTGCCGAGACCGCCGCGGTCACCAGGGGGGTGCTCGCCCGCACGGTCGGCACCAGCTCGCGCCCCGCGAGCACGGACGGGGCGAGGGCGACGGTCACCACGTCGGCGATCTCGTGGACCACGTCGGCGAGCGCCTGGGCGGTGCGGCGGACGTCCAGCGAGAAGCCGATCCGGGTCGCCGCGCTGTGCAGCAGCTCCCGCTGCCTTCGGATGCGCTCCTGCTCGGTGACGTCCTCCACGATGACGGCGACCCCGGACGGCTCGCCCCGGGCGTCCTCCATGCGGAACGCGGACACCGAGACCGTGTGCTCCTGCGGCGGGGTCCGGAGGGATCGCCACTGGTGCTGCCGCGAGATCGCGGGTACGCCGGTCTCCACCACCTGCCCGAGGATCGACTCCGCCTCGGCCGCGTCCCGGGACCACACCACGTCGTCGAACCGGTCGCCCGGCTTGAGGGCCGGGGCTCCGAACATTCCCGAGGTGATGTTGGTGCGTTCGAGGGTGAGGTCCGGCCTGCGCAGGGAGATGCCGATCTCGTGCTGGCCGAGCAGGGCGCGCAGCAGGCCGATCCCCTGCCCCCACTCGACGGCCACGTCGACCGGTACGAAGTGGACCAGCATGGCCCCCGCCGTGCCGCCCATCACCGCCGCCCAGAAGGCGACCTCCACGCCCTCGCCGTCCGCTGTCCGCAGCACGGTCCGGCCGGGGCCCGGAGGGGGCAGCGGCCCCTTCTCGCCCGGTTTCCACCGCGCACCGTCCGCGAGGAGTTCCCCGGCCGGGCGGCCGGTCACGTCCTCGGCCGATCGGGCGAGGAGGCGCGCTGCCTCCGCGGACCAGCCGACGATCGTTCCCGTGCCGTCCACGATCGCCGTCGCGAGCGCAGGGAGGCAGAACCCCTGGTCGTCCGGCGGTCCAGCGGGCGCGGTCATCGCCTGCTCCTGAAGGGGGACGTAGCGACACGGTTCGACGTATCAGTGTAACCCGGACAAATCGAACAGAATCCCGACCGTGTTCGACACGGGGCCGCCTGACGGTGGCGGTACGCCGGGGTTCGTCGGCCGGCCGGTACGCGCCTGCGGCGGGGGGCGAAGCCCCACCCAGCGGCACCGGCCCCGGCCGCCCGCAGGGCTACGCCGCGGCCCGCTCCGGCTCCGACGGCGCCCCCTGGGCCACAAGGCGGGCCCTGCGCGTGCTCGGCCCGAAGAGGGCGAGTACCGCGGCCCCCAGCAACCACGTACCGGCGATGAAATAGAAGACGCTGCGGTAGCCGCTGCCGTTGTAGAGCGTGGCGATGATCAGCGGACCGGCCGCGTTCGACAGGCGGCCGAGGCCGTAGGAGAAGCCCGTGCCCAGGGAGCGGCCCCGCATGTCGTACAGCTCCGGGGAGTAGGCGTACCCCAGCGCCGTGTAGCCGCGCTCGAACATGTTGACCAGGAAGCCGAAGGCGACGATCAGCAGCGGGTTGAAGGTCAGCCCGTAGAGCAGGCCGCAGACCGCGATGACGGCGCCGAACCCCACCAGGCACCACTTGCGCTCGAACCGGTCGGTGACCAGCGCCGCCAGATAGGACCCGAGCGGGGCGCCGACCGTGGTGAGGGCCACGTAGAAGATCGAGTTGCCGACGCTGAAGCCGTGCTTCGCGAGCAGGGTCGGCGCCCACGTCGAGTAGCCGAAGAACCCGATGGTCTGGGTGACCCACAGGACCGTGAGCAGCAGGGTCGGCGCGAGGTACCTCTTCTGGAGCAGCATGCGCAGCGGCGCCCTGCCCGGCTCCTCCGGCTCGGGGGCCGGCGGCGCGGGCTCGGCCAGCGCGCCCTTCTCGGCGCTGACCTGGCCCTCTATCTCCCGCAGCACCGCTTCCGCCTCCTGGTGGCGGCCCTTGCTCTCGAACCAGCGCGGCGACTCCTTCAGCTTCCTGGCGAAGAAGACGTAGAGCAGGCCGAGCGCGCCCCACAGGTACACCAGCCGCCAGGACCAGTCGGTGAGCGGCACGGTCCCGCTGGCGATCAGGTTGGTCGCCGGGGTGCCGCAGATGCCGATGACGATGGCGTAGGCCTGGTACTTGCCGCGGAAGGCGGCGGGGTACATCTCATTGACGTAGATGACCGCCACGACCGTCATCGCGGACAGGCCCGCGGACGTCAGCACGCGGAAGACGCCCAGCGACAGGACGTCCCAGGAGAAGACCGACGCCAGGGAGAAGAGGCCGAAGAAGACGGTGGTCAGCGTCAGCGCCTTCTTGCGGCCCCACCGGTCGGCGATCCAGCTCGCGACCATCGACCCGATGAACATCCCGACGAACGAGAGCGAGGTCACGTAGGCGACCTGATTGACGGTGATGCCCCACAGCTTGATCAGCCGCGGCGCGGTGATCGAGAAGCTGTTGATGTCCGCGAACTCGAAGAAGTAGGCGAACGCCACGATGGCGATGGTGACCTTGTGGAACCGGGCGGCGGGCAGCCGGTTCAATCTGTTTGCCGCGTTGACGAGCTGTATCGGAGCGCCTTTGTCGTGCATCGGAACGCCTTCGTTTCGAGGGAACGGGGAGCGGGTGCGGGGGGCGGGACTGGGAAGTGGGGAGTGGGGCCTGGCGCCTGGGGGTCAGCCGGCTTCGCCGGGCCAGTAGAGCCGCATCGGGTTGTCGACCAGCAGCTTCTGCCGCTGCTCGGCGGTGACGGCCACCTGCGGGACGAAGTCGACGAGCAGCCCGTCGTCCGGCATGTGGCTCTTCAGGTTCGGGTGCGGCCAGTCGGTGCCCCAGATCACGGCGTCCGGGAACTCCTCGATCATCCGGCGGGCGAACGGCACGACGTCCCGGTAGGGGTGCGGCTCGCCGTCGAGCGCCGCGGGGCCCGTGGCGGTGAGCCGCTCGGGGCAGGTCACCTTCACCCAGACGTCACCGCGCTCGACGAACCGCAGGAAGCGGCCGAACTCGGGTCCGTCCGCGGGCAGGCCCACGTCGGGGCGGCCCATGTGGTCGATCACCAGCGGGGTGGGCAGCGCGGTGAAGAAGTCCTCCAGGTCCCCCAGGTCCGCCGCCTCGAAGTAGAGGACGACGTGCCAGCCCAGCGGGGCGATCCTCGCCGCGATGGTGGCCAGGTCCTCGGTGGGCGCGGTGTCCACCAGGCGCTTGAGGAAGTTGAACCGCACCCCGCGCACCCCGGCCGCGTCCAGCCGCCGCAGCTCCGCGTCGCTGATGTCGGGCCGCACCGTGGCGATGCCCCGCGCCCGGCCGCCGGACGCCTGGACGGCGTCCAGCATGGCGCTGTTGTCGGCGCCGTGGCAGGTGGCCTGGACGATGACGTTGCGGCTGACGCCGAGGTGGTCGCGGAGCGCGAAGAGCTGGGCGGCGCTCGCGTCGCAGGGCGTGTACTTGCGCTCGGGCGCGTACGGGAAGGTGTCGCCGGGCCCGAAGACGTGGCAGTGGGTGTCCACCGTGCCGGCCGGCAGCCGGAAGGCCGGCCGGGACGGGTTCCGGTACCAGTCCAGCCACCCGGGCGTCTTGGTGAATGCTGCGCTCATGGTTCTCCTCGAAGGCGATGCTCCCGGGGCGTCCCCGGGAGCGGTGGCGAGCCCCCCTCTCGTCTCGCTGCGGTGCGCGGCGCCGTCGGTCGGGCGGCGCCGCCCCGTGCCGGGTCTGCCCGGCTCACTCAGTCGACGTAGCGCAGGCCCGCCTTCTGGAGCGGTTCCCGCATGCCGTACATGTCGAGGCCGAGCTCGCCCGCGGAGAACCTGTCCCGCTTGCCGGCCTCGTTCTCCTCGCGCCGGCGGGCCGCCTCGGCGACCTCGGCGGCGCGCGCGGACGGTACGACCACCACGCCGTCCAGGTCGGCGACGACCACGTCTCCGGGGTGGACGAGCGCGTTGGCACAGACGACGGGGACGTTGACGGAGCCGAGGGTGGCCTTGACGGTGCCCTTGGCGCTGATGGCGCGGCTGAAGACGGGGAAGTCCATCTCCTCAAGATCGGCGACGTCGCGGCAGCCGCCGTCGATGACCAGGCCGGTGCCGCCGCGGGCGCGCGCCGAGGTGGCCAGCAGCTCGCCGAAGAAGCCGTCCTCGGACTCGGTGGTGCAGGCCGCCACGAGGACGTCGCCGGGCTGCAGCTGCTCGACGGCGACGTGCAGCATCCAGTTGTCGCCGGGCTGCAGGAGCACGGTGACGGCGGGACCGCAGATCCGGGCGCCCCGGTACACCGGCCGGATGTAGGGGCGCATCAGGCCGGTGCGGCCCATCGCCTCGTGGACGGTGGCGACGCCGAACGGCGCCAGTGCCTCGACGTCGGCGCGCGGTGCCCGGGTGATGCTCCGGTGGACGACACCGAGTTCGTTCAGTTCGGACATGTCTTCGTTTCGTTCCTTCCGCGCTGTCGGCCGGCCGGTGGCGGGGTCGCCGTGCTCGGCTTCCGTGCTTCTCGGCGGCCCCGGTCTCCGTACTTCTCAGGGGCCCTGGTTCCGTACTTTCCGTACTTCTCAGCGGCCCTGGCGGGTCAGCAGGGCGTCAAGACGGGGGTAGACGGTGCGTGCGTGGTACTCCTGCAGCGCGGCCAGCTCGGGGGCGGAGAGGCCGGCGGCTTCGAGGTATCTGCGGGTGTCGTCGAAGTAGTGCCCGGTGTCCGGGTCGACGCTCCGCACGGCGCCGATCATCTCCGAGGCGAACAGGATGTTGCGGTGCGGGACCACCCCGAGCAGCAGGTCGATGCCGGGCTGGTGGTAGACGCAGGTGTCGAAGAAGACGTTGCCGAGGACGTGCTCCTCCAGCGGCGGCTTCTTCAGCGCCATCGCGAGGCCCCGGAAGCGTCCCCAGTGGTAGGGCACGGCGCCGCCGCCGTGCGGGATGACAAGACGCAGCGTCGGGAAGTCGGCGAACAGGTCGCCCTGGACGAGCTGCATGAACGCCGTGGTGTCGGCGTTGAGGTAGTGCGCGCCGGTGGTGTGGAACGCCTCGTTGTCGCTGGTGCTCACGTGCACCATCGCCGGGATGTCGTACTCGACCAGCTTCTCGTACAGCGGGTACCAGGAGCGGTCGGTGAGCGGCGGCGCGGTCCAGTGGCCGCCGGACGGGTCCGGGTTGAGGTTGACGGCGACGGCGCCCAGCTCCTCCACCGCCCGGCGCAGCTCCGGCAGGCAGGTGGCCGGGTCCACGCCCGGGGACTGCGGCAGCATCGCGGCGGGCACGAAGCGCTCCGGGTAGAGGGTGCTGACGCGGTGGCAGAGGTCGTTGCAGAGCGCCGCCCACCGGGCGGAGGTCGTGAAGTCCCCGATGTGGTGGGCCATGAAGGAGGCGCGCGGCGAGAACACGGTGACGTCGATGCCGCGTTCGTCCATCAGCCTGAGCTGGTTCGCCTCGATGCTCTCCCGCACCTCGTCGTCGCTGATCCGGGGGCCGGCCGGGTCGGGTGCGGCGGCCGGGTCCGTGAGGGAGGCGATCTGCCTCTCCCGCCAGGCGCCCAGGGCCGGCGGCGCCGTGGTGTAGTGGCCGTGAATGTCGATGATCATCGACGCTGCTCCTCGGGTCCGGTGGCCGACGGGGCGCCGGAGCGCCATGCGTGCCGGGGTATCAGGACGTCGCCGGCCATGATCAGTCGCGCGGTGCGCAGCAGGGCCGACTTCGTGACCTGCTGGGGGTCGGCCGGGTCCAGGCCCAGCTCGACGGTGAACTCGCCGGCCGGGTGCTCCACGGAGACGGTGGCGTCGGGCCCGGGGGCCAGCTCCGCCAGGTCGTGCGCGACGCTGCCGTCGAGCACGCAGGCCGTGGCGACGGTGACGGCGGCGAGCACGCCGATGGACTCGTGGCACACGTGCGGGATGAAGCTGCGGGTGCCGATCGCGCCGCCGTTCGCGGGCCGCGAGACGAGGGTCATCTTCGGGTAGTTCTTCGGGCGCACGTCGCCGAGGCCCATCAGCTCGCCGCAGACCAGCCGCAGGGCTTCCAGGCGCTCCTTCAGCTCGGTGTCGGCGTTGAGCGCGGCCACGGTCTCCCGGCCGGTGCGGCCGAGGGCGGCGGCGTCCACGATCACCAGGGGCATGCCGTTGTCGATGCAGGTGACGTCCACAGGGCCGCTGGATCCGTCGGGCCCGACGCCCGGCAGCTCGACCGTGTCGCGGACGCGCCCGGTGGGCAGCAGCGCGGAGCAGACCGAGCCGGCGGTGTCCAGGAAGTCGATGGTGATCGGCGCGGCGGTGCCCGGCACCCCGTCGATGGCCGCCTCGCCGGTGTAGTCGACGTAGCGGCCGTGCTCGCCCCCGGGGGTGCGGATGGTGATGTCGGCGGTCAGGCCGGTGTTGAGGGTGAGGACGCGTGCGGTGGTGGTGTCGGCGATCGGCACCAGCAGGCCGGACTCGACGGCGAAGGGGACCACGGCCGCGAGCATGTTGCCGCAGTTCGGCGTGGTGTCGACGGTGTCGCTGTCCGGCTGGAGCTGGGCGAAGAGGAACTCCAGGTCGACGCCATCCCGGGTGCTGCGGTCCACGATGCCGGCCTTGCTGGTGAGCGGGGTCGCGCCGCCGAGGCCGTCGATCTGGCGCGGGTCCGGCGAGCCCATCGCGGCCAGCAGCACCGCGTCGCGTCCGGCGGTGTCCGGGGGCAGGTCGGCCGCGCGGAAGAACGGGCCCCGCGAGGTGCCGCCGCGCATGAACCAGCTGGGAACGGCGACCTGGCCGCCCCGCACGTTCGGACGTGGGCCGGCGCCGGTGACCGCCTGGTCCGCGCCGCCCTCCGTGAGCCGGGGCGACGGGTCCGTGGGCCGGGTCACCGGGGTCGTGGTGGGCCGCGCCATTGCTCTCCCTCCGTCGTTGTCTGCGTCAACGTAACCGTTGACCAGATTGTTGACAATAAGTTCGACGAAAAAGGTGTCGTTATCGTCAGCACGTAACCCGGGGGGATAAACTCCCCAAGTCGAACGCCGGAGCGGCAGGAGCCCCCTGCCGGCCGGGATGCGTCGTGGCATCGACCGCCCTCGACCGGGATCCACCGCGGCGCAGGCACGGCAACGCAGCGAGGAAGGCGGCAAGGAGTGGCGGACAACCGGCTCACCGGTCAGGCGGGACGGCGCGTGGTCAGCACGGCGATCCGCCAGGCACTGTCGTCCGGAGACATGGTGCCGGGGCAGCGGCTCGTCGAGCAGGAGCTGTCCGACTCCCTCTCGGTCACCCGCAGCTCCGTGCGCGAGGCGCTCCAGGACCTCGCCGCCGACGGCCTCGTGGAGCTGGTGCCGCGCCGGGGCGCGCGGGTCCGGGTGATCTCCGTCGAGGAGGCGATCCTGATCACGGAGTGCCGGGCGGCCCTGGAGGGCCTGTGCGCACGCCGCGCGGCACGGCTCGCCACGCCGGAGGACCGCCGGACCCTGACCGCGATCGGGAACCGCATGCGCGAGTCCGTCGCCCAGGGCGACCTGAGCGCGTACTCGGCCCTGAACCGCCAGCTGCACGCCGCCATCGCGGAGATGAGCGGCCAGACGGTGGCGGACGGCCTCCTGGAGCGACTAAAGGGACAAATGGTGCGATATCAATTCCGCCTGGCCCTGCGCCCCGGCCGCCCCTCGCAGTCGCTCCCGCAACACCTGGCGATCATCGAGGCGATCACGACGGGCGACGCGGAGGCCGCGGAGGCGGCGATCCGCGAGCACCTGGACAGCGTGATCCGCGAGCTGGACGCCACGCCGAAACCGGGCGGAGAGGGTCCTCGGGAGAGCGAGCTGCAGGCCAGCGAGGTGTGAGGGCACGCTTCGCTGCGTCTTTCCGGTCGTGCTTTCCGGTGGCGCCTCAGCCTGCGGGGTTCTCGGAGTCCCGCACTCAGTATTTCGGGACAACCGTTTCCGGGAATGCGTCAGCCCACTGCTTGAGGACGGCAACGGCGTCCTCCTTGACGGAACCCGTGGCGCCCTGCCCACGGAGACTCCGCTGCTCCGCGGGAAAGGCCAGCTCCCGGTAGAGCTGGAGGTCCTCGAACCCGTAGGTGGCGACATCATGGCTGTTCGCCCCGTACACCAGCCGGGGAATACGGGCCCAATAGCAGGCGACCAGGCACATCGGGCACGGCTCGCTGCTGGCGTACATCACTCCGTCTTCGAACAGATGCCGGCCGAGTGCTTCACCGGCCGCGCGCAGGGCCATGACCTCCGCATGTGCCGTTGGATCATTCAGCTTGACGACCGAGCTCGTGCCCTCGGCGACGATTTCCCCGTTGATGACGATGAGAGCACCGAACGGCGTGTTGCGCTCGTCCTCCAATGCGCGGCGGGAGATTTCGACAGCGCGCTGCAGGTAGGCCAGGTCGACTTTGTCGAGAGAATCCTGCGACATCAGCAACTCGCTCCTTAGATGTACACGGACGGGTCGGCGTCTCCGAACGGTCCGTCGAGATTGAGGTCGTATCCGGTAAGCGGCGTGGTACCCCTTCCGGTGGCCAGGAGATCGATCATCGCGCGCGTCCTGTCCGGCCACAACCAGGAACCGCGCCGGCGCAGGTCGAGAAAGTCTTCGACGGCTGCCCGGCGCTGTTCACCGTCCACGATCAGGCGGTGTATTCGCAGCGCGGGGTTCTTCAGCAGCATCGATGTGCTGGCGAGACGGTAGGTCCACTCGCTGTGCACGGCGTTGAGACGGGCCAAGTCGCCTTCTTCGGCGCCCTGCCGCGTTGGCAGGCTGTGCAGGATCACGCGGTCGATCGGCAGATCCGGAGCAGCGTTGCAGCAGTCGAAGACCAAATCGTCGACGTCCTCGCGCAGAGCCTGATGGCTGGGGCGCAGCCACTCCAGGGAGCACTGCACGACGAGCAGCCGGTCGAAACCGCTGCGTGGCAGGACGGACATGGCCTCCTGCCAGGCGGCTATATCCACGGCGGACTGCGTCACGGTGCCACCGCCGCCGGTACCGGAAGGCGGATGATCTCCAGTCGCCCCACGATGTCCTCCACGGGATCCGGAGTGGTGTCGGGCACTCGCACCGGGGGAAGCACCCGGCTTGCCAGCCGGTGGACGCCGGCCAGCATCTCAGCGGGCAGGTGTTCCAGGAACGTGCGGAGTTCCCGGGCATCGTCCGCGGGGAACAAGGGCGCCAACCGGCACGCGACGGCCAGCACGATGGCCGCGAGACGCTCACGCGGCTCGGTCACGGGCAGCGGCACGGGGTAGCTGCACGCACGCACCAGTTCGCTGGATCGTGCCCACAGCGACTGCGGGGACTCTGCATGTCCCAGAAGCCGGAGCAGCACGGTGTGCGCCTCGGCGGCAGTCGTCACATACCGATGCGAGGCATACGTGCGCAGATAGGCAGCGAGCAGTTTACGGTCCGGAGTGAATTCCGGCCGGATCAGCTCCGGCGGATGCGTGCGGTTCACGTCGCGCAGGGTCGCCAGCGCCCCGACGGACACCAGCGTCCAGGTACGGTCGAACTCGTCCAGGCTGCCGAATGCCGCGCGGGAGAGCTCGGCCTGAGCCGTCTCGACGCGCATCGCTGTGCCGAACAACGCCTCACGCAACTCCGTGAGTATCGAGGCACCGTCCCAGTAGTTGCCCCCGAATTTCGTTCCGGTCAGCAACTCGAACACCGGATAGAAGGCATTGGCCTGCGCAGAACCGTGGAACTCCACGAACTGGCGAATCCACACGAGCACGCCGAGCGGGTTGTCGATCGGACTGCCCAGTGCAGCCTCGGTGACCGCGAACGGTGGATCCGGATCGAGGGTGAACGTGATGGAGTCCCGCGCTCGGACCGCGAACGCCACCAGTTCGCGTGCGACCCCCGGGGACGCCACCTGACGGATCGACATCGTCCACGCGGTGCTCGCCAGCCATGCAAGGTAGCGGCCGAGGTGGCCGGCCACCGCCGCTGCTCGGTCACGGCTCAACCCTCCCGGTACGGCCGAGTGGCCGGCCGCCTCGACATCCGCGAGCAGCGAGTCGACGAGCAGTTGCGCGCAGGAGGTGGCCACCGTGCCGTCCAGCCTGCCCGTCAGCGCGGCCTTGCTCAGCCGATGCAGTAGCTCCAGATGGAGCCCGCCACGTGCTTCTGCTCCCGCGGAAGTGGCCGGTGCCGCTGTCAGCTCCTCGATCCGGTCACGCACCGCATTCCCGTCACCCGAGGCAACGGCGGCATCCAGTTCCCGCACGTAGGCGGTGAGGACGTCGTCGGCGACGATCCGGTCGGCCATCTCCGCGATCGATCCACGGGTGCCGGCCAGGCGCCGCCCCAGGGTGCGGGTCAGCAACCGCTTGCGTCCTCCGGCACTGGCCAGATCGAAGAGCCTGACAAAGGAGTAGATGCCGACCAGGTCGGCCGCCAGGAAGAGGACCGCTCCGCAGGTCGAGGTGGCACGATCATCCACCAGGAGCCCGGCCCCGAGCAGCATCGCTCCCAACCAGCCGACCACGACCCACGCGCGAAAGGCGATGTGCCCATCGATCTCTCGCAGTGACGGCCAAGCGCTGGAGGCGGAGAACGCGAGGGCGAAGATCACCGCTTCGCCGGTGAGGATGGTCGCGAAGAACGCGACGCTGACCTGGGCCGAGGCGATGATCCGGTCATCCCCCACGGGAGCGGCCATCGACAACGGCACGATGGCGCCGACGACTGCCGCGACCCACAGCCCCGATCGACGCCGCATCACGCGCCGTGCGGGACCCCCCACCCCATACGGCACAGTGCCTCCCCCGCGTGTCGAGTACTGCACGCCGCTTCGCGTCCAGTTAACGATCACATCTCTCATCACCGTGCCCTGTGGTTCCTGGGAACCGCAGGGCACATCACCATGACCGCAGGTCAACGAGTCTGCTCGGCAGCGAAACTGACGAACGCCACCCATGCATCCATTTCAACGGAGAGTCCGGCAAGGGAGGAGTCCTTGGAGTCCCGCACGTGGACGGTCGCCGAGTGCGCAGCAACCTCCACGCACTCGCCTCCCTCCTCACTGCTGTAACTGCTTTTTATCCAGGCGAGTTGAGATTCCGCCTGCTGAATATTTCCGTTTCTCATGGCTCCCTCAGCAACTTCTCAACGTATGCCACCGATTCCTGGGGTGTGAGTGCCTGCGCCCGCAGGCTGCTGTACTTCGTTTCGAGTCCGCGCACGGCGGCACGTTCGGTGTGCACGCGACTCACGTTCTGCACCTCAACGTAGGCGATCCTGCGGCCCTCCGCTGTCTCGATGAGAGTGAAGGGGCCCGCCAGGCCCGCATTGACCTCGCGGTCCAGCGGCATGAGCTGGATCTCGACCATCCTCCTCTGGCCGACCAGGAGCAACTGCTCCAACTGTCCACGCAGAACGCCGCGTCCGCCGATCGGCCTCTTCAGCACGGACTCGTCGATCACGAAGGTCATCAGCGGGCATTGGGCGAAGATGTCCTGCCGGGCCAGACGTCCGGCTACCCGCTGCTCCATGGTCGCGTCGTCAAGCGGTGGCCGCATCATCTGGAAGACCGCCCGCGCATAGTCCTCTGTCTGCAACAGGCCGGGCACAACCTGGTTGGCGTACACGTGCAGTCCCACCGCCTTCGCCTCCAGCCCCGCCGCATCGCGGAAGAACGCCGGATACTGCGCTTGCGCGACCTCCTCCTTCATCTCCTGGAGGACACCGTCCGCGTCCAGCAACTCGTCTGCCAGATCGATGAATCTCGACGTCGGCACACGCCGACCTTGCTCGTACGCCGCGATGGTCGACGCCGAGTACCCCATGCGCCGGCCGAACTCGGCCCGTTCGATGCCCGCCCGCAACCGGAACCTTTTGAGCTGCCGACCGAAGACCCGCACGACACCCATCCCGGGTTCGGGCGGCTGACCGCTTTCCGCATCCGCGTCGTCTGTACTCTCCTCAGCCCGGTCCGGCTGTCGCAGCTTGTCACTCATCGGCCTCTGCTCGCCTCCACCCGTAATCCGCCGAACCAGCCGATCGGCATCCGTCGCCTGCCACCACGCCACGGCCATCCCCAGGGCGTTGGGGCGTGTCACGCAGCGTCGACGCTAGGGATTCGGTTGGTGGTGAAATCGGCGAACAGTGAAAGTTACCCAGGACGGATGGTGCACCCCCGGCCGCACCTCGCCCTCCAAGGTGTCCTGGTCCACGTTGGCGACAAAGCGGCGCCGAAGGGATATCCCGTTGTCGGGCCCGGAGCACGGCCATAGGGTCCCCGTATGTCCCTACGCGTTCGTATGCGCCAAGCACTCCCGGAAGCGATGCGCGCCCGCGACAAGGCCGCGGTGAGTGCCTTGCGCGCGACGCTCGCCGCGGTGGAGAACGCGGAGGCCGTGCCCGTGGACGACGCCGCGATGCGCGGCCTGGCCCTCGAACAGTCGCCGGTGGGTGCCGGCGCCACCGAGGCCGTGCGGCGTGAGCTGAGCGAGTCCGGTGTGGCGGACATCGTGCGGGCCGAGGCCACCGAACGGCTGGAAGCCGCAGCGCAGTTGACCGCGCCCGCCCACGCAGACCGGGTGGCGCGGCTCCGCGCGGAGGCCGCGGTGCTGCTGCGGTTCCTCGACGGCCAGGGCGGTGAGTGATCGCCGCGCGTTATACGGCCTGCAACGGCCCTGAGGCGGACAGCGCGCCGTCGAAGGCGCGGCAAGCACGACGACGCCCGCGGCGAGCACGGGGCCCGGGTCGGGATCGGAGCGAACGGTGAAGGCAGTCCGTTTCAGCGAGTTCGGGGGTCCCGAGGTCCTCGAACTCGTGGATCTCCCCGATCCGCATCCGGGTCCCGGCCAGGTACGGATCGCCGTGCGCGCGGCCGGCGTCAATCCGAGTGACTGGAAGAAGCGCCGGGGCCAGATGGACGAGGAGCTGCCGCAGACCATGGGGCACGAGGCGGCGGGCGTCGTCGACGAGCTCGGTGAGGGCGTTGTGGACGTGGCCCTCGGCGATCGGGTGTTCGGGTTCTCCGGCGAGGGGGCGGCGCAGGCCGAGCGTGCGGTGCTGTCCCACTACGCACCGATCCCGCCGTCGCTGGACTTCCCCGGCGCCGCCGCGCTGCCCGCCGCCGTCGAGACCGCCACGCGCGCCCTCGACCAGCTCGGCGTGGGGAGCGGCGACGCGCTGCTCGTCAACGGCGCCTCCGGAAGCGTCGGCAGCGCGGCGGTTCAGCTCGCCGTCGTGCGCGGCACGCGGGTGATCGGCACCGCCGGTCCCGCGAACCACGACTACCTGCGCTCGCTGGGGGCCGAGCCCGTCGCCTACGGTGACGGGCTCGTCGAACGGGTTCGCGCGCTCGCGCCCGACGGCGTCGACGTGGCCCTCGACGTCGCCGGCAGCGGCGTACTGCCCGAGCTCATCCAACTCGCCGGCGGCCCTCAGCACGTCGTGACGGTCGCCGATTTCAGGGGCGCCCAGGAGCACGGGGTGACGTTCAGCCGCGGGGACACCGGCCGCGCGGTCCACGCGCTCGACGGGATCGGGGAGCTGATCGAGGCCGGGCGCTTCTCGCTCCCGGTCGCGCGGACCTTCCCGCTCGCCGAGGTCGCCGAGGCGCACCGCCTCGGGGAGGGCGGCCACGTCCGCGGGAAGCTCGTGCTGCTGATCGGCTGAGGCGGGTGCCGGACGCGGCGGCGAGGGCTGCTGTCGCCCCGTCCGCCGTCCACCCACTCCGGGCTCAGAGGTCCTCAGAACCGGCCAGGCTGCCCCGCCGCTACCCCGCCGCCTTCAGCACGAAGACAGGGATCACCCGGTCGGTCTTCGCCTGATACTCGGCGTACGGCGGATACGCGGCGACCGCGCGCTCCCACCACTCCGCCTTCTCGTCCCCGATGACCTCACGGGCCGTCATGGCCTGGCGTACGGGACCGTCCTGGAGCTCCACTCGCGGGTCGGCCTTCATGTTGAAGTACCAGACCGGGTGGTTCGGGAAACCGCCCTTCGAGGCCACGGCCGCGTACTGCCCCCCGTGCTCCACGCGCATCAGAGGGACCTTGCGGATCTTGCCGCTCCTCGCGCCGCGCATCGTGAGGATGACGACGGGCAGTCCCGTGTCCCAGAGCGTCGTCCCCCGCGTGCCGCCCGAGCTCTCGTACAACTCCACCTGTTCGCGCACCCACTGCGCCGGACTCGGCTCGTACTCGCCCTCAAGAGGCATGGCGTCCATCCCGTCGTCGCCTACGGATGATGTTGCCATTCAACGGCCATGTTCGTCCCCGGTGGCGGCCGGATGCACCTCACGGTCAGAAGTTCGACGGCTTCGGAACTTCGGAACGTCGGAACTTCGGACTAGCGCAGCGGATTCCAGTCGAACCAGCCTCGGGAGGTGTTGTAGACGTTCGTGGGTTCGTCGCAGGTCTGGGATGTCGAGATCTGCCGGGCGACGGCATCCGCGCGCCCCGCCTGGTCGTCCGCCAGAACCACCACGACCAGCACCGAGGCCAGCGCGAGCACGGGGAGAACCCGTCCGCGGCGCACGCGTGAGATGACCAGTGCCGCCACCGACAGGACGAGGCCGGCCAGCAGGAGCCACCGGTTCACGGCTGCTTCCCGGCCGAGTCGTCCGGACAGCTCCGGGACGTCGTCGCAGAGTACGTACGTCTCCGGTCCGCCGAACAGCGACAGGCAGCGTTCCAGCACCGCGACCAGCACGATGCACATCCCGAGGGCCGGCAGCAGGCTCGGCTCCCTCTCCGACTCCGGCCCCGGCCCCGTGGTGACCTGCCGCGCAACCGCCATCGCCCCATCCCCCCCTCGACTGCCCGCGGAACATCCAGCCGAGCGGAGAGATTACCGGGTGGGGGTGGCCGTGGCGCCGGCCTCAGGGCGAGTGCGCTCATGCGCGGGCGGAGCGGCGGGGCGGACCCCCGCCGCCCCGCCCACCGTTCACCGCTCCTCCCAGCGCCCCTCTCACTCCTCCTCGAACACCACCACCTCGTGGTCCACGACCTCCTCCACCACCACGCCCGTCCCCACACCCGTCCCCGTGCTGACCGGCCCCACCGGAAGTTCCACGTCCGCGCAGAGCAGCCGTGCCCGCGCCGGGGTGAAGTCCGGGACGTCGATGCTCACCGTCAGCGGTCCTGTGCCGTACAGGTCGGTGACCGGGGGGCGCCAGGTGCCGGGGTTGGTGTGGTTGAGGAGGTGGGCGATGACGCGGCCGGGCTGGCGGTACAGGCGGCAGTCCAGCAGGCCGGGGCCCGTGACCGTGAGCGGGCGCCGGCCCCGCAGGGCCCAGTCGGCGAGGTTGCCCAGCAGGCGGGCGTGGTCCGGCTGGTTGTCGCGGGCCGTGCAGCGGTCCAGGTCCGCGGCGAGGTAGGCGCTCCGGCCGCCCCCGGGCAGCTCCCTGAGCACGACCGCGGGCAGGCCGCTGTCCGGCTCGCGGATCCAGGACGTCTCCGGCGGGTAGATGGGGAACGGTGCGACGAAGGTGACCGGCACGGTGGTGTCCGCGTCCGCGCGCACCACCTCCAGGCGGCCGGCGAACCCGATCAGGTCGGTCTCGTCGAAGCCGTCGAGCACCGGGTGCCGGACGCCGTCCGCGGGCGGCTCGTCGCCGGTGCGGGGCCCGTACACGGCGGCCCGCATCGCCGGGTGCAGCCGCAGGTAGCTGTGCGCCCGCCCGGTCTCCCAGCTCTCCGGCGCCGACGACGCCCCGCCCCGGTGCTCCCCGGTGGTGTGCACGCCGAGCAGGTCGGCGAGGGCGAGGTCGCCGCGCGCCTCGCCCCACTCGTCGTACCGGCTCGTCTCGCCGGTGGCGATCACGGAGCCGCCGGCCGCCGCGTACGCGCGCACCGCCTCGCACTGCTCGGCTGACATCGCGCCCACCTCGGGCAGGATCAGCAGGCCGAGGCGGCCCGCCTGCCCGGCGATGTCGTCGGCGTGCACCGGCAGGTAGCCGATCCTGGCGTCCCTGAGCGCGCGGGTGACGCCGGTGAACGGCAGGTCGGTGCGGGCCGCCGGGTCGTCGCGGCCGAAGTAGTCGGTGCTGCGCTGCGACCACACCACCCCGGCGGCGGCCACCGGCTCCCGGTCCACGAGGTACCGCTCGTTCGCCTCGTGCCAGGTGAACAGCGGCTCCGCGGTGCGGTACTGCCGGCGGTCGTCGTGGTAGGCGCCGATGTGGTGCCACCACGGCTGGATGCCGCCCGCGAAGCCCGCCTCGGCCCACAGCCTGACCTCCGGCACCGGCTTGCTGGCCAGCCGGAACGTCGGCCGGGCGTGCCCGTACATCGCCGTGCTCTCCGGGATGAGGGCGCCCCAGCCGGCCTGCTCGTGGATGAGCGCCCCCGCGTCGGCGTTGGCGGAGAACGTCTCGCCGGCGGGCCGCGCCTGCGAGTCGAGCATCACGATGTCCGAGCGCCGGCAGATCTCCCGCATGTCGCGGAAGCGGCCCGCCTGGTCGGAGACCCGGCCCGCGGTCATGCCCAGCCAGAGGCAGTGGGGGCCGCCGGCCTCGCGGGTGACGCGGTTGTTCAGGTCCCACACCGCGAGCCGGGTCCGGTAGCCCCAGGCGACCCACTCGCGGTACGCCCGGTCGTCCCAGTCCACCGCGGCCGGCAGCGCCCGGCCGGTGTCCGCGCGGAACGACTCGGCGCAGTGCGCGCAGTAGCAGATGTGCCCGCGGTCCAGGCCGCTCCAGCTGTTGTCGGTGATGCCCTCGGGCTGGCTGCGCTCGATGATCTCGCGCAGCACGCCCGGCAGGTACTCGTGGTAGTAGGGGCTGTTGACGCAGGTGATGTAGCGGTCGGCCGCGCGGTACGGGGCGCCGTCCCGGTCCACCGCGAACCAGTCCGGGTGGGCCGCGTAGAACTCCTCGCTCGTGCGGTTGGAGTCCATCCGGGCCAGCACGGCGAGCCCGTCCTCGTGGGCCGCCGCGGCGATCTCGCCGTACAGGTCGCGCTCGCCCAGCGTCAGCGCCCGGTGCTGGAGGGGGTACTCGCTCGGGTAGTACGCCACGATCCCGCCGGCGTTGACGATGACGCCGCCGATCCTGGTGCGCCGCCAGTGCTGGCGCCACCACGCCGCGTCGTAGCGCTCGGGGTCGGCCTCGGTGAGGTTCGTCTGCGCCCACCGGCGCACCCGCCGGTACCACGGCGCGGAGCCGGTTTCCTGTCCCTCACCCCCCTCACCGTGTACCTCGCTCATCCCCCGCCCCTCCTCCGTCGCGCCTGCCCCGCTCATCGCCCCGCCTCCGCCAGCTGCCGCATCGCGTCGCCCGCGCCCGCCAGGTTGTCGAGCCGCATCTCGGAGTACTTGCGGCTGAGCACCACGCCGCCGGCGCCGCCCGCGAACGCCGCGAGCACGCCGTCGCGCACGCCCTCGCGCGTGGTGCGGGCCAGCTCGCCCCGGTCCGCGCCGGAGCCGCGCAGGCCCGTGCTGTTGCCGGGGTTGAGGTCGGTCGGCGGCTCCTTGCCGGGGCCCACCGGGATGTCGATGTCGATGCCCGGCCAGACGGCGGTGCGCCCGCCGAGGCCGGCCACCGCGCGGGCCGTCTCGCGCCGCACGTACTCGGCGGAGAAGCCGGTCGCGGCCAGCTCCTCAAGGGGCGCCTCGTCGATGCCGAGCAGCCGCTGCACCAGCGGGTACACCTCGGCGCCGCTCGCGTCGGCGAACAGCGCGCGGCCGATGTTGCGGATCCAGTTGGTGAACCGCGGCCCGGCGCAGTTGTGGTAGGTCACGACCTTGAGGAAGTCGGAGAACCCGCTCATCTCCGCGTAGTCCTGGCTCGCCCGGTAGAACGGGCTGAACGACAGGTTGTGGTACACGTGCCAGCCGACCAACAGGTCGGCCCTGCACGCCTTGGCCGTGCCGTAGATGTCCCGGTAGAGCTGGTGCTGGGAGTCGGTCCACAGCTGCTGCCAGGCGAGCAGTTCCGGGTAGCGCATCAGCAGCCGCCAGAACGTGACGAAGGCGCCGTCGGCCGGGCGGTCGCCGTCGGCCAGACGCTGGTTCCAGGCCAGCGCCTCGCGGTAGCCCTGCCGGGCGCGGGCCACGTCGATGCCCCGGTCGGCGCCGATCCTGGCGCAGTGCCGGCAGAAGCAGGTGACGCTGTCCGGGGTGACGGGCGCCTCCACCAGCAGGTTGAGGGGGCCCGGTCGCTCGGAGCACCAGGCGATGCCGTCCAGCTCGTAGCTCTTGGCGTAGTCCTCGACCATGGCGAGGTGCCAGGCGCGGTAGTCGGGGTTGTTGAAGCACGGCCGGGGCGCGGGCCGGCCCCACACGTCGCTCTCCAGGCAGCTCAGGAAGCCCGGGTAGGTGCGCAGTTCGGCGGCGTACCCGCTCTCCTCCATCCACGCGAACGACTTCATGCCGCGCTCGCGCGCCGCCGGCAGCACCGCGTCGAACAGGTCCCAGCCGGGGTGCTCGGGTGCCGCGCCCGCGGCGCCGAGGAGCGTGCCGCGGTAGTACTCCGGGTGCACGGTGGCGTAGTTGCCGCCCACCCACTCGCGGTCGTACTCCTGGACGCCGTGGTCCGGCAGCGGGTGGCCGGGGAGCTGGCGGCCGCCGGTGCCGCGGGTCCAGGTGGGCGAGGCGAGGAACAGGGCGTTCACCGCGCCGCGTTCGCGCAGCCGGTCCAGGAGCGGTGCCACGCCCTCGTCCGCGAACGACACCGCGCCGATCTGGAGCGCGACCAGGGGGTCGTCCGGCGGGGTGCGGGGCGGGCTGCCCGCGGCGTCCGGGCGTGAGCCGGGGGTGCCGTCCTGCGGGGGGTGGGCCCCGGAATCGGCTGCGGAGTCGGCGGCGGAATCGGGAGTCTCGGGTGCTGTGGCCATGGGGCGTCCTCCGAGGGGCCGGGGGCTGCGGGAGCCATCCGTTCGGTGTTTGCCGGTTGCCAAGTCTGTTTGCCGGTTGCCAAGTCCTTGTCGTGCCCGGGCATCGTCAGTACGGTAACCGAGGTTCCTTCACTGTGAATAGGTTTCAAGGTTGTGAAAACCATGAAGACATCACAGCCCCACCTCCGGCCCCGGCCCCCCACCGGGAGCACCCCGACCTCCGACCCGCCCGGCGCCGCCTCCCGTGGCGCCACCACTCCGGAAGGCGTCCCGCCCCGGCGGGCGCTCTCCCCCGCCGCGCGCCGCCACCTCACCGGGTGGTTGTTCATCGGCCCGGTCGTGCTGGGCGTGATCGCGTTCCAGTTCGTGCCGGTGGCCGTCTCCGGCTTCGCGTCGCTGACGGACTGGAACGGCATGACGTCTCCGCACTTCAAGGGCGTCTCGAACTACGTCACGCTGTTCACCGAGGACCCGCTGTTCTACGTGACGCTGAAGAACACCCTCGTCTTCACGCTGGGCAGCATCGTGCTGACCATCGCGCTGGGCCTGGCCCTGGCGCTGCTCGCGAACCAGCCGATCCGCGGCATCAGCATCTTCCGCGCCGCGTTCTTCACGCCCGTGGTCACCAACGTGGTGGCCGTCGGGTTCGTCTGGTTCTGGCTCTACCGGCCCGGCGACGGGCTCTTCGACGGGCTGCTCGGGCTGGTCGGCGTGGACGGCCCCGCCTGGCTGGCCGACGCGCACTGGGCACTGCTCGCGGTGATCCTGGTGGCGGTCTGGCAGGGCGTCGGCTATCCGATGGTGATCCTGCTGTCGGGCCTCCAGGCCATCCCGCCGAGCCTCTACGAGGCCGCCAGGGTCGACGGCGCCTCGTCCTGGACGCGCTTCTGGCGGATCACGCTGCCGCTGCTCACGCCCCAGCTCTTCTTCCTGACGATCATGCAGTTCATCACGTCGTTCCAGGTCTTCGGGATCATCTACGTGATGACGCACGGCGGTCCGGGCGACGCGACCAGCGTCTACATCTACCAGGTCTACCAAGTGGCCTTCTCGCAGGGGAAGTTCGGCTACGCCTCCGCGATGGGCTGGGTGCTCTTCGCCATCGTCGGCCTGGTGACCTGGGCCCAGATGAGGCTGGAGAAGCGCTGGGTGTTCTACGGATGAGGAGGTGACCCCATGACGGCCGACGCCATCACCCGCACCCCGCACGACGGCTCCCGCCCCGGCGCACCGGGCGCGGGCCGCACCCGCCACGCCGGGGCGCCCGCCGGCCGGGGCCGGAAGGCGCTGACGTACACGGTGCTGATCCTGCTCGCGCTGGCCTTCGTCGTCCCGCTGGTCTGGATGGTCAGCTCGTCGCTGAAGCCCGAGAACCAGATCATGCAGGTGCCGCCGAACCCGGTGCCCACGCATCCGCAGTGGGACACCTACGCGAAGGCCGGCCGCACGGTGTGGCCGTTCTTCCTCAACAGCTGCAAGCTCGCCGCGCTCAACGTCGTCTTCCTGCTGCTGTTCGCCTCGCTCGCCGCGTACGGCTTCGCCCGGCTGAAGTTCGCCGGCAAGCGGATCGCGTTCGCGATGCTGCTGGCCACGGCCATGATCCCGAGCATGGTGTACCTGATCCCGCAGTACATCCTCTACCGGCACATCGGCTGGATCGACACCCAGTACCCGCTGCTCATCCCCCGGGTGCTGACGCCGGTGTTCGGCACGTTCCTGCTGCGGCAGGCGTTCAAGCAGGTGCCCGGTGAGCTGGAGGACGCCGCCCTGATCGACGGCGCGGGCCGCTTCACCATCTACTGGCGGATCATGCTGCCGCAGGTCAAACCGGCGCTCGCGGCGGTGGGCGTGCTGACGTTCATGGAGTCCTGGAACGACCTGTTCGGGCCGCTGATCTTCATCAACTCCCCCAGCATCCAGACCCTGCCGGTGGCGCTCGCGATGTTCCAGGGCGAGTACTTCAGCCAGACCAACCTGATGATGGCCGCCGCCACCGTCTCGGTCATCCCGCCGCTCGTGCTGTTCCTGATGGCCCAGCGGTACTTCGTCAAGGGCGTCACCATGAGCGGCCTCAAGGGCTGAACCCGCCCGGACCCGCCCGGACCGCCGCCGCAGCCGGGGCACCAGGGCACCGCGGGCCCCGAATCCCAGCGCCACGACCGCGGCCTGCCCGGCAACAAGGAGGTATCCCCGACATGCCCCTGCCCACCACCGCAGCACCGGGCGTCAGCAGGCGCACCGTGCTGCGCTCGGCCGCCGCCGGGCTCGGCCTCGCCGCGACCGCCGGGTGCATGACGGCGTCCGGCAGCGACGCCATCACCCTGCTCGACTGGGAGACGGTGCCCGGCACGCCGCTCGGCGACGCCATCGAGGTGTTCCAGAAGAAGACCGGCATCCGCGTCGACGTGCAGCCCACCCCCACGTCGGACTACGACACCAAGCTGCGCACCGTGATGTCCTCCGGCGCCCCGCCCGACATCGTGCGGATGAACGACGACTACGTGCGCGGCTACTCCGCGAACGGCCAGCTCGTCGACCTCGCCCCGTTCCTCCGGCAGGACGGGTTCCGCTCCGCCGACTACTTCGAGCGGGCCTGGAGGTTCCCCATCCAGCCCAACGGCGAGCACACCGCGCTCTGCGTCGGCACCCAGCCCTGCGTGATCTTCTACAACGTGGACGCGTTCAGGGCGGCGGGCGTGCCGCTGCCGCCCACCACCTGGACCGACGAGAACTGGAAGTGGGACGACTTCCTGGCCGCCGCGAAGAAGCTGACCGTCCCCGGCAAGCGGTGGGGCGTGCTGATGTACGACGACACCAGCGCGGAGACCACCTGCACCGTCAACAACGGCGACCCGACGGGCATCTACTCGGCCGACGGCAGGGAGTTCACCCTCGCGAGCCCGGCCGGCATCGAGGGCATCCAGTGGCTCGCCGACCTCACGCACAAGCACCACGTCCAGGTGCCGTGGTCGCAGTTGCAGCCCGACAGCACCACCAACTTCGACGACTCGCTCTTCGTGCAGGGCAAGGTGGCGATGGTCTCGCGGGCGTACGGCATCGCCCCGTACTTCTCGCAGAACGTCAAGGACTTCACCTGGGACATCGCCCCGATCCCCGGCAACAAGGGCCAGACCACCATCGCCACCATGATCGTGTGGGCGCTGCCCAAGCAGGGCCGCAACCACCACCAGGCCTGGCAGCTGCTCAAGTTCCTCTCGGACGGCGAGGGTGCCGAGATCCTCGCCCGGCAGCACAACTACGTCCCGGCCAACCACGAGGTGGCCCGGCAGCTGCGGAGCAACGGCAAGCCGCCCGCCCACCTGGACCTGCTGTCGGCGGCCATCGAGCACGCCACCAACGAGAACGTCAGCCCCAACGTCGACCGCGCCCGCACCATCTACCGGCCGCAGCTCGAATCGGTCTGGAACGGCGAGAAGTCCGCCGCCGAGGTCCTCACCTCGGTCAAGGGCCAGGTCGACAGGGCCCTGGCCGGAAAGTTCTGATCGGGCGCCGGCGACCGAGCGACCAGCAGGCTTCCACCGGGCGTCCGGCAAGTCGGCGAGCGTTGCCGAGCATCCGTTGAGCATCCGCCGAGGAGAAGCAGATGAAGATCACCAAGGTCGAGTCCATCGTGCTGCTCGACCGGTACCACCTGGTCCGGGTACACACCGACGAGGGCGTGGACGGCGTCGGCGAGGTGAGCCCGATGAACACGGCCGTCACCCACACCCTCGTCGAGCAGGCGCTGGCACCGCTGATCGTGGGCGAGAACCCCGCGGACATCGAGCGCCTGTGGATGCGGATGTACACGCACCCGTACAAGCTGGGGCCGATGGGCGCCCAGCTCAACGCCATCGCCGGGATCGACATCGCGCTCTGGGACATCGCGGGGAAGGTCGCCGGGCAACCGCTGCACGCCCTGCTCGGCGGCACCTACCGCGCGGCGCCCGAGGTGTACGCCAGCTCGATGCAGCGCGGCATGGCGCCCGCCGAGGAGGCGGCGCGCGCGGTCTCCTTCCAGGAGCAGGGCTACCGCGCCTACAAGATCCACTCCGCGACGCCGTGGATGGCCGACGACGGCTTCGACCAGACCCTCGACACGGTGCGCGAGATGCGTGCCGCGGTCGGCGACGACTTCGACATCCTCGTGGACGTCAACAACGCCTACTACCCGCACACCGCGGTGCGGATCGCGCGCCGCCTGGAGGAGTACGGCGTCTTCCACTTCGAGGAGCCGCTGGCGCCGCACGACCACGACGGCTACGCGGCGCTGGCCGCCGCCGTGGACATCCCGATCGCGGCCGGCGAGCAGGAGTACACCCGCTGGCAGTTCCGCGACCTGATCCTCCACGCCAAGCTGGACATCCTCCAGCCGGACGTGATCAAGTGCGGCGGCATCACCGAGTTCCGGAGGATCGCGGCGCTGGCGTCCACGTTCAACAAGCCGATCACCGTGCACAACACCCAGCCGACCATCGGCACCCTCGCCCACCTGCACCTGTGGATGTCCACGCCCGCGTGCGTGTACGCGCAGGAGTACAACATCGAGCCGCACCCGCTGCGGGACGAGATCCCCGTCTGGCGGGAGCCGGTGCTGCCTCAGGGCGGGCGGATGCGGCCGCCGGCCGCGCCGGGGCTCGGGGTGGAGCTGGACGAGGAGGCGGTCCGCAGGCTCAGGTCGGCATGAGGCCCCGGGACACGGCCCGCGCGGCTCCACGGGGCGCGGCCCCGCGACCGGGCGTCTGGGGGACAATGACGCGCTATGACGAGTGAACCCGCGTTCCAGCCGGTGAAGTCGGCCGATCGCGCGCTGGCCGTCCTGGAGGCCCTCGCCTCCGCACCGCACCGGCGCAGCCTGAGCGAGCTGAGCCGGGAGCTGGACATCCCGGTGAGCAGCCTGCACTCGATCCTGCGCACCCTCCAGCGCCGGATGTGGCTGGAGACCGATGACACCGGCACCCGGTTCGGCATCGGCGTGCAGGCACTGCTGGTCGGCTCCACGTACGCGCGCACCGACGACGTCGTGGTCCGGGCGGAGGCCGTGCTGGACTGGCTGAGCGAGCAGACCGGCGAGACCGTCCACTACGGGCGCCTGGAGGGCGCGCACGTCGTCTACCTGGCCAAGCGGGACTCCCCCCACCAGCTGAGGATCCACTCGGCGGTGGGCCGGCGGATCCCGGCGCACGCCACGGCGCTGGGCAAGGCGGTGCTGGCCGAGTACTCCGACGAGCAGGTGCGGCGGCAGCTCACCTGGCCGCTGCCGGCGCTGACGGCGCGCACGCGCTCCGACGCGGAGGGGCTGCTCGGGGACCTCGCCGAGGCCCGGCGGCTCGGGTACGCCACCGAGTCGGAGGAGAGCGACATCGGGCTCGGCTGCGTCGCGGTGGCCGTCCCGGAGCAGCAGCCGGCCCGCGACGCCATCTCGCTGTCCGTACCGACCGCGCGCCTCGGCCCCGAGCGGCTGGCCGAGCTGGCGTCCCTCCTGCTCACGGCGCGGGCCTCGCTCCGACGGGGGATCGCGGACCCGTCCGGCACGGAGGGGTTCTCCGGCGGGGCCGGGTGACCACGGGGCTCAGCCCCGGTACGACCTGCGGTCCGCCACCGGCCCGGTGGGGTAGTCGCTGTCGTGTCCGGACCACCGGCGGGTGGTGGCTTGTCGCGCCCACGCGGCGGAGCCGCACATCGACACAGCCCCGCGCCCCCTGGGCGGCCGGGGCGGAGCCCCGCGCCTGAAAGGGGCGCGGGGAACTGCGCGACAAGCCACGACGAACCCGCCAGATCGCCACCGACCCGAAGGGGCACATGCCGGCGTGGCCGGCCACCGGCCGAAGAACCCGTCCGAGTCCGGTCAGCCGCCCGGCCCCGGGGCCTGGCTGATGAACGTGTCCAGCACCCCGTCCGCGACCTTGACCGGCCCCTGGGGCCGGGTCGTGCCGGGGATGGTGGTGATCGCCGCCGCCCGGTCCGCCAGGTCCGCCGCCTTGGCGAAGTCCGCCTCGCCGGTGCCGCCGTGCAGGCTCGCGCGGAGGCCGTCGAGGGTGGCGTTCAGCGCGTCGCCCCACAGGTCGAGCGCGTCCAGCCACGGCTTGGTCTCGGCGAGGAACGCCGGGTCCGCCACGCCCGCGCGGATCCGCTCGGGCGCGCCCGCGAGCAGGTCCGCGTAGGAGCCGAGGGTGCGCAGGGCGGCGGCGCGCCGGGCCGGGGACCCGCTGTCCCAGGCGGTCCTGAAGGCGTCCAGCCGCGCGGCGAGCGCGGGCGCCTGGGGCTGCCAGTTCTCCGTGCCGAAGGTGGGCGCCAGGTGCTCCGTGTCGAAGAACGCGAGCAGGGCGCGGGTGGTGTCCGCGTCGCCGCCGGCCAGGTAGCCGGCCGCCGCCCGCCAGGTGCGGTCCGGGTCGTAGGCCATGTCGTTCCAGGCGAAGGAGGCGCCGCCGAAGAGGGCGACCTTGCTCGCCGCGGCCTGGTTCATCGGGTTGAGGACGATGCCGCTCAGCTCGTCGTGGAGGCCGGCCTCACGCTTGTCGTACGGGGCCATGAGGAGGCGTCCGGTGGTCTGGCCGTAGTCGTTGACCGGGTAGTTGTCCCAGAGGAACACCTTCCGGCCCCACACCTCGGACGCGGCGCGGGCGTCGGCCACGGTGACGGACGGCGGCACGACGGCCGTGCCGGTCCACTGCACGACGATCTTCGGGTCGAGCTGCTCCCGCAGGACGCTCTTGTAGGCGGAGTCGGCCGTGTCGGAGTACTCCGTGGGCACCATCTGGAGCGGCTGGGCACCGGAGTGGGTGTCGATGAAGTCGTGCTGGACGGCGTTGAGCAGGTCGGCCTGCGCCTGCCCGGCGCTGCCGCGGCCCGGCGCCCCGTAGGCGGCCTGATCGCCGTCACAGTTCCACTTCGTGTAACTGATGTCGTCCAGCGCGATGTAGAAGCTGCGTGCGCCCTGGTCGTAGAGGCTGCCGAGCTTCTTCTCCAGGGCGGCGACGTCGTCCGGGTCGCTGTAGCAGATGGACAGGCCCGGCGATACCGCGTACGTGAAGTCGACGTGGTGGGCGGTGGCCTGGTCGATGAGCTGGTGCAGGTCGGCCAGCCTGTCGGCGGGGTAGGGCTCGCGCCAGTTCTCCCGGAGGTAGGTGTCGTCCTTCGGGGTGTAGATGTACGTGTTGGCCTTGATGTCGCCGTAGAAGGCGAGCTGGTCGAGGCGGTCGGCCTGGGACCAGGGCGCCCCGTAGAACCCCTCGATGCTGCCGCGCAGCGGCATGCCCGGGTAGTCGGTGACGGTGACCGCCGCGATGCGGCCCCGCCCGGTGACGAGCTGGCGGAGCGTCTGGGCGGCGTAGTAGGTGCCGTCGCCGTCGTTACCCGCGAGCACGATCGTTCCGCCGCCGCCCGCCGCCCGGGACGCGAGCGAGTAGCCCTCCGCGACGAGGTCGCCGGGCACGGTCCCGCCCGCGGCGCGCAGCGCGCCGGCCACCGCCGGGTCGGTGATCGCACCGGCCACGACCGTGAGCTCCGCCTTCCCGGCGCCGGCGGAGGTGCTTCCCGCGCTGGCCGGGGCCCGGTCGACGTGGCGGGCTCCGGCCGCGGTCAGGGCGCGCTCGATCACGTCGACGCTCGGACCGTCCACGCCCTCGCCGGTCAGCAGCCGCACCCGGTCCGGCACGTGCAGGGCCGGGCCCGCCGCGGCCATGTGCTGCGGGGTGGGGGTGACCACGGGCAGGCCGGTACGGGGCGCGGTACCGCCGTCGACGGGCCTGGCGGTGGCCGACGGGGCGAGCGCGCCGGCCGGCACGGCGGTGAGCACGCCGAGGCTCAGGACGACGGCGCCGAGGAGGGGGAGGCGGGAAGGGCGGCTTCGGAATCTGAGGGGCACGGGACCTCCGGTGTTGATGGCCACCACGACAGGGATGGATGGGGATGTGGTCTAAACCACCACCGCCCGGTGCCCCTGTCAAGATCCGGGGAAGCAGCGCTGTTCCGGCCGGCCACCGGCGGTGACGTTCTGTCAGGGCCCGTCGGCACGGCTGCCGGAACCGCTGTCGGAACGGCCCGTCGGCACGGCCCCTCGACCCGGCCCACCGACGCGGCCCACCGACGCGGCCCCTCGACACGTTTTCCGTTCGTTCCTCATTCGGCGGGGGCGGTCGCCGCAGGCATTACGGTTCGATCTGTCCCGCGAGACCATCCGCCGGCCGCCGGAACAGGAAGCCCCCCGGAATGAGCACGTCGTCGAACACCCGAATCCAGCCGCAGACCACCGTCGTGGACGGGGTGTCTGTCCGCTTCGCCGAGGGCGGTGCGGGCGAGCAGGACGCCCTTCTGCTCAGCCCCTGGCCGGAGAGCGTCTTCGCCTTCCAGCGCGTCTGGCCGCGGCTGTCCGAGCGTGCGCACCTGGTGGCGGTGGACCCTCCGGGCTTCGGCGGGTCCGAGCGCCGGGCCGACCTGCTCTCGCCGAAGGCGATGGGTGGCTTCGTCGTCCGCCTCGCCGACGCCTTCGGCCTGGCGAACCCGCACCTCGTCGGCCCCGACATCGGCACCTCGTCCGCGCTGTTCGCGGCGGCGGCACAGCCGGGGCGGTTCCGCAGCCTGGTGGTCGGCAGCGGGGGCGCCGCCGTGCCGTTGCAGCTCACGGGGGTCCTCAGGGAGTGGGTGGAGGCGGCGGACCTGGAGCCGTACCGCCAGATGGACGGGCGCCGGATCGTCACCGCCACCCTGGCCACCATCGAGGGGTACGAGCCGCCGCCGGAGATCCGGGAGGACTACCTCTCGTCGTACGAGGGCGACCGCTTCGCCGAGTCGATGCGCTACGTGCGCGCCTACCCGGAGCAGCTTCCGGAGCTGAGCGACATGCTTCCGGGCATCTCGACGCCGGTGCGCGTCGTGCAGGGCGGCGAGGACCAGGTGGTGCCGCCCGCCAACGCGGAGTTCCTCGACTTCCGGCTGCCGAACAGCCGCGTGGACCTCATTCCCGGAGCGGGGCACTTCTGCTGGGAGGAACGGCCCGACGACTACGCGGCGCTCGTCGCCGACTGGTGGGAGCGGTGGCCCGCGACGGCGTGACGCGGGTCCGCGGGCGGGGGCCGGCGGGCGGTCCTCGGGCGGGGGCTTCCAGCCGCCGGCCCGCGGAATGGGGACTTCCGGCCGCCGATCCGCGGACGGAGACGTCCAGCCGCCGGTCCCCGGAACGGGGACTTCCGGTCGCCGGCCCGCAGGCGGGGGCCATGTCCGTACCGGTGGGATTCCTGGCCGTTCGAGCACGGCGGCGGGGCGTGCGCCGCGGTGATGCTGAGGGGGCAACCGACCGACACTGCGATGGGAGCCGTTCATGTCCGAGGAGATCGCGGGGGTCGCCGTCCCCGACAGCCAGGTGGTCGCGGACGCGACCGAGCAGGTGCGGGAGACGAGCACCCCGCTCCTCTTCCACCACTCGCGCCGGGTGTTCCTGTGGGGCAGCCTCCAGGCCCGCGCCGCCGGCATCCGGCCGGATCCGGAGCTGCTCTACGTCGCGGCGCTCTTCCACGACACGGGCCTGGTGCCGGCCTACCGCACCGACGACCAGCGCTTCGAACTGGACAGTGCGGACCAGGCGCGCGCCTTCCTGCTCTCGCACGGCTACTCGGCCTCGGACGCCGACCTCGTCTGGACGGCGATCGCCCTGCACACCACGCCCGAGGTGCCCTGGAAGATGGCGCCGGAGATCGCCGCGACCACGGCGGGCGTGGAGACCGACGTGCTCGGCATGCGGCTGGGGAACCTGACGCGGGAGCAGATCGACGCCGTCACCGCGGCGCACCCCAGGCCCGACTTCAAGCGGCAGATCCTCCAGGCGTTCAAGGAGGGCTTCGACTACCGCCCGGACACGACGTTCGGCACCGTCAACGCCGACGTGCTCGAACACTTCGTGCCCGGTTTCCGGCACACCGACTTCGTGGAGGTCATCCAGAACTCCGACTGGCCGGAGTGAGGCCCCCGGGCCTTCGGCCCGTCAGGTCCGCCCGGTGGTGCTGGTGAAGCGCCGCTGGTAGCGCAGGGGCGAGATCGACAGGTGGGTGATGAAGGACCGGCGCAGCGACTCGGGCGTGCCGAACCCGGCCAGCTGGGCCGCCCGGGTGACCGTGTGCCCCGCGTCGAGGAGCGCCTTGGCGGTGTCGAAGCGGACCAGCTCGACGAACTTCGCCGGGGTCGTGCCCAACTCCTCGCGGAACAGGCGGGTCAGGTGCCGCGGGCTCACGCCGGCGAGGCGGGCGAGGTGTCCGGCGCCGTAGGAGCCGGCCGGGTCCGCCTTGACGGTGTCGACGACGTGCCTGAGCACGGGGGTGCGGGGCGTGGGGGCGAGGAGCGCGGCCGAGAACTGGGACTGGCCGCCCGCGCGCTGCATGTACACCACGAGCGACTTCGCGACCGTGCGCGTGAGGGCGGGGCCGTGGTCCTCCTCCAGCAGCGCGAGGGCGAGGTCGATGCCCGCGGTGACGCCCGCGGAGGTGTAGGTGGTGCCGTCCCTGACGAAGATCGCGTCCGGCCTGATCTCGGCCGAGGGGTGGCGGCGTGCGAGTTCGCGCGCGTGCTTCCAGTGGGTCGTGGCCCGCTTGCCGTCGAGCAGTCCGGCGGCGCCGAGGACGAAGGCGCCGGTGCAGATCGAGGCGATCCGGCCGGACCGCTCGGCGAGGACCGCCGCGGCGGTGCGCAGGTTCTCGGGCACGGGCTCCGCGGGGAAGGCCTCGCCGCCGGCGATGAGGGCCGTGTCGAGGCGCCCGGCTTCGTCCGCGGGCGCGTCGGCGGGGACGCGCATGCCGATCGACGACCGGACGTCGTCGCCGGTCGCCGAGAGGTACCGGATGCGGTAGTCCGTGCCCGAGAGGTTCGCCTCGGCGAAGACCTCGGCGGGGCCGGCCACGTCCAGCATCTTCACGCCGTCGAAGACGAGGATGCCGACGGTGTGTGCGCGCACGGGGGTCCTCCCTTCGGGTTCTGTACCGCTTCCCGACGGTACCCGGCCGGTACCGGCACGTGGGGCTGCGCCCCGGCCAACCCAGGGGCGCGGGGGGGGATAAGTGACAGCGTCCCTGACCTGTCCACCCCCGTGACCACTCGCCTACCCTGAGCAACGGTTACCGTGCGTGAAAAAGGGAGCCGTCCGGCTGGTTGGCCGGACGGCTCCCTTTGCTGTTTCACGTGCGGACCTTTCCGCGTGATTTAACTTGGGTTTCCGTCAGATCCTTGATGATATCGACGATTTCGTCACGAGAGGCAGCGAGAGCTAGTAATGGAGGGTCTTGTACCCGTCCCCTTGGCACTCGTGGCAGTTCTTCTCAGAAGTGACCACGACATACGAATTGATGTACTTCCGTGCAGACGGATTCCATTCCTTATGGGTTTCAGTGTGCGTCCAGCTCACACGGCCACCCTGACACGCATCGTTAGGGCACGGGATTGTCTCTCTGGCCATGGTTCAGCCCTTTACATTTCGCGGAGAGTTCTGCGGGTCAAGTAAATAACCACCCGCCCCCACGGAATCAAATCAACGTGGGAGCGGGGGCAGATCAACCCTCCGCCGATATACGGCGGTTCAACGTGGCATCTCTCTGGAGATGGAACAGCGTCTCGTCACGGAAGAAGAGAAGTTTTCCGTAAGTCACTGTGCTCCGCATGTCGACCACTTCATAGAAGTGCATGCCGAAGAGCAGGAAGTCCCCACGCTGGACGGTGTCGGAATTAACCGGCTCCGTTATCTTCACATGCTTCACTCGCCGGTTTCTTCCCTTCCCACCTGCTCCAGAACGGCAGTGAGCTTGCACGCTGTCTCGACATTGACGCGCCCCAACTCCACCAGGTAAATCGCCGGATTGTAGGAGACTCCGACTGGATCAGTATCCAGCGACGGTAAGACAACGCCGACTTTGTCGAGTGCCGCCCTGAGTTTCTTGACAGCCTCACCCACTTCCCGCCTACGTGCAGCGGGATGCTCGACCTTTTCCAACCTACTCATGACCCTCCCTCACCACCGTTCGGACTAGTAATCACCGGAAAGGACACCAGAGCCCTTGCAATCCGGGCATGGCGCGTCCCTCAGAGAATCGACAGTTCGTGTCACTGTCTTCTGCTGTACGTTGCTCCACTCCTGCACCACAGTTGGCACCCGCACAAACACGGTGCCGTTATTGCAGGGAGCACTGCTTTTCGCTCACGCTTGCCCCCTACCGGAACGCCCCGGAGGCAAGTCCGTACGCCATCAGGCCCAAACCGACGAACAGACCAGTCATGACGAGAGGCCATGCAATTTCGTCGAGGAAACGACCGAAGCACTCGCGAACGGTGCCCCGTTCTTTCACGGCATGGGCGGGCATGTCTCACCACCACCCAACAGCTCATAGGCACCAGCCAGACGCAAAATCAGACGCGCCCAGCAACGCAGCGTATCCTGACCGCTGACCTTGCTGTTCACCGTATGCTTCAGAAGCAGATTCGCGTGAAAGAGAATCGCCTTTCCAGCCGCTCGAAACTCTTCCGATCGCGTCGTTTCGCTCAGCTCTTGAACGCCGAGCATGAGAATCTGAATCTTGTTCCTCAGATTCACCAGCGCAATCGTAAGCGCTGCCCCCGTGGGGGGTTGGCTGTGTTTGAGCAAGCTCCGCACCACCGCCCGTGTCTCCGTCACGTTCAGTTGGGTGGGCGCTGCCAAAGGCGTCAACGCTCCGGTAGCGTCTGCCATGTCGACGGCCTTCCTTGTCCTCGTCGGCCACAGCCCCGGGCCGCTCCCTCCCAGTTGCGGTCGCGGGGGTCCGCCGTTCCTGGGCGGACGTGGCATGCAGTTGTTGAGCCCTGCTCCCCGACCTGCCTGGACCGGAGGCTTAGAACGGTCCGGGTCCGACCGGGGAGCAGGGGCCCCGCCCACCCGGCTGAAGCCGACGTGGCGTCATCAACCAGCGAAGCTCTGTGCCTTGGGTGGGCGGAGCACGTACAGCCAACCGCCGTGACAAGGAGCGCGGTACCGTTGCAAGGACACGGATTTTTAAATCCGTTAAGTTCCGAGCGAAGGGGAGGCGCGAACGGTGACCAGTCGCGACCCCAACGAGTCACTAGAACGGCTGTTCAACGAGACGGGGTGGACTTTCGAGCGCTTCGCGCGGGAGGTCAACAAGATCGCGACGGAGCGCGGTACCCCCGCGAGGTACGCCGCTCCGTCAGCGCATCAGTGGATTTCAGGAGTCAGGCCCCAGGGAGAAATCCCGCTCCCTGATCTTAGAAGCCCTATCTCGTAAACTCGGACGTCCGATTACGCGCGCTGAGGCTGGTTTCCCCGACCCTGCTAAGGGGGTGAATGAACCTGCGAGCACTGCTGAAGGGCTGATTGATTTGGGCATAAGCGATATGGACCCTTCGCGGCGCAGCATTATTGGCGCAACCCTCTTTTCAGTCGCGCTGACAGTGCCAGACTGGCCCGATGTCGTCGGACGCATGGAGCGAATCCAGAGAGGCCAAACTCACCGCATTGGAATGCAAGACGTCGACACGGTCATTGCCATGACTGAGCGAGTGTCCGACCTGGACGACCAATTTGGGGGACGTCATGCTAGGCCGATGGCAGCAGCCTTTCTGGTGAATACTGTTGCTCCCTATCTACGGTGTGATGGGCCGGAAGACGTCCGAAAAGCGATGATGTCCGCTGCCTCAGACCTGTGTTATCTCACGGGCTACATGGCCGTGGATGAGGGTTTCCATGGCCTTGCCCAACAGTATTACCTCAAAGCCCTACAGTTGGCCGGGGCTTCAGAGGACCATCTGACGTACTGCACAACGCTACGAGGAATGAGCGTGCAAGCCACCGACCGGGGGCATGGGCAGTACGCTGCACGTCTAGCGGACGCTGCCGCTGCGGCATCTCCGCAGGCAGGGCCCCGTATGCGAGCGTTCCTGGCGGGTCAACAAGCGCACGCTAGCGCTCAAATTGGCGACCGAAATAACGCCAACAGGTTCCTCCGTGAGGCGGAAATCGCCATGGAGAAAGCAGAGTCAAGGACAAAAACGTTCGGCTCTTACAACCCCTCCTCGCTTACGTATCACATCGGCCAAGTTCGATACGAACTCGGTGACCTTTCCGGCTCAATTTCGGCCTTGGCAGAGTCGGATAAACTGCGCCTTAGCACTTTCAGGAGAACCCGCATCCGTTATCTCTCACTCTTGGCTGAACGGCAATTGGAGATTGGTCACCCGGAAGAAGCCTGTGTGACGTGGGAAAATATCCTGGACATCTACCCACACGTTGCATCAGGGCAGTGCGACGAAAAAATTGCAGACATGGGAAGTCGAATTAAGCCGTACGTCAAGAATCGTAATGCTCGCGAACTATACGAGAGAGCACATCTAGTCGCCCCCAAGTTGATTGCTTAGAGTGGTGCCCAAAAAGGCCGTCCGGCTGAGTAGGCGGACGGCTTTTTTCCGCACCGTCACCGTCACCGTCACATAGAGTGGGCCGCTCGTGACAGGCGTGGTCAGGTCAGCGGGTCTATCACTTATCCACCAGGGGCGCGGGGAACTGCGCGAGCAACCACCCACCCACCGGTGGTCCGGACACGACAGAACCAGCCCCCTTGGGACGGCGACGACCTGTCGGTCTCATCGTGGCTGGTCGCTCCCCCACTGCCTTACTAGGGGCGTGGGAGGTGCCCCCACCTCTCTATCTGGGCGCAGCCACACATACGGGCGCCCCGGAAAGGGAGCGGGAAACCCGCGCAACCACCCACGCCGGGGTGCCCGCACATAACAGCACCCCCCTCACGCCACCTGCGGAAGCAACCCCTGCTCAGCCCAGATGATCTTGCCGTCCGCCGTGTACCGCGTCCCCCACCGCTGGGTGACCTGGGCCGTGAGGAACAGGCCCCGGCCGTCCTCGTCGCCGGCGCGGGCGTGCCGCATGCGGGGGGCCGCGGGGCTGCCGTCGTGGACCTCGCAGGTCAGGGTCTGGTCACGGAGGAGGCGGAGCTGGATGGGGCCCTCGGCGTGGCGGATGGCGTTGGTGACCAGCTCGCTGGCGACGAGCTGGCTGGAGAAGACCATGTCCGCCAGGTTCCAGGAGGAGAGCTGCCGCTCGACGAGGGAGCGGACGGTCGCCACCACGGCCGGGTCGCTCGGCAGGTCCCAGGTGGCCACCTGGTCGTCGTCGAAGACGTGCGTGCGTGCCAGCAGCAGCACCGCGTTCGGCCGGGGCGCGCCGTCCAGCAGCAGCTCGGTTGTGGTGCGGGAGGCCTCGTCCAGGGAGACGCGGCGGTCGTCGGCGAGGCGGCGGGTCAGGGTCTGGAACGGGGTGCGGCCCCGCTCAGGGCCGTCGCCCGCGAGCAGCCCGGGGGTGTAGAGCGCGATGGTGCTCTGCGGCGGCAGGTCGGTGTCGGCGGTGCCGAACGGGCTGTCGCCGGTGCCGAGGGCCACCCCGGAGGGCAGGTCGGCGGGCTCGACGGCGCCCTCCGGGTAGGCGATCAGCGGCGCCGGGTGCCCCGCGCTCGCCACGCTGAGGTGTCCCGTCGTCGGGTCGTACACCACGTAGGCGCAGGTCGCGCCCGCCACCCCGCCGGGGACTGGGGTGCTCGTCGCGTCGGGAACCTCGGGGCGCTCCCGGCTGATGTGCGTGACGAGGTCGTCGAGCCGGGCCAGCACCTCGTCGGGGCCGAGGTCCAGCTCGGCGAGGGTGTGGATGGCGGCGCGCAGCCGGCCCATCGCCGCGGAGGCGAGCACCCCGCCGCCCACGACGGTGCCCACCACGAGCGCCAGCCGGGCGCCGGGCAGCGGGATCGCGTCGAACCAGTCGCCGCCGGTGCCCTCGGCCACGCCGCTGTGCGCGATGTCCATGGCGCTCTGCGGCGGGAAGCGGGAGGGCAGCAGCTCCTGGCGGACCGTGCGGGCGAGGGCGTGCTCGCGGGTGAAGCGGCGCGCGTTGTCGATGCACACCGCGGCGCGCGAGCTGACCTCACGCGCGGTGACGATGTCGTCGTCCTCGAAGGTGCGCGAGGTGCCGAAGCGGTAGAAGGTGGCGAGCCCCAGCGTCGTGCCGCGCGCCCGCAGCGGCACGGTGAGCGCGAACAGGCCGTGGCCGCCCTCCCCCAGGTCCTGGGTCAGCCGGCGTCCGGACGGCTCGGGCTCGGTGACCCGGAACAGCCGGGGCTCCTCGCGGAGGAGGCAGTCGTCCCCGATGGGCGGGAACGGGAAGGTGGTCCCGACGTCCACCAGCGGATCGCCGCTCTCGGCGCCGAGCACCGGGTTGACGGCGCCGGCGACGCGGCGGAGCGCCGCGTGCCGGATCACCTCGGGCTCGTCTCCGCGGAGAACCGGATCGAGGATGTCGGCCACGGCGGCGTCGCAGAATTCGGGTACGACGACGTCGGTCAGCTCCTGGGCGGTGCGCAGGATGTCCAGGGTGGTGCCGATGGCCACGCCCGCCTCGGCGAGCAGGGCGAAGCGCTGCTCGGCCCGGCGGCGCCGCGTGATGTCCACCAGGGTGGCCGCCACGCCCACCACGCGCCCCGCCGCGTCCTGGAGCCGGAAGGCCGAGGTGGAGAAGTGGCGCTCGGTGTCCGGCTCGCCCGGCGGGAACCCGTGCGAGTCGAAGCCGACCACGGGGACGCCGGTCTCCAGGACCTTGGTGAGCGCGGCCTCCTTCTCGTCGGAGTTGGAGTCGGGCCACAGGTCGCGGGGCCGCTTGCCCAGGCCGTGCGCGGCGTAGATGCCCTGTCCCTCGGCCGCGGCGTTGTAGCGGCGCAGCCGCAGGTCCGTGTCGAAGATGCAGAGCCCGACGGGCGACTGGTTGAACAGGGTCTCCAGCGTCGCGCTGTCGGTGGCGTCCCCCAGCACCACGGGGTTCAGCGTCAGCCGCCAGGCCGGCTCGCCGTCGGGGGCCGGCTCCGCGGGGCGGACCCGCACGGAGCACTTCTCGACGTGCCCGTCCTTGTGGCGGAGGCACAGCGCTGCCCCGCGCCGCTGGTCGCCGTGGGACACCGCCCCGTCCGCGAGCAGGGAGACGGCCATCCGGCCCACCGCCTCGGAGCCCCGGTAGCCGAGGAGGCGCTCGGCCTCCGGGCTCCATGCGGTGAGGACTCCGTGCCGGTCGATGGTGACGCCCGCCTCGGGCCCGGCTGCTCCGGCCGTCCTGCGCGGGTTGTTCTCCTCGTACGTGAGGATGGGGTCACCCACAGGTATCAATCCCTCTGTTGCCTTCTCTACCAGGATGGCACGGTATGGGGTACTTGAAACGGGTTCTGCGGTGCTGTCCCGGCATCGTCCGCGGCGGCCCGCCGGGCACCGGACGGGCTTGTAAACGGCCCCGTTGACCTGGAGAAACGCCCTCCGGACGCGCTCGGGAGGCAGCCGGCGCCCACCCCCGGGAGAGAGCGCCGGCACCCCGGAGCGCACCCTGGGCGAGGGGGCGGCCGCCGGCGCGGACCGGTCGGGGCTACGGGGAGACGGGATCCGGTGGCGGGACCCTGTCGAGCGGGCGGGCCGGACGAGATATCTTGATGTCAAGCAATGTTGCAGACGTAGCAGACGAAGACACGTAGCAGACGCAGACGCGGAGCGGAGCACCGGTGACAGACGCGACCATCATCTACACGCACACCGACGAGGCACCGGCCCTGGCGACGTATTCCTTCCTGCCGGTGATCGAGGCCTACGCCTCCACCGCCGGCGTCGCCGTGGAGACCCGGGACATTTCCCTCGCGGGGCGGATCATAGCCAGCTTCTCCGAGTGGCTTCGGGAGGACCAGCGCACCGACGACGCCCTCGCGGAGCTCGGTGAGCTGGCGCAGACGCCCGCGGCGAACATCATCAAACTGCCGAACATCTCGGCGTCGATCCCGCAGCTCAAGGCCGCCGTCGCGGAGCTGAACGAGCAGGGCTACGCGCTGCCGCCGTACCCGGACGAGCCGAAGACCGACGAGGAGCGGGACATCCGCGCCCGCTACGACCGGGTCAAGGGCAGCGCCGTGAACCCCGTGCTGCGCGAGGGCAACTCCGACCGGCGCGCTTCGGCGTCCGTGAAGAACTACGCCAGGAACCACCCGCACCGCATGGGCGCCTGGTCGGCCGAGTCGAAGACGAACGTCTCCCACATGACCGGCGACGACTTCCGCTCCACCGAGAAGTCCGCCGTGATCGCCGCCGACGGCTCCCTGCGCATCGAGCTGTCCGGGGACGACGGCAGCACCACGGTGCTGCGCGAGTCGGTGCCGGTGCTCGCGGGCGAGGTCGTCGACGCCTCCGTGATGCGCGTCGCCGCGCTGCGCGAGTTCCTCTCCGCGCAGGTCGACCGCGCCAAGGCCGAGGACGTGCTGTTCTCGGTGCACCTGAAGGCCACCATGATGAAGGTCTCCGACCCGATCATCTTCGGCCATGTGGTGCGCGCGTTCTTCCCGAAGACGTTCGCCGAGCACGGCCAGGCCCTCGCCGCGGCGGGACTCACCCCCAACGACGGCCTCGGCGGCATCCTCAAGGGCCTTGAGGCCCTGCCCGACGGCGCGAAGATCAAGGAGTCCTTCGACGCGGAGCTGGCCGCCGGCCCCGCGCTCGCGATGGTCGACTCCGACCGCGGCATCACCAACCTGCACGTGCCGAGCGACGTCATCGTGGACGCCTCGATGCCCGCCATGATCCGCACCTCGGGCCACATGTGGGGCCCGGACGGCCGGGAGGCGGACACCCTCGCGGTGATCCCGGACAGCAGCTACGCCGGCATCTACCAGGTCGTCCTCGACGACTGCCGCGCCAACGGCGCCTTCGACCCGGCCACCATGGGCTCCGTGCCGAACGTCGGCCTGATGGCGCAGAAGGCCGAGGAGTACGGCAGCCACGACAAGACCTTCGAGATCCCCACCACCGGCACGGTGCGGGTGCTCGACCGGGACGGCGCCGTGGTGCTGGAGCAGACGGTCTCCGCCGGCGACGTCTTCCGGATGTGCCAGACGAAGGACGTGCCGATCCGGGACTGGGTCAAGCTCGCGGTCACCCGGGCGCGCGCCACCGGCGACCCCGCGGTGTTCTGGCTGGACGAGGGCCGGGCGCACGACGCGCAGCTCATCGAGAAGGTCAGGGCCTACCTGCCCGAGCACGACACCGAGGGCCTGCGGATCGAGATCATGTCCCCGGTCGACGCGACCGCGTTCTCCCTGGAGCGGATCAGGCGCGGCGAGAACACCATCTCCGTCACCGGCAACGTCCTGCGCGACTACCTCACCGACCTCTTCCCGATCCTGGAGCTGGGCACCAGCGCCAAGATGCTGTCGGTGGTCCCGCTCATCAACGGCGGCGGGCTCTTCGAGACCGGCGCGGGCGGCTCGGCTCCGAAGCACGTCCAGCAGCTCGTCAAGGAGAACTACCTGCGCTGGGACAGCCTGGGCGAGTTCCTGGCGCTCGCGGTCAGCTTCGAGCACCTGGCGCAGAAGACAGGCAACGCCCGCGCGCAGGTCCTCGCGGACACCCTGGACCGCGCCAACGCCACCTTCCTCAACGAGAACAAGTCCCCCACCCGGCGCGTCGGCGGCATCGACAACCGCGGCAGCCACTTCTACCTGGCGCTCTACTGGGCCCAGGAGCTGGCGCGGCAGAGCGACGACGCCCGGCTCGCCGAGGCGTTCGCGCCGCTGGCCAAGACGCTGACCGAGCAGGAGGGCAGCATCGTCGAGGAACTGCTCGCGGTGCAGGGCTCGCCCGCGGACATCGGCGGCTACTACCAGCCGGACCCGGTGAAGGCGGCGGCCGTGATGCGCCCGTCCAGCACGTTCAACCAGGCGCTGGCGTCCCTGACGTCCTGACGCCCCCGCATCGGGCCTCGGCGCACGCCCCGTCCCACGGGTGTGCGCCGGGGCTCGCGGTCTGAGCGAGCCTCGTGCTCGTACAGGCCGGCGGAGACCCCCTACCGCGCCTGGAGCAGCCCCTCCGACTGCCTGCGCCACACCCGCACACCCGGGGCAAGCCGTCCGGCTGTGTCATGCCGGTCGGCACGCTCGGGGCGCGGAATCAGCCTTACGCCCTGTCGGGCAATGCCTCGAACAGGTCAAGAGACGTCATTCGGAACGTCTTGCAGCATCCGCCCGAAAAGCGCCGCGACTTGGGCTGTCAGCTCGGTGGTGCTGGAGCCGCGCGCGGCTGACATATCGTCCATCGGGCCGTCGATGGCCAGCATGGCCAGGCCGGCGCCCAGTGACCAGACCATGGTGACCAGCACGGCAGGGTCGCCCGGCGGGGCGCTGCCCTCGCGTTGGGCGGCCAAGACGGTGTCGGTGGCCAGCTGGATCCCCTCCTGCGCGAACCCCTCGGCCACCGGGCCCTTGCCCGTTCGGGACAGCTCCGGCCGGTACATCAGCCGAGCGTACCCGGTGTGCTCGCGGGCAAAGCGCACGTACGCCTCGATCATCGCCCCCAGCGCCTCGACCGGCGTACTCGCGCCGTCGCGGGCCGCCCGCAACTCGGTGACCAGGAGCTCGAAGCCCCGGGCGGTGATGGCGTTGAGCAGCGTGGCGCGGTCGGGGAAGTGATGGTACGGCGCCCCAGGGCTCACCCCGGCCTCCCGCGCGACTCGCCGGAGGCTGACCGCGCCGATGCCCTCGACCTCGATCAGCGCGAGGCAGGCAGTCATCAGCTCCTCGCGCAGAGCGCCGTGGTGGTACGGGGACCTGGTCTGACCGGAAGGCACCCGTTGAGTGTAGAGCCCGGCCATCTATACACTGCTTACATTCTGAACGCCGATTAGATTGGCGAGGGTGCACATGAGAGTTCTGATCACGGGGGCCACCGGATACGTCGCCGGACACTGCATCGCCGAGCTTCTGGCCAGTGGCTACTCCGTACGCGGCACCGTACGCGACCTGCGCACCGCCGACGTCGCCCACCTGCGCGCACTGGCCAGGGGTACGGGCGGCGAGCTGGAGTTCGTCGAAGCCGACCTGGCCGACGACTCCGGCTGGATCGAGGCGGTCGACGGGTGCGCGTACGTCTGGCACGTGGCGTCGCCGTTCCCCAGCACGGTCCCGCGCGACGAGGACGAGCTGATCCGCCCCGCGATCGACGGCACCCTGCGGGTGCTGCGGGCCGCTGAGTCCAGCGACTCCGTCCGCCGCGTGGTGCTGACCTCTTCGGGGGCCGCCGTGCACTACGGGCATGACAGCGACCGGGTGTTCACCGAGGCGGACTGGACCGACCCGGGCAAGGCAAGCCCCTATGCGAAAAGCAAGACGCTGGCCGAGAAAGCGGCCTGGGGCTTCGCCCGCGCATCCGGACTGGAGCTGGTCGTACTCAATCCGGGCACCGTCCTCGGCCCGATGCTGAACACCGACGTCAACACCTCCCTGGAGCTGATCCGGCGGATCATGCGGGGCGCGCTGCCGGTCGTCCCGAAGATCGGATGGGATGTCGTGGACGTCCGCGACCTTGCCCGCCTGCACCGGCTCGCCATGGAGACGCCGTCGGCGGCCGGGAACCGGTACATCGCGGTCGGCCGGTTCATGTGGGCCCAGGAGATGGCGTCCGTACTGGCCGGCCGCTACCGGTCGCACGGCTACCGGATCGGCACGGGCGCGATGCCGTACTGGTTGATGTGGGTGATCTCCCGGTTCGACCCGAGCGGCCGTCTGGCGCTCACGTTCTGGGGGCGTGAGGATCGCAGCAGCGCGGCCAAGGCGGAGAAGGAGCTGGGTTGGACGTCCCGGCCACCGTCCGATGCCGTCCTCGACACCGCCGCCAGCATGATCGAGCTCGGTGTGGTCCCCCGGCGTTAGTCACACGCCTTCTTGAAGCTTGCTCCCCCGCCTGAAGGACTTCGTTGGGAAATCCGTGATTCGGGCGGGGTGGAGTCGTTGATCTTCCTGTTGCAGTGCTTGCAGGAGGGTGGGGCTGGTGTCGTTGGAGCCGCGGGCGGTGGGCGGGGTGCCGGAGTTGACCGCGAGGGTGGTGCGGGCGGCGTTCCCGAAGGGAACGCTGGCCGTTCGGGTTCGGGAGGTGCTGGGGCCGGTGTTCGAGGATGAGGCCTTCGCGGCGGCGTTCCCCCGGCGTGGCCGCCCGGCAGTGTCGCCCGGCGCGCTGGCGCTGGTGTCGGTGTTGCAATACGCCGAGGGCTTGTCGGACCGGCAGGCAGCCGACCAGGTCAGGGCGAGGATGGACTGGAAGTTCCTGCTCGGCCTCCATCTGGATGATCCGGGGTTCGACTTCACCGTCCTGGGAGACTTCCGCTCCCGTCTGCTCGCCCATGGCCTTGAGGAACAGCTCCTGGACACGGTGCTGGAGCGCCTGTCGCAGGCTGGGCTGTTGCGCGCGGGCGGGCGCCAGCGCACCGACTCCACGCATGTGCTGGCCTCGGTGAGGTCGCTGAACCGGATGGAGTTCGTCGGCGAGACCCTGCGGGCGGCTTTGGAAGCCCTGGCCGCAGCAGTACCAGACTGGCTCGCCCCGTTGATCGATGCGTCCTGGGCGGAACGCTACGGAGCCAAGATCGACAGCTACCGGTTCCCGAAAGGCGAGAACGTCCGCCAGGAGTGGGCCGAGCAGGTCGGCAGGGACGGCTTCACCATCCTGGAGGCCGTCGGTCATTCCACCGGCCTGCCCTGGCTGCGGGAGGTCCCGGCAGTAAAGACCCTTCGCCATGCCTGGGAGCAGCAATATCACCGGGACGGACAGGAGGTGTGCTGGCGGGAGGGCAAGGACCTCCCGCCGGGCAGAAAGCGCCTGGCCTCCCCCTACGACCCCGACGCGCGTTACGGCGTCAAGCGCGGCTCGGGCTGGACCGGGTTCAAGACGCACCTGACCGAGACCTGCGAACCCGATGCGCTTCACGTGATCACCAATGTGGAGACGACCAGCGCGAACGTCGATGACGCCGAGATGACTCAGGTCATCCATCAGCACCTGGGTAAGCGCCAGTTGCTGCCGGACGAGCACATCGTGGACGCCGGCTACGTCACCGCGGCCCACATCCTGACAGCCCGCGACGACCACAACATCACCCTGCTCGGCCCGGTCGGCGCCGATACCCACCACACCAAGCGCGGTGACGGCGACCAGAGCCCGGACCTGACCCAGGCCGCCTTCCACGTGGACTGGGACGCGAAGCAGGTCACCTGCCCCGTAGGAGCGGTCAGCGTCACATGGTCCGACCAGCGCAAACCCAGCGGCACCCCCATCACCCGGGTCCACTTCACGCGCGAGGACTGCGATCCTTGTCCGCTGCGGTCCCGCTGCACCAAGGCCACGAACGGGAAGTACGGCCGGAGCCTGACACTCCTGCCCCGTGACCAGCAGGAAGTCCTGGCCCAGCAGCGGGCCGAGCAGCGGACCGAGGAATGGAAGGCCCGCTACGACATCCGCGCCGGCGTCGAAGGCACAATCTCCCAGGCCGCCCGCCGCACCCGCCTCCGGCGCACGCCCTACCACGGCCAGCCCAAGACCCATCTCGCGAACCTCCTCTCGGCCGCCGCCATCAACCTCATCCGCCTCGACGCCTGGACCACCGGCCTCCAGCCAGGAGGAACCCACACCTCCCACCTCGCCCGACTCGCCCTCGCCGCATGACCAGACCGATACGCCCCCGTCTGCAGATTTCCCAACGAAGTCCTGAAGGGCGGGGGGTTCCAGCGGTCGTCCGGGGATCTCCGAGAAGGCGCTTCGGCACTTCTCCACGGAAGCCCGGTCGGGGAAGGGCGGGGCAGCGGGCCCCCGTCAGCGGCGGCCGCTGCGGCGGTCGGAACCGCGGCCTCCCGTCCCGCCCGTGGCAGCCGCCGCCGGCTTGGCCCCGGTGCCGCCGCGGCGCCGGCGGGAGGACCGCCTGCCGGGGTTGGCGCCGGTCTTCCGGTCCGGGCGGGACGACGCCGGTGTCGCCGGCCGGGGGGCCTCGATGGTGACGGCCAGGCCGGAGGGCTCGCGGGCGCCTGTGATGGTGGCCAGTTGCGCGTCGCTCGACGTGATGCTGGCCGTGCGGGGGCGGATGCCGGCGTCCGACATGAGCCGGCTGACGTCCCGCTTCTGGGTGGGCAGGACCAGCGTGACGACGCTGCCGGAGCCGCCGGCGCGGGCGGTGCGGCCGCCGCGGTGGAGGTAGTCCTTGTGGTCGGTGGGGGGATCGACGTTCACGACGAGGTCGAGGTCGTCGATGTGTATGCCCCGGGCCGCGACGTTCGTCGCCACCAGGGCGGTGACCTGGCCGTTCTTGAACTGTTCCAGGGTGCGGTTGCGCTGCGGCTGTGAACGGCCCCCGTGCAGTGCCGCGGCACGCACGCCGACGGCCAGGAGCCGCTTGGCGAGCCGGTCGGCCGACCTCTTGGTGTCGAGGAAGAGCAGCACCCGGCCGTCGCGGGCCGCGATGCGCGTGGTGACGGCCTTCTTGTCGGTCTCGTCCTGGACGTGGAGCACGTGGTGCTCCATGGTGTCGACGGCACCGGCGGACGGGTCCACGGAGTGCACCACGGGATCGGTCAGGAACCGCTGCACCAGGCGGTCGATGTTGCGGTCGAGGGTGGCCGAGAACAGCATGCGCTGCCCGTCGGGCCGCACCTGCTGGATCAGCCTGGTGATCTGCGGCAGGAAGCCCATGTCGGTCATCTGGTCGGCCTCGTCCAGCACCGTGATGCCCACCTGGTCGAGCCGGCAGTCCCCGCGTTCCACGAGGTCGTTGAGCCTGCCGGGGGTCGCCACGAGCACGTCGGCGCCGCGCCGGAGCGCACCCGCCTGCTTGGCGATGGACAGCCCGCCGACCACGGTGGCCAGCCGGAGGTTCACCGCCGTCGCGTAGGGGGTCAGCGCCTCCGTCACCTGCTGGGCGAGCTCCCGGGTGGGGACCAGCACGAGGGCGAGAGGTGCCTTGGACTCCGCGCGCTGCCCGGCCGTGCGCGCCAGCAGCGCGAGGCCGAACGCGAGGGTCTTGCCGGAGCCGGTGCGTCCGCGCCCCAGCAGGTCGCGGCCGGCGAGCGAGTTGGGCAGCGTGGCGGCCTGGATGGGGAAGGGGGTGGTCACGCCCTGCGCGGTGAGGGTCTTCAGCAGCCCCTCGGGCATGTCGAGGTCGGCGAAGTCCCGGGCGGCGGGCAGTGCGGGGGTCGTGTTCTCCGGCAGCCGGAAGTCCCTCGGCGATGAGGCGGACGGCCTGGGGGACGAGGGACGCCGGTTCGGTTTCTGTGGTCTACGGGCCATGCAGGGGGACGCCTTTCTGGAAACAGCACAAACCGGGGTCCGCACCTTGACGGTGCGAACCCCGGTGAGCGGATCGCGTTACGGCGATCAGGCGGGGACGATGTTCTCCGCCTGCGGGCCCTTCTGGCCCTGCGTGACGTCGAAGGAGACCCGCTGGCCGTCCTGGAGCTCACGGAAGCCCTGGGCGGCGATGTTCGAGTAGTGAGCGAAGACGTCGGGACCGCCGCCGTCCTGCTCGATGAAGCCGAAACCCTTTTCGGCGTTGAACCACTTCACGGTTCCCTGTGCCATGGCCTTCTCCGTTCTGTAGGCAGAGGCCCCATCCGGAGATGCCGGAAAAAACTAATGCACCTGAAGGAGAAGCATTCCCGTCAGGTGCACATAGGTTCATGGGTACCACAACTGCAACATCGCAAGATTAGCACGGCTCGGGGGCACCTCGGTGGATCTTCGGGACGCGCGCCCCGGTTGCCCGGAGCGTTTCGACGGCGTTCGCCTGGCGGCCGCCTCCACGCAGGGTCCGGGGCCCGGAACGGGGGGCGGCGGCCGTCGGCCACCCGGGCCCGTCAGCCACCGGCAGCCCGCCGGCCGTCGGCGATCCATCCGCCACGCGCGCACCCGCCCTCCGCACGGCGGCCATCCGCCGCCGAAGGCCCCCTACGCCACCTCGTCCGTCAACGTCGCCGGCAGGCCGAGGGCGTCCAGGATCAGGGCGAGGGCGCCGTGCAGGGCGGAGTCGTTCGGGTAGGCGCTCGGGACCAGCTCGGGCGGGAAGGGCACGGCCTCGCCCAGCCGCGCCCGGAGCACCGGGAAGATCCGCTCCGCCGAGCGCATCATGCCGCCGCCCACGGCGATCCGCTGCGGGTCCAGGGTCGTCGCGAGGTTGGCCACGTGCACCGCGAGCTGGTCCAGCGCCTCGTCCACCAGCTCCCGGACCCGTGGCTCCGTGGAGCCGAAGAGGTCCGCGGCGGTCGGGCTGCCGCCCAGCAGCTCGGCGCCCCGGCGGGCCAGGCCCATCCCGGAGAAGTACTCCTCCAACGGGGCCCGGTCCGAGGCGGCGCCGGCCGTGTCGTGCGGGCCGCGCAGCAGGTAGCCGATCTCGCCGGCGGCGTTGTGCGCGCCGCCGAGCACCCGGCCGCCGACGACCAGCGCCGCGGCGAGCCCCGTGCCCAGGTTGAGGTAGATGCCCGGGTCCACGCCGCGCAGCGCGCCCCAGCGGGCCTCCGCGAGCCCGGCCGCCTTGACGTCGTTGGCGGCGGCGACCTCCGCGATGTCCAGGTGCTCCCTGACCAGGGCGGGCAGCGAAAGCTCGCCCCAGCCGGGGATGTTGGGGGCCATGAGGACCCGGTCCTCGTGGACGACGCCGGGGCTGGCGACGCCCGCGCCCAGGCACCGTCCACCGGTCTCGGCCGAGGTCTCCGCGCGCAGCCGTTCCGCGGTGTCCAGGGCGCGTTCGACCGTCTGGAGGGCGCCCCGGGAGGCGTCCGTGTCGATCCTGGTCCGCCGCAGCACCCGCCCGTCGCGGGCGGCGGTGGCGACGGCGACCTTGGTGCCGCCGACGTCGATGCCGAGCACGAAGTCCAGGCCGCCGCCGTCCGGATCGGGCACGCCGGCCCGGCGGGGCGCGATCGGGCCGGCCACCTCCTCCAGGCCCGTCGGTTCGATGGCGGCGGTGGCACCCGCCCGGACTGCCGCACCGGCCCCTCCGACGGCGGGGGCCGCGCGGTGCGGCGGAGGAACGCGGGTCACACGGTCTCCTGCGGGGAGTCGGGCAGGCCGCCGGCCTGGTCGCCGGGGGCGGTCCCGGCGGCGGGCACGGTCAGGAAGTTCTCGTGGATCTCCTTCGGGCCGAACGGCCACACCTTCTCGACGCGGGCCCATATCAGGAACGCGATCGCACCCAGGGCCACCCAGGCGAGCGACCACTCGATGGGGTGCAGCCCGTGGTTGTTCTTGTCGGCGAAGACGTACACGCTCAGCCATCCCGCCAGCGCGACCAGGCTGGGCAGCGGGTAGAGCCACATCCGGTACGGGCGCTTGAGCGTGGGCTGCCGCTTGCGCAGCACGGTGACGGCGGCGACCTGGGCGAAGGACTGGACGATCACCATGACGGTGGTCAGCAGCGTGATCAGCACGGTCAGCGGGGGCGTCTTGGCCGAGGTGCCCAGGTGGCGGCTGATCAGGAAGGCGGCGGCGGTGATCACGACCATCGCGACCAGGCTCAGCACCGGGAAGCGGTGCTTCGGGTGCAGCCGCCCGAACTGCCGGAAGAAGACCTTGTCCCGCGCCGCGTCGTAGGGCACCCGGGAGCCGCCGAGCAGCCCGGCGAAGACCGAGGTGAAGGCGGTGATCAGGATCAGCCCGGTGACGACCTGCGCGGTCGTCTTGCCCCACGCCTTCTCCAGCACCACGGACGCCACGGACTGCGACGCCGGGTTGTTCGGGTCGATCATGTCCTTCCAGTTGACCACCCCGAGCGTGCCGATCTGCATCAGCAGGTAGATCGTCATGACGCCGAAGATCGCGAGGACGATGGACCGGGGGATCACCCGCCCGGGGTTCTTGATCTCGGCGCCCAGGTACGCGGTGGTGTTGTAGCCCAGGTAGTCGTAGATGCCGATGGTCAGGCCGGCCGCGAAGCCCAGCCAGAACGTGGAGCTGCCGAGCGAGAACGCGCCCGCCGGGTAGGTGAAGGCGTCATGGGCGTGGAAGTGGGTGAACGAGGCGATGATCACGCACGCCACGCTGACGATCATGATCACCCAGAGCCCCGTGGCGAGCCGGCCGATGGACTCGATCCGCCGCCACAGCAGCACGAGCACGACCAGGCACATCGCAAGACCCACCAGGTCGCCCTGCCCGCTGCTCATGGACGGCCAGAGGTACGTGAGGTACTGCACGAAGCCCGCCACGCCGGTCGACATGATCAGCGGGATGAAGAGCATGGCGGTCCAGGTGAACAGGAACGGCATCAGCCGTCCCGTGCGGTACTGGAACGCCTCGCGGAGATAGATGTACGAGCCGCCCGCGCCCGGCATCGCGGCGCCCAGCTCCGCCCAGATCAGTCCGTCGGCGAGCGCCAGGACGGCGCCCGCGACCCAGCCGATCACCGCCTGGGGGCCGCCGAAGGCCAGCACCATCGCGGGGATGGTGATGAACGGGCCCACGCCGACCATCTGGCTCATATTGATGGCACTCGCCTGGAACTGGCCGATCCTGCGGACGAACCCGGGATCGGCCGGCGCGGGCTTCTGCTCCGTGTCGGCCATCGGGCCACCTCCTCTGGCTGCCGCGGGGTGCCCGTCCGGGCGCCGCCATCGTCGTCAAGAAAACGTCAGGAAGAAACATCAAGTTAGGGTCCTTAACAAAAACTCGTCAATGGTCCGGCCGAAATCCACCGCCGCCCGGGCCACACATGCGCGGTCTCGTAACCTGGTCGTCATACGCGCGGCATGTGCGGACAAGCGCGGGGAAGCGCGGGGCCGGCCCGAGGGGCGGGCCCGCAGGGCGGCACCGGCGTACCGGAGCCGCTCACCTAGGACGACGGCCAGGGGGACGATGCTGAACGGTTCGACGGGGAACGACGAGAACGCCGCGGAGCGCCCTGCCGGGCCCGTGCCGCGTTCCGCGCAGGCCGCGCCGCCCGGCGCGGAGCCCCTGCCGCCCGCGGCGGAGTCCGGCCGGGCTCGTTCGGCGGAGTCCGGACAGCCCGGTGCCGATCCCGTGCCACCTGCTGCCGAGCCCGACCCGGATCGACCGGCGGAGTCCCCGCCCGACCCGGCCGGGCGGGCGGCGCGGGCGTCCGAGCCCACCGGGCGGCCCTGGAACCGCACCGTGCTGCGGAGCAACAACGAGCGCATGCTGCTGGAGGCGCTGCGGGCCGCCGGCACCACCTCGCGGGCCGAACTGGCGCGCGCCACCGGCCTGTCCAAGCCCACCGTCTCCACCGCGCTGGCCAGCCTGGAGCGGGCCGGCCTCGTGCGCCGCACCGGCGAGGTCGCGCGGGGCCAGGGGCGCGGCCGGGCCGCCGTGCTCTACGAGGCGGATCCCGAGGCCGGCTTCGTGCTCGGCGTCGATGTGGGCCGCCGCTGGCTGCGCATCGCCGCCGCGGACCTGGACGGCCGGGTGGTCGGCCGCCGGGACGCGCCCAACACCGCCCGCACCGCGAGCGCGATGGTCCGCGACGCCGCCCGGCTGGCGCGTGCGGTCGCCGAGGAGGCCGGGCTCTCCTGGTCGCAGGTGGTGCACACGGTCGTCGGCAGCCCCGGGGTCACCGATCCGGGCACGCGGCGGGTGCGGTACGCGGTCAACCTCCCCGGCTGGGGGCGCACCGGCCTCGTCGAACGGCTCCGGGCGGAGCTGGGCACCGGCCTGGACGTGATGAACGACGCCAACCTGGCCGCCCTCGGCGAGTACGCGCTCGGCGCCGGGCAGGGCGCGCGGCTCTTCGCCTACCTCTGGGTCGGCACCGGCCTCGGCGCCGGCATCGTCAGCGACGGCAAGCTGTTCCGGGGGCGGCACGGGGCGGCGGGCGAGATCGCCTACCTGCCGCTCTCGCCGCTGCCCGACAGCGCGGAGAAGCCGTCGGCCGAGGAGCGGACGGCCGGCCGGGCCGCCTACTCCACCAGCACCGTGCCGCGCGGGCCGATGGAGGACGCGGTCAGCGCGGACGCGGTGGTGCGGCTCGCCCACGCGCTGGGGATGCCGGCCGGCACCATCAGGACCGCGAAGGACGTGTTCGCCGCGGCCCGGGCGGGCGATGCCGTGGCTCGGGCGGTCGTCGAGCGCGAGGCCGCGCGCCTCGCGCACGCGGTGGCGGCGCTGTCCGCGGTGCTCGATCCCGAGCTGGTGGTGCTGGGGGGCGGGGTCGGGCGGAACGGGGACCTGCTGCTGGGGCCGTTGCGGAGGACGTTGCACTCGCTGACGCCGCTTCGGCCTCGCGTGGTGTCGTCCACGCTCGGGGATGACGCGGTGCTGCTCGGGGCGGTGGCGCTGGCGGCGGACGCGGCGCGGGAGAGGGTGTTCGACACGCGTAACGGTTCCGGGACGGCCTGACGAGAGCGAGGGGCTGCGCCCCGTCCATCTCCATGAGCGCGTTGGTACGCCCACCCTTTTTACCAAAACTTTCCATATGGATGCATCGTGCGCCATAGGACTTCTGCACAATTCCAGCCATGACAGTGATCGCGATGGCTGACGGCCGCCGACTCGACATAGCCGTGACCGGGCCCGAGGGCGGGATCCCGCTGGTTTTCCATCACGGCACGCCCGGCGGCGTACCGCCGGCCCGCGGCCTGGAACGTGAAGTCCACAAGCGGGGACTCAGATATGTGAGCTTTTCACGTGCCGGCTACGGCTCGTCCACGCGTGCGCCGGGCCGCGATGTCGTGGACGTGGCGCAGGACGTACGGACGCTGCTCGACCACCTCGGTGCTGCCCGCTGCCTGGTCGCCGGCGCATCCGGCGGCGGGCCGCACGCCCTGGCCACGGCGGCACGGCTGGCCGATCGGGCCGCCGGGGTACTGGTCGTCGCGGGTATCGCGCCCTACGGCGTACCGGGCCTGGACTTCCTGGCCGGAATGGGAGAGCAGAACGTCGAGGAACTGGGGCTGGCGCTGGAGGGTGAGGCCGCGCTGCGCCCGTACCTGGAGAAGGAGGCGGTGGGAATGCGCGACACCGATCCGGAAGGGCTCGTGGCCGCACTGAGGACCCTGCTGCCCGAGGTCGACCGGGCGGTCCTGTCGGCGGAGTTCGGCGAGGACCTGGTGGCGCAGTGCGCCGAGGGGCTGCGGCCCGGCGTGGACGGCTGGCTCGACGACGACCTCGCGTTCACCAGACCCTGGGGATTCTCGCTGGACGAGATCACAGTGCCCGCGTTCGTCTGGCAGGGCAGTGAGGACCTGATGGTGCCGTTCGCCCACGGGCAATGGCTCGCCGCGAACGTCCCGGGTGCCGTGCCCCATCTCGAAGAGGGCGAGGGCCACCTCTCGGTGCTCGTGGGCGCCGCCGACCGGATGCTGGACGAACTGGTCCAGGTGCTCTGAGGCATCGGCTCGCGATCCGACGCCTGCTCCACGACCTGCCGCCGTCCCGGCGGGCGTGTGAGGAACCGCGCACGCCCGCATCACCCGATGGTCCGATGACGGCCTCGACACCCGCTCCGGATGGTGGCGGGTGCCGGGCCCCGGAGCGGTCCGCCGGCGCCGTGTCGCGGACCGCGTCGCGCGGCGCACTTGACTTGGTTGGGGAGTCTTCCTGAATCATGGGTGGGCGCCCGGAACGGAAGCATCGCGGTGCCATCCACCCCCGCCGCGGAGGCAGGCATGCCCGATTCGCGTTCTCTCCTCAGTCGCACCGCACGCCCGCCGAGAGGCCGGCGCCGGGTCATGGCGGTCGCCGCCGTGCTGGTCGCGGCGCTCCTGCCGGTGGGGCTCGGCTCCGGCGCCGCGAGCGCCGAGGCGAAGCTGCCGCCGCCGCCCGTGACCACCCCGCAGTTCCACACGACCCCGACCGGCGCGCCGGGCACCGCGAGCGCCATCCGCTCCTGGCAGGTGCAGTCGAGCGCCGTCACCGGGGGCACGGACGGCGCGGCCCTCTCCCGCACCGGCTACGACACGTCCGGCTGGTACGTGGGGCCCGCGCGCTCCACCGTGCTGGCCGCGATGCTCGCCGACGGCCTCTACCCCGACGTCTTCCACTCGAAGAACCTGAGCCGGATCGACCCCGCGATGTTCCAGGTGCCGTGGTGGTACCGCAGCACGTTCACCGTGCAGGGCGACGGCCGCACCGTGCTGCGCGCGGACGGGATCATCCCGGGCGCCGACGTCTGGGTGAACGGCAGGAAGGTCGCCTCGCGCAGCACCGTCCAGGGCGGCTACACGGTCAACGACATCGATATCACCGCCGACGTCCACCCGGGCGAGAACGCGGTCGCCTTCGAGGTGCCGCCCACCGACCCCGACAAGGACCTCACCCTCGGCTGGGTCGACTGGAACCAGACGCCGCCCGACAACAACATGGGCATCTGGCGCGACGTGGAGGTCCTGCGCACCGGCGGGGTCAGCCTGTCCAACGCCCACGTCACGCCCGACCTCGACCTGCCCTCGCTCGACCGCGCCGACCTCACCGTCGCCGTGGACGCGCACAACGCGGGCAGCACGGCCGAAACCGTACGCGTCACGGGCAGCGTCGGCGGGAACGGCGCCGCCGTGCCCCTCAGCCGGAGCGTCGAGCTCGCGGCCGGCCAGACGAGGACGGTCACCTTCACGCCCGCCGACACCCCCGGGCTCACCCTGCGGCACCCCGCCGTGTGGTGGCCGGTCGGCGAGGGCGCCCACCCGCTGTACGACCTGAAGCTGAGCGCGGAGCAGGGCGGCGCCGTCACCGACCGGGCCGCGACCAGCTTCGGTGTCCGCAGCGTCACCAGCTCCGTGGCGCCGGGCGGCGGGCGGCAGTTCGTCGTCAACGGCCGCAAGGTGCAGCTGCGCGGCGGCGGCTGGGCGCCGGACATGTTCCTGAGGGACGACCAGGGCCGCACCGCGGACGAGCTGGGCTACGTCGCCGACCTCGGGCTGAACACCGTCCGCCTGGAAGGCAAGCTGGAGAACCCCGAGTTCTACGACATGGCCGACCGCGCCGGCATCATGGTGCTGCCCGGCTGGGAGTGCTGCGACAAGTGGGAGGCGTGGGCCGGCACCGGCGGCGAGCCGTGGACGGACGAGGACCGCGCGGTCGCCGCGCGCTCGGCCGCCGACGAGGCCGTTCTGCTGCACAACCACCCCTCGGTCGTCGCCTTCCTGATCGGCAGCGACAACGCCCCGCCCGCGGACATCGCGAAGCCGTACGCCGACGCGCTGACCGGCGCCGGCTGGTCGGTGCCGATCGTCTCCGCCGCCTCGGACCAGAGCACCGAGCCCACCGGCGACTCCGGCATGAAGATGAACGGCCCCTACGCGTACGTCCCGCCGAACTACTGGTACTCCACCCGGGACGACCAGGGCGGCGCGATCGGCTTCGACTCGGAGACCAGCGCCGGCGAGGCCATCCCGCGGCTGCCCACCCTCCAGTCGATGCTGACGCCCGAGGAGCAGCGGCAGCTCTGGCAGGAGCCGAAGACGCCGCAGTACCACGCGGGCAAGACCGGCTCCCAGTTCTCCGACCTGTCGATCTTCGACAACGCCCTCTCGCACCGCTACGGCGCCCCGACCAGCGTCACCGACTACGTGCGCAAGGCGCAGCTCGCGAACTACGAGGCGACCCGCGCGCAGTTCGAGGCGTTCGGCAGCAAGGCCGCCGCGGACAAGCCCGCGACGGGCGTCATCTACTGGATGCTGAACAACGCCTGGCCCAGCCTCCACTGGCACCTGTTCGACTACGACCTCGACCAGGCGGGCGGCTACTTCGGCGCCAAGAAGGCGAACGAGCCCGTGCACGTCCAGTTCGCGTACGACACCTCGGCGGTCCAGGTCGTCAACCACACCCCGGACGCGACGGGCAAGCTGACCGCCCGGGTGCGCGTACGCGACATGGACGGCACCGTGCGGCAGGACCAGCAGGCGAAGGTCAACCCGGTGCCGGGCGGGCACACCTCCGACGCCCTCACCCTCAAGCCGCCGTCCGGCCTGACCACCGCCTACTTCGTGGAGCTCACCCTGAGCGACGCGAACGGCAAGGAGGTCAGCCGCAACGTCTACTGGAACTCCACCGAGCCCGACGTCCTCGACAACGCCAAGACCACCTGGTACTACACGCCGGAGAGCTCCTACGCCGACCTGACGGGCCTTGCGAAGCTGGGCGACGCGGACGTCCGGGCGACGGCGGAGTCCGGCGTGGGGCCCGGCGTGCGGGCCGCCCTCGCGAAGTCGCCGGCGCCAGGTGGCCAGGCGACGACCCGGGTGACCCTGCGGAACGACGGGAAGGTGCCCGCCGTCGGCCTGCACGCCGGCATGGTCGGCGCCCGGCACGGGGCCGCGGTGGCGCCGGTGTCGTGGAGCGACGACGACATCACCCTCTTCCCCGGCCAGCAGATCACGCTGACCGCCACCTACCGCCCCGCCGACCTGCACGGGGACACCCCGGCGGTGGAGCTGTCCGGCTTCAACGTGCCGACGGCGAAGGCGGTGGCGGCGCGGGGCTGACGGAGCCGTGGGCCCCGGCCGGGATGTGACCCCCCGGATCCCGGCCGGGGCCCGGCCTGGCCCCGCAGGCGCGTCCGCGCCGGCGGAGGTCAGGCGCCGGGCTCCTGGTCGTCCGCGGCGAGGAGGCGCTGGAGGAGTTCCTCGTCACGGGCCGAGAGCTGGGAGACGAAACGCGTGAGGACGGCCTCGCGGTCGGAGCCGCCGTCCAGGAGCGTGCGCATGCGCTCCGCGGTGTGGGACGCCTCGTCCGCCGCGGGCGCGTACGCGTAACCGCGGCCCGCGCGGTTCCGGACCACCATGCCCTTCGCGTACAGCCGGGCCAGGATCGTCAGAACGGTCGTGTAGGCGAGGTCCCCCGGCAGGCGGGAGCGGACCTGTCCGGCCGACAGCGGCTCCCCGGCCTCCCAGAGCGCGGCGAGCACGCCCGCCTCAAGCTCCCCGCGAGCGCGCCTGCGCGCCTTCCCGGCCCCGTCCTGCCCCTCGCGCACCGTCCACGCTCCTTCCGGTTCGAGCCCAGATTACTGCGGGTGGGGGTGCGGGAGGCGGGACGAGGGGAGCGCACGGGCCCGCGGAGGACGGCAGGGGGCTGAGCAGACGGGATCGGGCGAAGCCCGGATGAAAGGGGCGCGGGTATGGGGGTACCTCCCACGCCTTCAAGGCAGTGGGGGAGCGACAAGCACCACACCCACCGGCGGATGGCCAGGTACGAGACGGGAGGGGCAGACCCCTGATAAGGGGCGCGGGGAACTGCGCAAAGAGCCCCGGCCGGCGGATGGCCAGGTACGAGACGGGAGGGGACTGGGCCCTTGATAAGGGGCGCGGGGAACTGCGCAGAACAGCGCGGACGCGCAGGCGGAGGTACGGACCGGGGCGCGGGCGGAGCATTCGCCGCCGACGGAGCCATCTACTACATGTTGTAGAGTTCCGCTCACCCAGCCCGACGCTCAGCCGCGGGCATCCCGGAGGCCCGCCCATCGCGGCCTCGCAAGAGCTTTCCACCCGGCGCTCGGCACTCAGAAGGCAGGTCCATGGTGCGCTTCGGCAGCACGGTCGACCCGGGAGCGGCGCCGCCCGCCGCTCCCGGCCCAGCACGGACGGCGCACCGCGTCGTGATCGTCTCGGCGAGCATGGGAGCCGGTCACGACGGCGCCGCCGCCGAGCTGGCCCGGCGGATCTCCGCGGCCGGCACCGAGGTCGTGCGGTACGACCTGCTCGACCTGCTGCCGGCCCGGCTCGGCCGGGCGGTGTGCGACGGCTACCACCGGCTGCTCGACCACGCCCCCTGGGTCTACCAGCGGATCTACCAGGGCGCCGAGCGCGCCGGCGGCAGCGGCCCGCTGGCCCGGACCCTGCTGCGGGCCACCGAGAACCGCCTGCTGCGCGCCCTGCCCGACGGCACCGGGGCGGTCGTCTCCACGTACCCGGGCGCCAGCCGGATCCTCGGCTCGCTGCGCCTGGACGGCCGGCTGACCGTGCCCGTGCTCACCTACCTGACGGACTTCTCCGTGCACCCCTTCTGGGTGGCCCCCGGTGTGGACACGCACCTCGCCGCGCACGCCGTGCCCGCCGGGCAGGCGCGGGCGCTCGGGGCGAGGGACGTGCGGATCTGCGGGCCGGTCACCGGCCCCCGGTTCCGGCCGGGCGAGCCCGCCGAGCGGCGCGCGGCGCGCGAGCGGTTCGGGCTGCCCGCGGACGCGCCCCTCGCGCTGCTGGTCGCCGGTTCCTGGGGCGTGGGGTCGCTGCACGAGGCGGCGGCGGAGATCCGGGCCACCGGCGCCGCACTGCCCGTGGTCCTCTGCGGCCGCAACACCGCGCTCGCCGAACGGCTGCGGGCGGACGGCATCGAGCACGCCTTCGGCTGGACCGACGACATGCCGGGGCTGATGCACGCGGCGGACGTGCTGGTCCAGAACGCCGGGGGCCTGACCTCGCTGGAGGCGCTGGCAACGGGGCTGCCGGTGGTCAGCTACCGCTGCATCCCCGGCCACGGCCTGACGAACGCCGCCGCCCTGGACGAGGCGGGCGTCGCCGCCTGGGTGCACGCCCCCGACGAGCTCGGCCGGACGCTGGCCGCGGTCCTGGACGGGTCGCTCGGCGAGCGGCAGCACCGTGCGGGGCAGGCCCTGTTCACGCCGCGGGACGGCGGTCCCGAGGAGGCGATCATCGGGGCGTGCGGGGGCGCTGGCGCGGGGCCCCGGCGGACCGACGGGGTCGCTGTCTCGTCCCGGCTGCCCGCCGGCGGGGGGTCTTGCGCAGTTCCCCGCGCCCCTCATCAGGGACGTGCCCCCTCCCGTCCCGTACTCGGCCTCCCGCCGGCCGGGGGCGGCGAGGCGGCGGTTCCGGTGGTGGTTCCGTCTGGCGGGTCGGTGGTTCCCCCGGGCGGGGCGGCGGCTCCGGGTTCCGCGCGGCGGCGGCCAGCGGGGCGGCCGGGGCGTGTCCGGCCCGTTCTCGTTATGCGGCGGTTCGCCGTCACCGTGGCGGTGGCGTGTGCGGTGTCGGTGGGCGGGGTCGGCGCCGGGTTCGCCTCGGTGCACCACTCGGCCGGCCTGCTGCACGCCATCGACCACCACCTCGATCCCGACGACTTCCACCTGCACGGCAAGGGGCCCCGGCCGTGACCGCCGCCCGGGCGCTGCGCACCGCGGCCCTGGCGGCGCTGCCCGCGCTCGCGGCCGCCCACGCCGCACCCGTGATCTCCACGTTCGGGCCGCTGCGCAACCGCTCCATGCCCCGGCTGGCCGGGCAGGGCCGCTCCGACCACCTCGCGCTCACCTTCGACGACGGGCCCGCGCCGCTGTCCACCCCGCTCTTCCTGGCGCTGCTGGCCGAGCGCCGGGTCCGGGCGACGTTCTTCCTGCTCGGCGGGGAGGCCGAGCGCTCCCCCGGTCTCGTGCGGGAGATCGCGGCGGCCGGGCACGAGATCGGCATCCACGGCTGGCGCCACCTGCCGCTGCTGGTGCGCGGACCGCGGGCCACCCGCGACGATCTCGCCCGCGCCCGGGACCTGGTGGGCGACCTGCTCGGGCGCCCGCCCCAACTCATCCGGCCGCCGTACGGTGTGATGACCACCGCCGCGCACGTCGCCGTCCGCCGGCTCGGGCTCACCCCCGTGCTGTGGACGTGCTGGGGCGAGGACTGGACGGCCCGCGCCACGCCGGGCTCCGTCCACCGGACCGTCATGGCCGATCTGCGGGGCGGCGGCACGCTTCTGCTGCACGACTCCGACTGCACGTCGGCGCCGGGGTCGTGGCGGGCGACGCTCGGGGCGTTGCCCCGGATTCTCGATGCGTGCGGGGAGAGGGGGCTCGGGGTGGGGCCGTTGCGGGACCACGGGCTCCTGGGTTGAGGCGGTACGCCCGCCAGTGCGCGCCTGCGGCGGGCGGGCCGACGGGGAGCGGTCTCCTGTCCGGCTGCCCGCCGATGGGGGTTTTGCGCAGTTCCCCGCGCCCCTGATCAGGGGAGGTGTCCTCTCCCGTCTCGCGCCCGGCCCTCCGCCGCTCGGGGTTCTTTGCGCAGTTCCCCGCGCCCCTGATCAGGCGCCTGTCCCCTCAGAAACAGCCCCGCGCCCCTGATCGGGGCGAAGCCCCGCTTCTAGGGGCGCGGGGAACTGCGCGACCAGCCACGGCGCACCCGTCAGGTCGCCGCCGCCCGAAGGGGCAGGTTCTGTCGTATCCGGATCACCGCGGCGGAGCCGACCTGCGGCGTCGCCGCCCCCCCTACGTCGTGCTCAGCAACAAGAGCGCTATGTCGTCCGTACCCGAGAGCGTCGGTGGGGCGTTCTTCAGGATGAGGTCGGCTCGGGTGTCCACCGGCTCGTCGCGGGGGATCGCGGCCAGGTTGCGGGCCAGTTCCTCCGTGGCCAGGTCGGGGTCCTGGCCCGGGATCTCGACGAGGCCGTCCGTGTACATGAGGAGGTCGGCGCCGGGCGGCAGCGGGATCTCCATGGTCGAGTACCGGGCGGTGTTGACGATGCCCAGCAGCGGTCCGGGCGGCACGCGGATCACCGACACCGTGCCGTCGGGATGGCGGAGCAGCGGTGGCGGGTGGCCGGCGCTGGCGAGCTGGGCGCGGTGGCGTGCCAGGTCGAGGTCCGCGTAGAGGCAACTGGTGAAGAGCCCCGCGTTGAGATCGGTCAGCAGCCGGTTGGTGCGGGAGAGCACCTCGGGCGGCGGCGCCCCTGCCGTGGCGTGCACGGCGGTGCGGACCTGGCCCATCAGCGCCGCGGCCGTCGGATTGTGGCCCTGCACGTCGCCGATGGCGGCGGCCACGCCCGACTCGCAGGTCCTGATCAGGTCGTAGAAGTCGCCGCCGATCTCCATACCGCGCGACGCGGCCCGGTAGCGTGCGGCCACCTGGAGGCCCGGCACCTCGGGCAGCGTTCCCGGCAGGAGTCCGGCCTGGAGGCCCCGCGCGAACCTGTACCGGGAGTCGTGCAGCATGGCCCGGTCCAGCGCCTGGCCCAGCAGTCCGCCGAGGGCGGTCAGGAACGCGCGCTGTCCGGGCGTGAACGTGCGCGTGTGATCGTAGGAGATCACGCAGCAGCCGACCGGGCGGTCCGAGACGATCAGCGGCAGGTACGCCCAGGCGGCCTTGCCGGTGAGCGTCGACATGCCGCGATAGACGGCGTCCATCTCCTCCGGGGTGGCGTAGAAAGCGGCCTCCCGCCTGCTCAGCGCCTGTGAGGCGGGGGTGGGCGTCCAGCGCATCTGGGCGCCGTCGAGTTGCCGCATCGCCTCGGCCCGGTAGCCGCGGTAGCCGACGTTCTTCAGCCGGCCGTCCTCCAGCACCAGCAGGGCCAGGCCCTGCGCCTCGAACATGGCCATGATCGGGTTGGCCGCCAGCGGCACGATGTCGGCCACCTCGACGGTCTGGGTGAGCATCGCGGCGAGGTTCATGAACTCGTACATCGTCCCCAGGGAGGTGGGGGCGGCGGCGTCACTGCGGGCCTGGCCGGTGGCCCCCTCCCCTCCGTTCCCCTGCCCGCCGCCGGTGGGCGGGGGCTCGGGCGGCGACGGCTGGTGGGCGGAGGTGATGCGTATGCTCAGGCCGCTGTCGTCCGGATAGAGCACGAACGACAGCCGCGTGCCGGGCGGGCGCAGGGCCGTGAACGCCGTGGACTCCCGGCTGAAGACCGCCGCCCGGTACCGCTCCTCGAAGACGGGATCGCCCAGCCAGGGCAGCGCCTCCCAGAGCCACCGCCCCCGCAGGTCCTCCGCCGGGACGCCGACCAGCTCGGCCGCCGACGTGGTGACGAACGTGACCCGGCCCTCCGAGTCCAGCGCCACGCCGCCCTCGGGCAGCCGCTGCGCGAACTTCACCGCGGCGGCCCCGTCCGCGTCCATGGCGGTGTCCGCGGCCCTCAGCATCGTGCGCGGCTCGGCGGCGGGCAGCAACGGCCGGCCCTGCTCCGAGGCGTCGGCCAGCACCTCGGCGAGACCGCGGCAGCACGCGTGGACCGCGGCGAGCTGCTCCGGTGACAGCCGGGCCGGCTGCGACGCCGGGAAGAGCAGGGAGATCGTGCCCCACACCGTGTCATCGCCGGCGATGGGGGCGCTGACCGCCGCGAAGCGGTAGGGCAGCAGGACCGAGGTCTGCGGGTACCGGGCGAAGGTGTCGCCCACCGGCAGCCAGATCAGCCGCCGCTGGCGGGCCGCGTCGGTCGTCGGAGTCCGCGCGCCCAGCCAGAGCCGCTTCCAGGGTCCGACGAACGCGTCGGGCACGCCCACCTTCACCGCGAGACCCAGCACCTGCTCGTCCGGGAAGAGCAGGAAGATGCCGCCGCCGTAGGCGCCGCTCTCGCGCAGCACCGTTTCGAGGTACGGATCCAGGGCTTTGAGACGAAGACGGACAGAATCTGACATTCAGGTCATTCTACGCCACCAAACGGGTGAGACACGGCGCCCCCGGGCCGCCGATTCCGCTCTCCGGCGGCCCGCTCGCACCCTCGGGCGGGCCCTTACCGCCCTCGACCACTCGGGGTGCGGGCCTGGGCACCGTCCGGGCAGCCGCACGGGCGCCTCGGTGACCCCCCGGCGGTGTGCCGGTGATCGCGCGACGCTCAGCCCACCGGACCGCGCGGCCCGCCGAGCCGCGCCCAGCTCTCCGAGCCGTCCTCACCTCGCCGAGCCGTGCAGGGCCAGGTCCGCGGGGCCGAAGCGCTCCTTCGCCAGTTCCGCCTGGTGCCAGTGCGGATAGATCATCTCGGGGGCGCTCACCCGCTCCAGCGCCTCGATCTCGTCGGGGGCGAGGACGAGTTCCGCGGCGGCGAGGTTGTCGCGGAGCTGATCCTCCTTGCGCGCGCCGACCACCACGGAGGTGATCGCGGGCCTGGTGAGCAGCCAGGCGATGGCGACCTGCGCGGGGGACACGCCGTGCGCGTCGCCGATCTGCACCAGCTTCTCCACGGTGTCGTAGAGCTTCTCCCGGTCACGCACCGGAGGCTCGTTCCACCGGTCGTCGACCTGCCGGGTGCCCTTGGGGGCGTCCTTGCCGCGCCGGTACTTGCCCGACAGCAGCCCGCCGGCCAGCGGGCTCCACACCATGACGCCGAGGCCCTGGTCGACGGAGAGCGGCAGCAGCTCGTACTCGGCGTCGCGCGATTCGAGCGAGTAGTAGATCTGGTTGGAGACGAACCGCTGGTAACCACGGGCGTCGGCGGTCGCCAGGGCCTTCATGAGCTGCCAGCCCGCGTAGTTCGAGACGCCCAGGTAGCGGACCTTGCCCGAGCGGACCATGGCGTCCAGCGTCTCCATGGTCTCCTCCAGCGGCGTCTGCCCGTCCCACTCGTGGACGTGGTAGACGTCGACGTGGTCCGTGCGCAGCCGCCTCAGGCTGCGCTCCAGCGCGCGCGTCAGGTAGAAGCGCGAGGAGCCGCCGTCGTTGGGGTCGTCGCCGAGGACCATACGGCCCTTGGTGGAGATCAGCACGTCGTCCCGGCGCTTCTCGACGATCTGCCCGATCATGTCCTCGGAGAGGCCGTTCGAGTACATGTCCGCCGTATCGATGAGGTTCACCCCGGCGTCCAGCGCCATGCGGACCTGCCGCTCGGCGTCCTTGACGCCGGCGCTGCTCAGGGCGCCGAACATGCCCTTCCCGCCGAAGGTCATGGTGCCCAGGTTCAACGCCGACACCCGCAGCCCGGAGCGGCCCAGCTGACGGTATTCCATGATCACTCCACTCCCTTGCCTCCGACCCTGGCCCGGCCCGGGGGGCGTTCCGGTCCGGCCCGGTCCTGATCGTGTGCGAGTACCCGCGCGGGGCGAGCCCTCACCGGGTCGTGCGCGGGGATGACCGGGCATACCTGGGCGGCCACACGGGCGTGTCGGCGCCCTTCCTGGGCCCCGGATGGAGGTGCACTCAGTCCGGCTGGTCCACGAGACGTGCGGACAGGAGCAGCGCGAGGGGGCCGCCAGGGAGCAGAAACCTGCCCTCCACGGCTGCGTTGACGGCATCCTCCAATGACCACCACGAGAGCTTGAAATCGTGCTCACTGTCGGTGAGCTGCTGCTCCCCGTGGATCAGGTCCTGGGCAAGGAACAGGGACAATCGCACCGGGCTGGTCAGGGTGATGGCGTAGGAGCCCAGAAGGCGCCAACGGGTAGCGGTGATACCCGCCTCCTCGCGCAGTTCGCGGCGTGCGCACTGCTCGGCATCTTCGCCGTTTTCTCGTCGGCCACCGGGGAGAAACAGGTATTCGCCGCCGTGTTGGGGAAACTGCGCGCTGAGGATGGCGATAAGCCCGTCTACGTCCCGCGCGACCGTGACTGATGCGTCGGCGTCCGGTCCATGGCATGTGTCGGCGTCCACGGGTCGAGGCTAACGTCACATCCCATGGACGCCGGTGCTGCTTTGTCAGCTCGTCAGCTCGTGAGGTATGTGCCGATGAGATCGGCCAGTTCTTCGGGTGAGTGGTCGTCGGTTTCCAGCGTGACGCCGGTAGGGTCGGTTGCGGCCACTTCATCGAAGTTGGCGCGTAGGCGGTCGAGACGACCGGGGACGGTCATCATGTCGTGATCGTCCTTGTTGACGTCGCCTTTGGCCGCCATGCGGACACTCAGGGTGCGCGTACTGCACCGCAGGTGGAACGTCCGGTCAGGCCGTACGAGGTAGTCCTGAAATGAGGCGAGGAGTCCTCTGACCTGAGCCATGTCCAACTTGTGCACGGCGGAGTGGTAAGCGATGACGGAGGAGACGTACCTGTCGGCCACCACAGCCGTCCTTGATGGTGTCGATGCCGATACGGGATTTGGCGATGTCGTAGAGCGATTCGTCGGAGAAGTAGTGCAGGCTGACTTTCACTCTGTTCAGATCGGTGGTAGCCAGCCATTCCTGGTGCTTGCGGACGAGTGTCCCGTTTGTGATCAGTGTGTACGAACCGCCGGACGCCTGGTCGGGCAGACGTGTGAGGACCGGTCGGGCAAGCGGCGAGGCAAGTGGCTCACCCCCAGTGAAGTACACACGCGTCAAGCCGGTCTCGATGAGCGTCCGCAGTGTGTTCACGTAGTCGTCGGCGGACATCTCCCGCGGGCGGGGCTGCATGCTGCGGTTGACGCGGGTCAACGGCGGCGGCACATCGCCCTCGTTGTGGCAGAACCAGCACGACAGGTTACAGCGGGGCGTCAGCGATAAACGGAGCTGCCCGCCGAGCGCTGCGAAGTTCCGTAAGGCCGTCCAGTCCACAGGCGGACTGGCGCCTACTGAGCCAGTGGGGTTGGGATGCATCAGGACCTCCCGAACGCCGAAGGGCCGGCGGCGCGGAGTGCGACCACCGCGCTCCCAGAAGACCGCGAAGCAGTGACCACCGGCAGGCGCGCGATCATCAGACGCAAATCCTTTGCATATGACGCAAAATGCGAGCAGACACCCACTCGACTCCCTACGATGGGTCGCCCACCAGCTCGACCCCACGAGGAATCGATGCCGTCGGTCAGCAAGCCCCGAAGGTCCTCAGCTCCCGTGCCCCCCGGTGAACTGGTGCGCCAGGAACGAAGGGCTCAGGGGCTCACGCTGGCCCAACTCGGCCAGTTGACCGGTTACTCCGCAGCCCAGGTCAGCCGCTACGAACGGAGCGTCTCACCGCTCACCGATATCGACGTGCTCCGCCGCTTTGCGGGCGCCCTGAGCATCCCACCCCAGTGGCTCGGCCTCGCCCCGGCTCCCCAGACAACAGCCCGACACGGGCCCTGCAGCCCCTATCCCCGCCTCCCCCCGCCTACGCTGGCTGGTGCGCATGGGGAGGACGGTGACGTGAGACGACGACAATTCCTAGCCGCAACAGCAGCGGCGGCCGTAGGCTCCCAGGCCGGCTACCGCGCGGCTGAGGATGATGCCAGGCTTGGTGAGGTCCTTGTGGCAGGCCTCCGAGACGCCATGCTCGGACTCGGGCCCGCGTCCCCCGACTCGGCACCGGCTCGACTATCGTCCGAACTCGCCCACGCGCACGTCGAGTTCCGGGCCTGCGCCTACGCAAGCCTCGCCGTACGACTCCCGCGGCTCATCCGCACCGCTCACGCCAGGGCCGACATCACCGGATACTCCGTGCTGGCACGCTGCTATCTCCTGGCCACACGTCTGCTGATCAAACTGGACGAACAGCAGCTCGGATGGATGGCCGCGGACCGTGCGCGCCAGTTCAGCGAATCGGTCGGAGACCCCCTCACCGTCGCTGAATCAGCCCGTCAGCTCGCTGTCCTCGCCCGCAAAGCCGGGTGGCACGACCAAGCACTCACACTCGCGCTCAACGCCGCCGACGATCCGGCCCTCCGTGAGGCCGGCACCCAGGGAGCCGCAACCAGAGGGCTACTGATCCAATCCGCCGCCTACACGGTCGCCTGGCAGGGGGACCGCGACGGCATGCGGGAGCTGACCGCCGAGGCCGCCGCTATTGCCCGCGACCTCGACGGAACCCACCTCCATGACCTTGGTGGGTTCAGCCCGGTGACGGTCCAGCTCCATCTGGTCTCCGCCGAAAACTCCATCGGAGACCCCTCCGCAGCCATCGCAGCAGCCGCCGCCATCGCCCCAGCCGGCCTGCCCAGCGCTGAACGCCGCGCCCGCTACTACACGGACGTCGCCAACGCTTACAACCGTTGGGGCCGCCGCGAGGACTGTATCCACAACCTGCTCCAGGCCGAACGCTGCGCCCCGCAGGAAACCCACGCCCGCCCGGCGGTCAAGTCGCTTGTCTCGGGACTGTTCCTCTCCGGTCGCACCACACCGGAGCTCCGCCGTCTGGCTGCACGCACGGGCGTGCTCAATGGGTAGTCACACGACCAGCCGGAGCCGTGGAACCCGGTGCCCACCCGACGCGACGGCCGGGCCAGGGTGACTCCGTGAGCCCGCTACTGACACGTAGCGGACTCACGGCTTCGTGCGAGGTGACGGTTTCAGACCAGGAGCGGTCAGGCGGCGCCGAACTCTCCAGACCTGACGCCCGCCACGAAGGACGAGAACGCGTCGGCGGAGAAGTCCAGAACCGGACCGCTCGGGTTCTTGGAGTCACGCACGGGTATCACGCCGCGCGAGGCGACGAGGTTGGGGGCGACCTCGATGCAGGCGCCGCCATTGTCGCTATATGAGGACTTGAACCAGCGGGGGGACTCGGTCGTGGTCACGGGGTGCCCTTTCGTGCCTCGTTGATCAGGGTCACGGATGCTGCCTGGGACAGCGCTTCGGCCTGCAACTGATGGTAGGCCGTCAGTAGCGGAAGGACCGCCGGCGCTTCACGCTCCAGGTGCCCTCGGATCTGAGATTCCGCGTACGCGATCACGGACAGGTCCGGCAGCGTCAGAAAGTACGTCAGGTAGTTGAACGGACGACGCTCCCCGATGTCGAACGGAGCGATCTGGAGCACGGTGTTCGGCAACTCGGCGAACTCCAGCAGCCGGTCGAGCTGGGCGCCCATGACTTCGTCTCCACCGACCCGCCTGCGGATGCAGCTCTCATCCATGACCACCAGCACCATGGGAGGGCGGGGCCGCGTCAGCGCCGCCTGTCGCTCAGCCAGGAACGAGACACGTGCAGCGGCTTGTTCGTCCGTGATGACACCCCGCCGCACAGCGCTGTCCGCCAGCACCCGGGCGTACTCCGGTGTCTGTAACAGACCAGGGATGATCCCGATGTCGAACAGCCGGATCTCGGCCGCCCGCCCCTCGTATTTGACGTATTCCGGGAACCCCTCCAGCAGGCTGTTGTGCTTGATCTCGCGCCACGCGCGTTCGAACGACTCGGCCGTTCCCACGACCCCGAACACCACGTCCGTACTACGCGAGAAACGCAGCGTTGGCGGTTTGCGGCCAGTTTCCACCGCCGAGATGTGCTGGCCGGTGTAGCCCGTTCGCTCACCAAGTTCTTCCTGCGTCCAGCCACGCACCTCACGTGCGCTGCGCAGACGCGCGCCGAACGCCGCCTCGGGCGACTTCTCGGGATTCAACTCCATGCGGTTCACCATGGGTTGCCCCACCCCATCCTTCCGAACTGCCACGTTGAAGGACGCCCAACTGTACGCCACGCTGAACGCCCTTGGTAGTGGAAACACTACGGAGAGGAGCGGTCGGTGACCCATGAGATCACGAAAACGCAGCTAGTCCGCATGCCAGAGCTTGGACCCGCGGCCCATCCCGCACCGCCCGCCGCGCAAGCGGTGGCGTACCGGTTCCCTGGCCACGCCCGCAGCGTCAGCCGTGCCCGCGCGGCCCTCCGGGACCAACTCGCCTTGTGGCATGTCGAGGGTGACGCCGCCGACTCGGCAACCTTGCTCCTCTCCGAGCTGGCCGCCAACGCCGTCAATGCCGTCAACGCTCAGACCACGAACAGCCGAGATAGCCGGGATATCCGGGAATTCAAGGTCAGGTTCGAGCTGAACGGGCGCCGGTTGCGGCTTGAGGTCTCCGACACGAGCGACGAACGGCCGGCACTGAAGGACGCGACGGACGAGGACGTTTCCGGCCGGGGCTTGGCCCTGGTGGACGCCCTGGCCGACGGCTGGGGCGTCGAACCGCGCGGCGCGGCCGGAAAAGTCGTGTGGGCCCTCCTGGTTCTGATGAAGGAGGGACTGTCATGACCGCGGCGGCGTCCAAGAAGAAACCGTGCAACCACAAGAAGCTGGACCCGAAAACAAGGAAATGCGAAGACTGCGGGGAGCAAATCTACCCCGCGCCGGAAACAACAGCGGAAACAACCACTGGGCAGGGGAAATGACGCAGACGAGCGGCGACAGGCAGACGGCACCCGGGACTCTCCAGGACGCCGAGACGGTACGCGACGAACTCGACACAGCACTACGAAGCCGGGGAGTCACGCTGCCGTCCCTCTGCGTGGAAGCACTCGCATACGCCGATCGCGACGGCCGGCGGCCACTCATTCAGTTGGGCCGCTGCAACCTCGAAACGGCCCGCAAACTCAGCGCGGTGCTCACCGATGCGGCAGCCCCCACACCGGAGCCGCCCACTTCCCCGGGGACTCCGGCGGGCCGGTGACCGTCGCGGCGTCCAGGCCGCCGTACTGGTCCCACCAGGCGGTGTCGCCGACGACTTCCTTCAGCTCCTCCCCGAGGCCGAGGAAGTTCTCCGTGCGGTCATTGTCCGGATCGCCCGTCCCGCCGGTGTAGTCGACCTGCTTCTTCATGATCGCCGAGGCGATGCGGCTCTCCGCGGGCCATGAACTCGGGCCATGAACTCTCGCGCGTTGCGCATCAGGCCACGGCCGGTCTCCGCTATCACGTAGGCACTGAAACCGATCTTGTCGAACGTCGTTGCCGCCGCCGGCTTGTGCACGGCCGCGAGGACGTGCCCGGCGTCATCGTCACAGGCCATACCGTGCTGTCGGTCCAGCTCATGGAACAGCGCGATGGCGGTATCCCGGACGCCGGGCATGACGACCTGCACCATCCCCATGGACGCCTGGATCACGCCCTCGGCGATGACCTTCAGGTTCCGGTGCCAAGCCCACCTGTACCCCCGTCTTCAGTGCCTGGTACGCGGTGCCATGTTCGGTCAGGGTGAGAGAAGACCGCGGAGCCCAGCTTCCGCCGTGTCCACGGCGTCGGTGAGGGCACGCATGCGGGTTGTTGAGAGGTGCCCTGTTCCGATCCCTGATGTGGCGAGCACAGCATCGAGTTTCTGTTGCTGCCCACTGGCGAGGTGGGGACGTGCCACAGCGTGGTTCAGGACGTCGCGAGCGGCATAAGCGTCCAGGACGGCAACGTCTGCCATGGCCTCTCGCAAGGGAGCCACGAAGGGGCTGGTGCGCTCGCGGGCCAGGTCGAGCGCGGCAAGTCCGACTCGGGTCTGGAACGCTGCGATCGAAGCGTCGGGCGTGGCGATCAAGGCCGATGCCTCTCGCAGGACGGCGTCCAACTCCTGTCGCGGCACGGGCTCCCCCGGTGGGCGGCAGTGGAGGCGCAGAAGGGCGGCGACGGTGTCCTCCCACTGCTCTGCGGGGGTGGTGGAGTCGATCGTGTCGCGGGCCTCTTGATCGAGGCTGCGTTCCATCAGGGACATGATCAGGATTTGGCGGCCGTCGAGAAGGCGGTTGCCGACGCCGCGGTGGGCGGTCATGGCTTGGGCTGCCTCGGTCCAGCGGCCGATCCGTGCCAGGGCCCCGGCGCCGTCGACGAGGACGGTGGTCCACAGTTCCTCGCAGACCTTCCGGTGGTCCGCTTCCGTGCGGATCAGTGCCGAGAGGTCGACGATCCTGCCGTAGATCTCGGCTGTGCCGCGCTTCTGTGCCGCCCGGTAGAGGCGTTGGAGCACGGTGTAGGCGGCTTCGCCGTTGCCCTCGCGAGTCAGGAGCCGGGAGATGTTGATGAGGGGCATGAGCGACATCACAGCGATGTCTCCCGTGAGGTTTCCGGCATCGGCGAATACCTGGTGCTGTCTCCAGCACAGGTCGCCGGCCAGGTCGGGCAGCCCGACGTCGGAGGCGATCAGCGCGGCGTAGTTGAGGACCCCGCTGGCGCGGGCCACCAGATCGTGGTGGCTCGCACCGGCGGGTGCGACCGTCAGCCCGGTGAGGTGGATGATGCGCTCGTCCAGCGGGAGAGCCGGCGCCTTGGGGCGGCGGACCAGCGGGATGCGGCTGGCTATCACGGGCGCGGGGACCATCGGGTCATGCCTCGCGCGGCCAGTCGACGACAAGACGGCTGTAGGTCTTGTCGATGACGAAGCGCGGGTCGGAGGGCGTGAGCTGGTCGCGGGTGTCGCCGACGGCCATTCGGAAGCTGGGCTCCGGCGCGGTGTTGCCCCAGCCCTCGTTCCAGTCGCGGATCTCGCCCGCGACGCGGTCGGCAAGCTCGGCGGCGTGTGGGCCGTGGCCGATGACGCCGATCTCCCAGTACCGGCCGCCTCCGTCCTCGCCCTGGCGGATGGTCAAGTAGGCCAGGCTTTCGCCGTCGAGTGCGGCCATGGACCCCCAGCCGAAGTGCGGGGTGAAGCCGGGGCGCTGGCCGGGCATGCGGGACAGACCGTTGGGGAGCACGGAGGCAAGGTAGAGGTACAGCCACTCCCACGGGTCGCCTTGGCGGAACTTCACGCCTGTGTGGACCTTGGCCTGCTCCTGGTCGAGGACGGTGCGGATCGCGTCGCGGTCGACCTCCTGCTCGCTGAAGGTCTCCAGGCGGACGTTGCCCTCGCCGTCCATGGGAACCAGGGTGTAGAGGTCGTTGCAGACGCCCTTGCGCAGGGGCACGAAGGTGGCCATCTCGCAGGAGACGGTCTTCCAGGTGCTGCCGTCCCGTTCGAAGGCGAAGCTGCGGGAGATGCTGCCGCGGATGCGCATCGGAATGATCAGGCGTCCGCCGGGGGTGAGCTGATCCAGGATCTTCACGGGTACGTCGCCGGCGCCGACCGTGAACTGGATGCGGTCGAAGGGCGCGTACACGGGAAGGCCGGCGGCGCCGTCGCCCAGGAGCGCGGTCACGTTCGAGGCGCCGGCCTCGGCGAGGTTCTTCTGGGCGCCGGTGACGAGGTCCTGGTCGACGTCCACGGTCCACACATGGCCGCTGGGGGCGACGAGTTCACTCAGGAGGCAGGCGTTGTAGGCCGTGGCCGCTCCGACTTCCAGGACCTTGTGGCCGGGCTGGACGCCCATCTGCTCCAACTGGGTGGCGACGATCGATGGTGCGGAGATGCAGGAGATCATCTCGCCGTTCTCGTCGTGCTTGGTGGGCACAGCGTCCTCGATGTATGCCTTGTGGAGATCAACGCCAGGGAGGAACCGGTGGCGTTCGGTGGTGCGGAAGGCGTCGACGACGGCGGGGGTGCGCAGATGGCCGCTGTCGACGAGGCGGGTGACGAGGGCTTCACGCAGTTCGGCGGGGTCGGTGGCGGGTGGCACGGTGATCTCCATTCGAGCGAGGTCAGGGTCCGGCGAGGCGGACCGGTGGATGGACACGTCGGCGGCTTCGCCTGCGCTGAAGGCGACCTGACGAGCGAGCCACGCGGTGGCGGCCTGCTCGTCGGCAGGTACTCCTGCGCGGTTGAAGGCGAAGATCGCATGATGGGCGAGGACGGCGCGCAAGCCCCGTATCAACCACCCTTGGGCGGCGAGTCGGCGGAGCTGACGGCCGGTCTCTTCGAAGGCGGCGACCCGTTCGGCCCATCCGGGTTCCGCGTCCGGCCGCCGGGCCGCGTCGGCGTTCATCAGGCGTCGCATGGCGGTGATGGCCCGATCGCGAGCCAGACCGGTGGGCGGGGTGACGGGGGGCCGCAGGGTGCTGAGTCTCGCCCAGACATCGCCTGCTTCGAACGGGTCGAGACCAGTTGACCGGATCATGGCGGAGAGCAGCAGAACACAACGTTCTCTGGCTCCCGTACTGCCGACCTCGGCCAGGGCGGCACGGCTGTCGGCGCAGAACACGTCATGTGCGACGTCCATGCCCTCGGGGCCGCCGAAGGCTTCGGTCTCCGGCTCGTAGACGCCGCTGACCCAGCCGCTGACGTGCTGGGAGGCTACGAGACCGTTCAGCAGCTCTGCCGCGGAGTGCTCGGTGCGTAGCCTCAGCCCGCCGTCTTTGCGCAGGAAGTGAAATCGCTGGTCGTGCAGGGCGGTCGAGAGCGCGTGGGCGGCCTGCGGGCTCACTCCGGTGCCGTCCGGAAACGACACGATGGCGTGCCACCAGTCGTTCTCGGCGGTGATCGGAAGGTTCTCGTCGTCGATGTCCATGGTTCGTGGGCGTTCCTCATGAGTGGGCTCGGTCCGTACGCCGACCGACGTCAAGTGATCAGCAGGGCTCTGGTCCAGCCGGTGCTGTTCGTGCCGTCCAGAGCCAGTTGCGCGCCGGCACGGCCCTCCATGAATCCGGGCTTGGGCAGATGCGCCAGGTCAGCGGCGAGGCGGGTGGTCAGGTCGTCGATCAGCGGTGTGAACCGGCTGGGAGCAGTGCTGTCGTCGGCAACGGCACGGACGAGGGTCACCAGGCCGGCCCATCCGTGGCACAGCGAGGCGTCCCTGATCCGGTCGAGGTGCGCTGCGTCGGAGAGTGCGCTCGCGATGGTGTCCTCTGCCGCGAGCCGTCGGGCCGGGTCGCCCAGCGCGAGCGCGGCGAGCTGCTGCACCCGGGCGATGCCGGGCGGGCCGTAGCACCAGGACGGACGCGTCGGCGCTGGCTTGGGTGGCTCGGGATCTGTCAGCTCGTCCTGGGTGGTCCAGTAGCAGCAGCCGTACGTGTCCAGCCAGTGCGCGAAGACCTCGATGGCGTCGTGCTGCCCCGGCACCCGGATGCCGTGCCGCGTGGCGAGGGACAGCACGGCCAAGGGCCCGGCGATACCGTGAGCGACGCCGTTGTTGCCGTGTCCCCCGTCCATCTCCTCGTCAGCGGGCCCGGACTGCGACCACCACCCCGGCAGGTCACGGCCTTCGATGTAGACCGGCCGTGACAGCGAGACGAGGTAGGACAAGATCTCTTTCAGCAACGCCGGAACCCCGCCGCGGGTCAGCAGCAGGGCGGCCAGCCCCGTCAGACCGCGGATGAGGTCGAACTCTCCGAGATACGGCAGGGCGCCAGAAGCCCGCCGCCAGTGTGCCGCGGCCAGTCGGACAGTCACCATGCGATCGACGACGTTGCGGACGTCCCGGTCAGCGCGTCCGGCGCAGCTGAGCACGAACTCCAGTGCCGGGGCGCCGTGGAAGAGCGAGGCGTTGGCTCCTGCGCTCACGCCCTCGGCAACCGCGTGCTCCAGGCTGTTGTGGGCGGAGGGAAGATCACCGCGTTCGATGTGCAGCAGCGCTACTCCGAGGACACCCTCGGACAGATCCTGAGTCCCAGGCGGGGTCGCCGCTGTCATGAGCGCGCCTCCATGGGAAGGACGAGGGTGTGGGCCCTACCGCCGATCCATCCGTCAGCCTCTGGACCAGGCGCATCATGGAGGGTCGCGATGCCGGTCGGGCTGGCATCGAGGTGAGCACGCAGCAGGTCCAGGTGCATGTTCTGGTGCAGGTCGAGTGGAAGCTGTTGATCGTCCTCGGTCAGCAGCACGCGGTCCGGTACGCGGAAGCGGGCCATCCAGCCGTGTAACTGCCCGGCCCACTCATCCAGCCTCACCGTCCGGCTGGGCAAGTCCCTGGCCCGTACCTTCCATCGTGCGGCCACCAAGGTCGAGCGGCGGTAGCGCACGGCCGGAGTGAAGGGCAGCGTCCACGCCGCACCCCAGTCGAACGAGGTCACCTGCGGGGTCGTGGCCCGGCTGATCTCGACGAGGAAGCGCGCCAGCGGAGGCGTGTAGTTGTTCCATAGGAAGTTCAGGGCAGTCGGCGCGAGCAGTTCGAGGTGCGTGCCGGTGACGGCGTCGGCAAGGTAGGGGCGGCTGTCACGGATGCCGATGGCCAGGTCGGAGGGGAACAGCACGCCTTCCTCCGGCTGACGGAACTCGCCGACGCTGACCAGTCGGGGCAGCACGCGCGGGACGCGGGTGAGCAGGTCGGCCGGGACGCGACCGGGGTGGAAGGAGAGCTGGGCCAGCTCCGCGCCGGCTTCGACTGTGGGCAGGTCGGCGCACACCATGCCTGCATTCGGGAACAGGTGCCAGAACCGGCCCGTCATCGAGCCGGCCGAGCGAGAGACGGTGGACACCTGGAGTCGGAAGTTCCCACGTTCCAGAGCCTGCGTCGAGCGGGCGTTGACGGACACCGCCAGTTCGAGATGCGGCGCGGTGCCGGCGGGCTTGCCTGCGGCGGCCTCCAACTCTTCGATCAGCGCAGGGGGCAGTGGCACCGAGCGAGCGCCTTCGGCCACGGCAGCACCCGCGAACCCCAGCAGCAGTCGGTCCCGCCGCGTCATGGGGCGTGGCGGCTCGGACACGTGGCCGAACCCGTCGGGAAAGCCCAAGCCCTTCTCGGGGTCCAGCACCAGGTTCAGGGGCACCTCGGTGCTTTCGCCGTAGCGCTCGGCGAACTGCGCGATCCAGCGACGCCATGCCGGGGTGCCGCTCAGATGCGTAGCGATCCGGGCCAGGACGGTCGCAGCGGTCTCCGCCTCCGTCAGGACCGCGCTCGGGAGCCGGACCGTGGCGTCCAGCCTCAGATCCGTCGCCGACGAGGTGTTCCGAATCTCCTCTCGCAAGGTGGAGGGAAGGACGTCCGTGGGGTGGACGACGGTCGCGGGAGCGCGCAGTGCGGACCGCAGCAAGCGCACCCGTAGAAGTTGCGCAAGCAGACCGGCCCTGTGATGGTCAGCCGTCCCCGGAAGCTCTGCGGCGAGCTTCTCCGCCAGGTCCGAGTACCGGATCGGTGATCGGGCCACGTCGAGGACGAGCGCGACCGCGGGCGTCAGCGCCAACGAGAACTCCGAGGCCCCCTGGGACGGAACGTGAACCCGCCCGTCTCGCTGCTGAACAAGATTGTTCACGCATACGTCAACGTCGGCCATCCGCGCGCCGTCGCCCTCCCAGCCGGTGACCGCGGCATCCAGGGCCACCGGATCCGGCCTGCTGACCGCCTGGTGCCGGTCCCCGACTCGTACCTCGGCCATGTCGCCGAACTCGACCAGCGCAACGCCCGCGAACAGGCCGAACGGGGTAGAGCGCCGCGCGTACCTGATCGCATACCGGGCGATGGCCAGCGCCGCACGTCGCACCCGGCGCACCTTCGGTGAGCGGCCATCGATGATCGACTGGACCTGGCGTTCCAGGTCCGGGCTCGCGCTCGACACAGCCCGCCGGAATGTGTCATCGGCCCACACCGCGGCCAGCCACGAACGCCAGTGCACGAGCGAAGCCGCAGGCCCCGGCCAGGGCGGCATGACCGGCTCGGAGAGGTGCGCCGCAGCGCGCAGCATCCCTTGGCCCGTCCCCCTGTACAGGTTCTGTCGTAAGCGCGTCATAATCCGGACTCCGTTCTTGGCTGGAAGGGTGTGGGTCGGGCGGAGGCGATCCGTCCGACCCACACCGGCGGACGGCGTGTTACGACGTGGTGCAGGCGCTCGGGCAGGAGCTTCCGCAGTTGTCACCGGTGCTGCACATCAGCACGGTCTCGGTTGCCGGCGTGTTCTCGATGAAGGTGATGTCGAGCTGGAACGGGTCGTCGTCGGTGTCGGCGGCCGGCTGCTCGGGAGTAGCCGAACTGTCGATTTGCACGGTCATGCAGGCTCCTTATGGCAATGGGCTGTGGTGGTGCAGGCTCCGGACCCGGCGGGGACCGCGGTGGTCTCCGCCGGCCCGGCGAACTGGATGCCAGAAAGAGGTGAGAGCCCCGCCCGCTGCGTCGTCACCGCGGGGGAACGATCGGCTTCCCGTAGCGGGCCGGGCAGTCCAGGGGAACGGCGTCGAGCAAGCCCGAGGTGGCACGGTTCTGGCAGACGCGCGCCAGCCAGCGAGGACCGAGGGACTCAGGCCGCGGTCGGCAGCCGCAGCCACCCCGGTATTCGCGACAGCCGGACGGTCTCTATGCCGGTCTGGACGTCCTCCAGGCAGACCTCATGACGGTAGTGACGAACATTGGCCCGGAAGTCCGGAATGGCTCGTTCTCCCCGATCGGCTGACGGCAGCGGACGCAGAACATGGCGCAGGTCTCCTCATACGGGAACAGAGAGCCGTTCGGACGCGGGGTGCGCCTGAAGGCGGCGACGCGTGGCGCCGGACTCCAGGGAAGCCGTGGCCAGAGTTTCGGTGGGCGGCGGCGGCAGTGGCGGGGATCGGAATTCCCGCTGCTCAAGGACCGTACGGAGGCGCGTATGCACTGGACAAGGAATGTGCATGAACTTGCACGACGTCACCTGAGTGCGTCGATGGCGGCCGTGATGAGTCCTCGCGCCTGCGCACCATAGACGGCGATATCGGCCAGCGCGGCGAATGCCTTGCTGTACTCGGCCACCTCGCTCGGAGAGGTGACCGTCAGGTGTGCGGACACCAGCTCCACGTTGACCTGTTCCTCGTCGTAGATCGTGAAGGACTCGACGGGCCAGCCCTTGCCCCGAGGGGTGCCCAGCGGGATCACGCCCAGGCTCACCGACGGCAGGGTTGCCACGGAGATCAGATGTCCGAGCTGACCAGCCATGACCTCCGCGTTGCCGATGATCGTGCGCAGTACCCACTCCTCCAGGAGCATGGCGAAGCGCTGGCGACCGGAGTGCAGCGCCTGCTGACGCTCGATGCGCACCTGCACCGCGTCGTCGACGTCGTCCGGCACGTCGCGAAGCGCGGTGATGGTCTCCAGCACAGCCTTGGTGTACGCGGCGGTCTGAAGTAGCCCCGGGACGACCCAGGACTGGTAGGAGCGAAAACGGCGCGTTCGTTCGACGAGGGGCGCCACGGACTCCTGGACCTGCTTGAGCCCGGCGCGCTCCACGCGCCGCCACTCGATGTACATGCCCTCGATGCCGCGCGCCGTGGCGATCAGGTCCTCGATCTGATCCTGAGCGTCGCAGTGCAGCGCCCAAGACCGGATGTCGTTGTCGGACGGCGGCGTTCTCGCGTGCTCCAGGCGCGAGCACTTCGATTCATGCCAACCGGCCCGCCGGGCCAGCTCCCTCGCCGTCAGTCCAGCGTCCTTGCGGATCTCCCGCAGGCGCAGGCCGAAGGCTTGCCGAGCCTGCTGAACGCTGGACGACGATGAGGGCACGCTTCACGGACCCGTCAGGCGAACCGGTACTCCGCGTGGGGCACGGCACGCTCCCACACGGATTCGAAGGCCGACGCGCACAGCTTTGCCACGGCCGGCTCCGTGTTGACCTCTTCGTCTCCGTCCGGGGCCAGCTCGCCGTTACCGTCGAAGTGGAGGAAGACGACGAGGCTGTGATCGAACAACCAGAAGTCGTTGCCCGGAAGTGCCAGGTCGGATGCCTGGCGGCGGGGTAGCCATCGGACGGACTCGCCCGCCGCGACATTTCCCGCGGTGACGTGGTGCTCGAACCGGATGTAGTCGCTCACCGGCTCGGACACGATCCGAGCCCGGCGAACGTCGACTCCTCGGCCGACCGTCTCCACGATGACTCCGAGCCAGGGGCGCAGCTGCGGGTCGATGTCCTCCGGCGCGTCACGCTGGCCCTGTTGCCAGGCAACGTAACGGCGGTCGGAGGGCATGTAGCCGTCCCTCATCTCCAGGTGCAGAGCTGACCGCTCGCAGGCTCGCAGACGATCTTCAAGAGTCGGTTGCGGCACCCTTCACCTCCGGGAAGAACTGCATCATGCGCACAGGGAATTCGATCACGGTCTCGTGCTCGGGGATGTCCATCTGCCCAAGCCGTGCGGGGTCTGTCACCTTCCAGCCCTGCAAAATGTAGTTGCCGGTTTCGTCGTCGAGGTACACGGTGGGGGACTTGCCGTCAGGGCTCTCCGGATCCTTGCCCAACATGTGCAGTGCCATGATCAGTCCTTTCCGTCTGTGTGAACGAGCACCTTGTCTGAGATTGCGCGCGACGCCGCCCCATCCGCCAGGAATGTGCGCGAACTTGCACGCACACCGCGGCACAGGTCACGCCCCGGCGTAGACCCGGCGCCTGCATTTCGCGCAGTGCTTCTTGCCCCAGGGAACATCGTGTTCGCAGTTCTTCCTCTGATCCGCCATGACCGGTCAGCTCCCCTGGATGGCCGCCGCGATGTGCGCCGGCTGCGTTCACCGTCCGCGCGGGGTGGTGAATCCCCTATGGGACCGCGGAGCCGTTACCGCCGCGGCGTGAGCCGCGCCTTCGGTATCCGGGCCGTGCACGGCCCATGGCCGCGGCCTTTCTCAGAGGCACGAGAATGTACGAGAAGGCTCACGGCCCCGGCCAGTGCCCTACCGGCCTCACACGCCCGGTACCACCCCGGAACCCAACTCCCGCCGCACCCTTGACGCCGCTCCCACCGCCACCGCCCGGCTGCCGAGGGCCGCGCGTACGAAGTGGATCGGGTTGCCGCTGACCGGGCCGGGAGGGGCATATGCAGAGGCTGACGCCGGTTGGCGTGGCGCGAGCCCCAGCCAGTGCGGCGGGATACCGAGGTGAGCCGCGAGGCGCTGGAGCAGCTCCATGTCGCGCATCGGCTGGAGCCCGCGTCCCATGCGGGACAGGGAAGCGGCGGTGTACCCCACGGTGACCCCGAGATCGTTGAGGGTGAGGTTCTCGGCTCGGCGCACCAGCCGCACGATGGCTCCCGGGTCGTGCCGGGCCACGGCATCTTGCATGGCGGACGAGCGCCACAACGGGTGTGCGGGGTCCACATCGCCCTCCCCCTCGGGCCGCCTATGGTCCCGCCTTCCACCGCTTCGTGCAGGCCGTTGTAAAGGAATTACGCCCGATGCAAACGGTGTGCGGCATGCCGTGCTACGCCTCCCGGTCCCCCGCCGCCTACGGCTCAATGGACCGTGCGCCGCAGGGCCGCGGGGTCCCCTCCGCACCCCTGTAGTCACTCACCCCTGATACGCAGCGTGTTTGGACGGTCACGTCGAATACGTCATCGTGGCGGTTCCACGGGCCGCACGGCGCGGTCCGGCTCGCTGAGGAGGAACGAGATGAAGCAGGTCATCGCTCGGCTGTGGCGGATCATCCGCGGCCCGATGCAGTGGCGCCTGCTGTGGCTGGCTCACGCCAAGTTCATGGTCGGCGTGACCGGTGTCGTCCGGGACGGCCAGGGCCGTGTGCTGCTGCTGCGTCACCGCCTTCGGCCCGAGGGCCGCCAGTGGGGCCTGCCGACCGGCTACGCGATCAAGGGCGAGGAGTTCGGCGCGACCGTCGCCCGGGAGGTGCGCGAGGAGACCGGCCTGGACGTCAAGGCGGGTCGACTCGTGCACCTCAAGAGCGGCTACCGGCTGCGCGTCGAAGTCGCCTACGAGGCCCAGTTCCTCGGCGGCGACCTGGCAATCGACTCGTTCGAGATCCTGGAGGCCCGATGGTTCACCCCCGAGGAACTACCCGACGGGATGCAGGAGTCGCGCCGGCTCCTCATCCGCGGGGAAACCCCGAACTGACCCGACCGACGGGCATCAGTCCCCGGCTTCTCGCCCCGAACGAGCACCTGGTGGGCACCGCCGACGCAGCCCGGCTGCTGGAGCGCCCCCGGACGGCCTCGGGAGCCGGGGCCCAGCCCTGGAGTCGCCTCGGACGCCTACACCCTCGGCCGCGTCGGCCGCGTCGGCGTCAGCCCTATCTGGCCCTTGAGCATGCGGCCGCCGTCGCCGGTGAGACGCAGGTAGTAGTCGGAGGAGCAGGAGGTGCCGTCCTCGTCCAGGGCCCACAGGCCGGAGCCCGACGGCACCATGGACGCGTTCTCCGCGGTCTTGGCGATCTGGTTGCCCTCGCCGTACTCGTCGAACATCGAGACGTAGATGCCCTGCACGCCCGCCCGGCACATGTTGTAGAACTGCCGCCACATGAAGTCGCCGTGCGCCCGCTGCCGCGCCGAGACGTCGCCGGGCAGCACGCACGGCTGGTAGTCGATGCCGTGGGCGTTGCAGTCGGCCTGGTCGGGGACGGTGTAGGTGGAGTACGCGCTGTCCGAGCCGGAGGCGTCGCCGATCGCGCCGACCATCCAGGGCGAGATCATGTTCAGGGCGTGGTAGACGTCCCCGTACCCGGCGCGCGAGCCGCCGGTGCCGGTGCGCCATTCGCGCGGCACCCCGCCGATCACGTAGCAGCCCCGGCCCTTGAACCAGTTGATGACGTCGAGGCAGGCGGACTGGCTGAACGGGTGGTTGCCGTCGTTGTAGCCGAAGCCCCAGATGCACACCACCGGCTTGCCGTTCTGCCGGGCGTAGGCCCCGCTCGCGGTGTGCGCGGACATCTTGCTCGTCCAGTCGGCCTTGATCTCGGACTGCATGTTCGTCCAGCCCGAGACGTCGTACATGACGTAGAACTTCACGCCCTTGGACTCCGCCGCGCTGCGCACCTTCCGCGCCATGTCGTCGCGGGTCGCGCCCTCGCTGCTGTTGGGGTTGAAGCGCTGGAGGGCGGCGGTGTCGATGCCGTAGGTCCTCATCCACTGGAAGTGGACGTCCACGGTCTGCTGGTCGTAGGAGGAGAAGAGGGTGGCCGGGCCCCCGCCGTTGAGGTTCGGGTAGGCGGTCGGGTACGCCCTGGCGTACTCGCGCATGTCGGGCCAGGCCTTGATGGCGTTGTTCGACGGCGAGGGGGACCGGCCCCAGTCCTGGCTCCAGTGCCACCAGCCGTTGATGGGGGCCCCGTCGCCGGCGCAGGCGAACCACCCCTGGTAGCCCGTGCTGATCTTGCCCACCACGTCTCCGGGACCGCTGGCGGTGGGTCCGGCGATCCTGGCTGCGGGCCGGGGCGCCGGGGTGGCCGCGTGCGCGGCGCCGGCGGCCGCGCCGAGCGCCGCGGCGCCCGTCCCGCCGGCGATGGTGCTGAGGAACGTACGTCGTGACACGCCCATGTGACGACTCCGATGTTCAGTCCCTGAACTCAGACCCCGCGGCAGGGCACACCGCATCGATGGCACGGCTCGCCGGTGTTCCGCTCCATTTGCGCATGCTTGCGGTGGGGTCGGCGGGTACGCATCCGGCGTGCCCGCCACGCTACGCACGTGTGGCAAAGCGGTTTGAGGTTCGCAAGAATTCAACTGCCGAAGGAAACATCCCGTCAAGAGGCGGGAGAGGAACTCGACTTCGCCCGTTTATAGGAGGATTGCCCGCCTAAGCTGCCCCGTACGGCTCTTCTTCCGCTTGCAAACGTCGGACGACCGGTTTCGACGCTTGACAGGGCTCGGCGGCGCGGGGCCTGGCTCAGCGCGTCCGCCAGGTGTCGAGCGTCGCCGCGAGCGGACCGAGCACCCGCTCGCGCAGCCAGGCGCGGCGCTCCTCGCCGTAGCCGCGCGGCACGGCCTCCGTCCACATGATCAGGTGGAGGTAGCAGCGGTACAGCTCCAGGCGCCGGCGCGCCGCGGTGTCGAAGGTGACCGTGCCGCCGGCCGCGCGGTATCCGGCCAGGAAGGCGGGGTCGTCCTCGATGTCCCCGAACAGCGCCAGGGAGACGAACTCGGCGAGCGGGTCACCCCAGAAGGCCCGCTCGGCGTCGATCAGCGCGCCGATCCGGGGCTGGCCGGAGGTCGCGCCTTCCCGGGGCCCGGACGAACCCCCGGCGGTCCCGCGGTCGACGAGGATGTTCCCGTCCCACAGGTCGAAGTGGACCAGACGCGGGACGGTCACCTCGTCGAGCACGGGGCCCTGCGCCGCGAACAGCTCGTGGATCTCCTCGGCGGGGCGCGGCAGCGGAACGCCGAACCGGACGGCGTCGGCGAGGACCCCGCCGACCATCTCCAGGAAGGCCACGCGCCATCCGGACCGCAGCGGCCCGAACGGCTCGGCCGGGTAGCCGAAGCCCTCCCCGGCGAGGGTGTGGACGGCGGCCAGCTGGCGGCCCAGCTCGGCCCGGAGGGCCCGGCGCTCCCCGGCACCGAGCCCGTCGCCCAGCTCGTACCAGGAGGTGCCGGGACACTCGGACATCACCAGGAATCCACCGGCACCCACCGCGCCGCCGGCCCCCGGCTCCCCCACCCGCACGTGCGGCACGCGCACCCCGGGCAGGCCGCCCACCCGCTCGTAGTAGAGCGCCTCGGTACCGAGGATGCCGCGCTCGTAGCCCAGCACCGGGGTGGCCGGATCCGGCGCGAGCTTCACCACGAGACCGGTGCCGTCGGTGCGGCGCACCCGGAAGACGGTGTTGTAGGTACCGCCACCCAACTCGCGGCAGTCGGCCACCTCGTCCAGGGGCACCCCGACTGCCGTCAGCGCGGCACCCAGGCCGGGGCGATCCGGATCCTTCGTGAACTCCACCGTGTGTCCCCCCGGTTGTCAGGGCCCCGGTGCGCGACCTGCCGGCCTGTCCGGGGGCACGGGGGAGCATAAAGGTCAACGTCGCACGCGTCAGCGGGCGGTGCCCTACATGCCCCGTACCGCCCCGGAACCCAACTCCCGCCGCACCCGCGAAGCCGCCCCCACCGCGACCGCACGGCTGCCGAGGGCCGCGCGTACGACGTGGACCGGGTTGCCGCTGACCGGGGGCTCCGCGTCGAGTGCGGCCTCGATGACGGGGGCGAGGATCGGCCAGGCGCGGCTTACTCCGCCACCGATCACCGCCGTCGTGATGTCCACGAGGCCCGCCGTGATGAGGAGTGCGCGGGCGATGGCGGCGCCGGCCGCCTCGAACACGGCGATGGCGTCCGGGTCGGCCTGGGCCGCCGCGTTCGCTATCTCCCCGGCGGTGTGGTGGCGGCCGGTCCGTTCCGCGTACCGGGCGGAGATCGAGCGGCCCGAAGCCAGGGTCTCCAGGTGGCCCCGGCCACCGCACGTGCAGGGCAGGTCGCCGAAGCCGGGGATGTGCCCGATCTCGCCCGCCGCGCCGTGCGGGCCGTCGAGCAGGGCTCCGTCCACCCACAGCGCCCCGCCCACGCCCGTGCCGAGGGTCATGCCGAGCACGTGGGACTCCCCCGCGACGGCGCCCTTGGTGGCCTCGCCGCGCAGGAAGGCGTTGACGTCGTTGTCGAGGAAGGCCGGCACGCCCAGCGCCGAGCGGACCGTCTCCGTCACCGGGAAGCCCGCCCACGCGTGGAACGAGTCGCTGGCGACGAGGACCCGGCCCTCCCGGGCGTCGACGACGCCGGCCGCTCCCACCCCGACCCCGGCGAGCCGGTAGCCGGGCCCCTCCAGCAGCCCGTTCAGCGCGTCGAGTGCGGCGCCGACCATGGCGCTGCCGCCCTCGGCCGCGGGCGTGGGCACCTCGGTGCCGCGGACCACGGTGAGGTCGGCCGTGCAGAGGACCACCTGGGTGGTGGTGCCGCCTATGTCGACGCCCGCGAACACCTCGGGCGCGCCGCCGTTCGCCGGTGGTTCCGGCGCCGAGCCGTTCGCGGCCGGCCCGGGTGCCGAGGCCCCCGCTCCCGGTGCCGGGCCATCCGGTGTCCCGGACACAGCGCCGTCCGCCACGCCGCGTGCCGCACCCTCCGTGGCCGCGTGAGCCGTGCCGTTCGCCGTGGGGCCGTGCGCCGGCCGGGCGGATCCGGGCACCGGGCGGTGCGCCGGGGACGCGTTGCCCGCGTCCCGGCGCCGAGAAGCGTCGTTCACGCACCCGCCGCCGTTCTGCCCGCGGCGAGCGCGGCCTGGCGTGCCGTGCGCCTGCGGCGCTGGAGTTCCGGGTCCGGCACGGGCACGGCCGCGATCAGCCGGCGGGTGTAGTCCGTCTCGGGGTGCAGCAGCGTGGTCGCGGTGCTGCCCTGCTCCTCGATCCGGCCCGCGCGCATCACGACGACGCGCTGCGCGAACTGCTGGACGACGGCGAGGTCGTGCGAGACGAAGAGGCAGGCGAAGCCGAACTCGTCCTGGAGCTCCCTCACCACCTCCAGCACCGCCGCCTGCACGCTGACGTCGAGCGCGCTGGTCGGCTCGTCGGCGACCAGCAGCCGGGGTTCGAGGACCAGGGCGCGGGCCAGGCTGACCCGCTGGCGCTGCCCGCCGGACAGCTCGCGCGGCGCGCGGTTCGCCAGCGCCCGCGGCAGGCGGACCCTGTCGAGGACGTCGGCGACCCTGGCCCGGCGCTGCACCGCGGTCATCTTGCCGCGGTGCACGTACAGCGGCTCCGCGACGCACTCGGCGACGCTCATCCGGGCGTCGAGCGAGGCCACCGGGTCCTGGAGGACGACGCCGACGCCGGAGAGCAGGGCGCGGCGTGCGCGCCCCCTCGACCGGCGCAGGTCGGAGCCGAAGAGCCGGACCGAGCCGGCGGACGGCTGGACGAGACCGAGCGCGACCCTGGCCGCGGTGGACTTGCCCGAACCCGACTCGCCGACCAGGCCGACGGTCTCCCCCGCCCGCACGGACAGCGTCACCTCGTCGAGCGCCTGCACGGCGCCAGGCCCGCGGCCGAACCGCACCGACACGCCTTCCAGGGCGACCACGGCCTCGCCGGCACCACCGGCTTCCGCATGCCCGGTGGCGTCCGCATGCCCACCGGCGTCCGTGTTCTTGGCGGCACCCGTATCCGTGTCCGTGCTCTTGGCGGCGGCACCCGCGGCGTCCGCGGTCCCGGCGCCACCCGCACCCGCGGACCCGGCACCCGGCGCACCGCCGGCCGCGCCCGCCTCCGCCACCGCAAGCCGCGGCACGGCCCCCAGCAGCCGCTTGGTGTAGTCGTGCCGGGGCCGCAGCAGGACGTCCGTCACCGTTCCGGTCTCGACGATCTCGCCGTCGAGCATCACGGCGACCCGGTCGGCGAAGTCCGCGACCACGCCCATGTTGTGCGTGACGAGCAGGACGCCGGTGCCGGAGTCGGCGGCCAGCGCGCGCAGCAGGTCGAGGACCTCGGCCTGCACGGTGACGTCGAGCGCGGTGGTCGGCTCGTCGGCGATCAGCAGGCTGGGGCTGTTGGCGATGGCCATGGCGATGACGACGCGCTGCCGCTGCCCGCCCGAGAGCTGGAACGGGAAGGCGGACGCGCGCTGCTCCGGGTCGGGTATGCCGACGCGGCGCAGCAGCTCGACGGCCTCCCGCGCGGCCTCGCGGGCGTGCACGTCCCGGTGGTTGCGGATCACCTCGGCGATCTGCGCGCCGATCCGCGTCAGCGGGTCGAGCGCGGTCGCGGGCTCCTGGAACACCATGGCCGCGGACCGGCCGCGCAGCCCGGCGAGTTCGGCCTCGGAAGTGCCGATCACCTGCCGGCCGCCGACGGAGACCGAGCCGGTGACACGGGCGTTGGCCGGCAGCAGGCCCATCGCGGCGAGCGCCACGGTCGACTTGCCGGAGCCGGACTCGCCGACCAGGGCGAGGGTCTCGCCGGGCGCGACGGCCAGCGCGACGCCGCGGACGGCGGGCACGTCACCGGTCTCGGTGCCGAACGTGACGCCCAGATCGGCGACGTCCAGGATCGGCCCTGCGGAACCGGCGGCGGAACCCGCTGACCCGGCGGCGGAACCGGCAGACCCGGCGGACCCGGCAGACCCGGCAGACCCGGCAGCGGAACCGGCGGACCCGGCAGACCCGGCGGACGCGCCGCCGGTCTTCTCGGCGGGCATCCCGGCGCTCCCGCCGGCGTTCTCGGCGGCGGTCATCCGCGCCCCCTCACGTCGAAGGCGTCCCGCAGCCCGTCGCCGATGGCGTTGAACGCGCACACCACGAGGATGATGGCAAGGCCGGGCGGCACGATCAGCCACCAGCGGCCCGAGTAGGCGGCCGTGAGGCCGGAGGAGAGCATGCCGCCCCAGTCGGTGGACGGCGGCTGGACGCCGAGTCCCAGGTAGGAGACGTAGGCGACGAGCAGGATCGCGTCGGCGACCTGGAAGGTGGCGGCGACGACGATGGTGGAGATCGAGTTGGGCAGGATGTGCCGCAGGATGGCCCGGCTGTGGGTGCCGCCGATGGCGCGCAGGGTCAGGATGTAGTCCCGGTTCTTGAGCGTGAGCGTCTCGGCCCGGATGAGCCGGGACGGCACCAGCCAGGACACGAACCCGAGGATGAGGATCAGCCCCGGGATGCCGGGCGTGGAGATCGCGGAGACCACGAGCAGGATGAACAGCGCGGGGATCGCGATGCCGGCGTCGACGATGCGCATCATGACCGCGTCGACCCAGCCGCCCGCGTAGCCGGCCGCCGAGCCCCAGAGGGTGCCGATGACGGTCGCGAGGATGCCGGCCGCGAGGCCCACCACGAGGGACACCTTGCCGCCGAACATCAGCCGGCCGAGCTCGTCGTGGCCGACCGCGTCGGTGCCGAGCAGGTGGGCGCCGCTGGGCGCCAGGTTCACCTGCGTCAGGGTGGTGTGGGTCTGGTCGGTCGGGTACAGGACCGGGCCGAGGAAGCAGAACAGCACGAAGAACACGACCACCGCGAGCCCGACGACCGCGAGCTTGTTGCGGGCGAAGCGGCGCAGGGCGATCCGGGCGCCCGACGCGCCGGCCGCCGCCTCGGGCTCGCCGGGCGGCCTCAGGCCGGGGGCCTGGCCCGGTTGGAGGACGGCGCTCATGACGTGCCTGCCTTCACTCGGGGGTCGATGAACCGTTGGAGGATGTCGGCGAGGAGCGTGCCGACGACCGTGGCGATCGAGATGACGAGGACGCAGCCGAGCAGCACCGGGTAGTCGGAGGACTGCGCGGCGCTCCAGAACAGCAGCCCCATGCCGGGGTAGTTGAAGAGCTGCTCGACGACGAGCGAGCCGCCGAAGAGCACGGGCACGTAGTACCCGAGCATCGCCACCACCGGGGTCAGGGAGTTGCGGAACACGTGCCGCCACAGGATCGCCCGCTGGCGGGAGCCGCCGGCCCGTGCGGTCCTGACGTAGTCCTCGGAGAGGTTCTCCAGGGTGGCGGCGCGCATGTATCTGCTGAACACCGCCACCATCGAGGTGGCCCCCGCGATCACCGGCAGGACGAGCGCGTTGGCGTCCGCGAAGACGGACCCGAGCGTCTCGCCCTGCGGCCCCTGTGACGGGAACCAGGGCAGCCACTGCGTGAAGACGAGCACCAGGATGAGGCCGAGGAAGTACACGGGCGTCGAGTAGGCGACGAAGCTCAGCGTGGTGATCGCGTAGTCGGTGGGCTTGTTGCGCCGGACCGCCTGCCACATGCCGAGCGGCACCGCGAGGAGCAGCCCGACGATCGCGGAGAGCACGGTGAGCACGAGCGTCTTGGGCAGCCGCTCGCCGATGAGCTGGGAGACGGACTCGTTGAGCGTGTACGAGGTGCCCAGGTCGCCGTGGACGAGGGTGCGCAGGTAGTACACGTACTGGACGGGCAGTGGCTGGTCGAGGCCCTGCTCGTGGTTGAACTGCGCGAGCTGCTGCGCGGTCGCCTGGGGGCCCAGGATGCCGCGGGCCGGGCCCCCCGGGAGCGCGTGCAGCAGGCAGAACACCACGACCGTCACGATGAGGATCACGACGACGGCCTGCAGGACCCGCCTGGTCAGGTAGAGAAGGTTGGGCATGGGACTTCCGGTCGGTGGGTCGCGGCGGTGCTGGCTTCCCTGAGCTGCCTCACGCGGGCGCGCGGGCCCCTCCCGCGAGCGCGCGGGGCCGTGAGGCCGGGCGCGCTCGCGGGGGTGCCCGCGCTCGTGTGGCTGCGGGGGCTCACTTCATCCACTTCCACTGGGCCGGGTGGAAGTTCGCCAGCGAGTCCTGGAAGAAGCCGCCCAGGCGGTTGCTGACGACGGAGATCTGGTAGTCGGGCTCCGGCAGCCACACCACCGGCAGGTCCTTGGCGAGGGCCGCGCTGTAGTCCTGCATCGCCTTGGGCGAGTTGGAGGTGGTGGACGCGTCGATCAGCTTGTCGACGTCGGGGTTTGCGTAGTTGCCGAAGTTCGAGCCGCCCTTGCTCTGGAAGAGCGAGTCGCCGGTCGGGTAGGCCGGGAAGTACCAGCTTCCGGCGGTGCCGAAGAACGACAGCTGCCACTTGCAGATCGGCTTGTCGGCGGTGCACTGCGGGGTCTGCGAGAGCACGGAGTTGACGGGCGCGGTCTTGATGGACAGCTTGATCCCGGTCTTCTCCATGGAGGACTGGATCGCGCTCATCATGTTGTCCGTGACGGTGGAGCCGGACTGCGACAGCACCTGCATCTGGAACTTGGTGCCCTTGTCGACGCCCTCGCCGCACGCGTTGTCACCGCTGCCGGGCGTGGTGCAGGTCATCACGCCGCCTTGGAGGCTCCAGCCGTGGCTGGTGAGCAACTCCTTGGCCTTGCCGGTGTCGAAGGGGTACGGGTTGCCCTTCTGCTCCGGCGAGAGGAACGACGAGACCTGCGCCTGCGGGACCGGGCCGTAGCCGGGCACCGCGGTGCCGCCCCAGACGACCTTGGCGAGGCTGGTCTGGTCGACCGACTCCTGGATCGCCTGGCGCGCGTAGAGCTGCTTGAAGACGGGGCCCATGGTGGGGTTGTTGAAGTTGTACGGCAGGTAGGTGATCGCCCAGCCGGTCCACGGCTTGACGGTGTAGCCCTGCGTGGTGAACTGGCTCTTCTGGTCCAGGTCGGTGGCGTCGATGTAGCCGTAGTCGACGCGCCCGGAGCGCAGCGCGTTCTTCTCCGCGTCCGTGGTGGTGAAGGGCAGCAGGTTCACCGTCTTGATGGCGGGCTTCTCAAGCCCGTCGTACTTCTCGTTCGCGGTGAGGACGACCTTGCCGGCCGTGGAGAACGACTTGATCGCGTAGGGCCCGTCGATGGTCTTCCACAGCGGGTCGCTCTGGTAGTTCGCGATCTTCTTCGCGGCGCCGTTCAGGAAGGCCCACACCTGCTTCGCGCCCGCCGCCGAGCGGTCGGCGTCCGAGACCTTGGCCGCGGCGCCGGTCTTGTCCCAGGCGTGCTGCGGCATGGGCTGGATCTGGCTGAGCTGGTTCGCCAGCATCCACTGGCTGTTGTAGGCCTTGTCGAACGTGAGGGTGAAGTGCCGCGCGTCGACGGTCTTGAACGAGGTCCAGTTGTCGGGGGCCTTGCCGGGGCTGTAGCCGGCCCACTCGGACTTGTTGCCCTTGACGACGTTGTACCAGAACTCCACGTCACGGGAGGTGACGGGCTTGCCGTCGCTCCAGTGCCGGTCGCCCAGGGTGACCGTGACGCTCCTGCCGTCCTTGGCGAAGTCGGCGGCGGTCGCCAGGGAGGCCGACTTGTTCCAGGCGATCTTGCCGGTGGAGCCGTCGTAGGCGATCAGCGGTTCCCAGAGGCTCGCGATGATCGAGTTGTTGTTGGTGTTCAGGTGCGCCGCGGTGCCGATGGGCAGGATCCAGTTCGGCGTGAAGTTGGCGGGCAGCGCGTAGTTGATCGCGTCGTGGGACGACCCGGACGACGAACCGCTCGTCCCGGAGCAGCCCGCGAGCAGCGCGCCCGCCGAGACGAGGACACCGGCGAGGACCGCCGGGTGGCGCCGACGGGCCGCCGTGGCAGCAAGGAACATGGCTCTCCTCAAAGGAGTGAACGGCCCGGTGTGTCCGCCGGGAACCTGGATGACTCGTGTGAACCGTGGGGCGTGGCGGAGTCAGTCAACGACCATAGACGTCGAAGAAACAAACGGGTAGTCGTAAAAAGTAAGTTTCTGCTGTCCCAAAAAAACCAGCGCGTGAGGGGCGAGATATCGTGTTCACCATGCTTTGTCCCGTTTGATTCTTCGGCAATTGGGCTGATCATCTGCCCGATGGGGGCTACGCTCACCGAATCGCGGGATTGGTTCCCGCGTCTCGACCCGCCGGCGGAAGTAACTGCGTCCATGCCTGAAAAAAGCGCGCCCCCACGGAGGAGCCCCACCGGGGCCACCACCTCCGTGGCCCTGCGCGTTCTCGAACTGCTCGCCTCCGGGCAGGCGGAGTCACGCACCGAGCTGGCCGACCTCACCGGCGCCGCGCCGTCCACGATCTCCCTCACGGTCGGGCAGCTCGTCGCGCACGGGCTCGTCGCGGAGCAGGGCACCCGCTCGTCCACGGGCGGGCGCCCCAGGAAGGTGCTCCGGCTCGGCGGCACCGACGGGTACGTGGCCGCGGCCGACCTCGGCGGCCATCACGCCCGGGTGGGCGCGGTGCTGCCGGGCGGCGGGCTCACGGACGTGGCGACCGTGCCGCTGCTGATCGACGACGGGCCCGAGGCCGCGCTGCCCCGGCTCGCCGAGACCCTGGAGGAACTGGCCGACCGCCGCGGTCGCGCCCTGCTGAAGGGCGTCGGGTTCTCCCTGCCGGGCCCGGTGGACATCACCGCGGGAACGGTGACGCTGCCGTCCCGGATGCCGGGCTGGCACCGGTTCCCCGTGCGGGACTGGCTCCAGGAGCGGTTCGGGGTGCCGGCCGCCGTCGACAACGACGCCAACTGCATGGCCGTCGGCGAGCACGCCGCCCAGCCCGCCGCGCGGCGCCAGTCGATCACCGTGAAGATCGGCACCGGCATAGGCACCGGCATCATCACCGACGGCCGGCTGCACCGGGGCGCCACCAACGCCGCCGGCGAGATCACCCACGTCCGGATCGAGGCCGCCGACGACCGGCCGTGCAGCTGCGGGAACACCGGCTGCCTGGAGACCGTGGCCTCGGGCGCCGCGCTGGTGCGGATCCTGCGCGAGCAGGGCGTCGAGGTGGACTCCGTCGAGGACGTCGCCCGGCTGGCGTCGGACGGCGACCCGCAGACCACCCTCGCCGTCCGCCAGGCCGGCCGCCACCTGGGCACCGTGCTCGCCGCCAACGTCAACTTCTTCAACCCCGACGCCGTGTACCTCGGCGGCATCCTGTCCACCCTGGAACCGCTCGTCGCCGCCGTGCGCAGCCGGCTCTACGAGGCCTGCCACCCGCTCGTCACCGAGCACCTGGTGATCGAGCGGGTCAGCCTCGGCGCCGACGCCAACCTGGTCGGCGCGGGCCGGTTCGCGTTGCAGAGCGCTCTCACGCACGCCCTGGAGGCCGTCGCACCATCCACCACCGGCAGCGCCCACCCGCGCCCCGCGCCGCACCGCGGCGGCGGCGACGCGGCCGGCTGACGGCGAACCCCGCGAAGAGGAGCCATGCCCGAGCCACACCCCCGTACCCCCGTCGCCCACCCGGTCATCGCCATCGCCGGTCTCGGCATCGAGTCGTCGACGTTCTCGCCCGCCCGCACCGAGGCGCCGGCGTTCCACCCGCTGCGCGGCGATGACGTCGTCACCCGGTACCCGTTCCTCGCCGCAGGTGAGCCGCTGCGCGAGGCGGCCGACTGGCGCGGCGCGCTCGTCGGCAAGTCGCTGCCGGGCGGCACGGTGACCGCCGGGGCGTTCGCGGAGCTCTCCGACGAGCTGATCGAACGGCTCGCCGCACTCGGCCGCGTGGACGGCCTCTGGTACGACATCCACGGCGCCATGTCGGTGGAGGGCCTGGACGACCCCGAGGCGGCCCTGCTCGCCCGGATCCGCGAGACCGTCGGCCCCGACGTGATCGTGTCCACCTCGATGGACCTGCACGGCAACGTCTCCCGCGAACTCGCCCACGGCAGCGACCTGATCACCTGCTACCGGATGGCGCCGCACGAGGACGCCATGGAGACCAAGGAGCGCGCCGCGCGCAACCTCGTGGACCTGCTCGGCTCCGGCGCCGGCCGGCCGGTGAAGGCGTGGGTGCCGGTGCCGGTGCTGCTGGCCGGCGAGCAGACCTCGACGCGGATCGAGCCGGCGCGCAGCGTCTACGCGGCCGTCGCCGACGTCGAGGCCGCCGACGGCGTCACGGACGCCGCGATCTGGGTCGGCTACGCCTGGGCGGACGAGCCCCGCAACCGCGCCGCGGTCGTCGTGACCGGCCCCGCCGAGGCCGCGGTGGCCGCCGGTGCCGAGCGGCTGGCCCGCGGCTTCTGGGACGCGCGGCACGACTTCGCGTTCGTCGCGCCGACCGGAACGCTCGACGAGTGCCTGGCGGCGGCCCTCGCCTCCCCGGCCAGGCCGTACTTCATCAGCGACACCGGCGACAACCCGACCGCGGGCGGCGCCGGCGACGTCACCTGGACCCTCCAGCGGCTGCTGGAGCGCCCCGACCTCACCGCGGCGGACGGCCCGACCGCCATCTACGCCTCGGTGCCGGGCCCCGAGGCGGTCGCGACGGCGGTGGCGGCGGGCGTCGGCGCGGAGGTCACCGTGACCGCGGGTGCCGAGGTCGACGACCGGCACGCCGGGCCCGTCACCCTGACCGGCGTGGTGCACGCGATCAAGCACGGCGACCGCGACGCCCGCGTCGAGGTGGTGATCCGCGTGGGCGGCCTGCACGTGATCGTCACCGAGCTGCGCAAGCCGTACCACCACGAGAAGGACTTCACCGACCTGTCCCTCGAACCGCGCGGCGCCGACCTGGTGATCGTCAAGATCGGGTACCTGGAGCCGGAGCTGTTCGCGATGGCCAGGGACTGGAAGATGGCGCTCACCCCGGGCGGCGTCGACCAGGACCTGGCCCGGCTCGGCCACCACCGCATCCGCCGCCCGATGTTCCCCTTCGACGCGGACATGCCCGAGCCCGACCTCACGGCCCGGATCATCCCGCCGTCGCACGCGCCCCTCGCCGGGCGCGACGAGTGAAGCCCCGGCCGGACGGATGAGGTGAGCGGCCCCCGTCCGGCCGGTCAGGCCCTGTGGGGCGGTGTCGGCGGCACCGCCCCACAGGGGTAAACGTCGCGGGCGCGTCCGCACAGGCGGCCGTCCCCGTTTCCAGCGGGTCCGCAAGTCCACACGGGCGGACGCGCCCGTTCCCAGCGGGTCCGCAACGACCGGCTCGGCTGCGCTACTCGCGCGGTGACCGCTCGGAGGACGATCGCCCGATGCGTCAAAGGACGATCACGCGATGCGTCGGAGGACCACCTCGCGATGGTCCAGAGGGCGATCAGGCAATGGTTCAGAGGCCGATCACGCGATGCGTCAGAGGCCGATCACGCGATACGTCAGAGGACCATCTCGCGACGGTTCAGAGGACGATCTCGGCGACCCGCTCGATCTCGTCGAGGTCGTCGCCGGTCGGGTTGAGGATCAGCTCGTCGGCTCCGAGTGCCTCGAACTCACCGACCGTCTTCCTGATCGCGTCCGCTCCTCCGCTCGCCGCGGACGAGATGAGCCCGGCGATCTCCGCTCCCGCGGTGGAGTAGTAGTCGTAGACGTTCGCCCGGCCACCCTCGACGTCCGCGACGGCGTAGTACGCGATGGCGACCAGGTACGGCGAGCCGTCGCGTCCGGCGTCCTTCCAAGCCGCCCGTACGCCGTCGAAGGCGCCGGTGACCATGGAGGCCGGCAGTGACGCGCCGATGTAGCCGCGGCCGGAGCGCGCCACGCGGTCGTACGACGCCTGGACCATGCCGCCGAAGAGCAGGGGCACCTCGCGGCTGCCCTCGGGGACCAGCGGGTTGTCGCAGCCGTCGGGTGTCTCACCGCGCCACACGCTCTTGAACGTCTCGATGTCCTGGTCGAGCCGCTTGCCGGTGCCGCGCGGGCCAAGACCCTCCACCACGAAGTCGTCGGAACGCCCACCGAGGCCGACGCCGAGGGTGAGACGGCCGCCCGAGACACCGTCGATGCTCTGGGCCTCCTTGGCCAGCATCAGGGCGGGCCAGACCGGGCCGAGCAGGACGTTGCTGATGAGCCCGATCCTGCTCGTGGCACCCGCCGCGGCGGCCAGCGCGACCGTGTCCATCACCCCCGGGTAGGCGACCCGGCCCACACTGCCCAGGGAGGAGAACCCCGCCGCTTCGGCACGCCGCGCCCACTCGGGGATGACGTCAGCTCGCACGTTGCGTATCTGGTTGGGGATCCCGATGCCGATTTTCATGATCTGTGCTCCCTGCGTTCATGCCAAGTACGTCGGTGTGTCTCGCGCTTGGGGTTGGGTGCGAGGCCACCGTTTCTTGATCCGGTGTATCAGGGATCGCCGCGGGCGGGCCAGATCAGGTCCGTGGGTGGACTGCCGGGCTGCCGCCCCTCGGTCCCCGACGGCGTGCCGGACGGGCGGGGGGCGGTGTGGTCGGCGGGCGATCCGTGGCGTGTCCTGTGGTGCGTGTCCCATAGTGCGTATGCACCAGGACACGCGAGTGGCTGGTCCAGGCGCACCAGGCGGAGGCGGACTCGGGGACGATGCCGGGCGGGGCGCCGGAGGCGAGGGTGGGAGGCGTGGGAATCGCGCGCAATTCCTCTTGCCCAGCGGTGGTTGGAGTGATCAGCAGTGGTCCGGATGGAGATCGCACCCGTGGTCCTGGCACCGCTCGGCCGCCGGGCCTGGCGGCCGGCCCCTATCCTGAAGCATGTGCTGCTTGATGCGGATATCGAGGGTGAGGCACTGAGCAGGCCGGTCCCGGCCTCCACGACCGGGCCGGACACCGCGGTGCGTCGGCTCCCCTCCGGCCGGCACTGAGCCGGCCATGACGGACACAGGAGGCAGTGGTCCGCGACCGGGCGGCACGTGGCGGCGCCAGGGAGCGATCACGGCGACGGCGTTCGTGCTCTGCCTGCTCGGCGGGGTCGTGCAGGTCGACAACACGCTGTCAGCACCACCCGCCGCCGCCTACGCCATCGCCATCGTGTCCTGCGCCGCGCTGCCGGTGCGGCACCGGGCGCCCCTGGCCGCCATGGCGGTCACGACCGCCTGCGGCGTGGTGGTGTCGCCCCTGGGCCTCCTGCTGAGCCCGCTCATCGTGGCCCCCGCCGTGATCACCGCCTATTCCTACGCGCTCACCGCGCCCGACGAGCGGCGCGCGGCGAGCGCGGTGTCGCTCACTTCCGCGGCACTGCTGGTCGCCTCCACCCCCTTGTTCGGGGGCCTCTCGTGGCAGGACGCGAGCAGGGTGGCGGCGGTGGCGGCGTTCCCGCTGGTGGCCGGCGTACTCGGTCGCTCGGTGCGGAACCGGCGTGCCTATCTGGCGGCCGTTCAGGAGCGGGCCCTGCGGGCCGAGGAGAGCCGGGACAGCGAGGCGCGCCGCAGGGTGGCCGAGGAGCGGGTGCGCATCGCCCGGGAGCTGCACGACCTCGTGGCCCATCAGATCACCCTGGCCAACGCGCAGGCCACGGTCGCCGCCCACCTCTTCGACGCTCGCCCGGAGCAGACCCGCAAGAGCCTGGGGGAGCTCGTCGAGACCACCGGCCACGCGCTCGACGAACTGCGGGCCACGGTCGGCCTGCTGCGCCAGTCCGGGGACACGGCCGCCCCCGCCGAACCGGCGCCCGGCCTGTCCCGGCTTCCCACGCTCCTTGAAACCTTCCGCCGCGCGGGTCTGGAGGTGTCGGTGCACACGGAGGGCACGGCCAGGCCGCTGCCGCCGGGCGTGGACCTCACCGCCTACCGGATCGTCCAGGAGGCCCTGACCAACGTGACCAAGCACGCCGGTACCGGCAGCGCCCGGGTGGGCCTCACGTGGAACGGTGATCGCGTGACCCTCACCGTCGCCGACGACGGAGGGGGCGCCCGCACGGCGCCGACCGCGGCCACCGGACCGGCCGCGTCCATCGGACCGGCCGCGTCCATCGGACCGGCCGCGTCCACGGTGGCGCACCGTGCGCCCGGTTACGGCCTGATCGGCATGCGTGAACGTGCCACCGCGGTCGGGGGACACCTCTGGGCCGGCAGGGGCCCGGAGGGCGGCTTCCTCGTCTCCGCCCGGTTGCCCCTCCCGCCCCTCCCGCAGGCCAAGGACACGGCGCGCGGGACCGCCGGTGCGACCGCCATCGAGGGGCGGACGTCCGACGGCGCGATCGACGGCGGAGGGGCGGGCGGCGGAGAGGCCGGCGACGGCGCCACCGGCAGCGGGCGGACGTCCGACGGCGCGACCGGCAGCGGCGCTGGCAGCGGGCGGACGGGCGACGGAGAGCCGGGGGACGCGCCGTGACGCTCCGAGTGCTGCTCGCCGACGACCAGGCCCTGCTGCGGGACGCCTTCCGGATACTCCTCGACACCGCCGACGACATCACCGTGGTCGGCGAGGCCGCCGACGGCAGGGAGGCGGTGGGACTCACCCGGCAGCTCCGCCCGGACGTGGTGATCATGGACATCCGCATGCCGGAGATGGACGGTCTCACGGCCACGTCGGAGATCTGCGCGGACCCGGAACTGCGTGCCAGCCGCATCCTGATACTCACCACGTACGAGACCGACGAGTACGTCGCCCAGGCGCTGCGCGCGGGGGCCGGAGGTTTCATCGGCAAGGGCATCGGCGCCGAGGCCCTGCTGGACGCCGTGCGCACGATCGCCGCCGGCGACACCCTTCTGTCCCCCGCCGCGACCCGCTCCCTGGTCGCCCGTTTCCTGGCCACACCGGACGATCCCCCGCCGCACCACCCCGAACGGCTCGCCGTGCTCACCCCGCGCGAACGCGAGATGGTGGCTCTGGTCGCGACCGGCCTGTCCAACCAGGAGATCGCCGAGCGGATGTTCCTCAGCCCCTTCACCGTCCGCGCCCACGTACAGCGGGCCATGACGAAGCTTCAGGCCCGCGACCGGGCGCAGCTCGTCGTCATCGCCTACCGGACGGGCCTGGTCCACGCCGCCCCCGACGGCGGTACCGACCGCATGCCGTGATCCGGCAGAGGGCCCCTCGGCGGCACCACTCGGCCGGCTCCGTCCGGGGTCACGGCATCGGGGCGAACTCGGGCAGCGCAAGGGCCGAGTGGGCCGGCTGCGCCGGCGCGGACGGCATCGTCACGAGGCCGCGCAGCATGGTGTTGCGTCGTTCCAGAGCCCGCGCCGTGGTGGGGAAGAGCGTGGCCGCACCCGTGTCGACCAGTGCCTGGTTCATGGCCACGAACCCCCGGAGGTCGCGTTCGTAGGCCGCGAAGGCCGCGGTGTGGTCCCGGTTCGCGGCCAGGGCGTTGGCGAGCATGTAGGCACCGGCCAGCGCGAGGCTCGAACCCTGCCCGGTGAGGAACGAGGGTGCGTACGCGGCGTCGCCGACGAGCGCGACGCGGCCGCTCGACCAGCGGGGCATGCGGATCTGACCGGCCGTGTCGAAGAACAGGTCGTCCGCGCCGTGCATGGCGTCGACCATGCCCGGCACCTCCCACCCCGCGCCGGCGAAGACCGCGGCGACCAGGTCCCGCTGGGCGTCGGGGTTCCTCAGGGCTTCGAACGGTGGCTCCGGTCGGTGAAAGGTGAGGAAGGCGTGCAGCTCGCCGTCCCCGACGGCGTAGAGGGCCGCGGCCTTGCCCGGGGTGTTCCACAACACGAGCTCGCGGGAGAGCCCGACGGTGTTCGGCATGGTGAAGATGGCGAAGGCGTAGCCGAGGTAGCGGTGGAACTGCTCCTCGGGACCGAACAGCAGCTCCCGGGTGTGCGAGTGCATGCCGTCGGCGCCGACCACCAGGTCGAACGTGCGCTGTCGCCCGCTGTGGAACGTGACGTCGACCCCTTGGCCGGACTGGTCGAGGGTGTCGAGGGTGTCGATGGAGTCGCCGAACAGGAATTCCACCCCGTCGGAGACGATCGCGTGGAGGGCCGCGGCCAGGTCTCCCCGACGTACTTCGAGGTCCCGTCCCTCGACACCGCCGGCAACCGCGCGCGGGTTGACCGAGGCCACCTCACTTCCGTCGGCGTCGAGGAAGGTGCAGCGCCGCGAGCCGATGTGCGCGTCGCGCAGTCGCGGCAGGATCCCCATCCGCCGGACCACCTCTGTCGCACTGCCGCGGATGTCGATCGGGTAACCGCCGTCGCGCAGTGCGCCTGCCTTCTCCACCACGGTGACCGCGCATCCGGACCGGTGCAGCCAGTAGGCCAGCGCGGGTCCGGAGATACTCGCCCCGGAGATGAGAACGGTGCGCTTCGCGGTGGTACTCGCGTCCGTCGACCGGCCGGTGGGTGTCATGCCGGGGCTCCGTTCTTCGTGGTGCGAGTCTTCGTGATGCGGGCGACGAGCAGTGACAGCGCGGCGACGAGGCCGGCGACGGCGAACCCCGTGGCGAAGGCCGATTCGGACGGCAGGCCCGTCACCGGGTCGGCTCCGGCGGCGAGGATCGCGCCGCCGACCTGGACGCCCAGGGCGACCCCGATCACGCGCGTCACCACGAGCAGGCTGGTGGCGATGCCGGTGTCCCCGGTCTCGACGGCGGTGGCGGTGCCGGCGAGCAGCGCCGTGGTACCGGCGCCCGCGGCGAACGCGGTCACCGCCTTCGCGAGGACGAGCTGCCATGCCGAGGTGTGCACCGACGCCAGGGCGATCAGCGTGGCCGCCGTGACGACGGTGCCCGCGACGACCACGGCACGCGAACCGAAGAGCCGCGCCGCGAGCCCGCCGACCGAATCGCTCACCGCCCCGGCGACCGCGCCCGGCATCAGGAACAGTCCGATGGTGGTGGTGCCGGCTCCGAAGCCGTAGCCGTCGCCCGACACCGCGAAGAGCTGCGGAAGCAGGAAGATCACCATCCCGGAACTGGTGGTGATGACGAGGGTGAGCACCCACGCGTTCCACATCGCGGGCTTCGCCAGCATGCGCAGATCGACCATCGGCGAGGCCGCCCGGCGCTCGACGGCAACCCATCCGGTCGCGAGGGCGGCCACGACCACGGCGATGGCACCGACCGCGAGGGGCGGCAGGCCGCCGCTCGTCACCGTCACGAGCCCGAGCATCAGCGCGAGCAGCGTGCCGCTCAGCAGGACCACGCCGGGCCAGTCGATCCCGCTGTCCGACCGGATCGGCGGATCGTGCGGCATCAGCCGCGTCACGGCCAGGGTCGCCGCGATGATCGCGATCGTCGGCAACGCGAACATCCAGTGCCAGGACAGTCCCTCCGCGATCGGCCCGGCGACCAGCGTTCCCACCATGCCGCCGCCCGTGAACAGCGCGACGACCACCCCGATCGCCACCTGTGACTCTCCCGCCGGGAGGTGCCCCCGGACCAGGATGAACGAGAGCGGCAGCGCACCCACCATGGCGCCCTGCAGTACCTGACCGATCAGCAGCAACGGCAGGTTCGGCGCCAGGCCGGCCAGCAGACCACCGGCCGAGACCACGGCCGCCAGCCAGACCAGCACCCGCTTTCCGCCATGGCGGTCGCCGAGTTTGCCTGCGAGGGGTGTGAGGACCGCGCCGGTGATCAGCAGCGTGTTGGCGACCAGTGCCCCTTCGGCGGGGCTGACGCCCAGCTCACGCTGGATCAGCGGGAGCGCGGGCTCCACCACGGACTGGAGGGTGCCGAGGGCGAGCGCCAGGATGCCGAGGGCACCGATCGCCGGCTTCCCGATACGGACCGGGGAGACCACAGCTTCGGACATGGACGTCCTTCCGTCGTTGGTTCCCCCCACACTCGCCTCCGCCGCCCCGGCCGGGCATCGCCTCCCGCCACCGTCTTCGTCTGGTGCGTCCGGATCAGGCACGCACGGCCCCTGGTGCGTACGCACCAGGGGCCGGATCGGGACTCGACGGGCTTGAGGCGGAGTTCGGTGTTCTGGCGGAACTCGACGAGCGCGGCCCCTACCCCTTCTGCTGAACCCGGTCGTACAGCGGCTTGGTGATCGTCGTCGTGAACTGCGGGCCCACCAGGTACCGCGCGCAGTCGTCGTGGGCGTCGATCGGGCACGGAGTGCCGTCCGCGTCGAAGAACCCGCCCTGCGTGTTGTCCCCGACGACCGTTCCCACCCCCGTCACGGGGTCGAGGCCGGTGATGCGTGGGCCGCCGCTGGAGCCGCCGCCCATGATGCACGGCGGGCCGAACTGGCCGGGGGGCTCGGGCCAGTCGGGGGAGCCGGGGTACTCCCGCGCCTGGCCCGAGCAGTAGGCGAGGCGTTCGCCGGTGTACTCCGGGAGGCCCTCGCGGGCCGGGTCCGCGCTGGCGCGCGGGTAGCCGAAGGACGTGCTCCGGACGTTGCCCGGGCGGTCGAAGCCGATCTTCTGCGCGGCGCCGACGACGTCCTGCGGGGCCCGGCCGTGCCCGTCCGGGTTCAGTACGACGAACGCCTGGTCGTAGGCGTCGTACGTCTCGCCGTGCTGCGCGTCGTTGGCCAGCCAGGTGGCGTCGACGGCGCCCGTGCGGCCGACGAACTTCCCGTAGGGCGCCTGGCCGTCGTGGTAGCCGGGCACGAACATCTCGTTGGCCGCCCACTGGTTGTCCTCGCCCAGCAGGTTCGTGTTGTTCACGCAGTGGCCCGCGGTCACCACGGTGCTGCGGTTGGCGCTCTCGACCAGCGTGGCGGTGCAGCTCGTATCCTCGCCGTGGTCGGTGAAGAAGAGCCGTCCCACGGTCCTCGGCAGCGCGTTCGGTGTCGTCCAGGGGGCGCCGTCGGGGCCGCCGGTGGGCGGGTTGTCCGACGCCGGCGTGGTGAGCGCCCCGATGCGCTCCGGCGTCCAGTAGTCGAGCACGGCCTGCCGCTCGGCGGCGGTGACCGCCTGCTGGTGCACGGCCACCTGGCCGGCCGCGGCGGCGCCGTCCGCGGCGGGGGCCGGGGCGGTGGCCAGCAGTGGCGCCGCGGCGGCCACGGCCACCACGACCGCCGCGGTCACGGGGCGCCTGCGGGATGCACTGGGTACGTATCGCATGCGGCGGAGGCTACGGAGGGTGTGTCAGGAAGCTGTCAGATTCCTGGCAGGAGGTGGTGAGGGGATGCGCAGGGTGAACGTGGCGCCCTCGCCCGGGACGGACTCCGCCGTGGCCGTGCCCCCGTGCGCCTCCGTGAGTTTGCGGACGATGGGAAGGCCGAGGCCGCTGCCTCCGCCGCGGCGGCTGCGGGACTTGTCGGCGCGCCAGAACCGCTCGAAGACGTGCGGCAGTTCCTCGGGGGCGATGCCGGTGCCGGTGTCGGACACCTCGATGACCGCGGTGCCGTCCTCGTGGCGTGCCCGCAGCGTCACCGAGCCGCCGGCGGGGGTGTGGCGGATCGCGTTGGAGAGCAGGTTGCCGACGGCCTGCCCCAGGCGCACGGGGTCGGCGGGCAGGGGCGGCAGGGCGGGGTCGGCCTCGACGGCGAGCCGGACGTCCGCCGCGGCGGCCGCCGCACGGTGCCCCATCGCCGTCGTGTCCAGCAGCCCGGCCAGCGACACCGGCTCCTTCGCCAGGCGCAGCTCGCCCGCGTCGGCGGCGGACAGGTCCCGCAGGTCGTCGATGATGTGCTGGAGCAGCCGGGCCTGGCCGAGCAGCAGGGAGACCACCTTGTCGTCGGGCCGCGCCACCCCGTCCTGCACGGCCTCCAGCCACCCGCGGATGTTGCTCAGCGGGGTGCGCAGCTCGTGCGCGACGTCGCTGGTCATCGCCCTGCGCCCGGCCTCCAGTTGGGCGCGCCGCGCGGACATCGCGTTGAACGCACCCGCCAGCCGGCCGAGTTCGGCGCCGCCCGCGACCGCCACCTGGGCCCCCACGTCGCCGTCCTCCATCCGCCGCACCGCCTGTGTCAGCGCCCGCAGCGGCCTGACCAGCCGGATCCCGGCGAACGTCGTCACCGCCACGGTCACCAGCAGCACCAGCGCCGAACTCGCCGCGATCCGCAGCCTGTTGCCCGGGGACAGGTCGAAGAACGTGGTCGCCGTCCGCCCCGGGCTGCTCACGTAGAGCCGGGCCCCGGGCGCCACCAGGGGGGCGAGCTGCTGGCTGCGGCTGTTGGCGAGGCAGGAGGCGGCCCGCGCGTTCGTGGCGTCGGCCTCGCCGGGGGCGGGGCGTGCCACGGCCGCCTGGCGCGGCGCGGGGCGGGTGGGGTCGGGCAGGCTCACCGCCGGCTGCCCGCTCGGGTCCAGCGTCAGCGGCACCGGGCCCGTGCCGCGCCGGGCGAGGCACGTGTCGACCAGGGAATTGAGCGCCTTCAGGGCCCTGGTCTCGGTCGGCGTCGGCGCGTCGAGCGCCGTGCTCGCGCACCGCGTGCCGGTGACGGGGCTCTGGTCGGCGGTGACGACGCGGGGGCGCCCGCCGGGCGCGGTCTCGACGTGCGCCTCGACGCCCAGCGTCCGGCGCAGGCAGGCGGTCGCCTTGGCCGCGGCCCGCGCAAGGCGGTCCCGCTCGTCCGCGGGCAGCCGGAAGGGGCCGACGGCGCGCGGGTCGATCCCGTCGGCCTCGGCGCCGGGCACGAGCTGGGGGTCGACGGCGAGCGGGTCGATCACGGCGGTCGGCTTGTCCGGCGGGCGGTACGGGGGGTGGGTGGCGTCGGAGCCGGGGGCGGGGGCGTGGCCGTGGGCGGTGGCGGTGGCGGTGGCGGACTCGGAGTCGGCGAGCGTCCGGCCGGACTTGTCGAGCAGCACGATGCGGTGGCCGGTGCGGTGCGCAAGCTCGCCGGTCAGGTGCCCGGCGCCGGACCAGTCCGGGTGGGTGGCGGCGTAGCCGAGCAGGCCGTCGTAGATCCGGGTGTCGTCCGCGAGCGCCTGCCCGCGCTCCTGTCCGATGGCGACGGCGGTCGTGCGCACCACCACCCACGCGGTGGCCGCGACCGAGCAGACGGACACCAGCGCCGACACGGCCAGCAGCCGCACCAGCAGGCTGCGGCGCAGCGGCACGTCCCGCCGGTCGGTGGGGACGGCGGTGCTGGGCCGGTCCGTGTGGGGGGCGGTGCTGGCCCGGTCGGTGTGGGGGGCGGCGCCATGCTGGTCGGTGTGGCCGACCAGCCCTGCCCGGTCGGTGCGGCCGGATCCGGAGGCGGCCGGACTCATGAACGGCCGCCGGCCCCGGGCCGTCGCGGGCCGTCCGGCTCCCGGGAGCCCGGATCCCGGAAGGCCTGCTCCGCGGAGGCCGGGGCCTCCGGCCACTCGTCCGCCAGCTTGTAGCCGACCCCGTACACCGTCACCAGGCAGCGGGGCACCCGCGGATCGGGTTCCAGCTTCCGGCGCAGGTTCATCACGTGGACGTCCACCGTCCGGCCGGTGATGTAGCTGTCGAAGCCGTGCAGCCGCGAGAGGATCTGAGCGCGCGTGAACACCTGCCCGGGGCGCTCCGCGAGCACTTCGAGGAGCCGGAACTCCCCCGGTGTGCACTCGATCCTGCGCCCGTGCGCCCACGCCTCGTGCCGCGCCGGATCCACCGTCAGGGGGCCCGCCCTGAGCACCGGCCGGGACGCCGGCTCGGGCTCGGTGGGACCGGTGGGACCTGTGGGACCGGTGCGGGCGCCGCGGCGGAGCAGTGCCCGCACCCGGGCCATCAGTTCCCGGGGGCTGAACGGCTTCGTCATGTAGTCGTCCGCGCCGAGGTCGAGGCCGAGCAGCAGGTCGTCCTCCGTGGAGCGGGCGGTGAGCATCAGCACCGGCAGGTCGGCGAGGGCCTGTTGGGAGCGGACGATCCGGCAGACGTCGAGCCCGTCGACGCGCGGCATCATCACGTCCAGGACCAGCAGGTCGGGCGGGGCGTGCCGGAGCGCGTCGAGCGCGGCCCGGCCGTCGTGCACGACGGTCACCCCGTGGCCCTCGTGCTCCAGATAGCGGCGGACCAGCTCGGCCTGCCCCTCGTCGTCCTCGGCTACCATCACCTGCGCGCACATGGCCCCGAGTCTAGGAACGCGCGACCGGGCGCCGCCCCGCCGCACGCCCCCTCGGCCGCACCGCATGCCACACCGCAGGCAGGCCGCCATGCCGCCCGCACCGGGCAGGCAGATGTGGTCCGGCCCAACGCCGCGTGTACCGCGAGGGTTTCTTGTGCGATACATCCATCCGTTCAGCGGGACTTCCGGAAGCGGCCATCCCGGTTCCGCGTGATGGGTCGCCTCTCCGAGTGACCGTTTGCGAGCCCCCTAAGTCGGCCGAAGAGCCGAACTTGAAAGGACTTCGTAATTTGTGAACGCCGTCTGCAAGTGCCGCAGGGCCTGCTGGAGCGGAACGCTGGAGACCTCATTGAGGAACGCGAGTTCCTCACTCTTCTTCCAAACGGTCAGCATCGCCGACGTCTGGTTGTAGTTGACCCGCTCCTGGCGTGCCCACGCCTCCGTTCGGGCCGCGAGAGCTAAGTTGTAGACCTTCCGCACGCACCCGAACGTGCGCGACAACTCAGCCGCCTGCGCATCGCTCGGATAAAAGCGGTGCTTGAACGCCCGCTTCACGTGAGTAGTCATCGCTCGCAAGCTACCATCACAGCGTGTGACCTCGCCGGTGAACACTGGGGGAAGCCCTGCAAAGGAGCCCAACATCAGCGAGTGGCGCCGGCGGACCGTGGGCAACCTGACGTCCACGTTCCGGTTCGGCAAGGCGAACGACGCGCCGGTGCTGCCGGACACCACCGGGCAGTACCAGCTCGCGCAGTACGAGGTGAACCAGCTGCCGAAGCCGACCATCCGCCGGCCAACCAGCAGATACCGCGCCAGGAGCCGGGCAAGCGCCCGCACACCTCCTGACGCACACCTCCTGATGCGCGTGTCCTGACGCACGTGTCCGTGATGCACGCGGCGTGACGAGCGTGCCCTGACCGACCCCCTCACGCCCCGGCAGCGCAGCCGCTCGCGCCCCGGGGCACCCCGCTCCGTTCCCGCCGCTGCCGCGTGGCGCGGCGCGGAACGGGTCCCGGCCACGGATGCCGAGGATTCCCCTCTCCCCGGCATCCGTGGCCCACGGATCTCGCTGGCATCCGTAGCCCGCCACTGGCCCTGAGCGGCAGTGGCCCGCTACGACCCCTTGATGTTCCTGCCGAGGAAGTTCCGGATCAGGCGGACGGCCTCGTCGAGGGCGGACTCCAGGAGGAAGTGGCCGCCGTCCAGGAGGTGCACCTCGGCGTCGGGCTGGTCGCGGCTGAAGGCGCGGGCGCCGTCGGGACCGAAGATCGGGTCGTTCCTGCCCCAGACGGCGAGCAGCGGCGGGCGCCGGTCGCGCAGGTACTCCTGGACGCGCGGGTAGAGCGGGACGTTGGTGGCGTAGTCCTGGAGCAGCTTGAGCTGGACCAGGTCGTTGCCGGGGCGGGAGACCATCCGGTGGTCGTGGTGCCAGGTGTCGGGGTCGACCAGCGTCTCGTCGGGGACCCCGGTGACGTACTGCCACTTGATCATGTCGAGTCCGAGCGCCGGGGCCAGGGCCGCCGCGTTGTCGGGGCTGGGGTCGCGCTGGTAGGCGACGATGGGCCGCCAGAACTCGTCGACGAAGCCCTCCTCGTAGGCGTTGCCGCTCTGGGTCACCACGGCGGTGATCGCGTCGGGGTTCCGCAGCGCCAGACGCCAGCCGACGGGGGCGCCGTAGTCCTGGACGTAGAGCGCGTACCGGCCCACCCCGAGCTGGTCGAGCAGGCCGCCGACGTGGTCGGTGAGGGCGTCGAAGGTGTAGTCGAACTCGTCGGTGGACGGCGTGTCGGAGAAGCCGAAGCCGGGGTAGTCGGGGGCGATGAGGCGGTACTCGTCGGCCAGCGCCGGGATCAGGCGGCGGTACATGAAGGAGCTGCTCGGAAAGCCGTGCAGCGGTACGAGGACGGGGGCGTCGCGCGGCCCGGCCTCCCGGTAGAAGAGCTGCCGTCCCTGCACGGTCGCGAAGCGGTGGTGCACTTCCGCCATGTCCTCGTCACCCTTCTCGGACCATCGCCCGATATGCGGCTTTCATTCACCCTTATTTGCATACTGCCGCATGGGCGGGAGGGGGCGGGGGCGCCGCGCCGGGGCGGGGGCGCCGCGCCGGGGCCGGGGCGCCGCGCCGGGGCCGGGGCCCGGTACCGGGTCGGCTCTCCGTGACGGGTGGATCCTCCGTACCGCTTCAGCTCTCCGGGCGGTCCAGCACCAGCGCCGCATAGCCGCTCGCCCGCTGGACGGCGGTGTGGGCGTGGATGACGGCCGCGAAGTGCACCCAGTCCTGCCCGGACAGGGTGGACAGCGCGGGCCAGCGGCGGCACAGCAGGCGCCGCCCGGCCCGCGTGCCGCTGAGCCCCGCGCAGAGGTGGGCCAGGCGCAGGAAGCGGCCGGTGACGGGGCGGGTCCAGTCCAGGGTCCTGCGGATGCGGAAGCCGATGTCGAGGGCGTGGCCGTGGTAGCCGGCGAGCGGTTCGAACGCCTCGAACCGCCAGGTGTCGCGCACCAGCCGCCCCGGGTCGGCGGCGGCGATGCCGGCCGGGTCGCCGGTCCTCCAGACGAAGTCGACCAGCACCAGGCGGCCACCGGGCGCCAGCAGCTCGTAGGCGTCCTCCAGGAACGCGCGGCGGCCCTCGGGGCCCAGGTGGAAGGCCGCTTCGAGGCAGTGGACCCTGGTGAAGGAGCCGTCCGGGAAGGGGCGGTGGCCGTTGCCCGAGGGCGGTCGGCGCAGCGCCGTGAGGTCGCCGGTGGTGAACCTGAGCCCCGGGCGCCCGCCGAACCGCCGCTGCGCCTGCGCCACATGGGCGGTCAGCAGGTCCACCCCCGTCACCCGGGAGCCCTGGCCGGCCATCACGTGGCTGCTGTAGCCGCGGCCGCAGGCGGCGTCCAGGACGGTGTCCCGCGGGGTCAGCCCGAGCAGTGCGGTGGAGCGGGCCACCAGCCGCCGCTGGAACGGCCCGAGCCCGGCGGCCGGCAGGACCGGCAGGGTGCCCGGGGTCCAGTAGCCGAGGTTGAGCAGGTCCCCCCAGCCCATCGGCTCCAGCACCCGGAAGAGGACGTTCCCGGGGCCGTAGGCGTCCTGGAGGGTGTGGGGGCTGGTCATACAACCTCCGTGACGTGCGCCGGGGACGCGTGCGCTTCCGCGTTCGTGGACAGCGTGGCAGGCGCCCCACCGGCCGGGTAGGCGCCGGCGGGCACGAGCGGACGCGGCCGGCAGGCGCACGGGAGCGTACCGGCGCGGTGAGGGCCCGGACACGGCGCGGGCGCCCCGACCCGGAGCGCGGACGTGAATGGAAAGGCACCGAAGGCTTTCGTGCGCCCTCTCGCACTCTGATGCAACGGTTTCTCGCCGTTTGGCTGACAGATGCCCCGTGCATTGATGTGGACGGCGGTCCGGGCCCCCGTGCCCTGGAGCGCCGCCAGGGGTGCCGCGCGCCGGCGCACCGGCGGCGTCCGCGGACCACCGCGGTCCTTCTCACCGAGGCAGCCGACGTCCCGCCCACCACGGGCGGGCCCCGCCTGCCCACCACAGCCAACGAAGGGGCGGGTGCACACGCGCATGTCGGACGACGGAGCCGTCGAGAGTGCCGGGCACGTGAAGGACACGGAGAAGGCAGGGGACGCCGGGAACGTCAAGGACACCGGGTATGCCGTGGACACCGCGTCCGCCGAGGACACCGACCGCCGGCTGGCGCGTGATCCCGTGGCGATCGTGGGGCTCGCTGCCAGGTTCCCCAAGGCGTCGGACGTCAGGGAGTTCTGGGACAACATCGTCTCGGGCAGGGACTGCTCGGACGTCGTGCCCGAGAGCTGGTGGAACGCCGAGCACCACTACGACCCCGACCCCTTCGCCGAGGACCGCACCTACTGCAAGCGCGGCGGCTTCCTCACCCCCGAGATCTTCGACCCGCGCGAGTTCGCCATGCCGCCGAACATGGTCGACTCCACCGGCCTGGTGCAGCTGCTGAGCCTGGTGGTCGCCAAGGAGACCCTGCACGACGCGGCGGACGGCAGGCAGACCTGGCACGACCCGGCGCGCACCGGCGTGATCCTCGGCGTGTGCGGCACCAACAGCACCCTGATGCCGCTGGCCGCCCGCCTGCTGGTGCCGGAGCTCAAGCAGACGCTGCTGGCCTTCGGGCTCGCCGAGGAGACCGTCGAGCGGATCGTGCGGTCCCGGCTCGCGGCCCTGCCGCCGTGGACGGAGGACTCCTTCCCCGGCATCCTCGGCAACGTCGTCTCCGGCCGCGTCGCCAACAAGCTGAACCTCGGCGCGGCCAACCACACGGTGGACGCGGCCTGCGCCAGCTCGCTCGCCGCGCTGCGCGCCGCCGTCGACGAGCTCCTCGGCAGGCGCGCCGACGTGATGCTCACCGGCGGCTGCGACGCGGACAACTCGATCGTCTCCTTCATGTGCTTCAGCAAGACGCCCGCGCTGTCGCTCAGCGGACAGGTCAGGCCCTTCGACGCAGCGGCGGACGGCACGCTGGTCGGCGAGGGCATCGGCATGCTGGCGCTGAAGCGGCTCGCGGACGCGGAGCGGGACGGCGACCGGGTGTACGCGGTGCTGCGCGGCCTCGGCAGCTCCAGCGACGGCAGCGCGAAGAGCATCTACGCACCCAGCGGCGAGGGCCAGCTCCGCGCGCTGCGCCGCGCCTACGCGGACGCGGACTGCGCCCCGGCGTCGGTCGGCCTGATCGAGGCGCACGGCACCGGGACCCCGGCCGGCGACGAGGTCGAGCTGACCGCGCTGAACACGCTCCTGGCCGCGCCCGACGACCACCACTACGCGGCCGTGGGCAGCGTGAAGTCCCAGATCGGCCACACCAAGGCGGCGGCCGGCGCGGCCGGGCTGATCAAGGCGGCCCTGGCGCTGCACCACCAGGTGCTGCCCCCGACCATCAACGTCACCGAGCCGCGCGCCCAGGCCCGGGCCGGCGACAGCGCGCTCTACGTGAACACCGCGGCCCGGCCCTGGCTCCGGGAGGCGTCCCGCCCGGTGCGCAGAGCCGGGGTGTCGGCGTTCGGCTTCGGCGGGGTGAACTACCACGCGGTGCTGGAGGAGCACGTACGGGCGGAAGCGGGGGCGGGGGCCGTTCCGGGGGGACACGTCCAGGCCGGGGCCGTTCCCGACGGACGCCTCGGGGCGGGGGCCGTTCCCGACGGACGCCTCGGGGCGGGGGCCGTTCCCGAAGGACACCTCCAGGCCGGAGCCGTTCCCGAAGGACACCTCCAGGCCGGAGCCGTTCCCGAAGGACACGTCCAGATCCGGCGCGCCCTGCACGAGACACCCCGCCCCTGCCTCTGGCACGCCCCCGACCCCGCGCTGCTGCTCCAGCGGCTGGAGCGCGGCGACGCACCGGACACCGGGCCGGCCCCGGCGGACCACGCCCGCATCGGCCTGGTGGCCAAGGGCTCCCGGCAGCACGCCGAGCTGCTCGCCCTCGCGGTGGAGCGGCTGCGGGCGACGGTGGAGGGCGAGCGGGGTTCGGCGGCCACCGTGCAGGCGGGCGGCCTGATAAGCACGAGCGGTCCGGGCGGTGCCGGAGACCCGGCCCCGCCGGACGGCTGGAGCCACCCGCGCGGCATCCACTACCGGCGGCGGGCGCTGCCGTCCGGCACCCGCGTGGGGGCGCTCTTCGCCGGTCAGGGCAGCCAGTACGTCGACATGGGCCTGGGCGCCGCCTTGGCGCTGCCCCCGGTGCGGGACGCCTTCGAGGCCGCGGGCACGGGCTTCCCGGCCGCCGACGGCCTGGCACGCGCCGTCTTCCCGCCGCCCGGCACCGGGGACACCCAGGCACACGCCGAGCGGCTGCGCCGCACCTCCTACGCGCAGCCCGCGATCGGCGCCCTCTCGATGGGCCAGTACACCTGGCTGCGGGAGCTCGGCTTCGCCCCGGACGGCGTCCTCGGGCACAGCTTCGGCGAGCTGACCGCGCTGTGGGCGTCGGGCGTCCTGGACGACACCGCGTTCACCGCGCTCGCGCGCGCCCGCGGGCGCGCCATGGAGCAGCCGCCCGGGAAGGACGCCGACCCCGGCGCGATGGCCGCCGTGCGGATGCGGCGCGACGCGCTGGACGAGGCCCTGCGCGCCCACCCCGACCTGACGGTGTGCAACCACAACGCCCCGGACGAGCACGCCCTCGGCGGGCCGACGCCCGCGGTGACCCGGTTCCTGGCGTGGTGTGCCGCGCGTGACCTGCACGCGGCCAGGCTGCCGGTCGCCGCCGCCTTCCACACGCGGCACGTCGCGCACGCCACGGACGCGTTCGCCGCCGCCTGCGGGACGACCGCGTTCGGCACGCCCGCGGTACCGGTGTACGCGAACACCTCCGGCGCGGCGTACGGCACCGACCCCGCGGCGAACCGCGCCACGCTGGTGGCCCAGCTCGGCCACCCGGTGGACTTCGCGTCCCGGGTGCAGGAGATGTACGCGGACGGGGTGCGCGTCTTCGTCGAGTTCGGCCCGCGGCGCACCCTGACGTCCCTGGTGGAACGCACCCTGGGCGACGGCGCGGTGGAGGCGTTCGCCTGCGACGGCGGGCCCGGGTCCGATGGTGCCGCGACGCTGATGCAGGCCGCGGTGCGGCTGTCGGTGCTGGGGCTGCCGCTGACCGGCCTGGACCGGTACGCGGCCCCGCCCTGCGCCGAGCGGCCCGCCCCGTCCAAGGTGGCACGGCGCCTGGAGGGCCCGCTGTTCGCGGTGGAGCGGCGCCGGGCCGCCCACGAGGAGCTGATGGAGCGGCTGACGGCGGAGGGCGCCTCCGTGTCCGGGGGCAGCCCGGCGGTGGCCATGGCGAACGGTTCCGGGACACCGGCGGCCGCGGGGACGAACGGGGCGGTGGAGACGATCGGCGTGCCGGAACCGAACGGAGCGGTAGAGACGATCAGCGTGCCGGAACCGAACGGAGCGGTAGAGACGATCAGCGTGCCGGAACCGAACGGAGCGGTGCGCTCCGTCGCCCCGGGAGCGGGACAGGACGCGGTGGCCGGTCAGCGCGACCCGCTCTCCCAGGACGCGACCACCGGCCAGGCCGACCCGCTCTCCCGTGCCGCCACCGAGCACCTCGCCGCGCACACCCGCTACCTGGACGGCCAGGTGCGCACCGCGGACCGCCTCACCGCGCTGCTGCGCGAGGGCGCGGCGGGCGGAAGGGGCGTCGACCCGGCGCTCCTCGCGGCGGTGCAGGCGGTCACCGAGCACAGCGCGGCGCTCGGGGAAGCGCACGCACGGGCCGGCGAGGCGGTCCGCGACATCCTGCGGCCCCTGTCGAACGGCACGGTGCCGGCGGCGGGCCCGCCCGGCGGCGCACGGCCCGACGGTGCCGGCGGCCACGGCACCCTCCCGGGCGGCACTCCGTCCAACGGCGCCCTGGGGAACGGCACGCAGTCCAACGGGGCACTGTCCAGCGGGGCACAGCCCAACGGCACACTCTCCAGAGGCACGCTGCCGGGCGGCCAGGCGCCGGGCGGCGGGCTCCTGCTCAACGGGGCGCCGTCCAACGGCGCCCAGGCCGGCGCGATCGCTCCCGGTACCGCCCTGCCGCACCAGCACACCGGCACCTTCCCGGATCCGGAAGCGGAGGTGGCCGGCGCCCAGGACGCTCAGGACGCCCCGGCCGCCGCCGACCCGGGCGAGGACGAGACGCAGGCCGGCTCCATGGGCGAGAACGTCTCCGCGCTGGCCGAGCTGTGGGCGGCGCGGCAGAACAGCGAGACCGCCAAGCCCGTCACCATGGACATCGCGGACCTCGACCCGGAGGAGCTGGAACGGGAGTTCCGGGTCGTGATCGCCGACAAGACCGGCTACGACCTGGACATGATCGAGCCGGACATGCACATCCAGGAGGAGTTGGGCATCGACTCCCTCAAGCAGGTGGAGATCGCTGCCGAGATGTGGCGCCGCTACCCGGTGATCAGCCGCAGCGAGCTCTACCGCTTCAGCGAGGCCAAGACCGTGCGCCAGCTCACCGAGATGGCGCAGGACATCCTCCTCAACCCGCAGCCCCAACTGCGCAGCCCCGCACGGCACTCCGGCACCGGCCGCACCCATGTCGCCCCGGCGGACCTGCCCGCGCCCGACGTCTGCACCGACGCCTTCGCGGACGAGCCGCACGCCCTGCTCCTGGACGACGGCGGCGAACTCGCCGCCACCGTCGCACGTGCGCTGGCCGACCGCGAATGGCGCGTCACCCGCGTGTGCCTGCCCGGCCGGGCGTCGGCGGAGGATGCGGGCGAGGCGATCGATGCGGACACCGCGCCGGACGTGCAGCCCGTGAACGGGGCGCAAGCCCCGGCCGGAGCGGAACCCGGGGCCGGAACGGAATCCGCCACCGGGGCGGATACGGCCACCACCGTCCGGCTGGCCGACTGGAGCGAGGCGGCCTTCGAGACGGCGCTGGCCGGCGTCCTGTCCGCGACCGAGCGGCTGGACCTGTGCGTGCTGCCCGTCAGCCGGAACGCCACCACCGACACCGGCACCAACACCGCTGCCACCAGCACCAGCACCAGCACCGGCACCCCTGCCGACGCGGAAGCGGACGCGGACGCCCTCGTGCGCAGGCTGCGCCACGCCGTCCTCGTGGCCAAGCAGGTGCGCCCCGCGCTGGAGGCCGCGGCGGGCACCGGCACGCGTGCCGGGCTGGTCACGGTGACCAGCCTGGACGGCGCGCTCGGTCACGCGGGCTCCGGCGGCGACGGCACGGCCGCACTGGCCGGGGGTCTCGGCGCGCTCGTCAGGACGGTGGCCCTGGAGGCGACGACGCTCTTCTGCCGCGCCGTGGACTTCGCCCCCGGGCTCGCCGCCGACGCGGTCGCCGAGGCGTTCGGCGCGGAGCTGGTGGACGTGGCCACCGACGTCCGCGAGGTCGGCGTGGACTCCCGCGGCCGGCGCACCCCCCGGCTCTCCACGGTGCCCTGGCCCGGGGCGCCCGCGGCGCCGGCCGCCCTACCGCCGTCCGAGGCGGACCTGCTGCTGGTGACCGGCGGCGCGCGGGGCATCACCGCCTGGTGCGTCGAGGCCCTCGCACAGGACAACCGCTGCGGCTACGTGCTGCTCGGCCGCACCCCCCTGGACCCGGAACCCGAGTGGGCGGCGGGCCTGACCACCGCCGAGGAGCTGACCGGCGCCCTGGAGGCGCGGGCCCGCGAGGCCGGCGAGGACCCGAACGCGGGGCCGGTACGGGACCGTATCGAGCGGGACCGCACCCGGGTACTGCAACAGCGGGATGTCCGCGACCAGTTGGCCACCCTCCAGTCCAAGGGCGTCGAGGCGGTGTACGCCGCCGCGGACGTACGCGACGCCGACGCGGTGGCCGCCGCACTGGCCCCGTACGCGGACCGGATCACCGGCGTGCTGCACGGCGCCGGCATCCTGCGGGACCGCCCGCTCTCGGAGGTCACCGCCGAGAGCGTCGCGCCCGTCGTGGACACCAAGCTGATCGGGCTGCGGAACGTGCTCGGGGCGCTGGAGCCCGGAAGGCTCCGGCACCTGGTGCTGTTCTCGTCGGTCTCGGCCACCTCCGGCAACCTCCGGCAGACGGACTACGCCCTGGCCAACCACGCCATGAACCTCTTCGGCTGCGCCTTCCAGGCCGCCCACCCCGGCTGCCGCGTGCTGCCCATGGCCTGGGGCCCCTGGGAGGGCGGCATGGCCGCCGCCGTGCAGCAGGTCTTCACCGAGGCCGGCATCCCGGTGCTCTCCCGCGAGGAGGGCTGCCGGTACTTCCTCGCGGAGCTGGGCGCGGCGGATGCGGAGCTGGGCACGACGGGTACGGAGGCGGGCACGACGACGGCGGCGGCCGGCGAGGCCGACGCCCCAGCCGGATCCGAGGCCGGGGCCGACGCCCCCGCCGGCCCGGGTGGCGGCGTGATCGTCGTCGGGCCGACCGCGGACCTGTTCCGCCGCTGCGACCGGGTGCCCGAGGCGGGGCTCACCGCGTACCGGATGATCACCGGCCTGGGCGAGCACCCGCTGCTGCGCGACCACCGCATCGGCGGCGCGCCGCTGCTGCCGATGACCGCGGCCGTCGGCTGGGCCCTGGGCACCGTCGAGCGCGCCCACGGCGACAGCCGGCCGGTGATCGAGTGCCGCGAGTTCCGCATCACCCGCGGCGTGCTCCTCGCGCCGGGGCACCCGGAACGGTTCCGGGTGCGCCTCACCCGCGACCCGCAGCCGGAGCTGGCGGCCCGGCTCACCCGGGTGCGCATCCAGGACGCGGGGCCGGGCGGCGCCGCGCACTACGAGGGCGGTTTCCTGCTCTCCGACGGGGTGGAGCCGGCGCCGACCGTCGACCTGCCCCCGTTCCGCTGCGGCCCCGAGCCGCACCCGGGGTACACCGACGGAAGGCTGTTCCACGGGCCGGCGCTGACGGGCCTGCGGGACGTCCTGGAAGAGGCCCCCGGCCGCCTGGTGGTGAGCGCCCGGATGCCCGAACCGGAACTGTTCCGGGGCTCCTACGCGGGGCGGCTGCACAGCCCGGCCCTCGCCGACCTGCTCCTGCAGACGGGGCTGCTGGCGCTGCTCGACCTGGCCGACGGGGACGCCGTACCGCTGCCGGTCTCGGTGGAGCGCGTCACCTTCCACGAACCGCTGCCGGACGACGCGCCGTTCGCGGTCATCGCCGACGTCGACGACGTCTCCACCGCCGCCTCGATGATCTCCACCGTCACCCTCACCGCGTGCACGCCCGAAGGGCGCGTACTCCAGCGGTGGCAGGACCTGCACTTCCTGTGGATCGACCACCCCGACCGGCGCATCCCCGACTTCGTCGGCGGCACGGGTGCCCCGGCGGACGGCGGAGCACGGGGAGGGCGTGGCTGATGGACGAGCTCACCTTCGACGGCGTTCCCTTCCCCACGGCACCCGTCCAGCCCCTGCCGGACGGTGCCGTGGTGAACGGAGACGGTCACGTGCCGGACGGGCACGTTCCCCTCCCGGTTCCGGCTTCCGTTCCGGTGCCGGCTGCCGTCCCGGTCCCACCTCCCGGACCCGTTCCGGACGCGACACCACCGTTCTCCCCCGCCCTCCGCATCGCCGCGCAGATCCAGCGGGCGCACGCGGCGGTGCTCGACGCCCACGAGGCCATCACAGCGTGGCAACTGGCCCGTGCGGAGGCTGCCGGCACGGCACGTTCACGGGAGACCGCCGTGCCCACCGCCGCCGTCGCCCCGCCCGCCGCGGCCGTCCCGGTCCCGGTGCTCCGGCCGAGGACCCCGCCCGCCGGACCCGTCACACCCGCGGAGCCGATGGACGCGCCGCAGGCACCCACCGAAGCCCAGACCGAAGCCCAGACCGAAGCCTCCGCCGAGCCCTCCGGCAGGACCGAGGCACCCCCCGGGGAAGCCGCCGGGGAAGCCCCCGCTCCACCGCCACCACCCACCGGCACACCCGAAACCCGCCCCACTCCCCCGGACCCCGTCGCCGACGAGGCGTCAAAGGCCCTCAGAACCCTGGCCGCCGCCCTGCACACCACCGAAGCCCCAACGGACACCGGCACCACCGCCCACACGAGCAGCGACACGGGCACGGACACCGGCACCGGCACCCACACCGGCACCCACACCGACACCGACATCCAAGACAACGTCACCCACCCCCAAGACAACGTCACCGCCATCACCCTCACCTGGCGGCGTCCGGCACCGCAGCACCCCACCGAGCAGCGGGTGACGGCGACGGACGGTGGCTGGCAGGTGGTGGACGGGGCGGGACCGCTGGCGGAAGCCGTCCGGGCGGACGGACGGGCGCGGTCGTGGCCGCCGCGTCCGGCGCTCCCTCATCCGCCCGACCCGAGGCCGCTCGCCCGTGCCCGGGTGGACCGGCTCGCCGGCGCCGAGCTCGACGCGCTGGCCGAGGGGCGGTTCGGGGAGGTGTTCGGTGCGGGGTTCGACCAGGGCGGCGGGCCACCGGACGCGCTTCCGGCCCGCTGGCCCGCGCGGCTCCTGGACGGCCTCACCGTCACCGGCGCCCGCGACGGCGCCCACGCCCAAGGCAGGCTGCTGGCCACCACACGCCTCCCGGAGGAACCCGTACCGGAGGAACCCGGGACCGCGAACGATTCCGCCCCCGCCCCCGCCGCCACAGCCGCCACCCGCACCACCGCCTGGGCCCACATGGTGGCCGCGGCCCTGGAGGCCCTGCGGGTGCACGCCTTCCGGCAGGGGCTCCACCTGTGCGTGCCCGGCGCGCGTGCCGTGCCGTCCGCCGGGCGTCCCGTGCGGATCGAGACGCTCGCCCCCGCCGTCCGGCCCGGCACCGGACTCCGTCTGGAGCTGCACGTCTCCGGCACCGGCATGCTGCCCCTGCCGTACGCGACCGCCGACTGCGAGGTCACCGCGGGCGGGCGGCCGGTGGCGCGGCTGTGGGACCTCGGCGTCACGCTGCAACCGGGCCCCGGCGTCACGCTGCTGGGCCAGGGCGCCGCCAGCTCCCGCACGGCGGCGTCGGGCCGCCGGGTCGCGCTGGACGAGTTCCAGATCGCGTTCATGGCGGAGGGCGACCACGGATCCGTACGCCTGCCGGGACTGCCCCGGGTGACCGCCCGGGTGCGGCCCCGGCTGCCCCGCGGGGACCTGCGCATGGCGGACCGGATGACGGGGCGCCCGGCCGCCGGCGGGTACCGGCCGGGGGCCCGGGGGACGTGGGAGTACGACGTGCCCGAGGACCCCTGGTTCGTGCGGGAGAACAACGGGACGATGCCGCAACTGGCCCTCATGGAGACAGCGCTCCAGCCGGCGGGCGGTTTCAGCGGGGCCCTCGGGGTGTCCGGCGAGTACCCGGACACGAGCCTGAGCTGCCGCAACCTGACGGGCCGGATCCGCCTGCTGGCAGACGTGGCGCTGCGTTCGGCGACGGTCGAGCAGCGCATCACGCTGCGCGCCCACTCCCCGCTGCCGGACGGCATCATGCACCGGTACGACGTGTCGCTGCACACGGGCGGCGTGGAGTTCTGCACCGCGGAGGCCGTGCACGGCTACCTCACGCCGCGGCTGCTGGAGGGCCAGCAGGGCCTGGACGGCGACGCGCCGCGCCACCCGTGGCTCGACGACCACCCGCGGGACCCGGCCGGCACCCGCCGACTGCGCCTCGCGGACGACGCCCGGCTCGGCACCGGCCGCCTCGCACTGCTGGACGAGGTGTGCCTGGTGCCGGGCGGCGGGGTGCACGGGGCCGGGTATGCGCTGTGCGAGAAGCCCGTCAGGCCCGACGACTGGTTCTTCGAGCAGCACTTCCCGTACGACCCGGTGCTGCCGGGCTCGGTGAGCGTGCAGATGCTGTACCAGGCCGTGCACGCCTTCGCGCTGCACACCGGCCTGCTCGACCACCTGCGCGAGCCGCACCTGCCCGAGCCGCGGATGTCCGTCGCCGTGGGCGAGGACCTGCGCTGGAACTACCGCGGGCAGATCCTGCGCGAGCACCACCGGATCCGCGGCGAGGTGCACATCCGGCGGGTGGAACGCACCGGGGACCGCCTCCTGGTGTGCGCGGACGGCAGCGTGTGGCGCGACGGGACGCGCATCTACGAGGTGGACAACATCGCGGCCGACTTCCACGCCGCGCACCCGGACTCCGGGGGTTCGCCCGGCGCTCCGGTACCGGGGCGGGCGCAGGGAGGCGGCACGCGGTGAGCACGGTGGTGCGGCACGACACGGACGGTGTGTACGCGGTCCTGGCCGACCTCGAACGGCCCTGCTACATCGTCGCCGACGGCGGCCGGCTCGGTGCCGCGTCGGAACCGCCCGCGCCGGGCGGCGGCATCACCACGCTGGCGGTGGCGGCGCCGCAGGACCCGGAGCGGCTCGGCGCGGCGGAGTTCCGGCGCCGGCACGGGGTGCGGCACGCGTACATGGCGGGGTCGATGGCGTCCGGCATCTCCGGTGAGGAGCTGGTGGAGGCGCTGGCGCGGGCCGGGTACCTGGCCTCGTTCGGGGCGGCGGGGCTGCCTGAGGCACGCCTCGACGCGGGGCTCGGCCGCCTCGCCCGCACCCTGGGCGCGGGCGGGACGGACGGGACGGACGGGAAGGGCAGGACGGGCCACCCCTACGCGTGCAACCTCATCCACAACCCGCTGGACCCGGCGACGGAGCGCATGTGCGTGGACGCGTGCCTGCGGCACGGGGTGCGCTGCCTGGAGGCGTCGGCGTTCGTGCAGCTCACACCGGACCTGGTCCGGTACCGGGTGGCGGGGCTGCGGCGTGCGGCGGGTGCCCCGGGCGGGGTGCGGGCGGAGCACCGGATCGTGGCGAAGGTGTCCAGGCCGGAGGTCGCGGAGCTGTTCCTGCGGCCCGCGCCGGCCGCGCTCTTGGCGGACCTGGCGGCGCGCGGCCTGGTCGGCGCCGAGCAGGCGGAGCTGGCACGGGCGGTGCCGATGGCCGACGACATCACCTTCGAGGCGGACTCCGGCGGGCACACCGACCGGCGTTCCCTGACGGTGATGCTGCCCTCGTTCGTGCGGCTGCGGGACGAGGTGGCGCGCGAGTATCCGGGTGCGGCGCCGGTGCGCATCGGGGCGGCGGGCGGCATCGGCACCCCGGAGTCGGTGGTCGCGGCGCTGGCACTGGGCGCCGCGTACGTGGTGACGGGGTCGGTCAACCAGGCCACGGTGGAGGCCGGCACCGCGCCCGGCGTGAAGCGGCTGCTGGCCGCCGCCGGCCCGGCCGACTGCACGATGGCGCCGGCGGCGGACATGTTCGAGCAGGGCGTCCAGGTGCAGGTCCTCGCGCGCGGCACGATGTTCCACGCGCACGCCGCCCGGCTGCACCGACTGTACCGGGACCACGCGGGGCTGCCGGACCTGCCGGCCGGGGACCTGCGCCACCTGGAGGACCGCATCCTGCGCCGCACCGTCGACGAGGCGTGGAAGGACACCGCCGCCTACCTGGCCGCGCACCATCCAGGATGGCTGCGGCGCGCCGAGTCCGACCCCAAGTACCGGATGGCGATGGTCTTCCGCTGGTACCTGGGCATGGCCTCGCGCTGGGCCGCCGAGGGGGTGCCGGAACGGCAGGGCGACTGGCAGGTGTGGTGCGGGCCGGCCATGGGTGCGTTCAACGGCTGGACGGCGGGCAGCGCGCTCGCCCTGCCGGAGGCACGGCGCGTGGCGGCGGTGGCGGATCAGCTGCTGCGGGCCGCGGCGTTCCACACCCGCGTCACCCAACTCCGCCTCGCGGGCGTCCACCTGCCGGCGTCCTGCGCGCACTACCGGCTTCCGGGCCCCGCGGCACCTCCCCCGCGAGGCGCCGCCTGAGCATTCCGCTTCATGCGGCGGCCGGCTCGCGGGTCAGGGAGTCGGCCGGCGGGCGCGGGCCGCCTCGATGTCGGGGACATGCTCCTCGGCCCAGAGCCGTACGGCGCGGAGGGGGACGAGCAGGGAGCGGCCCAGCGGTGTCAGGGCGTACTCGACGCGGGGCGGGTTCTCGTCGTACTCGTGGCGGCTGACCAGACCGTCGGCTTCCAGGGAGCGCAGGGTCTCGGTCAGGACCTTCGGGGTGATGCCCCGGATGTGCCGCTTCAGTTCGCTGAACCGGTGGGGTCCGTCGTCGAGTGCGTTGACGACGAACACGGTCCAGCGGGCGCCGATGCGGTGCAGCACCGTGCGGCTCGGGCAGGTCGCCGCCATCACGTTGTACGCCTTGCCCATGACCGCTCCCCGTTCCGGTTCCGGTTCCGGTTCCGGTTCCGTTGAAGATACCGGTATCAAATCCATACCGTTGCGTCCGATCCTACGAGAGGGCGTGAGACATATGGAACGGATCCTGGTCATCGGCGGTGCACGGGCGCTCGGCGCGGCCGTCGCGAGGCGTGCGGTGAAGGACGGGTACGACGTCGTCGTCGGGGCCCGCGATCTGCGGGCGGCCGAGGTGCTGGCGAGCGGGATCGGCGCCACGGCGGTGCGGGTCGATCTGCAGGACGAGTCGACGCTCGCGACCGCGGCGGAACGGCTGAAGGACGGAATCGACCACATCGTGACGACCGGCTCGGCGCCGCACGACGTTCGCGCGACCGAGCTGGATCGCGACAGGCTGCTGGCCGCGTTCACGGCGAAGGTGATCGGCCCGATGCTGGTCGCCAAGCACTTCGCGCCGGTACTGCGGCCGGCCGGGTCGATGGTGCTGTTCTCCGGTGTCGTCGGCTGGCGCCCCGGGCCGGGATCGCTCGTCAAGGGCGTCACGAACGGTGCGGTCGAGTACGCCGCGCGCCACCTGGCGGCGGATCTGGCGCCGGTACGGGTCAATGCCGTCTCGCCCGGTGTCGTGGACTCGGGCGCATGGGACCGCCTCGGCGACGGCAAGGCCGCCCTGTTGAGCAGGAGCGCGGCCGGAACCCTCGCCGGACGCCACGGCGGGACCGACGACGTCGTCGAGGCGGTGCTGTGGCTCCTCCGTGCGGGTTTCGTCTCCGGCGAGACGATCCACGTAGAGGGAGGAGCCCGCCACAAATCCGCCTGACGCCAGACTGCCGAGGGCACCGGCGCGCCCGAAGAGCAGGTCGCCTCCTGCCGTTCGGGCAACCTCAGGACGCGCTGCCGTACCGCACGCTCACGTGCTGGAAGCCGAGGGAGTGCAGCAGGCCCTCCAGCATGTCGACGGTGTTCTTCTCGGCCCGCGCGGTGAGGTGGCTCTCCTGCGCGGCCTCGCTCAGGTGCTTCACGGCGAGCTTCTGCACCGCCTGCTCGCTGTTGGGGTTGTCGCGGAAGACGTCGCCGAGCCGGTCGAGCAGCCCGCGGCTCTTGGAGACCGAGTACGACCGGTTGGGATCGAGCGAGGGCCGGGCCAGCGCGGCGTGCGGCAGGATGATGGTCGCCGAGGTGCGGTCCTTGTCCACGGTGACGTCGCCGTTCTTGAGCCCGCCGAGATCGACGTAGGCGTCGACGGTGCCGGCGCCCACGTACAGGGTGCGCGACCCCTTGATGACGTCGGGCAGGTACTTGGTGTCCTTCTCCATGTCGATGACGACCTGGAAGTTGCCGGTGGCCGCCTGATAGCGGCTCATGTCCTGTATGGACTTCAGTACCGCGGGCCCTGAACGGTCCGTCGTGCGCTCCCCGAAGAGATCCCACTTGGGCAACAGCCCCGCACCCATCAGGCCCCACAGCACGGCGGCCACCACCACCGCCAGAACGATCAGCTTCCCCAACCAGGACCACAGACTCTGAGCCATGTCAGCGACATCCCTTCCCTCGGGGTGCGCCTTCCCCCCGGCCGGACCGTACAGGCATGATTCTGCCCGCAGTTGACCAAGGTCCTAACGGAATACGGGGAACCCGCACACACCCACAACCCCAAGGCACAACCGCCCGATCAGGGGCGCGGGGAACGGCGCAAACAACCACAACGAACCAGCAGACACCCAACAACCCAAGCGGGCACCGCCCCGACCAGGGGCGCGGGGAACTGCGCAGAACAGCAACCACACCCCACCGCAAACCAGCAGCCCGGACCCACCCCGGAAAAAGGGGCACGGGGAACTGCGCAGAACAGCAACCACGCCCCGCCCAAAAGCCAACGACCCCGGGGCACCCCTCACAAGGGGCTCCCCGGGGCCGCAGGCCCCCACTCAGTCCTCGTGCGCCAACTCGATATCGAACGCGTCGCCGCCCTCACGGCCGAGAGTGAACTGCGTGGACCGAGGCGGATACCCCCCGGCCACCACGGTGTAGTACCCGTCCGGCAGATCCGTGAAGGAGTACGCCCCGTCCTCCGCGGTGGTCCGGTGCGCCAGCACGTTCCCCGCGGGGTCGAGCAGGGTCACCCGGATGTCCCCGAGCGGCGACCCCTGGGTGTTGCGTACCGTGCCGCCGATGAGCGCCGCGGGCCGCAACTCGATGTCCTGCTTGCCCTGGGAGGCGTTCTGGAGATCGACGGTGAGGGCGGTCGGCTGGTAGCCGTCCGCGCTGACGGCCAGCGTGTACAGGCCGGGCGTGAGGTCGCTGAGCCGGTAGGCGCCGGACTCGTCGCAGCGGACGGTGCCCGCCACGTCGCCCCGGGCGTCGGTGGCCACCACCAGGGCGCCGCCGATCGGCGACCACTCGGAGTGCACCGTGCCGGTCAGCCCGCCGGAGGCGGCCAGGTGCAGGTCGAACGCGGTGGGCATGGGGCCGACCGAGACGGTGGCCACGTGCGGCTGGTGCCCCGGCGCCGAGGCGATCAGGACGTACGAGCCCTTCTCCGGCCCCGTAAGGCTGTAGCCGCCGTCGACCGCGGCCTGGGTGCGGGCGAGTTGGACGCCCGCCGGGTCGATCAGGGTGACGGCGGCGCCGGGCACGGGGTGTCCGGCCGGGTTGAGCACGTAGCCGTGCACCTGGGACCCCTCGCCGAGGGGCCGCTCGGCCAGCGCGGTGGCGGCCTGTGCCAGCACGGCCGCGGGGACGGGGCTCTCCCCGTTCCGGGACACCGCGATCGGGCCCTTGGCGTGCTTGCCCGGCATCCGCGTCGGCAGCGGCTCGGCGGCCTGTGCCACGGCCGGCTCGGGCACCGGGGCGGGCTCCTCCGCCGGGGCGTGCGCCCCCGCGCCCAGCGGCCGGCCGGCGCGGTAGATGATCAGCGAGAGGAGCAGGCCGGCGCCGAAGAACCCGGCGGCCCACCAGTACGCGGTGGAGTAGCTGTGCAGCGCCGCGAACACCGGGAGGTTGGGCATCCCGACGTGCTTCTTGACGTAGTCGGTGGCGGCGGTGGCAGCGATGGTGTTGAACAGGGCGGTGCCGATGGAGCCACCGATCTGCTGCATGGTGTTCACCATCGCCGAGGCCACACCCTGGTCCTGGCGGGCCACGCCGAGCGTGGCGAGGCTCATCGCCGTGGGCATCGCCAGGCCGAGCCCGAAGCCCATCAGGAGCAGCGGCGGCAGGACGTGCGCGGGGTAGGTGCTGTTCAGGTCGAGCTTGGTGAACAGGATCAGGCCGCCGCCGGCGGCGGCCATGCCGAAGGGCACCACCGGCTTGGGGCCGATCTTCGGCACGATCAGGTTCACCGCGAGCTGGGCGGTGACCATCAGCATCCCGACCATCGGCAGGAACGCCAGGCCGGTCTTCACCGGCGTGTACTGCAGCGTCTGCTGGAGGTAGTACGTGAGGAAGAGGAACACCCCGAACATGCCGGTACCGGCGATGAACACGCTGATGTACGAGCCGGCGCGGTTGCGGTCGGCGAGTACCCGGAGCGGCAGCAGGGGGTGCTTGGCCTTGGTCTCCCACAGGACGAACAGCAGGAGCAGCAGGCCGCCGGCGGCGAGGAAGCCCCAGCACATCCAGTTGCTCCAGTCGTGCGTCTCGGCGTTGGAGAAGCCGTAGACCACGCCGAAGAGGCCGCCGGCCGCCAGCAGCGTGCCGAGCAGGTCGAGCTTGGGGCGCTCGGGGGGCCTGGCGCTGCGCACGAACACCGCGGCGCCGATGACGGCGACGACGGCGATGGCGTCGTTGACGTACAGCGTGTAGCGCCAGTTGAGGTGCTCGGTCAGCACGCCGCCGAGCAGCAGGCCTATGGCACCGCCGGAGCCCGCGATGGCACCGAACACGCCGAACGCCTTGGAGCGCTCCTTGGGGTCGACGAACGTCGTCGTCAGCAGGGACAGCGCGGACGGTGCGAGGACCGCGCCGAACACGCCCTGGAGGGCGCGGGCGACGACCAGCATGGTGAAGCCGTTCGCGGCGCCGCCGAGCGCGGAGGCTCCGGCGAAGCCGATCAGGCCGATGATGAAGGTGCGCCGGCGGCCCAGCAGGTCGGCGAGCCGCCCGCCGAGCAGCAGCAGGCTGCCGAAGGCCAGGGAGTAGGCGGTGATGACCCACTGGCGGCCGTTGTTGTCGAAGTCGAGGGCGTGCTGCGCGGACGGCAGCGCGATGTTCACGATGGTGGCGTCGAGCACCACCATGAGCTGGGCCAGGCCGATGACGCCGAGGGCCCACCAGCGGCCCGACGGGTGCTCGTCGACCGCTCCGCCGTGCCCGGCATCGCCCGCCGGCCCGTCTGGCGCGGCCTCGGTGGCCGGTGCGCCCGGCGGGGCTTCGGCTGCCGGAGCGGCGGCCTCGGCGCGCGCGTGGACGGTGGATGATGACATGACTGGGGGCCTCCAGTGCGGTGGTCTTGCTGTTGTGCCGGTGCGGAGCCCGTCGCGCCGTGATCGGTGGGCCCGGCGGCCGGTACCGCCGGTCGGCGGTCGGAGAACCGATGAGACCGCTGCCGGCGGTCGGGGGCCGGGCGGGCGGTGCTGCCGGAAAGAAGTCTGCCGGACGGGTCCCGGCGGCCGCGGACCCGGTGTGCCGTAAGCGCGGTCTCCGCCGTCTGCGGCGGTCCCGGCCCGGCACCACCCGGCGCGGCGTCCTGCCTCGCTGGGACATGCCCGTCGGGAGGGGCCCCTCCCGCCCCTCGGTGAACATAGGGAACGTTACCGTCTCGTACGGAGAGAGGTTAAGTTCTGCCCAGGGCCGAAAGCAAGCGAATCAGAACGCGTCCGTTCCCTAACAGGGTGCCTCAGCGCGGCGCTCGCGCCCCACCGTGCGGGATCACACCCCTCACGCGCGGGCCACGCCCCCGAGTGGGGTCACCGGTGCTCAGGAGGTCCGGCGCGGGCCGCCGCGACCAGCTCCCTCGATTATGTCGAACGTGGATCCGGGGCGCCGGAAGGGCCCCGGCGCCCCGGCGACACGCGGAGGAAGAGCCCCGGGCTCCCCGCGGACGCGCCCCACCGCCGAGCACACCGCCGACCCCACCACCAAGCCCACCACCAAACCCACCACCGAGCCTCCGCGCCGGAAGTCTGCCAGAATGCGGGCACAGGCGTGGAATATCCCATTCCGGAGGGATCGAGCAGGGTTCGCCCCCGGGCGGCGTTCGCACCTGCACGGCACACACGGAGACGGAAGCCACCCATGACCACCACCCCGTCGCGGAATCCTTCACAGGACCTGTCGCAGAACCCCCCACAGGAGAGGCCGCAGGAGAGGGCGCGTGAGGCGCAGCAGAGCCCGTCGGAGGCCTTCTGGCCGGACGGGGCCCGGCTCGCCGTCACGCTCACGCTCCAGTTCGAGGCGGGCGGCCAGCCGATCGGCGGCGCGCCCGGCCCCATCGCCGATCCGGTCCTGCCCGGCTTTCCGGACCTCGGGCAGAACAGCTACTACGAGTACGGCGCCCGGGAGGGCGTGCCCCGCCTGCTGGACCTCTTCGACAAGCACGGCATCAAGGTGAGCGCCTACATGGTGGGCGAAGCGGTCCGCCGCCACCCGGACGTCGCCCACGAGATCGTGCGCCGCGGGCACGAGGCCGGCGCGCACGGGCTCGCCTGGCAGCGCCAGTACCACATGGCCCGCCCGCAGGAGACGGCGTGGATCGCGGAGAGCGCCGAGATCATCCAGCAGGCCACCGGCACCCGGCCCACCGGCTATACGAATTACTGGTTCCGGCCCGGCGTGAATACGCTGGAAATCCTGTCGGAACTCGGTTTCCGCTACCACATCGACGATCTCTCCGCGGACGAGCCTTTCCTCCAGGCCATCAACGGAAAGCCCTTTGCCACCGTGCCGTACACGGCGCATCTCAACGACATCGTGAGTTTCGACTTCGCCGGATTCGACCCGGCCGCCTACGAGCGCCAGGTCGTCGACGAGTTCGAGCAGCTCTTCGAGGAGGGCGCCCACCGGCGCCGCATGATGGTCCTCGCGCTCCACGACCGGGTGTCCGGCCACGCCTCCCGGGTCCGGGTGCTGGACCGGGTCCTGACCCGGCTGCGCGAACGGGACGACGTGTGGTGGGCCCGCAAGGACCAGATCGCGGACTGGGTCCTCGCGCGCCCCGAGAGCGCCGCGTGGGTCGAACGCGCGCCCGCCCCCGTCAGCGGCCTGCCCGGCCCGAGCGCGTAGCCCGCCACCCGCGCCGCGCCGCGGTCAGGCCGCGTGGGCCGCCGCGCCGTGGACGGCGGAGTGCCGCGGGTCGGGGCCGTGCTTGTTGGCGCCGTGCGTGCCGTCCTGCGCCATGAGGACGATGACGGCGATCCACCCGAGGACGGGGATGAGGTTGAGCAGCTGCCACCAGCCGGAGCGGTCCGTGTCGTGCAGCCGCCGGCAGCCGACGGCGAGGCTCGGGACGATCGCGGCGAGCCCGTAGATCGTGTCGGGAACCCTGGTCTGGAGCGCCGTGTCGACGGCGAAGAGCGCCAGGGAAACGATGACGTCGATGAGTACGAACATCCAGTACTCCACGCGCGAGGCACGGCCGCCGAACACGCCGTACAACTTCCACGCCCGCATATACCAATGCATGGCCAGCCTCCAGTCAACTCGGCCTGAATTCCGCTGAGCTGATGATTCCAGTGCCCCTCTTCCGACCCGGAAAACGCCTTCTTCCGGCCGCGGGGAGAACGGGAATGGCCGGACCCGGAGCTCCACGTGGGCGCGGACGCCGCACGGGCGGCACCTCACACCCGGCCCACCAGCACATACCTCTCGTCGCCCACCGGCCCGCCCCACAGTTCGGGGTCGTCGGTCAGCGGGGTGACCCGTACCTCGGTGGTGAGCGGGGCGACCGCCGCCGTCAGGTCCTCCGCCGTCACGCCGCCGTGCCACGGCAGGTCCTCGGCGCCCGGTACGTACGGCTCCGCGCGCCGGCCCGGTATCCGCCACCTGCCCTCGACGAGGACCAGCACCCCGCCGGGGCGCAGCCGGGCGGTCCACTCGCGCAGGGCGGACAGCGGGTCGGGCAGCGTCCACAGCAGGTGCCGGCCGAGCACGGCGTCGAAGCGCTGGTCCTCGGTGGGCGGCCGTGCCGCGTCGCCCACGAGGAAGCCGGCCGACCGGCCGGCGGCCGCCAGCTTCGCCCGTGCGTGGGCCACCATCCGCGGCGAGAGGTCGACGCCCGTCACCCGGTGGCCCGCCTCGGCGAGCAGCAGGGAGAGCGAACCGGTGCCGCACCCGGCGTCGAGGACGTCCGCGGGCGCCGGCGGGAGCAGCCCGGCCAGCAGCCGCGCCCAGGCGGCACGGGTCCCGGCGGGCCCGAGCCCGTGGTCCGGCTCCTCGTCGAAGCCGGGCGCGGCGGCGTCCCAGTAGGCGGCGATGTCGGCGGAGTTCGTCATGGACCGATCCTGCCAGCCGCCTCTGACAGCGCCCTCGCCGCCCGGGGGCCCGGCGGGCAGGGGTGCGCCGGGGCCACGGAGGGGGCCCCGGCGCGCGGCCGTACGGCTACGGGCCGTGCCGTACGACCCGGACCGGCCGGGTACGGGTGCCCGGACCCGGTCCGTGTCCCGGGAGAGCCGGGGTGCCGTGCACCGCGGCCGCAAGGGGCCCTGGCAGAGGAATCGGCGGCCCCACCAGAACCTCGCCCAGTCTGGGCCGGGGCGGTTGCACGGGCGTTGCACATCCGTTGAACCACAGGTCATGGCGGGGGGACGGGCTCCCGGAGGCGGGCTCCCCGAGGCGGACCGCGGGAGACGGGCTCGGAGGACCGGCTCGGAGGACCGGCTCGGGAGACGGTCCCACGCCGCGCGGGCCCGTGAACCTCCGTCCACCGCGCGCTGAACCGCCCGGGACCGCGTGCTGAACTCCCCCGCTTCCGGCCCACGTGGACGCCCCGGAGCCCCGACGCGTCCTGTTCAACTCCCCGTGCCGCGCGTAGCGTTCAGGTGCTCCAGCTGTTCTACGCGCGGAGAACCACCCAGCGCACCACCAGCCATGCCCGCGCCACCCCCGCACCCCCGCGCTCCACGAACCCCAGCCACCCCGTGAACCCCCACCGGACGGAGGTCCGACGGATGCCCGCAACCGGCATGTCCCGCCGGGGACCCATCGCCGCGCTCGCGCTGCTCGGCCTGCTCACCACGGCGGCCGCCGCCGCCCAGACCACGGCCGCCCACCCGGCCGCCGCGGCCACGCCGCACCGGATCCTCTTCGACAACACCAAGGCGGAGACCGCCGCCAACGCCGACTGGGTGATCAGCACCAGCCAGCCCGACCCGCTCGGCGAGGACTCCAGCCCGTCGTCCGAAGGCGACTGGACCGGCGCGCTCTCCTCCTGGGGTGTCGCCCTCCAGAAGACGGGCGACTACTCGCTGAAGACGCTGTCCTCCGGCAGCACCATCACCTACGGCACGTCCTCGGCCCTCGACCTGAAGAACTTCGACACCTTCGTGCTGCCCGAGCCGAACGTGCTGCTCAGCGCCGCGGAGAAGACCGCCGTGATGAAGTTCGTGCAGAACGGCGGCGGGCTCTTCCTGATCTCCGACCACACCGGCGCCGACCGCAACAACGACGGCGAGGACGCGGTCGAGGTCATCAACGACCTGATGAAGAACAACTCCGTCGACAGCACCGACCCGTTCGGCTTCTCCATCGACACCGTGGACGTCAGCAACGACAACCCGCGGGCGATCTCGGACTCGTCGAACCCCGTGCTGCACGGCTCCTTCGGCACCGTCACGGGCAGCATCATCCGCGACGGCGCCACCGCCACACTCAAGCCGTCGGACAACTCCGCGGTGAAGGGGCTCGTCTACCGCACCGGTTCCTCCGGGAACTCCGGCGCCTTCTTCGCGACCAGCACCTTCGGCAGCGGCCGGGTCGCGTTCTGGGGCGACAGCTCCCCGATCGACGACGGCACCGGGCACTCCGGCGACGACCTCTACGACGGCTGGAACGATCCCGCCGGCAGCGACTCCGAGCTGGCCCTGAACGCCACCGAGTGGCTCGCGGGCGGCTCGGGCAGCTCAGGTGGCGGCGGCGGGGGCGGCGGCGACTGCACCTCGGCGCAGCTGCTCGCCAACCCCGGCTTCGAGTCGGGCGGCACGTCCTGGTCGGCCTCCAGCGGTGTGATCACGAACGGCGGGTCCCTGCCCGCCCGCACCGGCTCCTACAAGGCCAAGCTGAACGGCTACGCCACCAGCCACACCGACACGCTCTCCCAGTCCGTGCGGATCCCGGCGGGCTGCACGGCGACGCTCAGCTTCTACCTGCGCGTCGACACCGACGAGACCACGACGAGCACGGCGTACGACACGCTCAAGGTGCAGGTGCTCAGCTCGTCGGGCAGCACCCTGGCCACCCTCGGCACGTACTCGAACCTGAACGGGTCCGGCGGCTACCAGCAGCGCTCGTTCGACCTGAGCGCGTACGCGGGCCAGACGGTCACCGTCAAGTTCACCGGCACGGAGGGCACCAAGCTCCAGACGACGTTCGCCGTGGACGACACGGCGCTCAACGTGAGCTGAGGGCTGAGCCCCTGGCCGAGCGTGTGGGAACGGCCCCGCCGAGGCGGGGCCGTTCCCATGTCCCAGGCAGCCACTCGTCCACCTGCTGCCGCATCCTCATCCGTTCCCGTGGCGAGCCTGGCGCCCCCGGACCCCTGTCACTTCGCCCCCGGCGGCACCACGCGCGCCGTGGACGTGGCGCCCGGCAGCGGGCGCCCGCCCGTGAGCAGCGGCAGCCCGGCCCGGTCGCCGTACAGCTCGTAGCGGTAGAACGCGGTGGCGTAGGCGACGAGCGCGTCCTGCTGCACGGCCGGGGCCAGCTCCTGGGCGGGGCAGGTGCTGTCGTCCTCGGACAGCGGGAACGGCGGCGTCCACGTGGTGTTGAAGTAGTTGTGGTTGGCGTCGCGCAGCGAGACCGAGTAGTCGGTGGCGGTGTTCTGGCCGGCGACGTCGTCCAGGTACTCCTGGCCCGCCTCGCGCACCGCTCCGTCGCAGCCCCCGGTCACCACCGCGAACGGCAGCGACGTGATGAGCGTGTCGCTGTGGTCGCCCTCCGGGACGTCGAACTTGACCGGCGCCAGCCCCAGCACCGCCCGCACCCGCACCCCGTCCGGCCACTCGCCGCGGTGCTTGTCCGACGCCTGCCACATGACGCCCTTGCCGCCGCGGGAGTGCCCCAGCGTGCCCACCCGCGCCATGTCGACGTGCCCGGCGAACGCCGGCGCGACGGGCGCCCCGGTGGCCGGATCCGTGAACCGTCCCGCGAGCGGCCCGCCGCCCTTGGACGCCAGCTCCTGCCACAGCCGCAGGTGCTCGTTGACGAGCCGTGCCCGGTCGCCGTAGTCGAACGAGGTCTGGTTGATGCCGTCCGCGCTGATCGACGCCACCACGAAACCGCGGGCGGCCAGCGCGGAGCCCAGGTAGTCGTAGCCGCGGTAGCTGGGGAACGGGTGCGAGCCGGCCGGGCACGGCCAGGTGGTGGCGGACTCGGAGTCGCAGCCGAACCAGGACCCGTGCGCCATGACGATCAGCGGGAGCCGGCCGGTGAGCCGGCGCGGGTAGTGCACCACGGCGCGCACCTCGCTGACCGTGCCCGTCTGCGGGTCGGTGAACGCCGTGTCGCCGAGGTCGTAGGCCGTCACCGCGACCTGACCGGCCTGCTGGGGGGCCGCGGCGGGCGGATGCGCCGGCGCGGACGACGACGCCTGCGCCCCGGCGGCCGGCAGTGCGGAGACGAGTAACAGGGCGGAGGCCACCACGAGGGTGAGTCGAGTCTTCATACCCGGGAAGAGTGCCGCGGACGCGGTGCCGTTGCACCGCGGGCGCCCCCGCCCGCCGCGGCGGGCACGGGCCGGTGGTGCCGCCTCACGACCGGGCCGCCTGGCCCGGCACCCGGTGCGTCGGGCGGGGGTAGCCGGGGCGGAAGGACGCGGGTGCGGCGGCGGACGTGGACGTGGCGCCGGTGGCGGTGTCGGCGGCCCGGACCGCGGCGCGCACGGCCGCGTCGAGCTGCTCGGGGGCGCAGGCCACCCGGGCGTTGATACGGGCACGCGCCCGGCTCATGGCACCACCGTCCGCGGCGACGGCGGGACGCCCGCCGCGGGCGGTCAGGCTCGCCCGGGTGAACCGGCCCGCCGCGTCCTCCAGGTGCACCTTGGCGTGGCCGATCAGCCAGTCCCGTTCGGACAGCGCCGTGAGCAGCACCTCGGACCAGCGCGCGGAGGAGAACGCGGGCGTGCCGGTCACCTCGACCGTGTGGTTGAGCCAGGCGAGCAGAGCTTCGGCGGCGGCGTACCGGTCGTAGTCGATGTCCAGGTCGCCGCGGCGGCCGGGCAGTACGGAGCGGTCGACGGGGGCCCCGGCACCGGTGAGCGGGCCGGCGAGGGTGTCGAGTCCGGTGCCGGTCAGGGCCGAGAAGGTGTGCACGGGGGTGTCCGGGTGCAGGGCGGCCAGCGCCTCGCGCACGGCCGCCATGGTCGCGGCCGGGGTGGCGTCGGACTTGTTGACGGCGATCAGGTCGGCCTCCGCGAGCTGGCGGTCGAAGAGGTAGGCGAGGTCCGGGTCCATCGTGGCGGCGAGCCCGGTGAAGCGGGCCGGGTCGACGACGGCCACCAGCGGCGCGAGGCGGATCCGGGGCCCGTACGCGCGCAGCAGCGGGCGTACGACGGTGGCCTGGAGGTCGGTGCAGCTGCCGACCGCCTCGGCGAGCACGACGTCGGCGCCGCGCGCCACCGCCTCGGTGGTGACGGCGGTGAGATCCTCGAAACGGCAGCAGAAGCAGCCGCCGGTGACCTCGGCGACGTCGGCCGCGGACGCCCGCGCGACGGCCGTGTCGACCAGGTCCTCGCCCTGGTCGTTGGTGATCACGGCGACCCGGTGGCCGCGGGCCTGGAGCAGCCGGGCGAGCGCGGTGAGGGTGGTGGTCTTCCCGGCGCCGAGGAAGCCGCTGAGCGCGGCGAACGTGAAGGGTTCCGGGGGGCGGGGGCCTTGCGCGGCGGCCCTCGGGAGCCCCGGTGCGGCGGCCCTCGGGGGCCCTGCTGCGGCGGCCCTTGGGGTCCCTGGGGTCCCTGGGGGCCCTGGGGTCCCCTGTGCGGCGGCCCTCGTATCCTCCCATCCGGCGGTCAACGGAACGTCACCACCAGACGGTCGCCGCGCTCCAGGGTGACCGGAGCGGAGAGCGTGACCAGGGCGCGGGTGCCGGTGACCGTGGTGCGGTGGCCGGGCAGGGAGACGGGGCGCCCGGCGCGGGTGATCCGCTCGACGGAGGTCCGCGGCGGGCGTGCGTCGCCCCCGCCGGCGGATCCCCCGCCGGTACCGCCGCCGCTCGCCGTTCCCCCGCCGCTCGCCGTGCCGCCCCCGCGCAACTCCGTGGCGAACGACGCCAGCCGCAGCCGCCCGTACCGTACCTCGATCTCGCTGGTGGCACCGTGCGCGGCGGTGCGCCGCTGCCGGTACAGGCCCCAGCCCTCCGCCGCCGTGAACGCCGCGGCGAAGTCGTCCGGCGCCAGCTTCGGCGCGAAGCCGAGGTGGCCGCGCGGGCCGTGGTACTCGTAGCCGGTCGCGGCGAGGTAGACGGCGTGGCTCATCATCGCGCGGGCGTAGTGGTCCGAGCACTCGATCTCGTTGTACGGGTTGCGCTTGCCGGCGCCGTACCTGTCGTGCACGGCACGGGTCACCGCCAGCGCCTCGTCCACCATGCCCTCGGCCATCAACTGCGCCGCGAACTGGTACTCGACGCCCGTCCACACCTCGTTGAAGTAGCCGATGAAGGTGGGGTCGCCGCTGCCCGGCGCGGTGTCGGCGCCGCCGAAGGGCCAGGTGCACAGCAGCGTTCCCGCCTCGCCCGCGGTGCTGTAGACCCGTCCGCCCTGGATGCCCGAGGTCTCCTTGTACGCCTGCGCGTCCGGCAGGAAGTTGTTGCGGAACATGCCGGCGAGCGCCGTGCGCGCCTTGGCCTCGGGGAACACCCGCGGCAGCCCGAGCTGGAACGCGTATGTCTGCCCGAACATCTGGTCGAGGTGGCAGCCGCGGCCTACGTTGATCGCGTCCGCGTGGGCCGGGTCGACGTGCTGCTCGAAGTAGCCGTACCTCTCGTTCCAGAGCTTGTCGCCGAGCTGGGCGGTGCCGGAGGCGGCGAGGGTCCGGCAGCGGGTCGCGAACGAGTCGTCGCCCATGTCGTCCGCCATCAGCGCGGCGGCGTGGAGAGCGGCCACGTACAGGCCGCTGATCCAGGGGATCTCGCCGTACCAGGCGGAGTCGAGGGTGTTGTACTGGCGGCCCTCCAGGATGCCGTCCGCCGCCGCGTCTGTCCCGCCCGCGGCTCCGTTCCCGTCTCCGTTCCCGTTCTCGGCTCCGTTCCCGTCTCCGTTGCCCGCGCCGCCCGCGCCGTCCTCGCCGATCAGGAACTCGGTGGCCTTCTTCACGCGGGGCCAGACGCGGGTGAGGAAGGCGTCGTCCGGCGCCATCTGGTGCTCGCGGCAGGCCCGCAGGATGGTGCCGCACTGGCCGTCGTGCGCGACCGCCCGGCCGTACTCGCCGCGGTAGTCGACGGCACCGGTGTCCGCGTGGAAGCCGACACCGAAGTCGACGCGCTCGCGCGTGTCGCGCTCCAGCTCGGGGAAGAGCCGGGCGACGGACTGGGCGTAGTTCCAGACGTGGGTGCAGGTGCCGTCGCAGCAGTACAGGCCCTCGAACGCGTAGAAGCGGCCGTTGTCGAAACGGTGCACGGTACTGGTGGCCAGCGTGGAGGCGGGCGCCAGGGTGCGTTCCAGGAACCAGTGCGGCAGCGTGGAGTCGGTGTACCAGGTGCGGACGAACTCGCGGGTCGCCGCGGACAGTTCGTCGCCGCGGGTGCCGAGCAGCGCGGCGACCGCGCGGGCGTCGGCGAACCGGGTGCCGTAGTGCCTGCGGAGCGTGGCCGCGCCGTCGAGCTGCGCGAAGAGGCCGCGGTTCACCAGGTCGAAGTGCCAGGTCAGCGCGTACCGCACGGTCTCGGACTCGCCCGGCGCGAGCCGCACGGGCACGGTGACCGACCCGGCCAGGCCGCGCGTCATGGCGTCGGCCTCGGCGGGTCCGTCCGCGGCGTCGAACCAGTCGGCGGGCGTGTCCCAGGCGGCCAGCGAGGGGCGGGCGGTGGCCGCCGGGTGGAACGCGGTGAGCGCGAACGTGCCGGCGTCGGTGAGCTGGTCGAGCGGTTTGCCACCGGGTGTGTCGGTGAACCGGATGCGGTCGCAGTTGATGTGCCCCCAGCCGCCGGCCATCCGGTCGACGATCTCGACCGTGGCCTGCTTGCCCGCGTGCGCGCGCACGTCCCAGGTGTGCTCGGTGAGCGTCTCGGCGTTCCGCCCGGTGAACGAGGCGACGGCCTCGCCGTCCACGACGAGGTTGACGCAGGCCCGGCCCGGCTGCGCGCCGCCGCCCACGTTGACGACGACGTAGTCGCGCTCGATCGTGAACGGGCGGCTGGTCAGGGTGCCCTGCTGGTTGTCTGCCTGCGTGCTGTCGCCGGTACGGAAGTTGTGCGACGTGACGAAGCGGGTGCCGGTGATCCCGAGGGCGCCGTCGCGCCGGAAGTAGTCGGGGCACTCGGCCTCGGTGACCGGGCCCGGCCCGAAGGCGGTGCCGGAGACCGTCCAGCCGGTGTAGTCGGTGCGCTCCCAGTCCTCGAAAACGATTTCTGGGCGGGGGTCCTGTTTCGGGTCGCCCGCACGGGCGGTGTGCTGGATGCCGGTGCCGCCCCCGGCCGCGTCGAACCGCCGCGCGCCGAGCACGGTGGGCTGCTCCCTGCGGCTGCGCAGGCACACCGGGTTCTCGGCGAGGCCGAGGAGTTGGACGTCGAGGGTGCGGTCGGAGGTGTTGCGCAGGGTGTACTCGAAGACGGTGGCCGGGAGGGAGGAGTCGTCGGCCGCGGTGGGGACGAACGGGGAGTAGGCGTCGAGGCGGACGGCGACGGGGACGGCGGGGTCCGCGAACTCGGTCGTGCCGATGGGGTACTGGCCGGTGAAGGTGACGTCTCTGAAGCCGTCGCCGTCCAGGGTGCGGGTTCCGGCGCTTCCCGTGCCGGGGTCTCCCATTCCGGCGGCTCCCGGTCCCGCGCTTCTCCTTCCGCCGCTCCAGCGCAGCGCGAACCCGGTGCGCAGCGGCGTGGTCAGCGGCAGGGGGTTCGCGTAGTGCACGCCCTGCCAGTCGGCGCCGCCGTTGGGGAAGCTGTCCGGGTTGAACACCTCCCAGAGCCAGAGCCGGCCGTCCCCGGACAGGTAGACCTGCCCGGCGCCCGCGCCGCCGACCGGCATCCCGATGTTCGCCTGCGCGGCGGCGCTGCCGTAGCGGGTGGCGGCACCTCGCGCCGCGTACGCGGCGAGCCGGCCCTTGGAGAGGCCCTTGTCGGCGGGGACGGCGACCGCGTTCCGCGGGGGCAGGCCGAGGGTGACGGCCGCGGCGGCGCCCAGCGCCAGGAAGGCGCGGCGGGCCAGGGGCACGGGGGTGCCGGGGGCGGCGCCGGGCGCGCCGGGAGTACCGGGAGCGCCGGGAGTACCGGGAGTGCAGCCGCAGGACGTTCCCTCGCAGCAGGTGCGGGTGACCCTTTCCGTGGTGCGGACGGCCATCGGTGGCCCCTCTCCGTTACGGCGGCGGGTGCGGGTGCGGAACATGTATGAAATCGATTTCCTTATTGAAGGAACCGATTGACGGGCCGTCAAGCACAACGGGGAGGGTCGCGACGGTTTTTCGCGACGGTTGTTCTCCGTGCTGGATCGGAGGTGACGAGGAGTGCGGACCGCCCAACAGGAGGCCCGAGAAACTGCGCGACGTCCCCCATCACCGACGGCCCGGGACGAGACCGCAGTCGACAGGACCCGCTACATCCGGATTGGCCTGTTCCAGGCGTCAGGCGGCTTATGCGCAACTTCCGGGCTCGCTACGGTAACTCCACACTGGATGGTGGCCGCTCGACCCGAGGGAGGTTTCCAGTGACGACGCAGAGCCCGACACCGTGGGGACCGACCCGGATGAGACCGTTCCCCGTGACGGCCGTGCTGCCTGCCACCTCGGTCGTGCTCGATCCGGAGAGCCAGACCGGTCGATGGGTCGGACCGGATGACTCCAGCGTGCCGACGCTGGATCGGCACAAGCGTTCCGAGACGTCCAAGGAGACGAGGACCAAGACCTCCCTGGACGGCAACCCGGATCAGGGTGGCGACCAGGAGGGTGACACGGATTGACCACGCCGGCGCCGGTGCTCGTCGTCACCCGGCTGGACGATGCGACCGCTGACGTCGTCATCGAGGAGCTGGGCAGGCGTGGGGTGCCGGTCGTCCGGCTCGACCCGGCCGAATTTCCGGGCTCCGTCACCGTGGCCGCGTGTGTGAATGGCAGCGGGCTTACCGGGGAGGTGCGGACGGCGACCCGAGTGGCAGCACTCGACCGTGTGCGGTCGGTCTACTGGCGTCGGCCGGGACCCTACACCGCCCCTCCGGGGCTTCAGGACCAGGATGCACGCTGGTGCGTTGACCAATCGCGGTACGGGCTGGGTGGTGTTCTGACGACGCTCCCGGGAGCGCACTACGTCAACCATCCGTGGCGCAACCGGGCGGCTGAATACAAGCCGGCCCAGCTTTCCATGGCTGCGCGGTGCGGCTTGCGTGTTCCGCCCACTCTCCTGACGAACGACGTCGCACAGGCACGGCGATTCATCCGCGAGCACGGTCCAGCGGTCTACAAGCCGTTGTACAACACCGAGTACGCGAACCCACGGGGGCACGGCCTGACCATCTGGGTCGAAGACGTCGCGGCGGAGGATCTCGACGACGGGGTGGGCCACACGATGCACCTGTTCCAGCAGCGCGTCGACAAGGTTGCGGACATCCGGCTCACCGCCGTGGGTGAATTGCTCTTCGCCGTGCGGATCGACGGTTCTCCGGGCCTGGACTGGCGCCGGCACTACGACGACCTCGCCTACCGCCTCGTCGATACCCCTCCTGACGTGGCGAGGGGCGTCCAGGGCTATCTGACGGAGTTCGGGCTGACCTGCGGTGCCTTCGACTTCGGGCTCGACGCCACCGGAGCGTGGCATTGGTACGAGTGCAACCCGAATGGACAGTTCGCGTGGTTTCCTGACTCCATCACACGTCAGATCACCGCAGCCATCGCCGACCGACTCCAGGACACCGTCAGGGACCGCCGATGACCGAGAGCAGCTCCTTCCGTCGGAGCCTGGCCGAAGAGCTTGCCGGGCAAGGCCGGCTGACCGATGCGGCCTGGTGGACGGCGTTCGAGGCCGTGCCGCGTGAGCTCTTCCTCGACGGCGCGGTGTTCCGTCCCCGTGGCACTCGGTGGGAGCCCGTACGCCGCGAGCAGCTCGGCGACGAGGAATGGCTCCGGATGGTGTACGCGAACACCACGTGGGTGACTCAGGTCGATGGCCTCAGCGCCGCGTCCGCCCAGGGTCCGACGACCGGGCGCCCCACTTCTTCGAGCACTCTGCCGTCGCTCGTCCTGCGGATGCTCGAACTCGCCGAGATCCGCGAGGGAGACAAGGTACTGGAGATCGGAACGGGCACCGGGTACTCCACCGCGATCATGTGCCGCCGGCTCGGCGAGGAGTCCGTGTATTCCATCGAGTACGACGAAGCGCTCGCTGCGGCGGCCTCGCGGCATCTGCGGGCTGCCGCCGTGAATCCGCATCTCATCGTGGGTGATGGCATGCGCGGACACCAGCCCGGTGCCGACTATGACGCGATCGTCGCCACGTGCGCCGTGCGCACCATCCCGCCGTCGTGGCTGTGGCAGCTACGGGACGGGGGGAGCATCACGACCACCATCAGCGGTTGGATGCTCGCCTCGGGTCTGATCCGGCTCGATGTGGATGAGGAGGGGACGGCCCGCGGACGTTTCACCGGTGACAAGGTGTCCTACATGCTGGCCCGCTCGCACGAACGGCCGCCCCGTCCCGTCTTCTATCCGCACGCCGGTGATACCCGGCCCAGCCTGGTGAGCCCTGAGCTGCTGGATGACTGGACAGCCCACTTCGTGGCGCAACTCGCGGCCCCGTCCGCGGAGTTGGCTCATCTGGAGAACGGCGTCGTCCTGGTCGACGCGGCGACCGGCTCGCAGGCGTGGACCGAGCCCGACGGGGACGGCTGGACCGTTCACCAGGACGGGCCCCTGCGGCTGTGGGACCAGGTCGAGGAAGCGCTTGCGGTATGGCAAGGGGCCGGTTCACCCGACCAGACGGCATTTGGAATGACCGTCACCGAGTGGGACCAGAAGGTGTGGCTCGGTGAGCCAGACGGTGCTTGCTGGCGGCTGCCGACCTGAGGGTGACCGTGAGGTCGCCTACCTGAGGGTGACCGTAAGGGGGCGGCGGTGCTTGCGCTTCAGGGTGTGGTGGTGGGCTGCCTGTCGCTGATCAGCAGGTGGAGGCGGTTCAGGCGGTTCGTGGTCTCCGTGCCCTGTACCGGTTGGAGCATGAGAAGGCGTTGCCGGGACTGCGGGCTGGCCAGGACTACGCAGTCCAGGTCGAGGCGGCCCACCTGGTCGTTGAGCACGGATTTCACCGAGCAGTGCAGCGTCGACACCCTGTGCTGGTCCCACATCTCGGCGAACTCCGCGCTGGCTTCGCGCAGGTCCGAGACGAGTGCCGTGGCTGCCGGGTCGTGGCCGCGCTGGGTCGCCGTGGCTCTGAGGTCGGCCACGTACGACAGGCTGGTCGCCTCTTCCTCCTGCGGTGACGCCGAGCGCAGTACGGAGCGCCAGTGGGGGGAGGTGAACCAGTGCCAGGTCAGGTTTCCCTCGTGGCCGGGTCTGTCCGTGAACGTTCCGAAGAGTGCGATGTTCAGGGGGTTCTGTGCCACGACGGTCGCCAGGTCGTCGGTGATGAGCGCCGGTGTCGTGGTCGCCAGCGCGTCCAGGGTGTACGACAGGCCCGGGTCCACGTAGTCCGGGGCCTCGGCCGGGGTCGGCGGTGCCTGGCCGGCCAGCAGGTACACGTGGCGGCGTTCGTCCGGTGTCAGGCGGAGGGCTGTGACGAGGCCCGCGAGTATCGAGGGCGACGGCTGGGGGCCGCGTGCCTGCTCAAGGCTCTCGTAGTAGGCCGTGGACATGTTCGCCATCGCCGCCACCTCGTCGCGGCGCAGGCCGGGGGTGCGGCGCCGGGCTCCGGGGGTGAGGCCGAGGTCCTCCGGGCGCAGGGTCTCGCGGCGGCGGCGGAGGAACTCCCCCAGCTGGACGCGGTCCGTCGGCTGGGTTCCCGGGGTGGGCCTCCAGTCCGGGGCCGCGTCCGGGGCCGCGTCCGGGGCCGCGTCGGGGGCCGCGTCGGCGGTCGGGGCGTGGGCCGGGCCGGGAGGGTGCTTCACGGGGTGCATTCTCGCACTTTCCTGTGCGGCGCCTGGTGGCGCCCGTTTTATCCACCGCTCGTTCGTACGTGGCTGAGCTATTTCGCGGGTTGTCGCTCGGCCTTACGTTCCCGTTGAGACCAGATGGTCGCTGCGAGAACGAAAGAGGAGAGCATGCACCCCACGACCCCCGTTGTCCTTGTGCACGGTTTCTGGCACGGAAGCTGGTGCTGGAGCCTGGTGAGCGAGGAACTCGCCAGCCGTGGTGTCGCGTCGGTTGCCGTGGATCTTGACGGGCATGGGTTGAAGAGTTGTTCGCCGCGGTCCCGGTGGCAGCGGCCGTTCGACTCCGCTGCGTTCTCCGAGGAGCCGTCGCCGGTGGCCGGGATCACGGCGTCCTCCGCCGCCACGAGCCTGGTCGAGCAGGTGCGGCGGATCGGGGGTGGGCGGCCGTGTCTGGTGGTGGCCCACAGTGCGGGCGGCACCGTGGCGACTGCCGCTGCCGAGCAGGCGCCGGAGTTGTTCGCCGAGCTCATGTACGTGGCGGCGTTCGCTCCGGTCGGGGGGAAGTCGCAGGCGGAGTACACCTTTCTGCCGGAGAACGCGGGAGAGATGGTGGTAGGTGGGCTCTCGGCGGATCCTCTGTCGGTTGGTGCGCTGCGGTACGACGCGGGGGACGGTGATCGTCGGGCTGCTATTCGGGAGGCGTTCTACAACGACGTGGATGACGCGACCGCTGAGGCTGCTATCTCCCTGCTGACCGCAGATGCGCCTGCTCGTGTCGGCTTCGAGCAGATCAGGGTGACCGCCGAGCGGTTCGGGGCGGTCCCGCACAGCTATGTCGTCTGCTCCAGGGACAACGCGATACGGCCTGCGTTGCAGCGCCTCATGATCCGGGACGTCGACGCGGTTTCCGGTGAGCCGACGGAGGTCGTGGAGATCGACTCGTCGCACTCGCCGTTCCTGTCGCAGCCGGGCGTGCTCGCGGAGGTCATTGAGGCGGCACACGCTGGGGTGCATCGGTCTGAAGGGTCGCGGGTGGCGGGGGTCTGACGCGGACTCGGGTGCGGGTCGCATCGCGTCGCGTCGCCCGGTGTCTCGTCGTGGGGCGGGGCCGCGGGGGGATGTACGTGCTCGGTCCGGTGCCGCGCAGTACGTCGCCGAGTAACCCGGCACTTGGCACCGGCCGCTGCGCGCGCACATCCCCCCGCGTCCCCTCACGTTTCGTCGGCGGCTGCGGGCCGGTGGCACTTCACGTGATCAGGCGATCAGGGCCGCGGCTCATCCTGACGGACGGCTGAGACGAACGCCGACCAGGCCGTCGGCGCGAAGAGGAGTACCGGGCCGTTCGGGTTCTTGCTGTCCCGGACCGGGACGGCTGAGGCTTGGCCGTCTGCCACTTCCAGACAGTTGCCCCCGTTATCGCTGCTGTAGCTGGACTTGCGCCATATCACGCCCGGCTGGGTGCTTGAGGGAATCATGGTGTGAGTTCCTTCATCACATCGGTGATCAGGTCGATGGACCGGTCGGGAGACAGCGCAACCGCCCTGAGCAGATCGTAGGCTCGGCCCGCCGCTTTTACGTCCTCCGGATCCGCCAGAATCTGGCCTTGTAGAAAGCCGTCCACGTAGACCACGTCTGGCCCCTCATCCAGGGTGAGGGCGGAGAACGGACCACCGACTCCCGCATGCGCGCCCGCCTCGTAAGGCACCACCTGGATGACGGTGCGGGGTTCGAGGGCGGCGATGATGAGACGTTCCAACTGCCCGCGCATCACTGAAGAGCCGCCCATACGGCGCCGGAGTACGTTCTCGTCCAGGATGGCCCACAATTCAGGGGGCTGGGGACGGGTCAGAATGCGCTGCCGCTCAAGGCGAGCCGCCACCTGGTCGTCCAGTTTGTCGGGGTCAAGCCGCCGGGGCGCGAACACAGCCCGCGCATAGTCCTCCGTCTGAAGCAACCCAGGGATCACCTGGGCCTCGAACGACCGGATCAACGTAGCCGCTTCTTCCAGTTCCACGAAAGGTCGGAACCACGACGGATACGCGTACTTGACCACCAGCGGCCAGAGCCGTTGGAAGTGGTCACCCGTGCCGAACACCTCGTCGCACAGGATCGACAGTTCGCGCGACGGAAGGCGCTTGGCGGCCTCGATCTTGTTCAGGAGTGACGGGGCCATGTGGGCCCGCTTCGCCAGGTCGCGTTGGGTGATGCCTGCCTTCTCGCGGAAGCGGCGTAAGTCCGTTGCGTAGAACGACAGTACGGAGTCCGTGGGGTCTAGCTCGTCCGCGTACGACACTGCCTGGTACCTCCCGTTGACCTTCGCCGATGTCAATCGGCTCCCTCTTTCGACGCTACGTGGCGATGGGCCACTCTGTGTGCACCCAACGTGACGCACTGCCCGTACGGGGGCGGTTGACGAACGGATGTACGGAATGGACGGCATGGTGAGCGACGACGAGCGGCGGCCCGTGCGGGACAAGATCAGGGATGCCGAGGCGACGTGTGTGGCGTTGAGCGCGGCTCTGGAGAAGGTGGGGATCGTGCTTCCGTCGCTGCGGGTCGATACGGCGTCCTACGTGGACGTCCACCCGCAGGCGCGGATCTATCTCGGCGGGTGCAGCACCGACACGGCGCGCAGGCTTGCCGCCGCCCTCGGTCCGGACGGGCGTGCCGAAGTGCCCTGACCGGGGTCAGCCTTCGGCCTCCTCCCGCAGGAGCAGGTTCAGGACCGCCGAGGCGAGTGCGGCGTCCACCGCGCCTACGCCCGTGAGGTCCGCGACCGTGATTGCGGCGGGCGGTCGTGCCAGGGGTGTCTTCAGCAGGAGGCCCGCCGGGGTGTCGCTGTCCGCCGTGGTCGTGGCGGACCGTACTGCGTTGCCGAAGTCGCCGTGGTCCAGGCACTGGGCGTGGTCGTCCGTGGCGATCACGGTCGCACGGCCGAACAAGGGCGCCGGGAGCTCGTTCTTGTGGGGCATGTCCGTGCCGATGCCGGTCACGTGCGTGCCCTCGCGGACGTGGGCGGCGTCCAGGACCGGGGTGGTGGCGGGGGTCGTGGTGACGACGATGTCCGCGCCGGCCGCCTCCTGCGCGGTGGCCGGTTGGGCGGGCAGGCGGTGTTGGGCGACCAGCCAGTCGCAGGCCGCCCGGGTCGTCTCCGGGGTCCTGCCGTGTACCAGTACGCGGCTGAGGGGGCGGAGGCGGGAGAGCCAGAGGGCCTGGAGGCGGGCCTGCTCGCCGGTGCCGAAGACGCCGAGCGTGTCGGCGTCGGGGCGGGCCATCGCGTGGGTGACCAGGGCGCCGCAGGCGGCCGTGCGGACGGCGGTGAGCAGGCCGCGGTCGTCGAGGATGGCCCGGACCTCGCCGGTCCGTGCGCTGACCACGCAGATGAGTCCGTGGCTGGAGGGGAGGCCGAGCGCGGGGTTTCCGTAGAAACTCGTGGCGACCTTGATGGCGAAGTCGGGGGTGCCGGTGATCCGGCCCGCCTTCACATGGCAGTCCCCGTCCGCCTCGGGGAACTCCATGGACAGCGGCGGCGGCACGCTGGTCCTGCCCTCGGCGTGGGCGATCAGCGCGTCGCGGACGGTGTCCAGGACGAGTTGCGGCGTGGTGGCGTCCTGGATCTCTTCCGCGCCGAAGACGGGCAGGGTGGGCATCGGCAACCTCGCATCTACCGGGTCGGGAGGGGCCTGCGGTTGTCGTCCATGAGTCTTCACCCTCCTGCGCGCTTCATGGCGTCGAGGAACGTCTCGACCGCTATGTTGCGGCCGCAGAGGACGACCGCGACCTTCTTACCCCGATACTGCTCCGCCGTCTGCACCAGCCCGGCGACGGCCACGCCGGCCGCTCCCTCGATCATCCACCGTTCGCCCGTGGCCACGAGGCGCATGGCGTGCGCGATCTCGTCCTCGCCGACCGTCACGGTCTCGTCGATCACCTCCTGGCAGATGGGGAAGGTGACGGAGCCCTGTTCCACCGCTCCGGTGGAGCCGTCCGAGAGCGTTTCGTACTCCGGCGTCTCGATGATGCGGCCAGCGTTCAGCGAATCCAGCATGCATGTGGATGCCTTCGGCCAGACGCCGACGACCCGGGTCCGGGGGCTCAGCGCCTTGAGCGCCGTGCCGACTCCGCCGATGAGGCCGCCTCCGCCGACGCAGACGAACACCGCGTCGAGGTCGTTCGCCTGCTCGAAGAGCTCGACGCCCAGGGTGCCCTGCCCCGCGACCGTGTCGAGGTCGTTGTAGGGGGCGACGTACGGCCTGCCCGTCTGCTCGGACTCGCGGCGTGCCGCCTTCTCGGCGTCGAGCGGCGTCCCCTGGATCACCACGAGTTCCGCGCCCAGGGCCTCGATCGCCGCCATCTTCGACGTCGCCGTCGTGTGGCCGACGTACACGGTGACCGCGACTCCGGCCAGCTTGCCGGCGCGGGCCACGCCCTGCCCGTGGTTGCCGGTGGACGCCGTGATCACGCCCGCGCGCCGCGCGGCGGGGCCGAGGGTGCGGATCTTGTTGGCCGAACCGCGCACCTTGAAGGAACCCGTCGGCATCAGGTGCTCGGTCTTCAGCCAGACGTCGCTGCCTGTCTCATGGGAGAGAAGGATGCTGCGTTCGAGTGTGCTCACCGGGACGTTCGGGCGGATTCCCTCGTGGGCTTCGCGTATTCGCTCGAAAAGGCTGACCATGCTCCGACTCCCGCCTGCACGCCGCTACGGACATCCACGGATCCTCCTTGAACGGTAGCAGATATATAGGCTATAGGCTGTACCGTCACGGTCGCGGCTTCTCTCTCGTCTGTGGGGAGGGGCCGGGTCGGTCGGCCTTGCCGTGTGCTCGTGAACGGCGTGATCCCCCCGCCGGTGGGCGAGGGGATCACGGTGTGGTGCGCGGCGCCCACCTGCCAGGTGGGGGCGCCGGGTCATGCGTCAGGCGCAGTTGCCGTTGCCGCCGTCGTAGTAGATGTCGATGGAGCCGCTCCACTGGAGGCACTGACCCGGCCCCGGGGTCGGGTTGTAGACCGGGCCCGCGTAGGTCGTGAAGGAGCCGGGGTCCGAGACGGGGTGGGTGCTCTCGGGCCAGGTGTCCAGGGTGACGTTCATGTACTCGCGGGCGCCGGGGGTGTTGCGGATGGTGACGGCGCAGACCTTGTCCGCGGCGGAGCTCCAGGTCACGTAGGTGACGCCGACGTTGTGGATCGGGGTGGTCGCGATGACGTCGTAGCCGGCGCCGCAGACGCCGTTGTAGGGCGCGGTGGCCTTGGCCGCGGCCGGTGCGGCGGAGGCGGGCGTGGCGAGCAGGGCGGTGCCGGCGAGGACGGCGGCGGCGGTCGCCGCGGTGGTGATGCCGTGACGGAGCTTCATGGTGTTCTCCCGTTGGTGGTTGGCCGCCGGTTCGGCGCCGTGGTGTTCGGTCGTGGGTTTGACCGGCGGTGGCGGGAGTGAGTTGTGTTCCCCTCTGTCACAGGAGTGTCCTGGAACCGTGACGGGAACTTCCGCGGGCCACGGCGTCGCCCCGGGCGGGGGGCCGCCGCCTCGGCTCCAGGGCTCGGCACCGCCCGGCTGGCGTGATCCGGCAACCTGGATTCCACCGAGTGTTTCCATTGGTGTGTCCATTGGCCTTTCCTGGGGGTGCCGTGCACGCTGCCTCGCTCGCGCTGCTGTTGAGCGCCTCCGTCCTGCACGCGGCCTGGAACTTCGCGCCAAGCGGGTCGGCCGTGGCGGGGCGGTGTTCGTCTGGTGCTACTACACGGTCTCCGCTGTGCTCTGCCTGCCCGTCGCGGTCGGGGACCTGTTCGTCGAGGGCGCGCGGCCGCGGTGGTGGTGGATCGTCGCGGCGGTCGGCACCGCGGTGTTCCCAGGCTGCCTGGTGCAGAGCGCGATGCTCACACCGTACGCACTCGCCCGGAAGCGAGAGGTCGCCCGCCTGTGGCGGGGCCACTGGCGGGAGACGCTGGTCGTCGCGGTGCTGTCGCCGCTGGCCTACCTGTTCGTGCTGTTCGCGATGCGGACGACGCCCGTCAGCGTGGTCGCCCCGGTCCGCGAGCTGAGCATCGTCATCGGGGGCCTCCTGGCGTGGCGCGTGCTCGGTGAGCCGAACCCGGTGCGCCGGCTCGTCGGGGCCGGGATCGTGCTGTCCGGGATCGTGGGTATCGCCGTGGGCTGAGACGTGGAGACGGGCGGTGGCGCACGCCCGTGACAAGGAGACGGCCGACCGCGCACGCCCGCGCCGGGCCGCTCTGTGCGGCCCGGCGCGGTCTGTGCGGGGAGGAGGGTCAGGGGACCAGCGGTGTCGTGATCAGAGCGAGGCCCGTCGTCGCCGAGGACGGCGCGAGGCACCCGGAGCCCGCGAAGGACGCCGTGTACGTGTGCGCTGTGGTGACGATGGCCGGGACGGTGAACTGCGGCGGGGCGAGGGTCGCCACGCCGTTCGCGTCGGTGACCGCCGTGCCGAGCACGAACGGACCCGTGGCGGTGTTGGCGATGAACGTCACCGTCTGCCCCGGGATCGGGGCGTTGGTGGCCGAGTTCCTGAGCGTGGCGCTCATGGCCTGGATGACGAACGTGCCGTTGGTGCGCAGCCTGATCAGGGCGGGCGAGGCCGTGATCGTGGTGCTCACCGCGGTGGAGGTGATGACGACGCTGCCCGTCGACGTGGCGAAGCAGGTTGCTCCGTTGTAGGTCGCGGTGATGGTGCCGGACGCCAGGGAGCTCGAGGTGAAGCACGCCTGACCGCTGGCGTTCAGCGCCACCGTCTGGTTCAGACCGCCAGGACCGGTGAACGTCACCGTACCGGTGGGAGTGCCGGTTCCCGGCGGGTTCGCGGTGACCGTGGCGCACACCGTCACCGACTGCCCGCAGGTCGACGGGTTCGGCGTCGCCGTCACCGTCGTCGTGGTGGCCGCCGGGTTGACGGTGACCGTGGCCGTGCCGGTCGAGGAGTTGAAGCAGGCCGCGCCGTTGTACGTCGCGGTGATGGTGCCGGACGACAGCGTGGTCGACGTGAGGCACGCCTGACCACTCGCGTTCACCGCCACCGTCTGGTTCAGCCCACCAGGACCGGTGAACGTCACCGTACCCGTCGGCGTACCCGAACCCGGCGGGTTCGCCGTCACCGTCGCACACACCGTCACCGACTGCCCGCACACCGACGGATTCGGCGTCACCGTGACCGCGGTCGTGGTGTTGGCCGGGTTGACGGTGACGGACACCGTGCCGCTCGACCCGGCGAAGCACGGGCCCTCACCGTTGTACGTCGCGGTGATGGTGCCGGTGACCAGCGTGGTCGACGTGAAGCACGCCTGACCACTCGCGTTCACCGCCACCGTCTGGTTCAACCCACCAGGACCGGTGAACGTCACCGTACCCGTCGGAGTCCCCGAACCCGGCGGGTTCGCCGTCACCGTCGCACACACCGTCACCGACTGCCCGCACACGGATGTGGACGGGGTCGCCGTGACCGTGGTCGTGGTCGCCGCCTCGTTCACGGTGACCGCCACCGAACCGGACGAACCGGAGGTGCAGGCACTGCCGTTGTAGGTGGCGGTGACGGTGCCGGTGGCGAGCGAGTTGGTCGTCACGCAGGCCTGGCCGGAGGCGTTGAGCGCCACCGTCTGGTTGAGGCCGCCGGGGCCGGTGAACGTCACCGTACCGGTGGGTGTCCCCGAACCAGGCGGGTTGGTGACCACCGTCGCGCACAGGGTGACCGACTGCCCGCACACCGACGGGTTCGGCGTCGCCGTCACCGTCGTGGTGCTGGTGGCCGGGTTGACGGTGGCGGTGGCCGTCCCGGTCGACGGCAGGAAGCAGGCGCTCCCGGTGTAGACGGCCGTGATGGTGCCGGACGCCAGGGAGGTCGTCGTGAAGCACGCCTGGCCGCTGGCGTTGAGCGCCACCGTCTGGACGAGACCGCCGGGACCGGTGAAGGTGACCGAGCCGGTCGGCGTGCCGGACCCCGGCGGGTTGGTGGTGACGGTCGCGCAGACCGTGACGGACTGCCCGCACACCGACGGGTTCGGCGTCAGCGTCACCGCCGTGGTGGTGGCGGCGGGGGTGACCGTGACGAGCACGGTGCCCGTCGAGCCCGCGAAGCAGGCGCCCTCGCCGTTGTAGGTGGCTGTGACGGTGCCGCTGGCCAGGGTGGTCGTGGTGACGCAGGCCTGGCCGGCGGCGTCCAGCGCCACCGTCTGGTTCAACCCGCCCGGACCGGTGAACGTCACCGTACCCGTCGGCGTCCCCGAACCAGGCGGGTTGGTGACCACCGTCGCGCACAGGGTGACCGACTGCCCGCACACCGACGGGTTCGGCGTCGCCGTCACCGTCGTGGTGGTCGATGCCTCGTTCACGGTGACGGAGGCGGTGCCGGTGGAGGTGCTGAAGCAGGCCGCGCCGTTGTACGTGGCCGTGATGGTCCCGGTGACCAGCGTGGTCGACGTGAAGCACGCCTGACCACTCGCGTTCACCGCCACCGTCTGGTTCAACCCACCAGGACCGGTGAACGTCACCGTACCCGTCGGCGTCCCCGAACCCGGCGGATTCGCCGTCACCGTCGCACACACCGTCACCGACTGCCCGCACACCGACGGATCCGGCGTCACCGTGACCGTGGTGGTGGTCGCGGCCGGATTGACCGTGACGGAGGCGGTGCCGGTGGAGGTGGCGAAGCAGGCCGCACCGTTGTACGTGGCCGTGATGGTCCCGGTGACCAGCGTGGTCGACGTGAAGCACGCCTGACCACTCGCGTTCACCGCCACCGTCTGGTTCAGCCCACCAGGACCGGTGAACGTCACCGTACCCGTCGGCGTCCCCGAACCCGGCGGGTTGGTGACCACCGTCGCGCAGACGGTGACCGACTGCCCGCACACCGACGGATCCGGCGTCACCGTGACCGTGGTGGTGGTCGCGGCCGGATTGACCGTGACGGAGGTGGTGCCGCTGGAGCCCGCGAAGCAGGGCCCCTCGCCGTTGTAGGTCGCGGTGACGGTGCCGGTGGCCAGGGTGGTCGTGGTGAGGCAGGCCTGGCCGGCGGCGTCCAGCGCCACCGTCTGATTCAGCCCGCCGGGACCGGTGAACGTCACCGTGCCCGTCGGAGTCCCCGAACCCGGCGGGTTCGTCGTCACCGTCGCGCACAGGGTGACCGACTCGCCGCACACCGACGGATCCGGCGTCGCCGTCACCACGGTCGTGGTGGAGGCCTCGTTCACCGTCACATCGACGGTGCCGGTGGACTCGGCGGCGCAGTCGTCGCCGTTGTAGGTGGCGGTGATCGTGCCCGAGGTCAGTGAGGTGCTGGTCAGGCATGCCTGGCCCTCGGCGTCCAGGGCGACCGTCACGTTCAGCCCGCCCGGACCGGTGAAGGTCACCGTGCCCGTCGGCGTGCCGGACCCGGGCGGGTCGATGGTGACCGTGGCGCACACCGTCACCGACTGCCCGCAGACGGACGGGTTCGGCGTGGCGGTCACCACGGTCGTCGTGTCGGCCGGGTTGACCGTGACGTCGGCGGTCCCCGTGGACGGGTTGGCGCAGGTACTGCCGTTGTAGGTCGCCGTGACCGTGCCGGTGGCCAGGGTGGTCGTGGTGAGGCAGGCCTGGCCGGCGGCGTCCAGCGCCACCGTCTGATTCAGCCCGCCGGGACCGGTGAAGGTCACCGTGCCCGTCGGCGTGCCGGAACCCGGCGGGTCGATGGTGACCGTCGCGCAGACCGTGACGGACTCGCCGCACACCGAGGGATCGGGCGTCACCGTCACCGCCGTGGTCGTGTCGGCCGGGTTGACGATCACTGTGGTCATGCCGACGGAGCCCGCGAAGCAGGGCCCCTCGCCGTTGTAGGTGGCAGTCACGGTGCCACTGGCCAACGTGGTCGTGGTGAGGCAGGCCTGGCCGGCGGCGTCCAGCGCCACCGTCTGATTCAACCCGCCGGGACCGGTGAACGTCACCGTGCCGGTGGGAGTGCCGGAACCCGGCGGGTTGGTGGTGACCGTGGCGCAGACGGTGACGGACTCGCCGCACACCGACGGGTCCGGCGTCACCGTCACCACCGTCGTGGTGGAGGCCTCGTTCACCGTCACATCGGCCGTGGCGGTGGACGGGTTGAAACACGCCGCGCCGTTGTACGTGGCCGTGACCGTGCCGGTGGCCAGCGTGGTCGTGGTCACGCAGGCCTGGCCGGTCGGTCCCAGTGCGGCGGTCTGGGTGAAACCGCCGGGGCCCGTGAAGGTCACGGTGCCCGTGGGGATTCCGGTGCCGGGCGGGTCGGCGGTGACGGTCGCGCACAGCGTCACCGACTGGCCGCAGACCGAGGGGTCCGGGGTGACGGCGATGGTGGTCGTGGTGTCCGCCGGGTTGACGGTCACGTCCGTGGTGCCCGTGGAACTCTGCGCGCAGCTGTCGCCGTTGTAGGTGGCGGTGATCGTGCCCGAGGCGAGTGTGGTGGTCGTGATGCAGGCCTGACCGGTGGCGTCCAGGGTGGCCGTCTGGTTCAGCCCGCCGGGTCCGGTGAAGGTGACCGTGCCGGTGGGAGTGCCGGAACCCGGCGGGTTGATGGTCACCGTGGCGCAGACGGTGACGGACTCGCCGCACACCGACGGATCCGGCGTCGCCGACACCACCGTCGTGGTGGCCGCGGGGTCGACGGTGACCGCGAACGTGCCGACCGAGCCGGCGAAGCAGGGGCCCTCGCCGTTGTAGGTGGCGGTGACGGTACCTGTGGCGAGCGTGGTGGTGGTCAGACAGGCCTGGCCCGAGGCGTCCAGCGCCACTGTCTGGTTCAGACCGCCGGGACCGGTGAACGTCACCGTACCCGTCGGCGTCCCCGAACCCGGCGGGTTCGTGGTCACCGTGGCGCAGACAGTGACGGTCTCGCCGCACACGGACGGGTCGGGCGTCGCCGTCACCACCGTCGTGGTCGCGGCCTCGTCCACCGTCGCCTCGAACGTGCCGATGGAGGGCGCGGCGCACACGTCACCGCTGTACGTGGCCGTGATCGTGCCGGTCGCCAGTGTCGTGGTGGTCAGGCACGCCTGACCCGAGGCGTCCAGCGCGACGGTCTGGATCAGCCCGCCGGCACCGGTGAAGATGACCGTGCCCGTCGGGGTGCCCGTGCCCGGGGGGTCGATCGTGACGGTCGCACAGACGGTGACGGACTCGCCGCACACGGACGGATCCGGCGTCGCCGTCACCACGGTGGTGGTCGGGGCCGGGAGGACGGTGACGGCCACCGTCCCCGTTGAACCGGCTGTGCAGTCGTCACCGTTGTAAGTGGCCGTGACGGTCCCGGTGCTCAGTACCGACGTCGTCACGCAGGCCTCGCCGCCGGCATCGAGGGGGACGGTCTCGTTCAGTCCGCCGGGGCCGGTGAAGGTGACCGTACCGGTCGGGACGCCTGTGCCGGGTGGGAGGATCGTGACGGTCGCGCAGACGGTGACGGACTCGCCGCAGATCGACGGGTTCGGGGCCGCCGTCACGACCGTGGCGGTGTCCGCGGCGTTGACGACCTGGTTCACCAGGTTGGACGCCGAGGGGTCGAAGGTGGCGTCGCCGCTGTACGAGGCGATCGCCTGGTGGGTACCGACGGTCAGGTCGTCGATGGTGACCTGGGCCAGGCCCAGGGCGTCCAGCGGGGCCGTCAGCGTGGGCCCGTCGTCACTGATGATCACGCTCACGGTGCCGGTCGGGATGGCCGTCTCCGGTGGGACCGGAGCGACGGCGACGGTGAAGGTGACGGTCTCGCCGCAGACCGAGGGGTTGGGAGACGACGTCAGCGTGGTGGTCGAACTGGCCAAGGTGCAGCCCCCTTTTGAGGTGTACGGGGCCAAAGAAGCCCGGACGCCTTTCCGGTGACGGCCATAAAGGCGCACCTTGGGAAAGGAGCTGTTTCGGCGCATGCCGATACGGCGGCACACTGGGCGCCGAGGGCCTGCTCTTTGGTTCTCCCAGTAGGCGGCCGAGACGCGTTGCTGCGCCATACGGGTGCATCAAAAGGCACCCGTATGGAGCAGCGCACGGGGAGGTCCGGGGAGCAATTCAGATAATCTCCAGCACCCCCGGCGCGAGAGGAACGCCCCGCCGTCCGCCCGCACACGAAAGGGAACCGGAAGCATGTGACTACTGGTTGACCACGAGGACCGTGCCGCCACTCCGCTGTCGCGCGGCCTCGGCCTCCTGCCGGGTGGGGTAGTCGCGCATCACGCCGTTGGGCAGGACCAGTCGGTAGATCGTCGCCCTTCCGCGGGCGCCACCACCGCAGTTGCATCCCATGTGACTCCTCCTTCGAATTGCCGTCGGACTTCCTTCAGTCGAGCCAGGTGGACGCGAGGCCGGCCAGGTAGGACAGCGTCAGGACCATGGCGACCGCCCGGAACGCGGTGGTGTCGCCGGCCAGGTAGGCCGGCGGCACGACCGCCCCGGCGGCCCACGTCCCCGTGCACCAGCCGCAGGTGACCAGGTAGGCCGGCCCGGACTCGTCCCCGAACCGCTCCGCCACCCAGGTGCGCAACCTGGCGGCCAGCACGTCCTTCGTTATGAATCTGGTAATACGACAAACGGCGCCGAGCGCCAGAAGAAACACCACCGGGTCCATGCAATTCATCGTAAAGCGACCGGCCTTCTATGAGGTACTCCCTTGTACAAGGATTTCCACGGCGAAAAGAGCGGAGATGGAAACAGGAAAGAATCGAGAAAAACCAGTTTCGTTGTGATGCCCATGGGTCTGCCTTTGCATGGCCGGCTGCCGGCAGAACCGATAGCGCGGGAATATGCGCCCGCGGGATTGCGCGCCGGGGCGCGGGAACGGCCGGGGGCGGACCGCGCCGGGGGCGTCGGGGCGGGTCGCGCGTCACGGCGGTGACGGCTGTGGCTCATGTTCCGCTCAAGTCGCGGGACTTGGGCGGGCGCCCTGCGGCAGTGTGGCCGCATGGTGGGATGGAAGAAGGACACGCAGGTGGTGCTCGCCCTGCGGGACGCGGACGAGATTCTGACCGCGCTCCAAGCGGCGCTGGAGGATGCCCCGGAGGCGGAACGGCCGGGGCTGGCCCGCGCCCTGGAGGTGGCGGTCGGCGCGGCGGTGACCTCGGAGGCGGAGCTGAGGGTGCGCTGGACCAGGCGCCAACTGGCCGCGGCGGGCTACGAGGGCCCGGCCGACGCGGTGGCCGCCGTCAAGGCGCTGCGGTCGGCGGAGCCGGCGCTCGGCCTGCGGCAGGCCGTGGCCATGGCGCGGGAGGCGGCGGCTCGGGACTGAGGTCTGGGGGCGTCCCCGGGCGGAGTTTGGGGCGTCCCCCTGGCGGAGTTGGGGAGCGTCCCCCCTGGCGGAGTTACGCTCGGAGCATGCTGCTCGAACACCGGGGAAGCAGACCGCTGGTGCCGGCGTCGGCGTACGTCGCGCCGACGGCCGTGCTGTGCGGCGCGGTCCGGCTCGGCGAGCGGGCGCGCGTGCTGCACGGCGCGGTGCTCACCGCCGAGGACGGCGAAGTGCGCACCGGTGAGGACGTGGTGGTGATGGAGCACGCCCTGGTCCGCGGGCGCGCCGGCCACCCCGCGGTGCTCGGCGACGCGGTGCTGATCGGCCCGCACGCGCACGTCAACGGCGCCACGGTGGACGACGAGGTGTTCGTGGCCACCGGCGCCTCCCTCTTCCCGGGCGCCCACGCCGGCGCCGGATGCGAACTGCGCATCAACAGCGTCCTGCACGTCGGCTCCCGCCTGGCGCCGGGCACCGTCCTGCCCATCGGCTGGATCGCCGCCGGCGACCCGGCCGAGCCGTTCTCCCCGGACCGCCACGACGAACTGTGGGAGAGGCAGCGCGAGATGGACTTCCCGGGCACCGTGTACGGCGTCCCGCGCGGTACCACGATGCGGGAGCTGATGGGCCGGCAGGTCGAGTACTACGGGGCTCACCGGGAGGACCGGGTCCTGGACGAACCCGGCGACGGTTCCCCCGGCGGACCCGGCGTCTGACCGCGGGGCCTGACCGCGGGGCCTGACCGCGGCGCCTGACCGCGGCGCCTCCGTTCAGAGGTCGATCCGCGCCGCGACGGGCAGATGGTCGCTGGGCGTGGCGGGCAGCGTCCAGGACGAGACCGGGGTGACGCCCCTGACGAGGATGTTGTCGATCCGGGCGAGCGGGAACGCGGCGGGCCAGGTGAACCCGAAACCGGCACCCCGGGTGTCCTGGGCCGAGTGCAGCAGGCGGGTGACGGGGGCGAGCGCCCGGTCGTGCACGGTGCCGTTGAGGTCGCCCATCAGGATCGTCCTGGGCAGCGGGTCGGCGCGGAGCGCGGCGCCGAGGATCCCGGTGGCCTCGTCGCGCGCCCGCACGGTGAACCCGGCGGACGAGACCCGTACCGACGCGAGGTGGGCGACGAAGACGGCGACGGGACCCCGCGGGATGGCGACGGTGCTGCGCAGGGCGCGCGGCCACGGCATGATCGGCAGCTCCCGGGTTCCGCTCAGCGGGTAGCGGCTCCACAGGCCGACGGTGCCCTCCACGGCGTGGTACGGATAGCCACCGGCCAGGGCCTTCTCGTAGGCGGGGGTCGCCTCGGGGCTCAGCTCCTCCAGGGCCACGAGGTCGGCGTGGGAGGCGGAGAGCGCGGCGGCGGTGGCGCCCGGGTCGGGGTTGTCCTCGTTGACGTTGTGGCTGACGACGGTCAGGTCACCGCCGGTGGCGCGCCCCCCGAGCACCCCGCCGAACGCCGTCCCGCCGAACATCAGCAGCCAGACGACGGCCGGAAGCAGCGCCCCCACGGCCGCCCGCCGGGACCGCCGCACCGCGGCGATCCCCAGCGTCACCGGCACGGCGAGCCCGAGCCACGGCAGCACGGTCTCGATCAGGCTGCCGACGTTGAGCGCCGAGTCGGGCACGTAGGCGTGCAGCGGCATCAGCAGGGCGGACGCCGCGGCGAAGAGGGTGGTGAGGAGGCCGCGGGGGCGGGGGTGGGTGCGGGTGCTGCGGGTGATCCGGCTGCGGATGCTCCGGGTGACCCGGGTGCGGATGCTCCCGGTGCGGATGGTCCCGGTGCGGATGGTCGCCGGGGATGTGGGGGGTGCGGCGGGTGCGGCGGGTTCGCCCTGGACGGCGGGGTCCGGCGTCGGGTGCGGCGAGGGGTCGGGCCCGGGGGTCGCCGCGGACGCCGGCCGCGGCAAGGGCGCAGCGGCCCGCGGCGGGGACGGGGACGGGGACGGGGGCGGGGACGGGGACGGGGACGGGGACGGGGCGAGGGTGCCGGTGCAGGGCGGGGACGGGTCGTGGGTGCCGGTGCAGGGCGGGGACGGGTCGTGGGTGCCGGTGCGCGGCGGGGCAGAGGGCATGGGGCGGCCACCTTCGGGGTCCTGACGTGCGCGGACCGCGCACACGACCCACCGTGCCCGCCCACCGTTTCGGGCCCGTGGGAAGCGTCCCTCCGCGACTGCTCGGTTTCTCGTCGGTTCCGTATCGGCCCTGGCGGGCGGATGGTCGCCGGCGCCTGCGGAGGTCTGGTGTCCGTGCGTTCGGCCGGGGCGAGCGCCCGTCTCAGCCCTGTTCGCCGGACCCCGACGCCGTCGGCAGCCCCTCGGGCCGCGCGGGCGGCAGCCCCAGCACCGCCAGCGCGCCCCCGTCGGGCGCGTTGGTGAACGTGAGGCTCGCGCCGATGACGTGGGCCTGGCCGGCCGCGATGGTCAGGCCGAGGCCGTGGCCCCGGCCGCGTTCGGCGGCGCCGGTGCGGAAGCGCTGGGGGCCGTCCGCGAGGAGGGCGGCCGGGAACCCGGGGCCGTGGTCGCGGACCTCGATCGTGCTGTCGGTGACGGTGACGTCCACGGGGGCGGCACCGTGCCGGTGGGCGTTGGCGACCAGGTTGGCCACGATGCGGTCCAGGCGGCGCGGGTCGGTCTCGGCCACCGGGCTGCCGTCGACCGCCAGGCGGGCGGTCAGCCCCGCCTTGTCCAGGGACTCCGCCACCGCCTCGCCGAGCGCGACGGGGCGGAGCTCGGCGTGTTCCGCGCCGGCGTCCAGGCGGGAGACCTCCAGCAGGTCCTCCACCAGCCCCCGCAGCACCCGCACCCGGTCCCTGACCAGGTCGGTCGCCTCGCTCTCCGGCAGCAGCTCGGCCGCCGTGACCAGGCCCATGAGCGGGGTACGCAGCTCGTGGGCGACGTCCGCGGTGAAGCGCTGTTCGGCGCGGAGCCGGTCCTGGAGGCTGTCCGCCATCGAGTCGACGGTGGCGGCGATCTCGGTGATCTCGTCACCGCCCCAGCCGTCGGCGGTCGTGAGGGGGGTGGCCTCGGCCTGGGTGGCCTTACCGTCCGCCTCCCCGTGGTTGCCCCGGCCGTCCCGGCCGTACCCGGCACCGGTCCGGCCGCCCGCTCCCGTCCTGGCGTCCAGGTCGCCCGCGGCGATCCGGCGCGCGGTGGCCGCGACGCGGCGCAGGCGGCGGTTGGGGAGTTCGGCGGCGAGCGCCGCGAGCGGGACGATGACGGCGAGCACGGCCAGCGACGCCATCCGCATGTGCCGGTCCAGGGCCTTCCGGCTGAGCATGTCGGCGGTCGCGTCGACCTTCACGTCGAAGACCTGGCCGTCGGCCACACGGGCCGCCCGGGTCCATGGAACGGTCGGCGTGCGGTCGTCGTACCAGGCGCCCTCGCCGGACGCCTCGACCTGGCGGCGCAGCGGGTCCGGCAGGCCGCTGAGGGTCGTGAGGTTCGATCTGTCGCCGGTCCGGTGGTAGTCGTCGATAGCGGACTGGAGCTGCACGAACGCTTTCGCCCGGTTCTCGTTCATGGACCGCGCCAGGGTGCTCTCGTGCACCAGCAGGCCGACGGCCAGCGCGACCGCGCATGCCGCCACCGCCACCAGGGCGGCGATCTTCCAGCGGAGCGAGCGCCAGTTGAGCAGGCGGTGCACGGTGGCGAGCGCGTCCGCGTGGGCCTCCCGCATGCCGGGCGGCCGGGTGCCGGGCGGCCGGATGCCGGACGGCCGCGTCACGGGCGCCGCCATGGGGGCGGGGTGGCTGGGGCGCGGCTGCATGGGGCGGGTTTCCGTGGAGTGCGAGTGCGGGGCGGCGGTCATCTCAGCGGCGCAGCTTGTATCCGAAGCCGCGAACCGTCTCGACGCGCTCGGCTCCGATCTTGCGGCGGAGCCGCTGCACGCACAGGTCGACGACGCGGCTGTCGCCGTCCCAGCCGTAGTCCCAGACGTTGCGGAGCAGTGTCTGCCGGTCGAGCACGACGCCGGCGTGCGCCGCGAACTCCAGCAGGAGCCGCAGCTCGGTGGGCGTCAGCGCGATCCTGGTGCCCGCGCGGAACACCTCCAGGCCCGCGGTGTCCACGGTGAGGTCGCCGAAGACGAGACGGTCCCCCGTGGCCTGCGCGGCGCCGGCCGCGGGCGGGTCGGCAGGCGGCTCGGCCTGCTCGCGTTCGGACGCGGCGGCGAAGGTGGCGCGGCGCAGCAGGGAGCGGATGCGGGCCACCAGGACGGCGGTGTCGACCGGCTTGACGACGTAGTCGTCGGCCCCTGCCTCCAGGCCGGACACCACGTCCAGGGCGTCGCCGCGGGCGGACATCATCAGGATGGGCTCAAGGCTGGTCTCGCGGATCCTGCGGCAGAGCCCGATGCCGTCCAGCTCGGGGAGCATCACGTCGAGCAGCAGGAGGTCGGGGCGGATCTCGCGGAAGCGTTCGAGGCCGGTGAGGCCGTCTTCCGCTACGGCGACCCGGTATCCGTAGCGCTCCAGGGACATGGCGAGGGCCTTGCGGATCACCTCGTCGTCCTCGACGAGGAGGAGGCTGACGGGGGCCGGGGGTGCGGGTGGGGCGGGGGCGGGCATCGCTGTCCATCTGTGGGGAGTACGGATTCCACCTTGCGGTGGAGATGTCTCGGTCGGGTGGCGTTCGGGCATCCGTCGGGGCGCGGGTCTGTATCAACGGAGTATCCACTCCGTGCAGGGCGCTGACGCGCCTGCCCCGCGTGTGCGCCCTCCTGCCGGCGATCATCCGACTGTCTCGTCGTGGTTCTATGCGCAGTTCCCCGCGCCCCTTATCAGGCGCTGACGCGCCCACCCCGCGTCTGCCCCCTGCTGCCGGCGATCATCCGACCGTGTCGTCGGGCTTCTCGCGCAGTTCCCCGCGCCCCTTATCAGGCGCTGACGCGCCCACCCCGCGTCTGCCCCCTGCTGCCGGCGATCATCCGACCGTGTCGTCGGGCTTCTCGCGCAGTTCCCCGCGCCCCTTATCAGGCGCTGGCGCGCCCACCCCGCGTCTGCCCCTCCGGGCAGCGATCATCTGACCGTCTCGTCGTGGCTGGTCGCTCCCCCACTGCCTTGAGGGCGTGGGAGGTACCCCCACCCCGCGCCCCTTCCGGGGCGCCGGTGGGTCCAGGCCCGCCCCGGAAGGGGCGCGGGGCTGTATCGATATGCGGCTCCGCCGCGTGGGCGCGAGCAACCCGCCACCGCCAGATGGTCCGGCGACAACCGCAACCACCCCTCCCGGACGGCACCGGCCACCCCAAAAACCGTACCCGCCAGTCTTGTGAACTTGTCTTACAAACGCTCTACTGAGGGGGACGCTGACGAATGGAGGCCCCCTTGCCTGACATCACGGCACAGTCCGCGCCCGGACGGCACCCGGAGCCCACCCCCGAGCGGCACACCGGAACCGGCGGCCGGGGCGCCGGCTGGGTGGAGTCCGCCACCCGTTGGATCCAGCTCACCCTGGCCGAGGACGACCCCGCCCACTTCGACGCCGAGTTCTGGCTGGAGCTGATGCGCGAGAGCCGCGCCAACGCGCTCTGCCTCAGCGCCGGCGGCTACGTCGCCTACTACCCGACCCGCATCCCGCTGCACCACCGAAGCGCCTTCCTCGGCGGCACCGACCCGTTCGGCACCCTCGTCGAGGGTGCCAGGAAGCTGGGCATGCACGTGATGGCCCGGGTCGACCCGCACGCGGTGCACGCGGACGCCGCCGAGGCGCACCCGGAGTGGCTGGCGCTCGGTCAGGACGGCCGGCCGCTGGAGCACTGGTCGCTGCCTGGGGCCTGGCTGACCTGCCCGTTCAGCGACTACCACGGGGAGTTCATCACCGAGGTGGCGCGCGAGATCGCCCGCGAGTACGACATCGACGCCGTCTTCGCCAACCGCTGGGACGGCCACGGCGGCATCTCCTACAGCGCCGCCGCACGGGACTCCTTCCGGGCCGACACCGGCCGCGAACTCCCCCGCGAAGAGGGCCGGTCGGACGACCCCGCGTGGCCCGCCTACGTCGCCTGGCGGCGCGGCAGGCTGGGCGAGCTGGTGGCGCGGTGGGACGCCGCGGTGAAGAGCGAGCGCCCGCACGCCTCGTTCATCCCCAACCTGGGCGCCACCACCGTGCGCGACCTGGACCCGGTGATCGCGCAGCGCTACTCGCCGTTCTTCGTCATCGACCGGCAGGGCCGCTCCGGCACCGAGCCGCTGTGGACGGCGGGCCAGCTCGCGCGGCGCAGCCGGGCCGCGTTCCCGGACCGTCCCGCGCAGCTCATCTCGTCCGTGGGGCCCGAGCACCGGCACCGCTGGAAGGACTCGGTGGCGCCGGCGGCGGAGGTGCGCACCTGGATCGCGGACGGCTTCGTGCACGGCATCAACCCGTGGATGACGAAGTTCAACGCCGCCGTGCCGGACCGCCGCTGGGTGGCCCCGGTGGCCGACCTGTTCCGCCTGCACGCCCGCCTGGAGCCGGTGCTGCGGGACCTGCGGACGGCCGCTGACGTCGCCGTGCTCGACGGCTACCCGTCCCCGCACCGCTCCGGTGCCGAGCGGCTGCGCGACCGGCACGACGACGGCATCCACCACGCGCTCGTGGCGGCCCGTATCCCGTTCGAGCTGATCTCCGACTCCGCGCTGACCGCCGAACGCCTGGCCCGCCACCGGCTGCTGGTGCTCACCGGTGCCGAGCGCCTGGGGCCGCGGGAGGTCGGGATCGTCCGGGACTTCGTGTCCGGGGGCGGTTCGCTGGTGGCGGTGCACCGGGCGGGGCTGCTCGACGAGGACGGTGCCGAGCGCGCCGACTTCGCCCTCGGCGACGTCCTCGGTGTCCGGCTGCGGGAGCCCGCCCGTACCGTGCGCAACAACTACATCGCGCTGACCGGCCCCGAGCATCCCCTGCACGCCGGGCCCGCCGGCGCCGGGCGGATCATCGGCGGCACCAGCGTCCTCGGGATCGAGGCCGCGGACGGTACGGAGGTGCCCTTCCGCTTCGTGCCGGACTTCCCCGACCTGCCGATGGAGGAGGTCTACGCCCGCGCGGAGCCGGACGCGCCCGCGGTGGTGTGCCGGCAGGCGGAGGGCGGCGGGCGCACCGTGTACGCGGCGTTCGACCTGGGCGCCGTCTACTGGGAGGCCCTCCAGCTCGACCACGGGCGGCTGATCGCGGACGCGGTGCGCTGGGCGCTGGGCCCTCAGCCGGCGGTGCGGGTGGACGGCAGCGGGCTGGTGGACGTGGCGGTGCGCCGCGGCCCGCGGGCGCTGAGCGTCGCGCTGGTCAACCTCGACGACCCGTCGGCCCTGCGCGGCACCCGGCACGAGGTGCGGCCCCTGCCCCCGCAGACCGTCTCCGCCGCGCTGCCCCCGGGCGCCCGCGACGTGACGGCCCGCCTGCTCGTGGCCGGCACCGACGTCCCCGTCCGGGTGGCGGACGGCCGCGCCGAGGTCACCGTTGCGGAGGCGGAGCTGCTGGAGGTGGCACTGCTGACCTGGAGCGACGCGCGGTCCTCGGAGGCGGGCGACGCGGCGACCGGCGAGGGGGCGGGGGCGTGAGCGCCCCCGGCAGGGAGGGTGACCCTGACGCGGAAGGCGGCCCCGGCCCGGACCCCGGCACTCCGGCCCCCGACGAGCCCCGCCCCTGGTGGCGCGAGCCCTTCCGGATGTTCCAGACGAACCTGCGCGAGGTCGACGCCGGCCTGGACGTGGCGAAGGTGCTCGACTTCCTCGTCGGGTACGGCGCCGACACCTGGCTGCTCAGCGTCGGCGGCATCGTCTCCAACTACCCGACCGGGCTGCCCTTCCAGACGCGCAACCCGCACCTGGCCGACCGGCCGTCCGGCGACCTGGTGGGCGACGCGGTGGCCGAGGCCGGGCGGCGCGGCATCAGGGTGCTGGGCCGGATGGACTTCTCGAAGGTCGACCACGCCCGCGCCGAGGCGCATCCGGAGTGGTGCTTCGTGGACGCGGCGGGCGAACGGCAGGTGGTGCAGGGCCTGGTCAGCGTCTGCCCCAGCGGCGAGTACTACCAGGAGCGGCTCTTCGACGTGCTCGGGGAGGTGCTGGAACGGTATCCGGCGGTGGCCGGGTTCTTCCTCAACTGGATGTCGTTCAACGAGGTCGACTACAGCAAGCGGTACCGGGGCGTGTGCCACTGCCCGGGGTGCGCCCGGCGCTGGGCCGCGCACTCCGGGGGCGCGCCGCTGCCCACCGGTCCCGAGTCGCCCGGATACGGCGACTGGCAGCGGTTCACCCGGACCGTGCTCGACGACCTCACCGCCCGCATCCGCGCCCACGTCGCCCGGCGGAGCCCGGACGCCGCGCTGATCCTGGGCGACCGGGCCGACATCGTCTTCCACGAGGCCAACAACGCGGTCGGCCGGCCGCTGTGGCACCACCGCACCGCCGAGCACGTGAGCGCGGCCAAGGCCCAGCGGCCCGGTGTGCCGGTGCTGGTGAACTCGGTGGGGTTCCTCGACATGCCGTACCGGTGGGCCGGGGAGGACCCGCACCACTTCGCGCAGTACCTGGTGCAGGCCGTCTCGCGCGGCGCCGTGCCATCCACGTACGTCATGGGCACGCCGGACACCGGGGCCTACGGCTGCCTCGGCTCGGCGGGGCGGATCATCCGCTTCCACCGCGACCACGCCGGCGTCTACCGGGACCTGCGGCCCGAGCCGCGCGTCCTGCTGGTGCGCCCCGATCCCGCGCGCGCCTCCCCCGGCCGGGGCGCGCGCGCCACCGGCGAGTTCCAGGGCGTGTACCTCGCGCTCCAGGAGCGCCACATCCCCTTCGACGTGGTGCCGCAGGAGGCGCTTGGGCGCCTCGCGGACGCGGCGCCGCGCGGCTCCGGGCACCGGGGGACGGCGGCGCTGTCGGAGTACCGCCTGATCGTGCTGCCGGACCTCGGCCCCCCGGACCCGGACGAGGCGGCGGCGCTCGACGCGTACGCGGCGGCGGGCGGCGCGCTCCTCGCCACGGGCGCGACGGGGCTCGGGGCGGGACCCGGCACGGGACTCGGGGCGGGACCCGGCACGGGACCCGGCGGCGAGGGCTTGCTCGCGGCGCTCCCCTACGCCCGGCACACCGCCACCTGGGAGGGCGTGGAGCCCACCAGATCCCTCCACCTGGTGGGCATCGGTACCGGCACCGGCACCGCGGAGCCGCACCTTCCGGTGATCGGGGCGTTCCACGTGGTCGTGCCCCGCCCGGACGCCGGCACCGCGCTGCCCGCGCTCTCCCGCGCCCCGTACGGGCCGCCCGAGAAGTGCCACGGCCACCTCCCGCTGGAGCACCCGGGCCTGGTGACGGCCCGGCACGGCGCGGGGCAGGTCACCGCGCTGCCGTGGCACCCGGGCCTCGGCTACCGGGAGCTGGGCCTGGCCGTGCTGCGGGACCTGATCGCGGATCAGGCGCTGGCGACCGGCGGCTGCGACCTCGCGATCGGCACCGGCCTGCCCCCGCAGGTGGAGATCGTGCTCGGCAGATCCGCGGCGGGCCGGGTCGTGCACCTGCTCAACCGGTCGGGCGACGCGCCGCAGCGCTTCATGGCGCCGCTGCCCGTCGGCCCGTGCACGCTGACGCTGCCATGGCCGGACGCCGGCGCGGCGGTGCACGCGCACTACGCCGACCGCCCGCTGACGGTGGAGCGGGCGCCGGACGGGACGGCCCGCGTCGAACTGCCCCGGCTCGACCTCTTCGAGGTCCTGACCGTCCCCTACGCGACGGATTCCTGACGCCCCGTCGGGTCAGCCGCTCCGTGCCCGTCCCCGGCCGGACCGGCACCCTCCCCCACCCAGCCAAATTGTCAAACAACTAAGCAAGAACTCTTGACGGGCAATCCAACCGGCAGTGCAATGACACGCACCCGAACCCCCACGCCGCCGCTGCGAACGTGCGGGGCCTCCCAGACATCGACGAAGCCGACGGGAGAAGCGATGGATCGCAGGGCTCTGCTCAAAGCCGGTGCGGCCGGCCTGGTCACGGCCACGGCAGCCGCCTGCGGCGTGGGGCGGGACGACAGCGGGACGTGGAACGGCCACACGTCCCTGCGCTACGGGTTCTGGGGCGACAACATCCGCCTGAAGACGTACTCGCGGGGCTTCGACGCGTACGCGCGGGGGCACGGCACCGTCACGGTGGTGCCGGAGTTCGCCGACTACACGGCCTCGCAGGAGCGGATGACCACCATGATCGCCGCGCATGACGTGCCGGACGTGTTCTGGATCGCGTCGCCCCAGGTCCTCACCTACGAGAAGAACGACCTCTTCCACCCGCTGGACGAGATCCCGACCCTGCACCTGGACGACTACTCCAAGGAGCAGCTCGACTCCTTCCGCCTGAACGGCGCCCTCAACACCATCCCGCTCGGCGTCTACGTCTCCGCGATCCGCTACAACGAGGACTTCGCCCGGCAGGACGGGGTCACCTTCCCCGACGGCGAGGGCCCCGGCTGGACCTGGGACAAGCTCGCCGAACTCCTCATCGACTACACCCGCCACAACGGCCACGGCCGCAAGGGCCTGCCGTACCGCTCGGACATCGACCTGGTCTTCGAGTCCTGGCTGCGGCAGCGCGGCGAGCAGCTGTGGACCCGCGACGGGCGCATCGGCTTCACCGAGGACGGTCTCGCGTCGTGGTTCGACTGGTGGGAGCGGCTCCGCAAGGCCGGCGCCACCCTCACCATGAGCGAGCAGGAGGGCATGGCCTTCGACTGGGCGACGGTCGGCGGCAAGGTGCTGGTGAACGTCGGCGACTCCAACCACATCGTGGACGAGGGCAAGATGTTCCCCCAGTACCGCTTCCGGCAGCGCCCCGCGCCCGTCGCGCCGGGCGCCGCGCCGCACCACAAGTTCCAGTACTACCCGCGCCTCACGATCTCCCGCGAGATCGACAGGGCGAGCCTGAAGGCCGCCGGCAGCCTGATCGACTTCAACGTCAACAACGTGGCGATGCCGAGAGCCACCGGCCTGTCCATGGGCGCGCCGCCGAACCGGAGGGTCGTGGAGGCCTACCGGCCGCACGCCACCCGCGACGAGCTGGAGATGCTGAACCTCGTCCGCGGCGACCAGGAGTCCCCCGCGATGGGCACCCGCTACGAGGCGCCCGCCGGCTCCAACACCTGGCGCGACACGATGACCGAGATCGCCGGGAACATCGCCCTCGGCAGCACCTCCACCACCGCCGGCGCGCGCGAGATGATCGACCGGATCCACCAAGACCTGGAGCGCGCATGAGCCTCCCGCGCAGCGCCCCCCGTCCCGCCACCGGCCCGAGCGGCACCTCCGCGCAGGGCACCGGCACCCCCGGCGAACGCGCCCCGGGCGCGCCGGGCGAGGGCCCCTTCGGACTCCGCCGGGGCCGGACGGGCCGGACCGGCACCACCGGCGCCGTCTCCCACCTGCACCGGCAGGGCAGGGCGGCGCACATCTTCCTGATCCCCTGGCAGCTCGGCCTGGTGCTGATCACCTCGGTGCCGCTGCTCGCCTCGCTCTACCTCGCGTTCACCGACTACGACATCCTCGCCTCGCCGCACTTCACCGGCCTGGAGAACTTCCGGCGGATGGCGCACGACGCGCAGTTCTGGGCGTCGGTGCGGGTGACGCTCGTCTACGTCGTCGTGTCGGTCCCGCTGCAACTCGCGTTCGCGCTGTTCCTCGCGCTGGTCCTGGACCGGGGCCTGCGGGCGCTCTCCTTCTACCGCAGCGTCTTCTACCTGCCGTCGCTGCTGGGCGCCAGCGTGGCGGTGGCGATCCTGTGGCGGCAGATCTTCGGCGACACCGGCCTCGTCAACCGGGCCCTGGCGCTCGTGCACATCCACGGCCACAGCTGGCTCCAGGATCCGTCCACCGCGCTGGCCACCCTGATCGTGCTGCACGTCTGGGCGTTCGGCTCCCCCATGGTGATCTTCCTCGCCGGGCTGCGGCAGATACCCGACGACCTCTACGAGGCGTCGCGGGTGGACGGCGCCGGGCGCTTCAGGCAGTTCCGCAGCATCACGATCCCGCTGCTCACGCCCATCATCTTCTTCAACCTGATCCTCCAGACGATCGGCGCCTTCCAGTCCTTCACGCAGGCCGACATCGTCAGCAAGGGCACCGGCGGGCCGTCGAACTCCACGCTCTTCTACACCCTGTACCTCTACAAGCAGGGCTTCGTGAACTTCGACATGGGATACGCCTCGGCGCTCGCGTGGGTGCTGATGGTGGTGATCGCGGTCATCACCGCCGTCCACTTCCTGCTGTCGAAGTACTGGGTCTTCTACGGAGACGAGTGACGTATGACTACCGGGTCCGCCACGGAGGCGATTCAGACGCCGGCGACGGCCAAGTCGCCGCAGACGCACCACGGACGGGTGCCGACCAGCTCCCGGATGCGCTCCGCCTTCACCCACGCCGCGCTCATCGTGTTCGTCCTGCTGATGCTCTATCCACTGCTGTGGATGCTGGTCAGCGCGTTCAAGCCCGGGCACCTGGTGCTCACGGAACCGGGCCTGATCCCGAAGCAGTTCACGTTCCGGAACTTCGTCGAGGGCTGGAACATCCTCAACCAGCCGTTCTCCATCTTCTTCATCAACTCCCTGATCGTCTCCGTCGGGGCGATCGTCGGGAACCTCTTCTCCTGCTCGCTGACCGCCTACGCGCTGGCCCGCATGGAGTTCCGGATGCGGAAGGTGTACCTCGCCATCACGCTGGGCGCGGTGATGCTGCCGATCCACGCGCTGATCATTCCGCAGTACATCGTCTTCTCGAAGCTGCACCTGGTGAACACGTACGTGCCGCTGCTGCTCCCGAAGTTCCTGGGCACCGACGCGTTCTTCGTCTTCCTGATGGTGCAGTTCATCCGGACCGTTCCGCGCGATCTGGACCGGGCGGCGTGGATCGACGGCGCGGGACCGTTCCGCACGTTCTGGAGCGTGATCCTCCCGCTGATGCGGCCCGCGCTGGTGACCACCACCATCTTCACGTTCATCTGGACCTGGAACGACTTCTTCGTCCCCCTGATCTACCTGACCCGCACCGGCGCGTTCACGGTGCCCGTGGCGCTGAACTCGATGGTGTCCGCGGAGAACCAGAGCGGCATCGGCATGCTGTTCGCGATGTCGCTGATCTCGCTCCTGCCGATCCTCGTCTTCTTCGCACTGGCGCAGCGGCACCTGGTCCGCGGCATTGCGACGACGGGGTTGAAATGACGGGCGCGTCAGCGCCCCATAAGGGGCGCGGGGAACTGCGCGACCAGCCACGACGAAAGGGAAAGCAGCCCACGAACCCGAGGGGGCAGGGCCCCGACAGGGGCGCGGGGAACTGCGCGAGCGGCCACGACGAAAGGGAAAGCGGACCACCGGCCCGAGGGGGCATCCCCCTCATCGTGGTGCTCGGCCCCCGGCGCCCCGAAGAACTCCGGCACATGGAGGCGGCAGCCTCCCCCGCCCGAGTCGTCTTCGCACCGGAACCGGACGACGCCCTGCTCACCGCGGCGGACGCCGTCGTGGGCCCGGTCCCGCCGGAGAGACTGCCGACCGCGCGCCGCCTGCGCTGGATCCACAGCGCCGCCGCCGGCGTCGACGGCTACCTCTCCCCGGAGCTGTCCGCCTCCGGCATCCAACTCACGTCGTCCGTGGGCAACGGCGCGATCCCGCTCGCCGAGCACGCCCTGATGCTCATGCTGATGCTCAGCCGCGACGCGCCCCGGTGGGCGCGGGCCCAGGCCGAGCACCGCTGGGAGCGCCGGGTGCACGGCGAGCTGGCCGGGCACACCCTGGGCATCGTGGGCCTCGGGCACAGCGGCGTGGACCTCGCGGCCAAGGCCAAGGCCTGCCACATGCGGGTGGTCGGGGTACGGCGCAGGGCCGGGCTGCCCACACCGGCGGTGGACGAGGTGTACGGGCCCGAGGGGCTGCCGCGGGTACTGGCCGCCGCGGACTTCCTGGTCGTCACCGCACCCCGCACCCCGGCGACCGCCGGGCTGATCGACGCCGCGGCGCTCCGGCTGATGAAGCCCACGGCATTCGTCATCTGCATCTCCCGCGGCGGAATCATCGACGAGGACGCGCTCGTGACGGCCCTGCGCGAGGAACGCCTCGCGGGCGCGGGCCTGGACGCCCACGCGACCGAACCCCTGCCCGCCGACAGCCCGCTGTGGACCCTCCCCAACGTCATCGTCACCCCGCACAACGGCGCCACGACCGAGGCCACGGCCCGGCGCGGAGACGCGATCCTGCTGGAGAACCTGCGACGGTTCGCGCGGGGGGAGCCGCTGGTGAACGTGGTGGACAAGGAGGAGGGGTACTGAGAGGGCCGGGAGCCGTCGCGCGTGGCCCGGCATCGAGTGGGGCGCCGTGCGCGCGGCGGCAATCGGCCGGGCCGCGCGCACGGCGAGTGGTGCGGGGCCGGTCAGCAGTACAGGTTCGCTCCGGGGCTGACCCCGAGGATGGACGTGAACTGCTGGTACCTGTCCACCCGGCTCTGCACCTGTGCGGGGTTCCTGCCGTCGCACTCCAGGGAGCCGTTGATGCTGCGGATCGTCTGGCCGAAGCCGGCCTGGTTGATCATGGCGTTGTGCGGGGTCATGGAGCCGGGGCCGGACTGCGTGTTCCAGTACCAGAGGCCGGTGCGCCAGGCCACGGCCGCGTCGTTCTCCACCAGCCACGGGTTGTGGAGGAGGTCGATGCCGAGCGCGTCGCCGGCGGCCTTGTAGTTGAAGTTCCAGCTGAGCTGGATGGGGCCGCGTCCGTAGTAGGCGGCCTGGCCGGCGGGGCAGCCGTAGGACTGGCTCGCGTCGCAGTAGTGCGGGTAGTTGGCCGTGTTCTGCTCGACCACGTACACCAGCCCGCCCGTCTCATGGCTGACGTTGGCGAGGAAGGCCGCCGCCTCCTGCTTCCTGACCGTGTCGCTGCCCGTCTTCGCGAAGCCCGGATAGGAGCTCAGCGCCGCCACGAGGCCGCTGTACGTGTAGAAGCCGTTCCGGCCCGGGAACATCTGGTTGAACTGCGACTCGGAGACCACGAACCCGGACGGCGTGCCGCCGCCACCGCTGCCCGCGGGCGCGTTCCACTTCTGGTTGGAGCCACCCGTACAGGTCCAGATCTGGAGGCGGGTGGCGTTGGCGCTGGTGTTGTCGCGCACGTCCAGGCACTTGTTCGCGGCGGGGTTGACGATGTCGTGGGCGGAGGTGACCACCCACTGCTGGTTGGCGCTGCCCGAGCAGTCCCAGAGCTGGACCGCGGCCCCGTCGGCCGTGCTGCGGTCCACCACGTCCAGGCACTTGCCGAGCGCGCGCAGGGTGCCGTCGCCCGGGTTGGACCAGCGCTGCGCGGTGGTCCCGTTGCAGTCGTAGAGCTGCACGGCGGCGCCGTTGGTGCTGCTGGCCCCGGCCACGTCGACGCACTTGCCGGCGAGTCCGGTGATCTGGCCGTCGGCGGCCTGGGCGGGCACGGCGACGAACAGCGCGGCGAACACCGCGGCCAGCGCCGCGCACACGGCGAGGCGGACGGCGGCCACGCGTGCGAGCGGGGCCGCGCGTCCGGGGGAGACCGTGCGTCTGAGGGAGACCGTGCGTCTTTGAGACGTCTGTCTGACGGGAGGGGTGGGCATCGCGACGTCACACTCCTGGTGGTGTCGGAAGGCAGGGAGCAGAGGCCTCCGCCTCCGCGGGACGTGCGGCGGACGTACGGCGGTACGGCGATCTGTGCGGCGGTACGGCTATCTGTGCCGCGGTCCGTGCGGCGGTCCGTCGGGATGGCACGGGGGGGCGGAGGGTCCACTGCTCTGGGAGGAAGAGCCACTGCTACGTGCGGAAGAGCCACTGCCGTTTCAGGTCTAGACCATGGCAGGTGGATTCAGGCCCGTCAACGCTCGTATTCGGTCAATGCCACCGTGAACCATGGCCTGTACACCGTTGAACCATGGTCTGCCCAGTGCACTTGTCTGACTATGGCACACTAAGGGCGTGGCAAACGACGCACGCTTCCGGGTCGGCCCGTCCTCGCTGACCGAGGCGCTCTACGAATCGGTACGGCGACGCATCGTCACCGGCGACATCAAGGCCGGCGAGAAGCTCACCGAGGTCCGCATAGCGACGGAGTACGACGTCGCGCGGCCCACCGCGAAGGCGTGCCTGGAGCGCCTGGTCGTCGGCGGCCTGCTGCGCCGTTCCGCCCACAAGACGGCCGTCGTGCCGCAGTTGGACGACGATGAGATCCGCGACCTCTTCTTCAGCCGCGGCACCATCGAGCGCGCCGCGGTCGTCTCGCTCGCCGCCACCCGCACCGTCCCCATCGAGGCCGAGCGCGCGCAGACCGCGATCGAGCTGGCCGCCCGGGACCGCACCTTCGAGGCGCAGGTGGAGGCCGACATCGCCTTCCACTCGGCTCTGGTGGACGGCGTCGGCAGCCAGCGCCTCTCCCGGATGCACCAGATCATCCTGGGCGAGGTCCACCTGACCATGGGCCAGTACCAGGCGCACCGCACCACCGCCCCCGAGACGGTCGCCCAGAAGCACGCGGCGATCCTCGACGCCATCCGCACGGGCGACTCGGCCGCGGCGCAGGCGCGCCTGACCGAGCACCTGGACCATGCCCGGGAACGGCTCCTCACGGCCCGGCTCGCCCCACGGGAGCCGGACACCGTCTGATCCAGCCGGGACACCGGCCCGACGGGCGACCGGAGCGGTTCCTTGCACGCCCGATACCGGGCACTAAGCTACGAATCCGAATCCGAATCCGAACCCGTCATCGGCACCCGGCCGAAGCGAGCCACCCCCATGCCCCGCTCCCCCCACGCGCGCGGCCCGGCGTCCGGTGGCTCCGCGTCCGGCCGCTCCGGCTCCGCCGGCCCCGCGTCCGCCACCCCGGCGGGGCCCATCGCGCCGAAGGTGATCCTCCGGAACAGCCTGCTGGAGTTCCTGCTTGCCCTGGTCCTGCTGTTCACGGTGACCACGATCGTGCGGTGGGTCTCTGGCCCCTCGCCCGTCTCCTCGGCCGTCCCGTCGATCAACCTGCAACTGCTCATCGTCGGCGGCGCGGTCGGCGTGCTGCTCTCCGGGCTGATCGTGAGCCCGGCCGGCAGGGTGTCCGGAGGCCACGTCAACCCCGCGATCACGCTCACGATGTGGCGGTTCGGGGTCTTCCACGGAGTGGCCGTGGTGCCGTACATCGCGGCCCAGCTCGCGGGATCCTTTCTCGGCGTGCTGATCGCCCGTGCCGCGTGGGGCGACGTGGTCGACGGGCCGCCCGTGAACGACGCCGCGCTGCGGCCCGGCCCCGGCTGGTCGGACCTGGCCCTCTTCGGGGCGGAGGGCGCGTCGTTCGGCGTCATCGTGCTGCTCGTGGGGTGGTTCCTGTCGGTGCCGAGGCTCGCCCGCTTCGCGCCCGGCCTGGTGGGGCTGCTCGTCGGCACGGCCATCGCGACGCTCGGGACGATCACCGGGGGCTGCGTCAATCCGGCCCGCCAGTTCGGCCCCGCCCTCGTCTCGGGCCACCTGGACTTCCTCTGGGCCTACCTGCTCGCCCCCATGGCCGGCGCCATCGCGGCGACCGCGCTGCACGGGCTCGTCACCCGGCGCCGGCTCCTCACCCACCGGCTCTGCGGCACCCACCGGGACGGTTCGCACATGTCCTGAGCGTTCACCGCACTTCCTGAGCGTTCGGCACCTGTCCTGAGCGTTCACCGCCTTTCCTCAGCTGCCGGTGTGGCCTGCCCCGACCGGCCGCACCGGCATCCACCCGCCCCCACCCACCGTCACCCTTCCGCCACGCTCCGGATGCGCGCCCGCCCGACCCGGCCCATGGTCGAGACGTATGCGATCTTCCCGCCGTCCGGAAATCGGGGTGCTTTGACGTGCGTGTGACAGGGCTTGGCCATGCTGGGCTGTTCATCGAGACCGCGGCAGGATCGGTACTGTGCGACCCCTGGGTGAACCCCGCCTTCTTCGGGTCGTGGTTCCCGTTCCCGGACAACTCGGATCTCGACTGGCCCCACTACGGCCGCGCCGCCGACTACCTCTACGTGTCCCACCTGCACCGGGACCACTTCGACGCGGAGAACCTGCGGCGCAACGTCAGCAAGGACGTCACCGTACTGCTGCCCGCCTTCGCCACCGACGAGCTGGAGAGCGAGCTGCGCGCGCTCGGCTTCACGGACTTCCTGCGCACCCGCACCGGCGTCCCGGTCGAGCGCGACGGGCTGCGCATCATGATCACCGCGCTGACCGGACCGGGCGACGGCCCCATCGGCGACTCCGCGCTCTCCCTCGACGACGGCCGGATGGTGCTGCTCAACCAGAACGACGCGCACCCGCTCGCGGTCCAGGACATCCGGGAGTTCGGCGAGGTAGACGCGTACTTCCTGCAGTTCTCCGGCGCTATCTGGCACCCGATGGTGTACGACTTCCCGGACGCGGCGAAGAAGGAGTTCGCCGCGCGGAAGCGCCAGGGGCAGTTCGACCGCGCGCTGACCTACATCGACGCGGTGGGCGCCGCGCAGGTGTTCCCGAACGCCGGCCCGGCCTGCTTCCTCGACGACGACCTCTTCGACCTGAACGGCACCGGGCTCGACGGCGAGAGCATCTTCGTCGACCAGCGCGAGTTCCTGGGCAAGCTCGCCGCAGCCCGCCCCGACGTCTCCGCGCACCTGCTGCTGCCGGGCACGGAGGTGGAGCTGACGCGGAACGGCCCGTGCAAGCCGAGCCACCGGTTCAGCCAGCAGGAGATCGACCGCGTCTTCGAGGACAAGCGCGGCTACCTGCGCGACTACGCCGAACGGCAGCGCCCCGCACTCGCCGCCGAGAAGGCCTCCCGCACCCCCGCGCTCGCCCCGGACCGACTGCTCGCCGAGCTGAAGCAGTGGTGGGAGCCGCTGCTCGCCCGCGCCGACCGGATCTGCGAGGGCGTCGGCGGCCCGGCCCGCTTCAACGTCGGCGAGACCTCTCTCGTGATCGACTTCCCGGCCCGCGAGGTCAGGTTCTGGGCGGGCGAACGCTGCCGCTACACGCTCTCCACCGCGGGCGACCTCATCGCCACCAACATCGTCCGCCGCGAGATCGACTGGTCCAACAGCCTGCTGCTGTCCCTGCGCTTCTCGGCCAGCCGCGTCGGGCCCTACAACGAATTCCTCTACGTCTTCTTCAAGTGCCTCTCGCAGGAACGCATCGACTACGTCGAGAACTACTACGAGGCGGGCGACGGGGAAGAGGACGACATCAAGATCGAGGACTGGCAGGTCCAGCGCCGCTGCCCCCACCTGCGCGCCGACCTCAGCCGCTTCGGCCAGCTCGACGGCGACGTCCTCACCTGCACGCTGCACGGCTGGCGCTACGACCTGCCCACGGGCCGCTGCCTGACGGCGGACGGGCACGACATCCGGGCGGCACGGATCGAGTGAGGCGACGGCGGACGGGGGGCCGCCGCGCTCGTACGCCGGGTACGACCCGACGAGCCGACGACCCGACGAGCCGACGAGCCGACGACCTTCTTCGAGTGCCCTATATCCCTCGCCCTGCGAGCGTGTCCAGGATCTCAGCGACCGGGACGGGATCCAGAGGGCCGACATGCGACGCGCCGGGAAAGTCGTGCACGCGGAAGCTGTTGCCGGGCGTGAACGCGTCGGCTTCCGCGATCATTCTGTCCTGGAGTGCGGTGGCGATCGTCCGGTCCTTGCCGAAACGCAGGTAGGTGCGGGGAACGCGTCCCCAGCTGCCGGCCCGGCCGACCGCCCGGCCCGCATAAGCGGCGATGGGCTCGTCGGTCTGCATGCCGGCGAGGATCCGGCGGAATGCGGCGTCGGGGTAGTCCGCGCAGATCATCTCCTTCAGGAGGGCCAGCGCACGGCCGTCACCTGTCCGGAAGTTCAGTCGTAGGACACCGAGCCGGTCCGGGTCACCCACCGTCAGCTCGACCGGGCTGACGGCGTTCGCGTTCTCGGGTGCCGCCGTGCAGGCGTCCGCTGTGGGCAGGACGCGGCTGGGACAGAAGGCCGCCATGTAGCAGATGTGGTGCAGCAGATGCGGTACGGCATCGCCGACACGGCTGACCGATACGCCGCCCAGGCTGTGCCCGACCAGCACCACCGGGCCGTTCCGTGCCGCCCGCCGCACGATGCCCGTGACGCGCGCCTCGTAGTCCTCCAGGCCGAGTCCCTTCAGCGGGGAAGGCTCGACGGCCATCGCTTCGAGGTCCTGCCGCTGATACGACTCCGGCACGAATGCCTCCGCGCCATGCTGCGGCTGGTCCACCATGACGACGCGGTGACCGCGCAGCGTCAGCTCCCGCGCGATCGGCATCCAGAACGCGCCGGCGCTGTGGGTACCGTGCACCAGCACGTAGGTGGTGGGCCCGCGACGCGGGTCCGCAGCGGCCGGCGAGGTTCCGAGCCCCATGGCCAGGGCCATGCCTCCCACCGCGAGTCCCAGCCCACGCAAGGCCGTCCGCCTGGTGGCACCGGTTCGTTCTTCGTTCGTGTCATCCATCATGAGCACGACGCTATGAACGGCCCGCTCGGCCTGCCAGCGGTCCAGCACCACCACAGGGGTGGACCCAGCACCACTTTCCATGCGCCCGTTCCGCTTGGCCGGAAGCCTGGAACTCCCGTGATCACGGACGGGTACACGGCCGGGGAACGTCTCCGGCCGTCCGCCGCCGAACCCCCTCAGCCATCCGCCGCCGCCCCCTCAGCCGTCCCGCCGGCGCCTCACTCCCGGGCGCGTCCGCCCAGGTCACAGCGCGGGACGTCCCAGATCGTGCTCAACTCCTCGGTACCCCCTGGGCAGCACCGGCCGGACGTCGCACTGTGGGCCAGCCGACGGGCGGGAGCAGGATCGGTCCCGCCCCCTCGGCCCCGTCCACTGCCGGACACCCGGACGCCACGTCCAACGAACCGAGGAGAGCCGATGCACTCACTGAGACGGAGCCTCACCGCTCTCGCCACGACCACCGCGCTGGCGGCGATCGCCACAGCAGGTGTCACCGAAACCGCCAGTGCCAGCGCTTGCCCGTCCGGCGCCGTGTGCGCTTACCAGGATCTCGACTGGAGAGGCGTTCCTGGGCCGTTGTACGGAGACAACCAGGATCTGACGCCCTACTACCAGTGGACCACCGCCAACTCGATCTACAACAACGGCACCCGGTGCGACGTCTACATCTACTCCTACCAGTGGTACCGCGGGACCCGTTACGCCCTCAACCGGGGCACGGGCTGGAAGAGCCTCAACGGAAGCGCCATCCAGGAGAGCGCCCTCAGCAACAAGTGGTTCAACTGCTCGTGAATCCCCGAGCCGTCGTCACCCGCTGCCTCGTGGGGGCGTTCGCGCTCGCGGGCCTGGTCGCCTGTGGGACGCCGTCCCCCTCCGACCAGGCCCGCCCCGCGCGCCTCTACCCCTTCCGCAACGCCGCCTACTACACGGCCGGTCAGCAGCGCACCATCGACCAGAAACTCGACCGGGCCACCGCGACGTGCATGCGGACGCGAGGGTTCAGCTACCGGCCCCAGGCGCCCGCGGCGTCCGGGTCCCTGCCCACGTCTCCGTCCTCGTCCTCGTCCCCGTCGCCGTCCCCGTCCCCGTCGCCGTCCGAGCCGGACAACCCCTACTACCTGCTCGACGCGGCAACGGCGCGCACGGACGGGTACGGAATCCTGCCCGTCCGCCAGGCCCCCGACCGCCCGCAGAGCGGCGCCCCCGCGCAGCCGGCTGCTGATGCCCGGTACGACGACGCGCTGGTCGGCAGCCGCAAGCACCAGCGGACGCTCGACCTGCCGGACAGAAGCGAAGTGACCATCTCGGTGGACGGGTGCGTGGCCAAGGCCAGGCAGACGGTCTTCGGCGGCGACTGGGACCGGCTCTCCTACACCGTCCAGGCACTGAGCAACGTCGTCATAGGGCGGACGGGCAAGGACGCCGCGGTCACGGTCGCGACGAGGGCGTGGTCCTCCTGCATGCGCCGAGCCGGCCACCCCGCGCGGAAACTGGCGGACCCGCGCCAGCAGATCTACCTCCGGTTCCGGGACGCCCGCAGCTCGGCCGCGGCACAGGCAGCGACCCGCGCGGAACTCACGACCGCCGAGGCGGACGCGGCCTGCCAGGCCACGGTGCACCTGCGGCCGGTGACGCAGAAGGCGCAGCAGCGAATCGAGCAGCAGGTGCTCACCGAGCGGTACCGGCGCGATCTGGACGAGTTCCGCCGACGCCTACGGGCAGTCGTCGGGCCCTGAGCCGGCACCCCGGGCTCACGCCTTGAGGTCCAGCTCCGCGACGACCGTCTTCCCCGGACCCGGCGCCCGGTCCCGCACCGACCAGCGTGAGGCACACGCCGCCACGAGGAACAGGCCGCGCCCGCCGTGGCCCAGCGGTGCGGGCGCGGCGAGCCCGGCCGGGTCCGGCGGGCGGCACTCGCCTCGGGTGTCCGAGACCTCCACGGTGAGCGTGCCGCCGCGCTCGGCACCCACGGCCCCCGCCTCCGCCGTGAGCGTCACCCGCACCTCGAAGTCCCGCCCCGGCACGCGGCCGTGCGTGGCCGCGTTGGCGGCGAGTTCGGCGACGATCAGGGCAGCGGTGTCGGACGCCTCCGTGCCGTGCGGGATGCCCCAGGTGTGGAGCTGGTGCACGACCAGGTGCCGGGCGAGGCGCGCCCCGAGGGGCGTGGAACTGAACCGCTGCGTGAACTCGCGTGACGTCATGGCAGCAATGTGTTCCGCCGCCGGGGCCCTCCGCTATGTCCGCCCTGCGTACCCCGGGCGTTGTACGCCGATTTTCCCAAAACGGTACGACGGGCCACCCGTTACCTCCCTCGAACCAGTGCTGTTAATAACACCGGACGTCATCCGAAGGGCTACGGGAGGAAGTCGGCGATGACAGACGAGAGGGAAACGACGGAAACGACGGAGACCACGGGAGCCTCGGAAACCTCGGGGACCACGGGCATGGACCTGGAGTCCTCGGACAGTCTGCGGACCTTCGGCGCCGCGGTCCAGGGGTTACGGGAGCACGCGGGCCTCAGCCGCGCGGAGTTCGGCGAGAAGGTCGGCTTCTCCAAGCACACGGTCGCCTCCATCGAGCAGGGGCGGCGGATGCCCGACCCCGACTACGTGGAGGCGGCGGAGATGGCCACCGGCAACACGGGCGCGTTGCGCCGCGCGGCACGCCACATCGCGCGGCGCCGCGGATTGGCCAGTTGGTTCCGGCTGTGGGCGCGGATGGAGGCGGAGGCGATCTGTCTCTACACGTATGAGTGCCGGTCCATCCCTGGGCTGTTGCAGACGGAGGGATACGCACGGGCGCTGTTCCTCAACCACGTTCCACCGCTGGATGCGGAGCTGATCGAGACTCAACTCGCGGCGCGGCTGGAACGGCAACGCCTCCTTCGGGAGCGCCCGAACACGTCCTTCGACTTTATCCTGGAGGAGCACGTATTACTGCGGCGCACTGGCGGCGAGGAAGTGACCTCGGAACTCGCCGACCACCTCATCGACGTCGCCCAGTTCAGGAACTCGGAACTCGCCGACCACCTCATCGACGTCGCCCAGTTCAGGAACGTCGAGATCCAGATCATGCCGGTGGTTCGAGAGGAACACGCAGGTTTGCAGGGCCCCATCCGGCTTCTGGAGACCCCAGAGCACAAGTGGTTCGCCTACCTCGAAGGCCAGGAGAACGGGCAGTTCGTCGCCGACCCGAAAGTCGTCAGCACCCTCCAGAGGCGGTATGCCAGGATGCGTTCGCAGGCCCTCAGCCCCAGCGACTCCCTTGACCTGTTGCAGCGAATGCGAGGATCGGAATGAGTTCGGAAGCACTGGCCTGGTTCAAGAGCAGCTACAGCAGCAGCTCGGGCGACGACTGCGTGGAGGTCGCCCTCACCTGGCACAAGTCGACGTACAGCAGCAGCGGTTCCGGCGACTGCCTCGAAATAGCCAGCTGCCCCACCGCCGTCCACATCCGCGACTCCAAGAACACGCAGGGCCCCAGCCTGGCCCTCGCCCCCACGGCCTGGGAGAACTTCCTCCCGTTCGCCACCCGTAGCGACGGCTGAACTGTCCGGCGGGCCCTCCTACCTGGGGGCCCGCCGTTGCGCAATGGGGCCTTCACAAGAAAGGCCGGAAGTATCTCCCCGCCTCCGCGGCCCCGAAAAGTTCTTTAACTTTCCAAGACTTCGCAGGAAACGTTCACCGTGTCATGATCTCGCCAAGGCCCCCGCCAACCCGTGGGGGTCTTGTCGAGACGTGTCAGGAAGGACGAAACCCCCACATGCGTGCTCCCTTGATATCCAAGCTCGCCATCGCGGTGACCATCGTGACCGCGGCCTCCGCCTCGATCACGGCGACGGCGATGGCGAGCCCGGCTCCCCACAGCACCAGCACCCAGGCCTCGGCCTCCCGCGCGGCGGTCGCCGACGCCGCCAGTGCCGCGGCGTTCGCGCACGCGACCGAGACCGGGCTGTCCAGACACAGCGGCCTCGTCGCCACGGACGTCATGGTCGACCAGAGCGGCAAGCAGCACGTCCGCTTCTCGCAGACGTACCGCGGACTGCCCGTCGCCGGTGCCGACATCGTTGTCCACCTCACCTCGGGGTCGAAGTACCTCGGCGTGACGCGTGCCGCGGACACGACGGTCTCGGTGCCGTCCGTCGCCGCGAAGCTGACAGTGAAGCAGGCGCGGGCCAAGGCCGCCTCGGCCGTGAAGAAGGGGGCCTCCGAGGCCCCCCAGCTCTTCGTGAACGTGCAGGACGGCAAGAGCGTCCTCGCCTACCGGTCCACGGTCACCGCCGGCAGCGACGTGACCGCCTCCCACTCGGTGGTCGTCGACGCGGCCACGGGCAGCGTGCTCAGCAACGTCAGCAACCTGGACGAGTTCATCTCGCCCGCGGTGCAGCAGAAGCTCAAGGAGCGCGGTGAGCGCGCCAACCCGTCCCTGACGGGGCAGACCTCGACGCCGAAGGTCAAGGGCCCGGCCGTCAAGTTCCCCACGCCCGCGGTGGGCAGCGGCGCCTCCATGTACAGCGGCACGGTCACGCTCAACACCACGCAGACCGCGGCGTCCAAGTACACCCTCGTCGACACCACGCGCGGCCAGACGGAGATCAGGAGCGACAAGAACCAGTTCCTGGCGGACCCGTTCGTCGACGCGACCGTGATGAGCGACACGGACAACAAGTGGGGCAACGGCACCACGTCCGACACCAACACCGCCGGCGTGGACGCCACGTACGGGCTGACCAAGACGTTCGACTTCTACAAGAACACGTTCGGCCGCAACGGCATCCGGAATGACGGCGTCGGCCCCCAGGGCGCCGTCCACTACGGGCAGAACTACGGCAACGCCGGCTGGTCCGACGACTGCTGGTGCATGATCTACGGCGACGGCGACGGGCAGACGTTCACCAAGCCCCTCACCCAGCTCGACGTCACCGGCCACGAGCTGACGCACGGCGTGGTGGCGTCCACGGCCAAACTCCAGGGCACGTTCGTCGGCGAGCCCGGCTCCCTCAACGAGTCGCTGGCCGACATCTTCGGCAGCAACGTGGAGTTCACCACGAACAACCCCGCCGACCCGCCGAACTACCTCATGGGCGAGCAGCTCGGCCTCGCACAGGGCTTCCTGCGCCGGCTCGACCACCCGTCGCTGGACAAGCTCGAAGGCGCGGTCGACTACTGGAGCACGAACGCCCCGAACACCGAGGTGCACGCGGGCTCCGGCGTCTCCTCGCACGCGTACTACCTGCTGGCCGAGGGCAGCGGGAGCAAGACCATCAACGGCGTCCAGTACAACTCCGCGACGTTCGACGGCTCCACGGTCACGGGCATCGGGCGGACCAAGGCGACGGCGATCTTCTACCAGGCCCTGACCCGGTACATGGTCTCCACCACCGACTTCCACGACGCCCGCACGGCGACCCTCCAGGCCGCCGCCGACCTCTACGGCCAGGGCGGCACCGAGTACAACACCGTCGACAAGGCGTGGGCGGCGGTGAACGTCACCGCCTCCAACGGCTGAGGCATCGCTGCGGGGCGGTGAGGGCATTGCAGGGGCCCTCACCGCCCCGTTCGCTTGCCCCCGGGGGGCCGGCTGCGCGGGGCGTGGTGTACGCCGGCGTACGCGGGTGTGCGGGCGCGGCGTACGGCTCCGACGTGGGGGTAGAAGACATGGAGAAAGCTCCTCCAGGATGGTGACGAACCGTTCCTTCGGGACGGTTCGGATCCGTACTTCGGAACGGTGCAGATCCGTACTTCGGAACGGTGACGACCCCTTACTCCCCTTACTCCACTTACTCCACTTACTCCACTTACTCCACGACGGTGACGTTCCGTCGGTTTCGTCTCGGTTGCTCTCGCCCATGCGGCGGAGCCCTACACCAACGAGCCCCGCGCCCCTCCGGGGGCGCCCCTCACGGGGCGATTGACCTGGGGCTACCATCGCGCGGCCGGAAAGGTCCGGCGGAGGTCTCACGGGGCGGTGAACGAAAGCACATGGATCCCCTCCAGCCAGGCGATCCCGACCGGATCGGCGGCTACCGGCTGACGGGCCGGCTCGGTGCGGGCGGCATGGGTGTGGTGTATTTCGGCAGGTCGGCGGGCGGGCGGCCCGTCGCCGTGAAGGTGATCAGATCCGAGTACGCCGGGGACCCGCAGTTCCGGGCGCGGTTCGCCCGGGAGATCGAGGCGGCGCGGCGGGTGGGCGGCTTCCACACGGCGCCGGTGGTCGACGCGGACCCGGTGGCCGACCCGCCGTGGATGGTCACCGCGTACGTCGCCGGGCCCTCCCTGGACGACGCCGTCGAGAAGGACGGCCCGCTGTCCCCCGACGCGTTGCGCACCCTGGGCGCCGGGCTCGCCGAGGGCCTGGCCGCGATCCACGCGTGCGGCGTGGTGCACCGCGACCTCAAGCCCGGCAACGTGCTGCTCGCCCACGACGGGCCGCGCATCATCGACTTCGGCATCGCCCGCGCCACCGGAACCGCGACCGGCTCCGGCAGCGGCACCGGCACCGGCACCGGCACCAGCACCAGCACCGGTGACGCGATGACCACGGCGGGCGCCGTCCTCGGCACCTTCCTGTTCATGTCGCCCGAGCAGCTGCACGCGCGGCCCGTGGGAGCCGAGAGCGACGTGTTCTCGCTGGGCGGTGTGCTGGCCTTCGCGGCCAGCGGCACGGCGCCGTTCGAGGCCACGTCGCTGATGAACGTGATGCACCGGATCACCACCGAGGAGCCCGACCTCCGCCGGGTGCCCGCCGCACACGGGCTGCGCCCGCTGGTCGCCGCGTGCCTGGCGAAGGACCCGCGCGACCGGCCGGCCGTGGCCCAGGTGCTGGGGGCCCTCGCGGACGGCGGGGTGAGGCCGGGCAACGGGGTCGGGCCGGAGGGCGGGCCGGCCCCGGGCGGATCGGGCACGGGTGTGGAGCGGGGGCGGGTGCCGGCGGTGGCCGTCGCCACGGCCACCACTACGGCCGTCGACCCGGTGGCCGATCCGGCTGTCGATCCCGCCGCCGATCCGGCCGTCACCCCGGCGCGCGCGGGTGGGCGGGCGGTCCACGCGCAGGCGACGGTTTCCGCGCCGCCCCGGCCCCGGCCCCGGCCTCAGCAGGGCGCGCCGTACGGGCCGCCGGGCGCCGCGGCGCCTCCCCCGCCGGTCGCGGCGGGGACCGGAGCCGGGCCCCGAAGTCCCGCCGTGCTCCGCACGCGTCCCGCGACGACCCGCCGGCGGGCGCTGGTCGCGCTCGGTGCGGTGGCCGCGGCCACCGCGATCGGCGTGCCCCTCGCGCTGAAGACGGCCGCCGGGCAGGACGGCGTCCCGCTGTCCGCGGGCGGCGAGTACGTCCTGAACACGGCGTTCAGCCCGGACGGCAGGCAACTGGCCGGCGGCTGCGAGGCGTCCGTCCAGGTCTGGAACCCGAGCACGGGCGAACGGGTCGTGCGGTTCCGGGAGGCGCAGGCGTCCTCGAACTGCGCCCCGGCGTTCAGCGGGGACAGCCGCGTGCTGGCGGTCGCCGACGTGCACGGCACCGTCCACGTGTGGGGCGATCTCGGGCGGACGTTCGTGGCCGCGCCCAGGAGCGCGAACAGCCTGATCGGCCTCGCGGTCTCCCCGGACGGCGGGAGGGTGTACGGCGTCGGCGACGGCCAGGTGCAGGTGTGGCACACCACGGGCGGGGGCTCCCCGGAGGCCTGGCGCGTCACCTCGCCCGCCGAGGAGGCGACCACGTGCTCGGTCCTCACGCCGGACGGGAGGACCCTCGTGGTCGGCTGCGGCGACGGCACCCTGCGTGCGCTGTCCACGGCGACGGGCCGCACCACCGCCGTCGGCCGGGCCGCCAGCGGTCTGCGGAAGCTGGCGGTCAGCGCGGACGGGTCGGTCCTGGCCGGCATCGGCACACGGGACGAGACCGTCCACCTCTGGAACCTGCCGGCCGTGCGCCGGCGGCCGGTCGGCCTCCGGCACGCGGGCACGCTCCCGCTCGGGCTGGGGTTCGGCGGCGACGGCACCCTCGCCGTCTGCTACGACGACAACTCCATCCGGCTGTGGAACCCGCGCTCGCACCGCGTCACCAGGACGATCGGCGAGGGCGGGAAGAAGAGCGAGCAGGTGGCGCTCAGCCCGGACGGCAGGGTGGTCGTCGGCACGTCCAGGGGCTCGTATCTGTGGAGGTTGCGGGCCTGAGGTTGCCGGCCTGACACGGCCGGGGGCCGGGATCCGGGACTCTGGTCCCGGGTCCCGGATCCCAGGCCCCGGATCCCAGGTCCCTGGCCCCTGGTCAGACGGCGATCCGGCCGCCGTCCACCGGCAGTACCGCGCCGTGCACGAAGCTCGCCCTGTCCGAGGCGAGGAACACGATCGCGTCGGCGATCTCCCGCGGGGCGGCGGGGTGGCCGGCCGGGGTGGTGGCGGCGAGCTGGTCCAGGGCGTCGCCCATGACCGCGGTGCCCTCGGTACGGGTGGGGCCGGGGCTGACCACGTTCACCCGGACGCCCTTCGGCCCGTACTCGGCGGCCCAGGACTTGGTGAGCAGGACCAGCGCGGCCTTGCTCGACCCGTACAGGCCCATCCCGTTGGCGCCGTACTCGGCGACCATCGTGCTGATGTTGACGATCGTGCCGTGGCCGCGCCGCGCCATGTCCGGGGCCAGCTCGGCGACGAGGAAGTACGGCACCTTCACATTGAGCGCGTACACCGCGTCGAAATCGGGCTCGGTGGTCTCCTCGGTCGAGCCGAAGGGGAACATGCCTGCGTTGTTGACCAGCACGTCCACCTCGCCGACCAGGCCCTTGGCGCGTCGCGCCAGGTCACGGGCGGAGGCCTCGTCACGCAGGTCGGCCGCGAGGAAGTCGGCCTGGCCGCCCTGCGCCCTGATCTCCTCGACCACTTCCTTCCCGCGGATCCCGTCGCGGCCCGAGACCACCACGCGCGCCCTGCGCGGCCAGCGCGAGGGCCGTGGCGCGGCCGATGCCGCTGGTGGCGCCGGTCACCAGAGCCGAGGTTCCGGAGAGTTCGGATGTCATGGTTCACCCACATTCGGTTACGTGAATCAGTACTTGCGGCCGGCTCCCGTGCCGGCCGCGTGGGTGTAAGCGGTGAGGGGGTCGCGGGGTTTCCCGTCCGGCGTGACTGGCCTCTTATGGCCGCCATAAGCGGTTCCGGCCTTCCGCCCTCTGGCCAGGTCAGCCCACCGGCACCGGGTCGCGGGGGGTGCGCCGGGGGCCCTGCTCGTCGAGAGCGAGGACGAAGCGGGCGAGGTCGCGGCGGTGGGAGCTGGCCGGCCAGACCGCCCAGGTGCGCCGGACCAGCGGGTGGCCGGCCAGCGGGGACCAGACGACGTTCTCGGGAAGCTGCTGGGACCACTCGGGCGGCGCCAGCGCGAACGCGTCGCCTCCGGTGACCGCCGCGAACTTCACTTCGGCGATCAGCTCCTGGCCCTCGGCGGCGGCCGGGCCCAGGTCCAGGCCGTGGCTGCGCAGGATCGCGGTCAACTCGTCGTACCAGGCGGGGCTGCCGGAGCGGGGGAAGCCGACCCAGTTGAGGCCGGCGAGGGCGTCGAGCGCGACGCCGTCCGGGCCGGCGGTCCGTGCGGCCTGCTCGGCGGCGAGCAGCACCCCGAGGTGCTCCTCGACGACGAGGACGGCGTCCAGGTCCTGGCCCACGGGGTGCTCCCGGACCAGGCCGACGTCGATGTCCCCGCGGCGCAGCGACTCGAACTGCACCGACGTCGACATGTGGCTGACCTGCACCCGGGTGGCCGGGTAGGCGGCGGCGAGTTCGGCGAGGGGGCGGGAGAGCAGGTCGCCGGGGAGTTCCAGGGGGATCCCGAGGCGCAGGACGCCACCGCCCGCCGCGGTGTGCCGGGCGACGGCGGAGAGCGCCTGGTCGTAGCGGGCGAGCACCGCGCGGGCCTCGGCGAGCAGGGTCATTCCGGCGTCGGTGGCCTTCACCCCGGTGCTGCTGCGCACCAGGAGCTGGACGCCCAGCTCCCGTTCCAGGGCGCTCATCGTCTGGGACAGGGCGGGCTGGCTGACGTGCAGCCGCCGTGCCGCCCTGGAAAGCCCGCCCTCTTCGGCGACGACGACGAACGCCCGCATCTCTCTCAGCTCCACGGGTCCATCCCACCACGGGTTCCCGCGGAGGGCTTGGGCCGGAAAAGCGCCCCTGTCGGGGGAGCCTTACAGGCTGGGTACCCCGGTTCCATCATGGGGCGCGGGACTGTGTCCTGGGGGTACCTCCCACGCCCTTGAGGCAGTGGGGGAGGCTCCGCCGCGTGGGCGCGAGCAACTACCCACCCGCCGATGGTCCGGAAACGACAGAACCAGCCCCCTCGGGACGGTGACGACCTGACGGTCTCGTCGTGGCTGGTCGCGCAGTTCCCCGCGCCCCTTGCGGGGCGCGGCCTTACAACTGAGTGCCGCCAGTGCCCTCAAGGGGCGCGGGACCGCGTCCTGGGGGTACCTCCCACGCCCTTGAGGCAGTGGGGGAGGCTCCGCCGCGTGGGCGCGAGCTACGGCGACGACCCAACGGTCACGTCACGGAGAAGGCGCGCCCCGGCAGTCGGCCGACCCGCGGACGCGCCTACGTTCCGAAGAACACGTCGAACTCCTCGTACAGTTCCAGCGGCACCCGTTTGGCCGTGGCCAGTGCCTCCCTGAGCGGTACGCGGACGATGTCCGTGCCGCGCACCGCCGTCATCGTGCCGAAGTCGCCGTCCCACACCGCCGCGACCGCCTGGAGCCCGAAGCGGGTGGCCAGCCAGCGGTCGTTCGCCGTCGGGGTGCCGCCGCGCTGCACGTGGCCGAGCACCGTGGTGCGGGCCTGCTTGCCGGTGCGCCGTTCGATCTCGTCGGCCAGCCAGTCGCCGATGCCGGAGAGCCGGACGTGGCCGTACTCGTCCCGGGATTCGTCCCTGACCACGAGCTGCCCGGCCTCCGGAACCGCGCCCTCCGCGACCACGATGACCGGCGCGCGGCGGAGCTGGAAGCGGCTGAGGACCCAGCCGCACACCTGCTCCACGTCGAAGGCGCGCTCCGGGATCAGGATGGCGCTGGCACCGCCGGCCACGCCCGCGTGCACCGCGATCCACCCGGAGTGCCGGCCCATCACCTCCACCACCAGCGCCCGGCGGTGCGAGGCGGCGGTGGTGTGCAGGCGGTCGATGGCCTCGGTGGCGATGCTGACGGCGGTGTCGAACCCGAACGTGTAGTCGGTGCCGCCGACGTCGTTGTCGATGGTCTTGGGCACCCCCACCAGCCGGACGCCCTCGTCGGCGAGCCGCTGCGCCACCCCGAGGGTGTCCTCGCCGCCGACCACCACCAGCGCGTCGATGCCGCGGACGTCGAGGGTGCGCTTGATCCGCGCGATGCCGTCCTCGGTGCGGAGCGGGTTGGTGCGGGAGGCTCCGAGGATGGTGCCGCCGTGCGTGAGGATGCCCCGCACGCTCGGCACGTCCAGGGGGACGGTGACGTCCTCCAGCGCACCGCGCCAGCCGTCCACGATGCCCACGAACTGCCAGTCGTACTCCTGCACGCCCCTGCGGACGATGCCCCGGATCACCGCGTTGAGCCCAGGGCAGTCGCCGCCCCCGGTGAGCACTCCGACTCGCATGGTGCGTCTCCCTGCGCCTGGTCCTCCCCGTCCAGGTTGGACCCATATGCGGCGGGCCGCACGGCGGGCGCGGCCGGCTCCGCCGCACGGCCGGACCCGGCCGGACTCGACCGGGATCAGCGAACCGGGATCAGCCGGGCTCAGAGCAGGCGGCTCATGTACACGCTGTGAGGGTCGTCCCTGTACTCGCCGAAGGGCGGGCAGTACGCGAAGCCGAACTTCGCGTACAGCGCGCGTGCCGGGGCGAAGAACTCGGCCGACCCGGTCTCCAGGCTCAGCCTGCGGTAGCCCCGCCGGCCGGCCTCCGCGACGATGTGCGCGAGCAGCCAGGAGGCGATGCCGCTGCGCTTGCGCACGGGGTCGGTGCGCATGGACTTCAGCTCGGCGTGGTCGCCGTCGAGCTCCTTGAGCGCGCCGCAGCCCACCAGGGCGCCGCCGTCCCTGACCGACCAGAAGGTGATCTCGGGCCTGCGCAGCCCGTCCAGGTCCAGGGCGTGCTTGCTCTCCAGCGGGCTGAGGGTCTTCATCTCGCTGACGTGCGCCGCCAGGAAGGCCGCGATGTCATCGCCGGAGAGGTCGTCGACGGCTATGTCCATCCTGATCCCCCTACCCTCCCTTTCTCGATGGCCGTCCGTCGTCCGGGGCGCTCAGATCAGCTCGACCAGGTCCGCGATGGAATCGACGACCGTCGAGGGGCGGAACGGGTAGTCGTCGACCTCGCCCGGTGAGGTCAGCCCGCTGAGCACGAGGAAGGTCGTCATGCCGGCCTCCAGACCGGCCAGCACGTCGGTGTCCATCCGGTCGCCGATCATCGCGCTGGTCTCGGAGTGCGCACCGATCGCGTTCAGGCCCGTGCGCATCATCAGCGGGTTGGGCTTGCCCGCGAAGTACGGGTCCTTGCCGGTGGCCTTGGTGATGAGCGCGGCGACCGAACCGGCCGCGGGCAGCGGGCCCTCGGCGGACGGCCCCGTCTCGTCCGGGTTGGTGCAGATGAACCGCGCGCCGTCCTTGATCAGCCGCACCGCCTTCGTCATGGACTCGAAGGAGTACGTGCGCGTCTCGCCCAGGACGACGTAGTCGGGCTCGTGGTCGGTGAGCACGTACCCGATGTCGTGCAGCGCGGTCGTCAGTCCCGACTCGCCGATGACGTAGGCGGTGCCGCCCGGCCGCTGGTCGTCCAGGAACTTCGCCGTGGCCAGGGCGGACGTCCAGATGTTGTCCACCGGCACGTCCAGGCCCATCCGGGAGAGGCGGGCGTGCAGGTCGCGAGGCGTGTAGATGGAGTTGTTGGTGAGCACGAGGAACGGCCGGCCCGAGTCGCGCAGCCGCTTGATGAACGCCTCGGCGCCCGGGATCGGCACCCCTTCGTGGATGAGCACCCCGTCCATGTCGGTGAGCCACGATTCGATGGACTTGCGCTCTGCCATGTGCCGGTCTCCTGCCGTACTGGGGATACCCCGGTGCGGGGTGCCGGACCTCGGTTCCGACGCGGACAGCCTAATCGTGCGGGCGCCCTAGTCGGCGGGGGTGGGGGAGGCCGCGGGCGCGGCGGGTTCGGGCGGCATCGCGGGTTCGGCGGGCGTTGCGGATGCGGCGGGGGTTGCGGCTGCCGCAGGCGTTGCGGATACGGCAGGCGTTGCGGCTGCCGTAGGCATTGCAGATACGGCGGGGATGGACGGGGCGCGGCCGAAGAGGGGTGCGAGGAGGAGTTGGGCGGCGCCCTCGGCCACGGCGCGCGGCCCGCCCGGGGCGAGGGCGACCGGGACGGCCGGGTCGCGCCCGGTGCGGCCGGCGCGCTCGGCGAGCACGGCGGCCACCCCGCGTACGAAGCGTTCGCCGGTGACGGCGCCGGAGTTGATCGTGGCGCCGCCGAGGAGGACCCGGTCGACGTCCAGCAAGGCGGTGAGGTTCGCCGCGCCCTCCCCCAGCACGCGGGCGGCACCGGCGAGGTCGCCGCGGGCCGCGGCGTCCAGGCAGAGGGCTTCCACGCAGCCGTGGTTGCCGCAGGAGCAGAGGGGTCCGTCCAGCAGGATCACCTGGTGCCCGAACTCGCCCGCGCCGGTGCGGGCGCCCCGGCGTACGGCGCCGTCGAGGACGAGCCCGGCGCCCAGGCCGGTGCCCAGGTGCAGGTAGGCGAAGGAGTCGACCCCGGACGGTCCGAGGTCCGTGCTCAGGGAGAGGCCGAGGGCCGCGGCGTTGGTGTCCTTGTCGACGGCGACCGGCAGGCCGAGGCGGCGGGCGAGCACATCGCGGAGCGGGAAGCCGTCCCACTCGGGGAAGCCGGTGACCCGGTGCAGCACCCCGAGCCGGTGATCGAGCGGCCCCGGCGCCGCGACACCCACGCCGAGCACTGCGGGGGCGGCGCCTGGCGGCTGGGCGGTGCCCGGCCGTTGGGCGGCGGCCGGCTGTTGGGCGGCGGCCGACCGTCCGGCGGCTTCCGTCAGCGCCCGGACCTCGCGGACGACCAGGTCCACCACTTCTCCGGCGCCCGCGCCCAGGTCCAGCGGGCCGTGGCGTTCCGCCACGACGGTTCCGGTCAGGTCCGCCAGCACCGCCGTGCACGCGTCACGGTCCAGGTGCAGCCCGACGGCGAACCGGGCGCCGGGCACCAGGCGGAGGGCGGTGGGCGGCTTGCCGCCCGTGGACGCGCGGCGCCCTGCGGGCGCGGCCAGCCCCTCGGTCCGCAGGCGCGCGGTGATCTTACTCACGGCCTGCGGGGTGAGCCCGGTGCGGTCGGCCAGCTCGCGGCGGCTGATGCCGGCGGTGCCGGCGACGCGGAGGAGGTCCAGCACGAGGGCGGTGTTGTGCCCGCGCAAGGCGGGAAGACCGGCCCCGGCCGGCCACCCCGGCACGGCGGCGTGCGCCGGCGCACCACTCTGCTGTCCGTCCACCACGCCCGCCTCTTCCTCTTCGTTCACCCTCGCACGTACCGGCCGGTGGCCGGACCACGACCGAAACACCCCTTCAGGTCGGTGGCGTCTTCCGGTCCCGTCATGGCTGGTCGCCGGTTCCCCGCGCCCCTTCATGACGGGGCTGCGCCCCGATAGGGGCGCGGGGAACTGCGCGAGCAACCACAACGAAGCCGCAACGTCGTCACCGGCCCAAAGGGGCAGTCCCGGTCGTGGTCCGGCCACCGGCCGGTAGCTGGTCGCCACCGACCGGAAGGCACAGCCCGGCCCGCACCCGGCCACCGGCCCGCCGCCGGTTGCTCACCCGGTCCCCCGCGCCCGTCAGGGCGCCCTTGCACTTTAGCAACACTGTTGCCAAAGTGGTCGCCATGACCGCCATGACAGGTACCGGAACCGACACCCCCCTCCGCGTCGCCCTCGTCGGCTACGGACTCGCAGGCTCCGTCTTCCACGCCCCGCTGATCACCGCCGCAGGCGGCCTCGCGCTCGACACGATCGCCACCGGCAGCGAGGAGCGGCGGGAGCAGGCGCGTGCGGAGTTCCCCGACGTCCGGTTCGCCGCGGGCGCGGATGACGTGTGGGCCCGGGCGGGCGAGTTCGACGTGGCCGTGATCGCCTCCCCGAACAGGACCCACGTCCCGTACGCGACGGCCGCGCTCAAGGCGGGCCTGCACGTCGTCGTGGACAAGCCGCTCGCGGCCACCGCCGCCGAGGCCCGTGAGCTGTCCACGCTCGCCGAGCGGCAGGGGCGGCTGCTCTCCGTCTTCCAGAACCGCCGTTGGGACAACGACTTCCTGACGCTCCGCCGGCTCCTCGACGAAGGCACGCTCGGCGACGTCTGGCGCTTCGAGTCGCGCTACGAGCGGTGGCGCCCGCAGCCCAAGGGCGGCTGGCGCGAGTCCGGCGACCCCGAAGAGGTCGGAGGTCTGCTCTACGACCTGGGGAGCCACGTGGTCGACCAGGCGCTCGTCCTGTTCGGCCCCGTCGTCCGGGTGTACGCCGAGTCCGAGACACGCCGCCCGGGTACGGGCGCGGACGACGACACGTTCCTCGCCCTCACGCACGCCGGCGGCGTCCGCTCCCACCTCCATGTCTCCTCGACGGCGGCGCAGCTCGGCCCGCGCTTCAGGGTGCTCGGCTCCCGCGCCGGCTACGTCAAGTACGGGCTCGACCCCCAGGAGGCCGACCTCCGCGCCGGCCGGCGGCCCGCCGGCGAGGCCGACTGGGGCCGGGAGCCGGAGTCCGAGTGGGGCCACGTCACCACCGGCCAGTCCCCCATGACCGGGCACGGCGACCCGTACCCCTCCCTCCCCGGCGACTACCCCGCGTACTACACGCGCCTCGCCGCCGCCCTGCGGACCGGCGGGCCGAACCCGGTCACGGCCGGCGAGGCGGCGGCGACCCTGGAGGTCCTTCAGGCCGCACGCCGATCCGCGGAGACGGGCACGACCGTCACGCTGTGACGACGAGGCCCGGGTGCCCCGCACGTGACGGGGGCATCCGGGCCTTGGGATCTCGGGGCCCTGGGCCGCACGCGGGCCCGCCCGAAGGCCAGGACCGCCCGAGGGCGATCGGGGTTACGCCGCGCCGAACTCCTGCCGCTGGCGGCCGAGTCCCGCGATCTCCAGCTCCACCACGTCGCCGGCCCGCAGGTACGGCTTGGGTTCCGGGCGGCCCATGGCCACGCCCGCGGGGGTTCCGGTGTTGATGACGTCGCCGGGGTAGAGCGTCATGAACTGGCTGACGTACCGGACCACCTCGGCCACCGGGAAGATCTGGTCGGCGGTGCTGCCGTCCTGCTTCAGCTCGCCGTTGACCCAGGTCCTGAGCGAGAGCTTCTGCGGGTCGGGCACCTCGTCCGCGGTCACCAGCCAGGGGCCGAGCGGGTTGAACGTCTCGCAGTTCTTGCCCTTGTCCCAGGTGCCGCCGCGCTCGATCTGGAACTCGCGCTCGGACACGTCGTTGGAGAGCGCGTACCCCGCGACGTGCGCGAGCGCCTCCTCGTGGGACTCCAGGTAGCGGGCCGTGCGGCCGATGACGATCGCGAGCTCCACCTCCCAGTCGGTCTTGGTGGAGCCGCGCGGCACGAGAACGGTGTCGTTCGGGCCCACCACCGTGTCCGCCGCCTTGAAGAAGATGACCGGCTCGGAGGGCGGCTCGGCCCCGGTCTCGCGGGCGTGGTCGTGGTAGTTGAGACCGATGCAGACGACCTTGCCGATCCGCGCCAGCGGCGGGCCGATCCGCCCGGGGGCGTCGAGCACCGGCAGCTCGCCCGACTCGCCCGCGGCCCGGACCCGGATCAGTGCGTCGTCGTCGGCGAGCAGGGCGCCGTCGACGTCCGTGACGAGTCCGGACAGGTCGCGCAGGCTCCCGTCGTCGGCGAGCAGCGCGGGACGCTCCTCGCCGGCCGCACCGACACGCAGCAGCTTCATGGTGGATCTCCCTAGGTGTTGCTGGGCTGTTGCCCCGGCCCGGCCCTGCCGCGGCCGGGCACGACCGGTCGCGGCGGGGCATCGGATGTTTGGTTGATCCTCCAAGCAGAACGTTCCCGCCGCAATACCCCGCCCACGCTCTGGACCACGGACCCCGCCGGATCCGGAGGCCGAGGCGGTGCGGCGGGTTCCGCCCGTCACGCGGGCGAGCTGCCCGAGCCCTCCGCCGGCTTCGCGGCCTCGGCCGGGCCCGGCAGCACGGCGGCCCGGGGGAAGCGGGTGGTCTTGAGGGCACGGGCGAGCCGGCCGGCCGGCGTGGCGCCGGTGGCGGCCCTACTGGACCCGGCCCCGGCGGACTCGGGCTCGGCGGACCCGGCCTTGGCCGCCTTCGCCGCGACAGCCTTCGCCGCCCCGGCCGGTGCGGCCTTCGCGGTGGCGGCTGCCCGGCGGTTGCGGGCGCGGGCCTTCGGACCCTGCGAGGCGCCGTCCGCCGTGGGGGCCGCCGCGGAGTCGGCCGCGGGCGCGTCCTTGTGCAGCATCGCGCGCTCCACGACGCTCCAGGTGGTACTGGTGACCACGTACAGCGCGGCGGCGAGCGGCACGACGGCGACCGTGATCAGGGTGAGGAACGACATCAGTGGCATGGCCTTCGTCACGGCGGCCATCGCGGCCATCGGCTCGCCCTGCCCGTCACGACCGGCCACGTCACGACCGGACCTGCCGGCCTTGGCCGTGCCGTTCTTCGCCATGCCGTTCCTGGCCGAGCCGTTCTCGGCCGTGCGGCTCTTGGCCGAGCTGTTCCTGGCCGTGCCGCCCTTGGTCGCGCCGCCCTTGGCCGTTCCGGACGCGCTCGCGGTGGCCGCCTCGTTCGCGGCCATCGTCCGCTTGGTCTTGCGGTAGTTGAACGTCGCAACCACCGCGACGATGACGAACAGTCCCAGGTACACGAGGCCGCGCGTCCCGAAGAGCCCGCCGTGGGCGAGCGCCCCGGCGAAGCGGCCCCCGAGCGGTGAGCCGAAGAGGGTGTGGCCGAGCAGGGCGTTGGGCTGGCCGCCCATGCGCGCCGAGGAGAAGATCCGGTAGAGCAGGAAGAACGCCGGGACCTGGAGCAGGCTCGGCAGGCAGCCCGACAGCGGCGAGACCTTCTCCTCCTTGTACAGCTCCATCGTCGCCTTCTGGAGCTGCTCGGGGTTCTTGTGGTGCCGGCGGCGCAGCTCCGCGATCCGCGGGGAGAGCCGCGCCTGGGCGCGCTGCCCGCGCGCCGCGGCCCGCGACAGGGGATGGACGAGGAGCCGCACGAGCATGGTGAAGAGCACGATCGCGGCGGCGGTGGCGGAGGTGTGGAACACCGGTTGCAGCGCGTGGCCGAGCTGCATGACCAGGTCGGCGAAGGTCGCGAAAACAGACATGGGAAACCCCTCCTGGGGATCTCGTCGTGCCGGGAAAGAGCGTGCTGAACGCGTCGGCGTGACGGCCCGCGGAGGGGCGGCGGGGGCTGCGGGGCAGCCCGGATCCGCACGGTGGTGCCCGTGGGGACTCTCAAGGGTCGGGCCCGTCCCGTCATCTGGATCGGGAGGCCCGTCGCGGGCGGGCACGGTGCCCGCCCGCGGTCAGGAGGGGCGCCGCTCGGCGACCGCCGTCTGACCCCGTGTAACCCCTACACGGCCGTCGGGGACGGCCGTCCTGGCGCTCGTGGCCTGTTGCGGCCGGGCGCGTCGGGGTCGCGTTGCGGGAGGAACGCGGTGCGCAGCGCGCGTTCGCGCAGGGTCGTACGGACCCTGGTGTGCGGCACGGCGGGGGCACTGCGCGAGATCCGCAGGGAGCAGAAGACGAGTGCGGCGCCGGTCGCGGCGGTGGCGGCGAAGGCGACGACCACCGGGACACCGCCCGCGCCCGCCAGGGCGACGAGGACGGTCTCGGCGAGCAGGAAGAGCAGCAGGACCGCGGGCCGCAGCGTCATCTGGAGCCCTGCCCGGATCGTGGGGATCCGCGTCATGCCTGCCCTCCTCTCACCGCTCGTCGCCGCTCGTCGCCGTTCGTCGTCGTTCGTCGCGGAGGCACGGACGTGTCGTCACGTTGCCATTCGGGTTCGTGTCGTCACGTGCCTGTGTGCTCGACCGTACGCGGGGGACGGCGCGGGTGCCCCGGATCGGAGGTGTGGCTTACGTCACCGGTCCCTCCACCACGGGGAACGCGTCCACGTGCCGTGGTGGAGGGACCGGTGAGGTCCTGGGCCGATGGCGGAGGGGAGTCCGTTCCGCCGGGCGGGCCGGGCTAGGGCGTGCTCGGCACGGCGGCCTCGGCGGCCTGCCCTTCGGCGGCCTCCGCGGCAGCGGCTTCCGCGGCAGCGGCCTCCTCGGCGGCGACGTCGACCGGCTGGAGGAACCTGCGCGGGCGCAGCAGCGCGCGGCTGACCGGATTCGCCGGCTCCTGCTCCAGGCCCGGCCCGGGGCGCATCTCGACGTCCTCGACCGGGACGAATATCCGGCACTCGGGGCACTCCCCGTGGACACCGAGTTCCGTGCCGCACGCGACGTGGTGGAACGTGCGCAGCGGCCTCGTGTCGGGGAACGTCTCCTCGCCCCACACGCCCAGCCCGCGCAGCGTCGGCCAGAGGGCGCAGCCCCGGGGGGTGATGACGTACTCGTAGCGCGGCGGCGAGTCCTGGTAGCGGCGCTTCTCCAGGACGCCCGCGGAGGTCAGCGTCTGCAAGCGGGCGGCGAGCACGGCGCGCGGGATGCCCAGGTGGACGAGGAAGTCGTTGTAGCGCCGCACGCCGTACAGCGCGTCACGCACCAGCAGCAGGGTCCAGCGCTCGCCGACGACCTCCAGCGCGCGGGCCATCGAGCACTCCTGCGCCGCGTAGTCCTTACCAAGAGCCATGGCGCCAGTGTAGCCATCGCCACGAGGTAAGTTCAATGAACGAACTTTAGATGGTACGGTGCTGGCGAGCCCAAGGTTCATTCACTGAATCAAGAAGGGGTCCAGGCCGCCGTTCCCCTGCCGCCCTGCCCGTTCTCGCCCTGCCCGTCATCGCCCCGCCCGAGCGTGGAGGACCTCGCCATGTCCCGTCCCATGTCCCGTCCCCCGTACCCCTCTGACACCGCCGCGACGACCGCGGAAGCCGGCACCACGACGCCGTCGCCGCCTCCGCCCGCCCCTGACGGGGAACCCGCGGGTCCCAGAACGCCGGCGGCCCAGGCCCCGGCCGCGGCCCCGGCGGACGGCGCGGGGTTGCGGCCCGCGGCCACCCTCGCCGTCACCAGCGCCGCGACCGCCGTGGCCCTGATGTCGTACACCGCCCCGATGGTCACGCTCTCGGACACCGCCGCCTCGCTCGGCAGCTCGGTGTCCGTACAGGCCTGGCTGCTGAACGGCGCGCCGCTGGGGCTTGCCGCGCTGCTGCTGGTCGCCGGCAGCCTCGCGGACGACTACGGCCGCCGGAAGGTCTTCCTCTCCGGCACCCTCGCGCTCGGGATCACCACGGCGCTCGGGGCACTGGCCACCGACACGTGGCTGTTCGTGCTGGCCCGCCTCGCCCAGGGAGCGGCGAGCGCCGCGGTGCTGGCCAGCAGCCTCGGCCTGCTCGTGCACGCCTTCCCGACCGCGCACGGCCGGGTGCGGGCGACGGGGGTCTGGGGTGCGTTCGTCAGCGGCGGCATCGCGTTGGGACCGCTGCTCGCCGGCTGGCTCGCGACGTTCGACTGGCGATGGGCGTACGTCGTGCTCGGCATAGCGGGGCTGCTGATCGCGGCCCTCGGCGGGGGCGCGCTGGTGGAGTCGAAGGCGCCGCGCCCTGGCCGGCCGGACCTGGCGGGCGCGGCGGCGCTCAGCGGTGCGCTGGTGGCGCTGCTCGCGGCGCTCACGCTCGGAAGGGACGGCTGGGTGCGCCCCTCCGTGGGCCTGCTGCTGCTCGCGTTCGCCCTGCTGATCTGGGCCTTCGTGGCGGTCGAGCGGCGCACGGCGAGCCCGATGATCGACCTGGGGCTGCTGCGGCGCCCGCTGTTCCTGGCCGCGTCCTCGGGCGGGCTGTTCACCGGCCTCGCGGTGATCGGCCTCTACAGCTTCCTGCCCACCCTGGTGCAGGGCGCGCTGGGCCTGAGCCCGCTGGGCACGGCGTGGCTGTACATGGCGTGGTCGGGCACGTCCTTCGTGGTCGCGCTCCAGGCGCGCCGCCTCGTCCAGTCCCCGCGCCTCGCGGGCCGGATCTCGGCGCGCCACCAGCTCGCGCTCGGCTTCGTGCTGCACGCGGCCGGGGTGCTGACGATGCTGGGCGCGATGGCCTCCGGCCACTGGACGCGGCTGTTGCCGGGCCTGTTCATCACGGGAGTCGGCAGCGGCCTGCTGAATGCCGCGCTGCCGCTGCTCGCCGTCGAGTCGGTGCCCAGGGATCGGGCCGCGATGGGGTCCGGCGCGAACAACACCGCCCGCTACATCGGTTCGTCGGCGGGCGTCGCGCTGACCATCGCGGTCGCCACCACCGCCGGGGGCGGGGGCTCCCGGGGCGGTGCCGCGGCGCTGGCCCACGGTACGGACATCGCCGTGCTGGTGTCGGCGGGGCTGGCGGTGGTCGCGGCGGTGGCGGCGCTGGTGCTGCGCGAGCGCCGCTGAGGTTCTTGGTCGGCCCGGCCGAGGGCGGGCGGCGGGGGGTCCGGGGTACCCCGGCTGTCCGTTCGGGGCGGTGGCGGGCTGCGGCTCTCCCGAGGAGGCGCGACTCGCCGCGCCCCTGATCGGGGCGCAGCCTTGTCCCTCAGGGGCGCGGGGAACTGCGCGAGCAACCACCCACCCACCGGTGGTCCGGCGACGGCCCCGACTGCCCCTTCGGGACGGTGGCGGACTGCACGTCTCGTCGTGGCTGGTCGCGCCCACGCGGCGGAGCCGCAAATCGGCACAGCCCCGCGCCCCTAAGGGCGGGGCTGCGCCCCGATCAAGGGGCGTCGGGGCGGAGGGGCCACGGGCGGGGGACCGGAAGCGACCGGTCCTGCTCCGCCGGAGTGGGGCGGCAGTACGGTTTGCTCATGTGTCCCGACACGCCTGCTGCCGGCAACCCCCGTCACCCCTCGACCGCCGCCGACGCCCCGAACTCCCACGGCGCCGCACCGAGCAACCCCGTCGACCCCGCCGACCAGGTCGACCACATCGCCGAAGCCGAACGCCTGGAGCGCACCGCCGCCCTCTACCCCGAGGACGCCGAGCACCTGCTGCTCCAGGCCGGGGCGCATCTGGAGCTGGCCGGCGCACGCGAGCGCGCCACCTCCCTCTACGACCGCCTGCTCTCCTCCTTCGCGCCGGAGGATCTGGACAACCCCCAGCTGATCAAGGCGCTCAAGGCCGCGAACCTCTGGGAGTACGGCCACGAGGCGGAGGCCCGCGCCATCATCGAGGGCGTCCGCGCCGCCGCCCCCGCCGACCCGGCTCCCTGGGTGATCGTCGCGGAGACCCTTGAGGCGCACGACGAACTCGACGCGGCGCACGAGACGTTCTCGCAGGCGATGGACATCCTGCTGCCCGCCGGCGCGGAGACCCCGGACACCGCCGAGGCCCACCCGCTCCTCTTCGGCCGCCACCGCGTGCGGCGCATGCTCGGCGCGGACCACGACGACCGGGACCGCCTCGCGGACGCCCTGCACGCCGCGCCGGTCTCCCTCGACGAGCTGCACGACCCCAAGCGCGTCTGGTCCCTGGGCTCGGACAACCCCGCCGAGCTGCGCGCCGAGATCTCCCGCCTCCGCGCCGAACTGGGCGCCTACCGCGCGGCCCTGTCCCGCCCGTTCCCGGTGGCGGTGCTGCACTGGCCGGCCGCCGAACTCGCCGAGCTGACCGACGCGTATCCGTCGCTGACCACCGAGTACCCCTCCCACGAGGAGCACCTCGCCACGATAGAGCGGTCCCTGCGGGAGCTCGCCGCGTCCGGCACGGCCAACCTCGGCATCGTCTCCGCCACCGTCCCCTCGTACGAGGCCTTCGCCGCCTCCGAGGCGTCCTCCCCCACCGACGCCACCCTGCTCCCCCAGTACGCCACCACCCTCGCCGCCCGCGGCCGCGCCCTGCCCTGGCCCCCGCCCTCGGCGGATCCCTGCTGGTGTGTCTCCACGCGGCCGTACGCCGACTGCCACGGCACCGGCACCGGCACCGGCACCGGCACCGAGTAGGCCGCCGGCCGTGCGGGGTGCGGGGCCCGGACCGGGGGGCGCGCACCCGGCCTCCCCCGGTCCCACCCGGCCGGTGATCCCAGCCCGAAGACGCCGGCACGCGCGCGGAGTCGGCGGCTGGACGGCTAGCCTCGAAGCCGTCGGCACGGGACCGCCCGGTCCCCCGTATCGGAGGTCCTGATGGCTCTCGGCACCACCCGCCCCGCCCGCGTCCCCAGCGCTCCCGTGGCCGCCGCCGGACTCGTCGGCGGGTACGCCGTGGCGCGGTGGACGAAGCGCCGCGAACTCGGCGGGGCGGTGCTGGCGGTGGCGGGCGCCGCCGCCGGATGGCAGTGGTGGCGGCAGGCCGGGGGGAGGACGGCGGGGGCGCTGGGCGTCGCGTACGTCGGCGCGTTCGCCGGCTCGCACCCGCTGGCCAAGAAGGTCGGCGCCTGGCCCGCCGTCTTCTCGGTGGCCGGCGGGATGGCCCTCGCCTCCTGGGCACTCGCGGACCGGCACTCCGCCTGAGCCATCCCGATTCGGGCCCTGGGCGCCTGGCCCCCGCGAGCGGAGCGCCCGGGCTCCTGACGCTTGACTCCTGGCTCCTGGCTCCTGACCTGGTGCTCGCCCCGCAACCAGGACCCCGTTCCTGCAATGGGCGTAAAATCCCTTTATGGGCGTTATGCGGCGCGCGCGGCCTGATCGTACGCGGTCACGGTCAGCCATCGGTGGCTACCGGATCGGCAGCGATCAGATCGGCAGCGACCGGATGGGCAGCGACCGGATGGGCAGCGACCGGATCGACAACCGAACCGGCAGCGGCCCGATCGACCGGGCGGCACACCGGCAGCAGGCCCACCCGCGGCCTGTGCCGTGCGTCCGGCGGCCCGTCGGCAAGCCGGACGCGACGCGGCCGGCGGAAAAAGCACGGCCGGCCCCGGCAGCGCAGCCGACCGTGGCGGCGCCGCGGACCGCGAGGCGGGCAGGCGCCTCCGCAGGGCACGCCCGTCGACGGCGCCCCCGCAGGGAGCGGGCTGCGCACGACGTACCCGCATGGGGCGCCCGGAGCGCGGCGGTGAACCGCGGCGCGCCGTCGCGGCGGGAGAGCGGCCACCGGGCGTGGCGCCTGGTAGTGGCCGTCGGAAGGTGAGGGGCAGTGCAGAGTCCGGTCGCCATCGCAGGTTCCGGCCTCGAACAGCTCGATCTCGTGCTGACCGAGGCCGTGCGGGAGGCCGGTGCCACCTCAGGCATGCTCTACCTGCTGCCGAGGGGCGAGCAGGTGCTGCGGCTGGCGACGCTGACGGGAGTCCCGCAGCAGATCATGACCCCCTGGATACGGGTGCGGCTCGCCGCACCCCTCCCGGCGAGCGATGCCGTCCGCGAACACCGCCTGGTGTGGCTGAGCAGCCAGGAAGAGGTGGCCCGGCGCTACCCCGGCACCTCCCTCGTGCTGCCCTACCGTTTCGCCATCGCCGCCATGCCGATCACCGAGGGCGGCACCGACTGGGGCTGCCTGGCGCTCGGCTGGTCGGGCTCGCACCTGCCCCAGCTCGCGCCGGACGAGCGCGAAGCCATGGAGAACTGCTGCCGCAGCCTCGGCATGCTGCTGCGCAGCGCCGACGGCATGGGCCGTCCCGTGCTGCCCGGCACCCAGCCGAGGCTGCTGCAACCGCAGCGCGCCCGCACCCCGTCGCGGGAAGCGGCGCTCGCCGCGGCCGACTTCGCCCAGCGGCTGCCGGGCGGCTGCTGCTCGCTCGACGTCCAGGGCCGGGTGAGCTTCGTCTCCGACAACGCGGCCGAGATGCTGGGCGCCGAGGCGTCCGAGCTACAGGGCGCCACCCTCCGCGAGGTGCTGCCCTGGATGGACGACCCCGTCTTCGAGGACCGCTACCGCTCCGCGGTGATCAGCCGCGAGTCCACGTCCTGCAGCGTCCTCAAGCCCCCGGACGACTGGCTCACGTTCTACATCCACGCGGACGGCCACGGCGTGAGCATGCGCATCGTCTCCGCCGCGACGGACGAGGCCCCGGACAGCGCGTCGCTGCTGCGGCCCCCCGCCTCCCCGGGGCGGGCCACGGCGCTGTACTACCTGGTGCACCTGGCCGCCACGCTCACCGAGGCGCTGGGGGTGCAGGACGTGGTCGAGCACGTCACCGACGAGATCATGCCCGTCTTCCGCGCGCAGGCGCTGGCGCTGATGGTCGCCGACGAGGGCCGGCTGCGGATCATCGGCCACCGCGGATACCCGGCCGAGCTGATGCGCGAGTTCGACGCCGCGCCGCTCGACGCGGACACCCCGGCCAGCCACATCCTGACCACCGGCATACCCCGCTTCTTCACCAGCTTCGCCGAGCTCAAGCGCGCCTATCCCAAGGCGGTCCTGCGGGACTACAAGTCGTCCTGGGCGTTCCTGCCACTGATCGCGTCCGGCCGCATCGTCGGCTCGCTGGTGCTCGCCTACGACCGGACGCACACCTTCGCGGAGGACGAGCGCTCCATCCTCACCGCGCTCGCCGGCCTGATCGCGCAGGCCCTGGACCGGGCCCGGCTCTACGACTCCACGCAGGACCTCGCCCGCAGCCTCCAGGCCAGCCTGCTGCCCCAGGCACTGCCGCACGTGCCCGGCCTCAAGGTGGTCGCCCGCTACCTGCCGGCGACCCGCGGCATGGACATCGGCGGCGACTTCTACGACGTGATGCGCGACGGGCCCGCCAGCACGGCGGTGACGATCGGCGACGTCCAGGGGCACAGCGTGTCCGCGGCGGCGCTGATGGGGCAGGTGCGCACCGCGGTGCACGCCACCGCGGGGTCGCCGCCCGGCGAGGTGCTCTCCCGCACCAACCGGCTGCTCACGGACCTCGACCCCGGGCTGTTCACCAGCTGCCTGCACGCCCGGCTGGACCTCGTCCGGCACCGCGCCTGCCTGGCCTCGGCGGGCCATCCCCCGCCGCTGCTGCGGCACGCCGACGGGCACACCGAGGTGATCGACCTGCCGGTCGGACTGCTGCTGGGCATCGACTCCGCGGCGGACTACGCGACGACGGAGGTGGACCTGCCGCCCGGTGCGGTGCTGGTGTTCTACACCGACGGTCTGGTGGAGGCGCCGCGGACCGATCCGGACGAGGCGACCGCGGCGCTCGCCGACGCCGTCGCCCGTGCGGGGAACCAGCCCATGGAGGCGCTCGCCGACACCCTGGTGCAGCATGCGTCGCGGCACACGCCGCGGCTGGACGACCTCGCGGTACTCCTCATCCAGACCTCACACGGCGGCCCGGCCTCGGTACGCCAGGGGTGACGCCCGCCGCGTCCGGGACGCGATGCGGGGCCGCGCCCCGGCCCACCCAGGGGCGCGGGGCTGTGTCGTTGTGCGGCTCCGCCGCGTGGGCGCGAGCAACCACCCACCCACCGGCGGTCCGGACACGACCCCAACTGCCCCTCCAGGCCGGTGGCGACCTGACGTCCCCCACCGCCTGAAGGGCGTGGGAGGTGCCCCCAGTCGTGGCTTGTCGCTCCCCCACTGCCTTGAGAGCGTGGGAGGTACCCCGACCCCGCGCTCCCAGGTTGGCCGGGGCGCAGCCCCGCCTGAAAAGGAGCGCGGGGAACTGCGCGAGCAACCACCCACCCACCGATGGTCCGGACACGACAGAACCAGCCCCGTCAGGTCGGTGACTACCCGACGGTCACGTCGTGGCTTGTCGCACGGTTCCCCGCGCCCCTGAAAACTGGCTGCGCCCCTGCGGGGATACCGCTCAGCCCCACCTGCCGGGACGGCGTGACTGCGGAGTCAGGTCGGCGACGACCCCGTAGTGGTCGCTGACCTGGACGCCGCGTACGGGCTCCACCCCGGCGCGTTCGCACGCCGCCACCCGCAGCGTCGGCCCGTACGATCCGCACCGCACCATGATGTAGTCGATGCGCCGCCCCTCCTCGTCCGGCATGTCGCCGCGCCGGACCAGCGGGTTCCGTGGCGAGAACGTGTGGCCGGAAGAGGGCGTGGCGTCGCGGTGGAGCCTGAGCCAGGCGTCCTGGTAGCGGACGCTCATGCCGTCCAGCGACTGCCGGCCGGACAGGAACCGGATCGACGCCGCGTCCGGCGCCGCGTCGAGATCGCCGGCCAGCACCACGTGCCGGGCGCCCCACACCGTGACCGCCTCCTCCACCAGCCGGGCCGTGGCCACCGCCTGAAGCTCCCGTTCGTGCTCGAAGCCGTACGGGAAACTCGGCTTGTGGTGGACCACGAGCACGTTCCCCAGCGGCTCGGGCATCGGCAGCTCCGCCGCGACGACACCGCACCACGGGGTGCTCGCGGTCCGCTCGGTCACCCGCAGCTCGTCCTGCTCGATCCGGCCGAACGGCCGGCGCGCGGCCAGCACCGCCCCCACCCCCTCGAACGGCTCGGCCGACCAGTGCGGATGCGGCGCCACGTGCCAGCCGTCGGCGCGCAGCCGCGTGGCCTCCTCGCCGGTGATCTCCTGGAGTGCGACGACGTCGGGTGCGAGCTGCTCCAGCAGCGCCCCGAGCGCGGCCCGGCGCAGGCCGCCGTTGGCGTACTGGGGCTCCAGGACGTTCATCGTCAGCACCCGCAGCCGCCCGGCGCCGGCGCGGGGCGGCTCGGGCTCGCCGGCCGCGCCCGTCAGGTCGCCCATCCGCGACGGGATGCTCCCGGGTGACGTGCTCAAGGCAACCGCCTCTCCGCTCGCGCGCCCTCGGCGGCCGCGGTCACCGCCGGGGCTGGTCCTGGGTCGTGCGAGTGCCCCGGAACGTCGTCCGGTACGCACCCGGGGAGACCCCGAGCGCCGCGTGGAAGTGCTGCCGCAGGGACGCCCCGGTGCCGAAGCCCGCCTCCGCCGCGATCCGGTCCACCGTGCGGTCGGTCTCCTCCAGGAGCTGCCGGGCCCGGTCCAGGCGCCGCTGGGTCAGCCACTGGACGGGGGTGAGGCCGGTCTCCTCGCGGAATCTGCGGCTGTAGGTGCGCACGCTCATCGCCTCCCGGACCGCGAGTTCCGCCAGCGTGATCCGCTCGCCCAGCCGCCCCAGCGCCCAGGCGCGCGAGGCGGACGTGGACGTGGAGCGGTCCTGCACCACCGGCCGCCGGATGTACTGCGCCTGGCCGCCCTCCCGGTGCGGCGGCACCACGCAGCGCCGCGCCACCTCTGGGGGTACCTCCCACGCCTTTCAGGCAGTGGGGGAGCGACGGCGGCCCCGTGGTCCCGGCGGATCATGTGCAGGCACAGGTCGATCCCGGCCGCCTCGCCCGCCGAGGTGAGCACCCGGCCCTCGTCGACGTAGAGCACGTCCGGGTCGGTGGCCACGGCCGGGAAGGCCCGCGCGAACTCCTCCGCGGAGCTCCAGTGCGTGGTGGCCCGGCACCCGTCCAGCAGGCCCGCCGCGGCGAGCACGAACGCGCCCGTGCAGATCCACGCGATCCGGCTGCCGGGCGGCACGGCCGCCAGCGCGGCGGCGAGCGGCTCGGGGAGGCCGCCGGCGGCGGTGAGCGACTCGTCGTGCTCGTGGGAGGCGGGCACGATCACGGTGCCTGCGGCGGCCAGCAGGTCGGCGCCGTGCGGCGCGTGGATCGGGAAGTCGGCGTCGGTGCGGACCAGGCCCGGGGTGATCGCGCAGGTCAGCACCTCGTAGAGCGGGTCCCCCGCGGGGATGGAACGTGCCGTTCCGAAGAGCTGGTGAACGAGGCCCAGCTCCATCGGGAGCACGCCGTCGCGAACGAGCACGGCGATCCTGTGGGGCTTGGCCCCGGTTGGCCGCTGGAGCTTCGCCCCGGTGGCCGCTCTCCGTGGTTGCCGGTGCCTTCCATGGCTTGATTCTTGCATATGGGAGTAATCCGGCCACTGGTGGCCCCCACGGGCAGCGGCCCGAACGCGCCAGAACCAGGCCCCTCAGGACAGTGCCGACTCGACGGTTTCGTCGTGGTTGCTCGCGCAGTTCCCCGCGCCCCTGGAATCCGCCCTGAAAAGCGGGGCTACGCCCCGGCCCACCCAGGGGCGCGGGGAACTGCGCAAAACCACCCACTCACCGGTGGCCCGACGGAGCCGTCCCCGCAGCCCTAAGTCGCCGGGGCGCGACCCCGCGACGGGGTCGCCGCCGCCGTGAGCGGGGTGGCGATGGACTCCAGCGAGCGGCGTTCCGCGCGCACCGCGCACGCCGCCGCCACCAGGCCCGCCGCGCACATCAGCGCCGCTCCGATCTGGAACGCCAGTACCGTGTCGCCGACCTTGCCGCTGCCGGTGAGGTCGGCGAAGACCAGGGGGCCCGTGATGCCGCCGGCCGCCGTGCCGATGGCATAGAAGAACGCGATGGCCAGGGCGCGGGTCTCCATCGGGAAGATCTCCGAGACGGTGAGGTACGCGCTGCTCGCGCCGGCCGACGCGAAGAACAGCACCACGCACCAGCACGCCGTGAGCGTGGCCGCGCTCAGCACGCCGCTGTCGAAGAGCGCAGCCGTGCCGAACAGCAGCACCCCGGAGAGCAGGTACGTGGAGGAGATCATGATGCGGCGGCCCACGGTGTCGAAGAGCGGGCCGAGCAGCAGCGGCCCGAGCAGGTTGCCGGCGGCGATCACCGCGAAGTAGTAGCCGGTGTCCCCGCTCGGCACGTCGAAGAACGTGGTGAGGATGGCGCCGAAGCCGAAGGTGATCGCGTTGTAGAGGAACGCCTGGCCGACGAAGAGCGCGAAGCCGAGCGCGCTGCGCTTGCGGTAGGACGAGAACAGGGTGCGGGCGATCTCCAGGAAGCCGATCGTGGTGCGCTGGTGGATGGTGATCTCACTCGCTGCCGGCGGCAGTTCCCGGCCGGTCTCGGCGGCCACCCGCCGTTCCACCGAGTCCACCAGCCGTTCCGCCTCCTGCTCGCGGCCGTGGATGATCAGCCATCGCGGGCTCTCGGGTACGTTCCGCCGCACCAGCAGCACCACCAGGCCGAGCACGACGCCCAGCCCGAAGGTGAGCCGCCAGCCGAGGTCCTTCGCGAAGAGGTCGGTGTCCAGCATCACGATGGACAGCAGCGACCCGCCGATGGCGCCCAGCCAGAAGGTGCCGTTGATGATCAGGTCGACCCGGCCGCGGTAGTCGGACGGGATGAGCTCGTCGATGGCCGAGTTGATGGCCGCGTACTCGCCGCCGATGCCGAGGCCGGTGAGGAAGCGGAAGACGAAGAACCACCAGGACTCGAACGAGACGCCGGTCAGCGCGGTGGCCGCCAGGTACACCACCAGCGTCACCATGAAGAGGCGCTTGCGGCCGAACCGGTCGGTCAGGTGGCCGAAGAACAGCGCGCCCACGCAGGCCCCGGCGACGTACAGCGCGGCCGCGACGCCCGTGATCTGGCCCGAGTCGATGTGCAGGCCGCTGCCGGGTTCGGAGAGCCGGCCGGCGATGTTCCCGACGACGGTGACTTCCAAGCCGTCCAGGATCCACACGGTGCCCAGGCCAATGACGATCATCCAGTGCCAGCGCGACCAGGGCAGGCGGTCCAGCCTGGCGGGTACGGCGGTGGTCACCACGCCGGTTCCTCTGGAGGCTGAATCGGACACGGTTCCCTCCTTCGAACGGTGACCCGCCGGGTGGGCGGGTGCGCGTACGTGAATGTGGGTGCGTGTGCCCGCTCGCCGCCGTTTCTCACGTACCCGTTGGAGTGGGCCGTGTGCCCGTCGCAGTGGCCCGTGTGCCCGTTTCGGTGGGCCGTGCCCCGGCCCGTGCCGCCTGCCTCCCGGTGGCCGCCGCACGGCGCCCGTCCCCCGGTGGCCTACGCCCCCACCGCCCGCGACACCGTGTAGATCGCCAGGCCCGCGAGCGAGCCGACCACCGTGCCGTTGATCCTGATGAACTGGAGGTCGCGGCCGATGTGGGCCTCGATCTTGCGCGTGGTCTGGTCGGGGTCCCAGCCGGCCACCGTGTCCGTGATGAGAGCGGTGATCTCTCTCTGGTAGGTGGAGACCACGTACACCGCCGCGCCCTCCACCCAGCCGTCCACCTTGCCGCGCAGCCGGGCGTCCGCGGTCATCCGGCTGCCCAGCGACAGCAGCGACGCGCGCACCCGCAGCCGCAGCTCGCTGCGCTCGTCCTCGGCCGCCGCGACGATCATGCCGCGTACCGCGCCCCACGCCGAGGCGATCAGGTCCTGCACCTCGGAGCGCGCCAGCACCTCCCCCTTGAGCCGCTCCACCCGAGCCCGGGTCTCCGTGTCGGCCTGAAGGTCGGACGCGAAGTCGCGCAGGAAGCGGTCCAGGGCGCCGCGGGCCGGGTGCTCGGGCATGTCGCGCATCTCGGTGACGAACCGGAGGAGTTCGCGGTAGACCCGCTCGCCGACCCGGCGGTCCACGAACCGCGGCGTCCACCCGGGCGCGCCGCCCTGCACCGCGTCGACCACCGAGTCGCCGTGCAGCACCAGCCAGTCGTGCGCGCGGGTGACGACCAGGTCGACGACGCGGGTGTGGCCGCGGTCCGCCACGATCCGCTCCAGCAGCTTGCCGATGCCGGGGGCGATCTCCTGCGCCTCGGCGCGCCGGGTGATCGCCTCGCCGACCACGGCCTGCACGTCGGAGTCCCGCAGCACGGTCAGGGCGCCGCGCAGCGCGGTGGCCAGCTCGGCGGTGACCCGGTCGGCGTGCTCCGGCCGGGCCAGCCACCCGCCCAGCCGACCGGAGATGCCGACCGCGCGCAGCCTGCTCCTGACCACCTCGGAGGAGAGGAAGTTCTCCCCGACGAACTCCCCCAGCGAGACGCCGAGCTGGTCCTTCTTCGTCGGGATGATGGCGGTGTGCGGGATGGGCAGGCCGAGGGGGTGGCGGAAGAGGGCGGTGACCGCGAACCAGTCGGCGAGCGCGCCGACCATGCCGGCCTCGCAGGCCGCCGCGAGGTACCCGGCCCAGGCGCCGGCACCGCTGTTCTGCGCCCACTTCGCCAGCACGTAGACGACGGCGACGAAGAGCAGCAGCCCGGTGGCCGTCGCCTTCATCCGCCGCACGCCGCGGCGCCGTTCGCGGTCCGCCGTGCTGTAGGCGAACGTGGTCGCGGGGGTGGGGAGGGATGCCCCGCGCGCGCCGTCCGGAGGCCCGTCCTGCGGGCGCCGCTCCGCCGCGCGCCCGTCCGCGCCGGGTCCGTCCGTGCCGGATCCGTCCGCGCCAGGCCCATCCGCCCCGGATCCGTCCGCGCCGGATCCGTCCGCCGGATCCCCGCCGTCCTGCTGTCCGTCCTGCCGATTCATCTGCGCCCCGTCCGGTGAGCTGCGCCGTGGCCGGCGCGGATTCCCACGGGCCTTCGTCCCATTGTCGCGTGGCCCACTCTTTGACGGACTCCTGGAACGCGCCGCGAGTTCCCGCCGTCTTCGTGGTCGGGGGGCCTCCCGTGCCCTTCTGCCCCATGACCCATCATGGGGCGCATGACATCGGAGCCTCGGGCTCCCCTTGCCCGAGGAGAAGCAGACCGCATGACCAAGCGTCACGACGGGGGCCCGGGACCGCTGTCCCCCGCCAGATACGGTGCGCTGCTCGCAGCGCTCGTCGCCGTGATCGTGGTCGTCTCGACCGCCATCTACGTCGGTACGTCCCGCAGCGACGGCAGCGGCCGGGACACCCTGGCGGACTCGCACCCCTCGCGGGGCGGTGCCGCGGCGGCCTCCGTGGACACCTGGGTCTCCGCCTGGTCCACGGCTCCCAGCGGCGCCGAGCCGGGCACCGAGCTGACCGGACTCGCGGGCCGCTCGGTGCGCAACGTCGTGCACACCACCGCGGGCGGCACGCACGCCAGGATCACCCTGTCGAACCTGTACGGGCAGCAGCCCCTCACGATCACGCATGCCTCGCTCGCGGTGGCCGCCGCCCCCGGCACCCCGGCGGCCGCGTTCGGCACGCTGCGCAGGCTGACGTTCGGCGGCGCCTCCTCGGTGGTGATCCCGGCGGGCGAGCAGACGCTCAGCGACCCGGTGCGGCTGCACGTGACGCCCGGCTCCGACCTGCTGGTGAGCACGTACTCGCCGACCGAGTCGGGCCCGGTGACGTACCACGCGCACGCCCGCCAGATCTCGTACGTCGCCGAGGGCGACCGCACCGAGGACACCAGCGGCTCGTCCTACACCCAGCAGGTGCCGTTCTGGCGCTACGTGACGGCGCTGGACGTGCTGAGCGGCGACGCGGACGGCACCGTGGTCGTCGTCGGCGACTCGCTCACCGACGGCATCACCTCCACCACCGGCGCGAACCACCGCTGGACCGACGTCCTCGCCGACCGGCTGCGCACGGAGACGGGCGCGCCCCGGTTCTCCGTCGCCAACGAGGGCATCAGCGGCAACCGGATCCTGACCGACGGCCCCGGGCGGCCGCCCGTGAACCTGAGCGGCCTCGCCCGCTTCCAGCGCGACGCGCTCGGCCGGGCGGGCGTGAAGGCGGTCGTGATCGCCCTGGGCGTCAACGACATCCTGCACGACCAGCCCTACGCGAACGCCGGCCGCATCGTCGACGGCCTGCGCGAGCTGGTGCGGCAGGCGCACGGGCGCGGGCTGCGTGTCGTGGGGGCGACGCTGATGCCGTTCGGGGGGCATGTGGGGTACCAGCGGCGGCTGGAGGGCATCCGGGAGACGGTCAATCAGCAGATCCGCGCGGGCCGGGTGTTCGACCACGTCGTCGACTTCGACGCGGCCCTGCGCGACCCGTACGCGCCGCGCAGGCTCCGCCCCGAGTACGACTCGGGGGACCACCTGCACCCGAGCGACGCGGGTTACCGGAAGATGGCGGAGTCCTTCAACCTCAGCGACCTGAAGAGCGCGGCGGCGGCGTCTCTCTGAGGCCCGCCCCGGCGGGGGCGCGGGCACTTTTTGGGGGCACCCCCTGTCTTTTCGGGGCGAAGCCCCGTCTCTTAGGGGCGCGGGGAACTGCGCGACCAGCCACGACGAGCCATCAGGTCGTCACCGCCCCGAGGGGGCTGGTTCTGCCGTCTCCGACCATCGGCGGTTGGTGGTTGCTCGCTCCCCCACTGCCTTGAAGGCGTGGGAGGTACCCCCACCCCGCGCCCCTATCGGGCGCCTAACGGCGCCCCCGGCGCGACTCGCGCCGCGCCTCCCGCGCGTCCAGGCGGTCACGGCGCCGCTCGTCGTGGTACCGGCGCCGGTCCATCTCCAGAGCCCGCCGCTCTTCCTTGCGCCGCAACTTCTCGGCGCTGCTCACCTTCCGCTCCACGCCCACGCCCCCCAGCAGCGCGAAGCCGGTGATCTTCACGCGGGGCGCCGCGGGATCGCCCTCGTCGGCGCCGCGGTTGCCGAAGCCGCCCATGATGCCGATGCCGGAGACGTCCACGTTGACGTCGGGCGGCACCGTCACCTGCACGCCGCCCATGATCGTGAAGCACCGGATGACCGTCTCGCGGTCCTCGAACGACGCGTCCCGCAGGTCGATCTCGCCGCCGCCCCACATCGCGAACGCCGTGAAGACCTTGGAGATGGTCCACCGGCCCCTGCGCACGAAGCCGCCCCAGAACGCGAACGCCCCCGACGACGTGGGCTCAGCCCCGATCCGGGCGGGCCACTCGGCGCCGGCGGGCGCTGCCGGCCGCTTGGTCGTGGAGACGGGTGCGACGGGGGCGCCGGAGGCGGGCAGGTCGCGGGTGATGGGGGCCAGCTCGCCGTAGGTCCTGGCGCGGTAGGTGGCCTCCAGGCGCTCCTGGAACTCCTCCATGTCCAGCCGGCCCTCGGCCATGGCCTCCCTGAGCTGCTCGGCGACCCGCTCGCGGTCGGCGTCCGAGGCGCGCAGGTCGTGGTGGTCCACCGGGCCCGCCTGACCCGCGCGGTCCACCTGCCCCGCGTGGCCCACCGCCGGGGTGCGGGGCTCGTCGTCCCCGGGCGCTCCCCCGGGCGGCACAGCATCCGTCATACCAGCAGCCTACGAGGTCGGGGGGTGCACGGTCGCCTGCCCGGCATACATCTTTGCGATGACGGCCTCGATGTCCGGCTCCCGCACGGACAGGTCGACGAGCGGGTGGGCGGCGGCGATCATCGCCACCAGCGGGGCGGCCGGGCGGCCCGCGGGGAAGGCCAGCCACTGGCGCGGCCCCTCGGTCCGTACGACGCGCGCCTCGCCGCCGGTGTCGATGGGCGGCATCTCCCGTTCCAGGTCCACGACGAGCGTGCGCTCCCCCGCTCCGATCTCGTGCAGCCCGGTGAGCGGCCCGTCGTACATCAGGCGCCCGTGGTCGATGACCATCACCCGGCGGCAGAGCTGCTCGATGTCCGTGAGGTCGTGGGTGGTGAGCAGCACGGTGGTGCCGCGCTCGTCGTTCAGGCCGCGCAGGAACTCCCGTACCCGGGCCTTCGACACGACGTCCAGGCCGATCGTGGGCTCGTCGAGGTAGAGCACGTCGGGGTCGTGCAGCAGGGCCGCCGCGATGTCGCCGCGCATCCGCTGGCCCAGCGACAGCTGCCGTACGGGCACGTCCAGCAGGTCGGCCAGCTCCAGCAGTTCGACGCAGCGGTCCAGGTTGGCGCGGTACGCCGCGTCGGGGATGCGGTACATGCGGCGCACCAGGCGGTAGGAGTCGATGAGCGGCAGGTCCCACCAGAGCGTGGTGCGCTGCCCGAAGACCACGCCGATCCGGCGGGCCAGCCGGGTGCGCTCGCGTGCCGGGTCGATGCCGGCGACCCGGAGCCGGCCGCCGCTGGGCGTGAGGATGCCGGTCAGCATCTTGATGGTGGTGGACTTGCCTGCGCCGTTCGGCCCGATGTAGCCGACCATCTCGCCGCGGCCGACCGTGAAGGAGAGCGAGTCGACGGCCCGCACCCGCCGCTTCTCGTGGCGCAGCAGGCCCGTCCTGCGGCGCACGTCGAAGACCTTCTCGACGGCTTCGAGGGAGATGAACGCCTCGGCCGCCGCGGCCTGATCGGCGTCCCTGGCCCCCTCGCCCAGCACGGCCTGTTCACGTCGCAGGGCCTGCCCGGCCCTGTCTGGCACTGTGTCGGACACGGTTCAGCTCCCGGTGCTGCGGTACGAGCGGAGGGCCGCGCGCCAGGCCACGCCCGCCAGCGCGCAGCAGGCCAGCGCGACCGGCGGGGGCGCCCAGGCGACCCACTGCGGCAGGTGGACGGGGTAGGGGCGGCCCAGGATGTAGAGGGCGGGCAGCCAGTTGACGAAGGCCAGGGGCACGATGAAGGTCACCCCGCGCACCAGGTCCTTGGCGAACACCGTCGGCGGGTACTGGAGCAGCGTGGTGCCGCCGTACGTGAGGGAGTTCTGCACCTCGGCGGCATCCTGCGCGACGAACTGGAACGCGGCGCCGGCCACGAACACCGCCGAGAAGACGGCCGCCCCGCTGACCAGCATCACCGGCAGCAGCAGCACCTTCTGCGGGGTCCAGGCGATCGGGGCGGCGGCGAGACCGTAGCCGAGCACCAGCGCCCCCTGGGTGACGCGGCCGAGGCGGCGCAGCGCGAACCGGTCCGCGGCGACCTGCGCGAGCACCGGCACCGGGCGCACCAGCAGGACGTCCAGCGTGCCGTCCCGCACCCGCCGGCCCAGCCGCTCCGTCGAGCCCATCACCAGGTCCGCCAGGCCGAACGCGGTGGCCGCGGTGCCGTACAGCAGGGCGACCTCGGGCAGCGCGTACCCGCCGAGGGAGTCCACCTGGGAGAACATCAGCAGGATCGCGGCGAAGTCGAACGCGGTGGCGACGAAGCTGCCGAACAACGTCATCGCGAAGGAGGCGCGGTACGCGAGCGTGGAGCGGATCCACATGGCGGCGATCAGCCCGTAGCAGCGCAGGCCGTGCGCGAGGAGGTCCCGGCGCCGTTCCGGCCGGTCGAGGTGCGGCGGGACAGCGGGCGCGCGGTGCGCGGCGCCCACCGCCGCGGAGCCCTCAGCCACCCTGCACCACCACCCGCCGGGTCGCCGTGGACTGGAGCAGGCGGCCGGCGGCGAGCAGGACGAGAGCCCAGCCGGCCTGGAAGGCGTACGCGCCGAGCAGGGCCCGGCCGGTGCGCTCGCCGAGGAAGACGTCCGCGGGGACCTGGATCAGCGCGGACCACGGCAGCGCCCGCGCCACCTCGCCGAGGGTGCCCGGGAAGACGTTCAGCGGCAGTAGCATCCCGGAGAAGAACATCCCGGCGAGCCACGCCATCTGCGTCACCCCGGCGCCGTCCAGCAGCCAGAACGCGGAGAGCGCGACCAGGAAGCGGATTCCGAAGCTGACGGCGGTACCGAGCGCGACGGCCAGCAGGAAGGCCAGCCAGCGCACCGGGTCGGCGGGCAGCGCGAGGTCGAAGAGCAGCGAGCCCACGGCCATCGGCAGCACCCCCCGCCCCACCAGGTGGAACGCCGCGCGGCCCGTGTCGCCCGCGAACCACCAGACCTGGAGGTCGGCGGGCCGGTAGAGGTCGATGGCGATGTCGCCGGTGCGGATCCGCTCGGTCAGCTCGTCCTCGAAGCCGCCGCCCATCGTCGCCATCACCATGAGCAGCCCCTGGCCCAGCCAGACGTAGGTGAGCGCCTGCCCCTGGTCGTAACCGCCGAGGTGCGGCCTCTGGTGCCAGAGGGCCAGGTAGGTGTAGGCGAGGATCACCCCGAACACGGTGTTGGTGAAGATCCCGGCGGCGGTGGCCGTCCGGTAGGTGGCGTGGCGTCTGAACCCGTTCAGCGCGACCAGCGCGTACAGCCGTCCGCTGCGCACCACCGCGTCCTCTCCCCGTCTTCCCGTCTTCCCGTCTTCCCGTCTTCCCGTCTTCCCGTCTCGATGCAACGGTCCCGGCGGCGTCCTGCACGGCCGCCCCGCCGCTCCGGCCGCCGTCCCGCGGGGCCCGCGTTCCGGCGGGCGCACCCTCCCCGCACCCGGTCCAGCCGCGCCCCGCCGTGTCCGGACAGCCGAACGCAGGAGCTTAGACGCCCCGTCGCGGCGCGGCCACAGATTTTCCGCGTGCGGCGCGCGCCCCGCCGCGGGGCTCCCGGGGAAAAGTGCGAAAGTGTGCAAGTACGTGCATAGGAGGCATAAGGCGCATTGAGCCCATGCATTGAGCCCATAGCGGAGTCAGGGGGAGCCCCAGCCGGGCCCGGGCGCGAATCGGGAGTCCACGAGACATGATCGACGAGCCGCAGCAGCACGACGAGTTCGGCCGGGCCCTCGGGCCCGGGTACGGCCCGGCCATCGGGCCCCGCCCCGCCCGGCCGCTCTCCCCCGGCTGGGCCCTGCACCAGGGGCCGGGTCCGGGCGACGGTGGTGCTGGGGGCCGCGGCGGTCGCGGCGGCCGGAGCGCCCGATCCGCGCACGGCCGCGGCGGGCCCTCCGGCCGGGGCGGGCGAGGCGGACGGCGCGGCTCGACGGGTCCGCGCGGCCACCGCGGCAGGGCGCACCACCATCCCGGCGGGCCCCACCACCCGGGCGACCCCGGGCGCGGCGGCGCCACCGCGGCCCGCCCCGGCCGGGGGGAGAAGCGCAGGAAGCGCCCGAAGCGCAAGGGCCTGCGCCGCCTGCTGCCGACCTGGCGGATGCTGCTGTTCTCCGGGGCCGGCGGGGTCGCGCTGGTGGCGGGCGCCTTCATGGCCGGCTACCTGCTCGTCGACATCCCGGCCGCCAACGCCGCGGCGACGGCGCAGAACAACGTGTACCTCTACGCGGACGGCACCCCGATCGCCCGCGAGGGCGACGTCAACCGCGAGAACGTCCCGCTGGCCGCCGTCCCCAAGCACGTCCGGCGGGCCGTCCTCGCCGCGGAGGACCGGGACTTCTACGCCGAGTCGGCCGTCGACCCGATGGCGATGCTCCGCGCGGGCTGGAACACGGCGACCGGCAAGGGCAGGCAGTCCGGCTCGACCATCACCCAGCAGTACGTCAAGAACTACTACCTGGACCAGCAGCAGACCGTCTCCCGGAAGGTGAAGGAGTTCTTCATCTCCATCAAGCTGGACCGCGAGCACAGCAAGCGGGAGATCCTCCAGGGCTACCTCAACACCAGCTACTTCGGCCGCAACGCCTACGGCATCCAGGCCGCCGCCCAGGCCTACTACGGTCTCGACGTCGGGGACCTGGACATCGCGCAGGGCGCCTACCTCGCCACCCTGCTGAACGCGCCGAGCGCCTACGACGTCGTGGCGCACCCGGAGATGCGGCCGAGGGCCCTCGCGCGCTGGCGGTACGTGCTCGACGGGATGGCCAAGGAGCACTGGCTCACCCCGGCCCAGCGGGCGCGCGCGGTCTTCCCCACGCCCCGCTCGCCGCACACGGGGAGCGGGCTCGGCGGGCAGCGCGGGTACGTGGTCCAGGCCGTGAAGGACTACCTCGTCGGACACCACGTCATGCCGAAGAAGGCGAACGGCTACCGGGTCACCACCACGCTGCGGCGCCGCGACCAGGACGCGTTCGCCGCCGCCGTCGACGACCAGCTGCTCTCCCGGCTCGACAAGGAGTCCCGCGTGGACCGGGCGGTGCGCGCGGGCGGCGCCGCCGTCGACCCGCGCACCGGCAAGGTCATCGCGATGTACGGCGGCGTCGACTACACGAAGCAGTACGTCAACAACGCCACCCGCCGGGACTACCAGGTCGGCTCGGCGTTCAAGCCGTTCGTGCTCGCGGCGGCCATCGAGCACGGCGCGCAGGACCAGCACGGGGAGCCGATCTCCCCGAACTCCATGTACGACGGCCACGACCAGCGCCCCGTGGTGGGCTGGCGGGGCCGCGCGTACGCGCCGGGGAACGAGGACCACACCGACTACGGCCGGATCAGCGTCAGCGAGGCCACCGACAAGTCCGTGAACGCGGTGTACGCGCAGATGGCCGTGGACGTCGGCCCCGAGAGGGTGCGCTCGACCGCGATCGGCCTCGGACTGCCTGCGGACACCCACGACATGCCGAAGGGGCCTGCCATCGCGCTGGGCACCGCCACCGCGAGCGCCCTCGACCTGGCGAGCGCGTACGCCACGCTGGCGGGCCACGGCAGGCACATCCCGTACACGCTGGTGGAGAAGGTCACCAGGGACGGCAGGAACGTGCCGCTTCCCGACCGGACGCCCACCCAGGCGGTGAGCCGGGAGGCCGCGGACACCACCACGTCCGTGCTGCGCGGCGTCGTGGACGGCGGCACCGGCACCGCGGCGCAGGCGGCGGGGCGGCCCGCCGCGGGCAAGACGGGCACCGCGGAGGACGACCAGGCGGCCTGGTTCGCCGGCTACACCCCCGAGCTGGCGACCGTCGTCACGGTAATGGGCCAGGACCCGAAGACCGGCGGGCACATCCCCCTGTACGGGGCGCTGGGCGAGGCGCGCATCAACGGCGGCGGGCTGCCGGCGCGGATCTGGGCGGCGTTCACGGAGACGGCCCTGGACCGGGTGCCGGTGCGGGACTTCGACCTCCAGGTCCAGCAGGGGGCTGCGCCCTCGCCTGAGCCGACGCCGGGGGAGCCGGATCCGTCCGGTGAGGAGCCCGGTGATACCGGGCGGGAACCCGGGGGTGACGGGGGTACCGGGGGCGACGGCGGGACCGGGGACGCCGGGACCGGGGGTACCGGGGAGGACACCGGTGGTGCCGGGCGGGACCCGGGGGGTACCGGGCAGGAGCCCGGGGAGGTTCCCGAAGGTACCGGGGAGGCGCCCGGGGCTACCGGGGGTGACGCCGGCGACGGCGGTGCGCAGGGCCCTCCGGGCGGGGGTGCGGGCGACGGGCCCATGCCGGGGCCTCCCGCGCCCACGGACGCGGGGCGGACGGTGCCGGATCCGCCCCGGCACGAGCGCGGGGCTGCGCCCCGTTAGGAGACCGCCCCCTCAGGGGGCGCTGCCCCCCGTGCCCCTATCCGGACGGGGCTTCGCCCCGATCCCCGTCTGCCCCTTCGGGCCGGTGGCCATCCGACGGCCTCGCCGTAGCTGGTCGCGCAGTTCCCCGCGCCCCTGGCAAGGCCGGGCTCCGCCCCGATCCCCCAACCGCCCCTTCAGGCCGGTGACGATCCAACGGCCTCGCCGTAGCTGGTCGCGCAGTTCCCCGCGCCCCTGGCAAGGCCGGGCTCCGCCCCGATAGGGGTGCGGCAGCCGCGACGCGAGCCGGGGGATCGGGGCGAAGCCCCGTCCTGATAGGGGCGCGGGGAACTGCGCGAGCAACCACCCACCCACCGACGATCCGGACACGACAGAAACCGCCCCACCGGGACGGTCCAAGCGGCGGAGCCGCTTATCGGGGCGAAGCCCCACCCACCGGTGGTCCGGACACAACCGGAACAACCCCATCCGGCCGGTAGCCGCCCGCAGGGCCCCGCGGCGGAGCCGAAAACGGCTACAGGTACAGCCCCGTAGAGTCCTGCGACCCCTCGAAGCGGTCCGCCGCCACCGCGTGGAGGTCTCGTTCGCGCATCAGGACGTAGGAGATACCGCGGACCTCCACCTCGGCAGGGTCCTCCGGGTCGTACAGAACGCGGTCCCCGGGCTCCACCGTCCGCACGTTCTGCCCCACGGCGACCACCTCGGCCCACGCCAGCCGCCGGCCGACCGCTGCGGTCGCGGGGATCAGGATGCCGCCGCCGGAGCGCCGCTCGCCCTCGCTGGTGTCCTGCCGGACCAGCACACGGTCGTGCAGCATCCGGATGGGCAGCTTGTCCGGGTGGTCAGGGGTACGGTCCATCTCGCTGTCCGCGTGCCTCTCGCTGTTCGCGCTCACGTCATGAACCTACCTGGCCGCGGCCCGCCCACCCGCCTCCGGGTGGCCGGCGCCGGAGCCGGCGGGTACGGCAGGAGGTCAGCGCCCGCGCCGCCGGGACCCGGCCACCAGCAGCCCGACCAGCCCGACGACCACCAGCGCCGCCGGCACGATCCGCTCGGGGCGCGGCCGCCCGTCGTCGTCGACGAACTGCCTGCGCACCTCGGTGGCCAGCCGGTTCGCGCGCACGTACGCGCGTCCCAGGGAGCGGTCCACGCCCTCGACGACCTTGGCCCTCGCGTCCGCGGCGATCGTCTTCGGATGCACCCGGACACCGATCTCGTCGAGCGCCTCGGCCAGCCGCTCCCTGCGGTGCCTGATGTCCGCCTCGATCTGCGCAGGGGTCCTGGTATCCGCCGCTTCCGACACCGCGCTGCCTCCGTGGTCCGATCCGGCGCCGGGCGCCGGCTGTGCTGGGTCAGGGCGACAGTCTGTCAGCTCGCCGGGCGCGCGCCCGCACGGCACCCCCTGCGGGCTCGTTAGGCTCGTAACCGTCAGCCGCCCTCCGCATCCGCGGACCACACCTTTCACCCGCCCGGCGCGCGGGCCGCGCCCGTCCGCCGGGGGATCCAGGAGAACGACCATGAGCGAGCGCCTCCAGCCGGGCGACACCGCACCCGCCTTCACCCTCTCCGACGCCGACGGCGCCGAGGTCTCCCTCGCCGACCGCCGGGGCCGCAAGGTCATCGTGTACTTCTACCCGGCCGCCATGACCCCCGGCTGCACCAAGGAGGCCTGCGACTTCACCGACAACCTCGCGCTGCTCGCGGACGCCGGCTACGACGTGCTCGGCATCTCCCCGGACAAGCCGGAGAAGCTGGCCAAGTTCCGGGAGAAGGAGCAGCTGAAGGTCACCCTGCTGGCGGACCCGGACAAGTCCGTCCTCCAGCGGTACGGGGCCTACGGCGAGAAGAACTCCTACGGCAAGACGGTCACGGGCGTGATCCGCTCCACCGTCTTCGTCGACGAGGAGGGCAAGGTCGAGCGGGCCCTGTACAACGTCAGGGCCACCGGGCACGTCGCGAAGCTCATCAAGGACCTCGGCCTCTGAGGCCTCCGACCGGCCCACCGCCCAAAGCCCGCCGCCCGCCGCCCGCCGCCCGCCGCCCGCGACCCGCCGCCCCCCGGCCCGGCCACGTCCGCACGGCTCTGCACACAAGTACTCCATAGTGTGACGAAACTCCCCCGCAATGGGGGATCTCGTTTGCGGTCGCCGTATCGGAGCAAGCGATCCCATGGACGTGTGCCCAGAGGCGAAGGAGGGATCCGCTCCATGGCGGTCGGCGGGCATGACCACGAGGCAGATCCTGCGGCGATCAGGCGACACCCGGCTCTCTTCCGTGCCGTGAGACGCCGCAGGAACCCTCCACTGCGGCGTACGGACATCACCGTCACGGACGAGGCGGCGGTGCGCAGGGCGGTGAAGGCCGCCGCGCTCGGTAACGCCATGGAGTGGTTCGACTTCGGGATCTACAGCTATCTCGCGGTCACCATCGGCCATGTCTTCTTCCCGTCGGGGAACGACACCGTCCAGTTGCTGTCGTCCTTCGCCACCTTCGCGGTCTCCTTCCTGGTGCGGCCGATCGGCGGCATGGTCTTCGGCCCGATGGGTGACAAGATCGGCCGCAAGAGGGTGCTCGCCCTCACGATGATCATGATGGCGATCGGCACCTTCGCGATCGGCCTCGTCCCGTCCTACGCCTCGATCGGCTTCTGGTCGCCGACCCTGCTGATCTTCTTCCGGCTGGTGCAGGGCTTCTCGACGGGCGGCGAGTACGGCGGGGCGTCCACGTTCATCGCCGAGTACGCGCCCGACAAGCGGCGCGGCTGGTACGGCAGCTTCCTGGAGTTCGGCACGCTCTCCGGGTACGTCGGCGCCTCCGGGCTCGTCGTCATCCTGAGCGCGCTCCTCTCCCAGGGCCAGATCGACTCCTGGGCGTGGCGGATCCCGTTCCTCGTCGCGGGGCCGCTCGGCCTGGTCGGCCTCTACCTGCGGCTGCGGCTCGACGAGACGCCCGCCTTCCAGAACCTGGAGGAGCGCTCCACCCACACCGTCGCCGACGCGGCGAACAAGGTCGAGACCACCACGAAGAGCGAGCTGGCGGACATCTTCCGCACCCAGTGGCGCACGCTGATCCTCTGCATCTGCCTGGTGGGCGCGTACAACATCGCCGTCTACCTGCTGCTGACGTACATGCCGACGTACCTGACCGACGAGTTGCACTACGGCACCGTCGACGGCCTGGTGGCGCTGCTGTGCGTCATGGTCGTGATGATCCTGGTCATCAACCAGGTCGGCAGGCTGTCCGACCGGTTCGGCAGGAAGCCGCTGCTGATGGCCGGGATGCTGGGCTTCCTGGTGCTCTCGGCGCCGTCGCTGCTGCTGATCAGGCTGGGCGGCCCGGTGGCGGTACCGGCCGGGCTCCTGCTGCTCGGGCTCTCCCTGGTCTGCCTCCAGGGCACCATGTCGGCGGCGCTGCCCGCGCTCTTCCCGACCCAGGTGCGGTACGGCTCGCTGTCGATCGGCTACAACCTGTCGGTGTCCCTCTTCGGCGGTACGACACCGCTGGTGGTCACGGCGCTGATCAGCTGGGCGGGCACCAACATGATGCCCGCGTACTTCGCCATGGCGGCGGCGCTGGTCGGCGTGGTCTCGGTGGCCATCATGAAGGAGACGGCGCAGCAGCCGCTGGACGGCTCGCCCCCGGCCGTGGGGACGCCGGAGGAGGCGGCGGAGATGGTCGAGTCGCAGGCGCACGAGCCCAAGTTCTGAAGGCGGAAGCCGCTTTCCGGGGGTTTCCGGCGGGATGTGGCCCCATCGTGCGGCGACCATGGCGCCGGGGCCACTACGATATGGACGGCACGCGGCCGTGGTGGAACTGGCAGACACGCTGGGTTTAGGTCCCAGTGGGCTAACACCCCGTGAGGGTTCAAGTCCCTCCGGCCGCACACGGGCCCTGGTTCACCGGAACCAGGGCCACCCTCTTTCTTCCTCGGGAGTCGGCTCCGCCCGGCCCGGACTGGTCCGGCCGCTCAGGCGACCAGCTCCTCCACCGCGGGCACCAGCGCCCGGAAGGCCTTCCCCCGGTGGCTGATCGCGTTCTTCTCCGCGGGGGTCAGCTGCGCGCAGGTCCGGGAGTTTCCCTCCGGCTGGAGGATCGGGTCGTAGCCGAACCCGCCGTCGCCCACGGCCTCGTAACGCAGCGTCCCCCTCAGCTGCCCCTCGACGACCCGCTCGCGCCCGTCCGGCAGCGCCAGCGCCGCCGCGCACGCGAAGTGCGCGCCGCGATGTGCCTCGTCGATGTCGGCGAGCTGGGCCAGCAGCAGTTCCAGATTGGCCTGGTCGTCGCCGTGCCGCCCGGCCCAGCGCGCGGAGAGGATCCCGGGTGCCCCGCCCAGTACGTCCACGCAGAGCCCGGAGTCGTCCGCGACCGCGGGCAGCCCCGTCGCGCGGGCCATGGCGTGCGCCTTGAGGAGCGCGTTCTCGGCGAACGTGACGCCGGTCTCCTTGACGTCGGGCAGCTCCGGATACGCATCCGCGCCGAGCAGCTCGTGGGTGAGCCCCGCGTGGGCGAGGATCGCCCGGAGCTCGATGACCTTGGCGGCGTTGCGGGTGGCGAGAATCAGACGCGTCATGCACCCAGTATCGCGGGCGCCACGGGCCGCCCGGGTGTCAGGGGCCAGGGGTCAGAGGTCAGGGATGAGGGGTCGAGGATGAGGAGTCAGGGATGGGGGGCGAGGATGAGGGGTCAGGGCGTGCAGACCTTGGTCAGCTCGCCCGCCGCGTCCGTGACGGGGGTCATGTCGGGCGTCTCGTCGCCGTTCCTGAGGTCGGTGCGGATGGCGCCCACGGCGTCCTTGAGGTCGTCGACCGCTTTGTCGACGTCGTCGTGGCCGGTCCTGTCGCCGATGTCGCCGAGCTTCTTCTCTATGGCGTCCAGGGCGTCGTCCGCCTTGGCGGGGTCGTCGGAGGCGTTCTCCACGGCCTGCTGGAGGTCGGTGACGCTGTCCGCGATGGAGTCGGCGGTGTGCAGGCAGTCCATGGCCGTGCCGACGGCGTCACATCCCGTCAGGACGGGGGCCGCGAAGGCGACGGCCGCGACGGCGGCGGCGAGGGCGGTGGTGATGCGGCGGCGGCCCGAAGCCATGCGGCGGTCCTCCCAGGAGTCACGGCGGTGCACGCGGAGCGGCCCGCGCGTGTACTCCATAGAACGCCTTCGGGGCACCCCTTGGTTGCTTCTTTACCGTCAGAACCATGGCGGGCACGCACCAGGCGCGCTATCCGGCCACGCCGCAGGCGGCCCCCGGACACCCGGCCGGCCCGCACTCTCACCGGACCGGCCGGCGCCGGGGCCTCACTCCAGCGCGGCCCGCTGCGCCGCCGCCAGCTCGGTGCAGCCCGTGACGGCCAGGTCGAGCAGGGCGTTCAGCTCGTCGCGCGCGAACGGCTCGGCCTCCGCGGTGCCCTGGACCTCCACGAAGCGCCCGTCGCCGGTGCAGACGACGTTCATGTCGGTCTCGGCGCGGACGTCCTCCTCGTAGCAGAGGTCCAGCATCGGCACGCCGCCGACGATCCCGACGGAGACCGCGGCGACGGTGCCGGTCAGCGGGTTGCGCCCGGCCTTCACCAGCTTCTTGCGCTGCGCCCAGTCGATCGCGTCGGCAAGCGCCACGTAGGAGCCGGTGATGGCGGCGGTGCGGGTGCCGCCGTCGGCCTGGAGGACGTCGCAGTCCAGGACGACGGTGTTCTCGCCGAGCGCCTTGTAGTCGACGACGGCGCGCAGGGACCGGCCGATCAGGCGGGAGATCTCGTGCGTGCGGCCGCCGATCCGGCCGCGGACGGACTCGCGGTCCCCGCGGGTGTTGGTGGCGCGGGGCAGCATCGCGTACTCGGCCGTGACCCAGCCCTCGCCGGAGCCCTTGCGCCAGCGCGGCACGCCTTCCGTGACGGAGGCGGTGCACAGGACCTTGGTGTCGCCGAAGGAGACGAGGACGGATCCTTCGGCGTGTTTGCTCCAGCCCCTCTCGATGGTGACCGTGCGGAGGGCGTCTGAGGTGCGGCCGTCGATACGTGACATGGGGTGAGCCTAGTCCCGGCCGGCACCGCCCCCGGACGCCCGCTCACCGGGGGCCCGTTCGCCAAGCCTCCGTTCACCGGGCCTTCGTTCACCGGGCCTTCGTTCACCGGGCGCCGAAGCGGTCGGAATCCGGCCGGAATCCGGCCCAGGTCACATCATGTCCTCGATCTCCGAGGCGATCGGGTCCGCGTCCGTGCCGACGACCACCTGGATGGCGAAGCCCATCGCGACGACTCCGTGCGCGCCCGCGGCCTTGAGCGCGGCCTCGTCGACCTTCGCCGGATCGACCACCTCGGTGCGCAGGCGGGTGATGCAGCCCTCGATCTCCTCGATGTTCTCGATACCGCCGAGTGCGGCGACGATCTTCTCGGCCTTGCTGGGCATGTCCCGGCTCCCTCTCGTGGTCACGGTGGCACGTCGGCGGGCCCGAACGGCCATGGCGCAACTGGTCTACACCAGCATGTCCTTGCACCTCAACCACCGCCCGGAACCTATGGTCCAGGACACAGGAGTCGCGGGTTCCGGACGGCCACGACCCATGCTAGAACAGGTCTACACCAGTGTGGTGTAGACCACTATCGAGACCGCCCGGGCGCATCGCGCCGCGGGCGGCTCCCGTACATGGAGGACGTTGATGACCACCGCCACCGCCGCGGCGGCACCCGCGAAGAAGCGGGGTTCGGGCCTGTTCCAGGGCCTCCAGAAGATCGGCCGCAGCCTCCAGCTCCCGATCGCCGTGCTGCCGGCGGCGGGCATCATGGTCCGCCTCGGGCAGGACGACATCTTCGGCAAGGACGGCCTCGGCTGGGACCGCGTCGCCTCGGTCTTCAGCAACGCGGGCAGCGCCCTGACCGGGGCCCTGCCGATGCTGTTCTGCATCGGCGTGGCGATCGGCTTCGCGAAGAAGTCGGACGGCTCGACCGCGCTGGCCGCGCTCGTCGGCTTCCTCGTCTACAAGCAGGTGCTCCAGGCGTTCCCCGTGACCGAGGCCGTGGTCAAGAGCGGCCCGGACGTGCCGGCCACCTACAACGACCCGGGCGTGCTCGGCGGCATCATCATGGGCCTGCTCGCCGCGGTGCTCTGGCAGCGGTTCCACCGCACCAAGCTGGTGGACTGGCTGGGCTTCTTCAACGGCCGCCGGCTCGTGCCGATCATCATGGCGTTCGTCGGCATCGTGATGGGCGTCTTCTTCGGCCTGATCTGGGAGCCCATCGGCAACGGCATCTCCAGCTTCGGCGAGTGGCTGACGGGGCTCGGCCCGGCCGGCGCGGCGCTGTTCGGCGCGGTGAACCGCGGGCTGATCCCGATCGGCATGCACCAGTTCGTCAACACGGTGGCCTGGTTCCAGCTCGGCGACTTCACCAACTCCGCGGGCCAGGTCGTGCACGGCGACATCACCCGGTTCCTCGCGGGCGACCCCTCGGCCGGCATGTTCCAGTCGGGCTTCTTCCCCATCATGATGTTCGGCCTGCCGGCCGCCGCGCTCGCCATCGCGCACTGCGCACGGCCCGAGCGGCGCAAGGTCGTCATGGGCATGATGGTCTCGCTGGCGCTGACCTCGTTCGTGACCGGTGTCACCGAGCCGATCGAGTTCTCGTTCATGTTCATCGCGCCGGTGCTGTACGTGCTGCACGCCCTGCTGACCGCCTTCTCCATGGCGCTGACCTGGGGTCTCGGCGTGCACGCCGGGTTCAACTTCTCGGCCGGCTTCATCGACTACGTACTCAACTGGCACCTGGCGACGAAGCCGTGGCTGATCATTCCGATCGGTCTCGTGATGGGGGTCGTCTACTACGTGGTCTTCCGGTTCGCGATCATCAGGTTCAACCTGCCGACGCCGGGACGCGAGCCGGAGGAGGAGGACCTCACTCAGGCGTGACCTTCTGTCCGGGGTGAGCCCGGTGCCCCTCAAGGGGCGCCGGGGTGGCCCCTTGCCGAAGGGGAACCCTCAGAGCCAGTACTCGGCGCCCGGCGCCGCCAGCTCCGCCGGGCCGTCGTACTCCGCTCGCGCGTCCGCGAGGTTCCCCCGGGGATCCGTCCACGGGGGAATGTGCGTGAGGACCAGCCGCCGGGCGCGGGCGAGCCGCGCGGCCTCGCCCGCCTCGCGGCCGTTGAGGTGCAGGTCGGGGACGTTCTCCTTGCCGGCCGTGAACGCCGCCTCGCACAGGAAGAGGTCCGTGTCCGCGGCGAGTTCCGTCAGCTCCTCGGCCGGCCCGGTGTCCCCCGAGTAGGTGAGGGAACGGCCGTCGTGCTCCAGCCGGATGCCGTACGCCTCCACGGGGTGGCGCACCTTCTCCGTGCGGACGGTGAAGGGGCCGATGTCGAAGGTGCCGGGCTTGATCGTGTGGAAGTCGAAGACCTCGCTCATCGAGGACGCGGACGGCGTGTCCGCGTAGGCCGTGGTCAGCCGCTGCTCGGTGCCCTCGGGCCCGTAGACGGGGATCGGCGCGCAGCGCCCGCCGTCGTGCCGGTAGTACCGGGCGACGAAGTAGGCGCACATGTCGATGCAGTGGTCGGCGTGCAGATGGCTGAGGAAGACGGCGTCGAGGTCGTAGAGGCCGACGTGGCGCTGCAACTCGCCCAGGGCACCGTTGCCCATGTCGAGGAGCAGCCGGAAGCCGTCGGCCTCCACGAGGTAGCTCGAGCAGGCCGAGTCCACGGACGGGAACGAACCCGAGCAGCCGACGACGGTGAGCTTCATTGCTGCTGGAACCTCCGCGCGGGCTGGCGTTGGACGGGACGGCCGTATCGGCGACGGGACAGACGTGGTCGTGCGGTCCGGGGCACCCTGGGGGTGCCTCCCGCGCCTCCAAGGCAGTGGGGGACCCCAAAGGTCCACCACGACGCTGAAAAGCGTGGGCAATACCCCCAGGCGGAGAGCGTAAGGCGCAAAAGCGCCGGTCGCTCCTCCGTCGTGGGCCGTTGTGGGGGAACTCACCTGCGCTGTCACCGGTTCGGCGGCCTCGACGGGCCCGTCACCCCCGGGTACGGTCGCGTCATGAACGCGTCCTGGTGGCCGGGGGTGGCGGTGGTCGCGCTCCTCGCGCTGCTGGCCACGGTGGTGGACGGGTGGGGGCGGGGACGGCGCGTACGGCGCCCACGGCGCCGGTCACGCCGGAAGGACCACCAGGATCCCCGGGAGTGATCTCACCGGGCACCCCGGTTCCTTTGAGGGGCGCGGGGATGGGGGTACCTCCCACCCCGCGCCCCTCAGGAGGCGCTGCGCGCCCCGCGGCGGGGCCGCACGTCGGCACACCGGCGCGCTACGTCGGCACACCGGCGCGCTAGGGGGAACCGGGGGTGCCCCCAGAAGCAGGCTCTACGCCCAGAGCTGGCCGTGGAGGGTCTCGATCGCCTCTTCCGTGGTGGCCGCGGTGTACACACCCGTCGACAGGTACTTCCAGCCACCGTCGGCGACGACGAAGACGATGTCGGCGGCCCCCTGCGCCCGCAGGACCTTGCGGCCGACCCCGATCGCCGCGTGCAGCGCCGCGCCGGTGGACACACCGGCGAAGATCCCCTCCTCCTGGAGGAGTTCACGCGTACGCGTCACCGCGTCGGCGCTGCCCACCGAGAAGCGGGTGGTGAGCACGGACGCGTCGTAGAGCTCGGGGACGAAGCCCTCGTCCAGGTTCCGCAGGCCGTAGACCAGGTCGTCGTAGCGCGGCTCCGCGGCGACGATCTGGATGTCCGGCTTCTGCTCGCGCAGGTAGCGGCCCGCGCCCATCAGCGTGCCGGTGGTGCCGAGGCCCGCGACGAAGTGGGTGACCGAGGGCAGGTCGGCCAGGATCTCGGGGCCGGTGGTGGCGTAGTGGGCTCCGGCGTTGTCCGGGTTGCCGTACTGGTAGAGCATGATCCAGTCGGGGTGCTCGGCGGCGAGCTCCTTGGCGACGCGGACGGCGGTGTTGGAGCCGCCCGCCGCCGGACTGGAGATGATCTCCGCCCCCCACATGGCGAGCAGGTCGCGGCGCTCCTGCGAGGTGTTCTCCGGCATCACGCACACGATCCGGTAGCCCTTGAGCCGGGCGGCCATGGCCAGTGAGATGCCGGTGTTGCCGGAGGTGGGCTCCAGGATCGTGCAGCCGGGGGTGAGCCGGCCGTCCTTCTCGGCCTGCTCCACCATGTGCAGGGCCGGGCGGTCCTTGATGGAGCCCGTCGGGTTGCGGTCCTCCAGTTTCGCCCAGATCCGTACGTCCTCGGAGGGCGACAGCCGCGGCAGGCGCACCAGCGGGGTGTTGCCGACCGCGGCGAGGGGGGAGTCGTAGCGCATCGGGGATCAGGCCCGGCCGCCGGCCACGGCCGGCAGGATCGTGATGCTGTCGCCGTCCGACACCTTGGTGTCCACGCCGTCCAGGAAGCGGACGTCCTCGTCGTTCAGGTAGACGTTGACGAAGCGGCGGAGCTTGTCGCCGTTGTCCGCGTCGATCAGTCGGGCCTGGATGCCGGTGTGCCGGGACTCCAGGTCGGCGAAGAGCTCGGCGAGGGTCGTCCCCGAGCCCTCTACGGCCTTCTCGCCGTCGGTGTACTGGCGGAGGATGGTCGGGATGCGGACCTCGATGGCCATGGCTTCAGGGCTCCTGTCGGGGTGGAGGTGTCGGTTCGGTGGGCACGCGGCACCACGGTACGGCCGCGGATTCCCTGGCGGTGCGGGGTGGTACGGGTGCTGCGCGGACGGGCTCCGCTGCTCGCGCCGCACAGCGCGGGAGTCAGCCGCAACAGATCGCGCTGGCCATCCGGCAGAGGTCGACGTGCAGCCGCGCCACGAGCATCTCCCCTGGGATGCCACCGGGGCCCTCGGGGCAACGGGCGCAGGAGGCCCTCAACGAACACGGAAGCGCCACCCCCGGCGTCTTGTCGCTCACGTCTTGAGGAACCATGCCGTCATCGTATCGATTCCCTGATGCCGCCCCGAGATGTGGTCTCACATGGTGGATGGAAAACACCTATAATGCGAGATATACCTCTGTGACATTGCACCCGATTTGCACCGCCTACCGCCTTTGACTCCCCATTTATCGGCATTCATGGCAAACATCGAGTTTTACGCCTCGCATGGGGGTGACCCGCGCCTCAGAACCGCTGAGACGAGGGAGCAGACCGTGATCACACGAGAGCAGATACCGAGCGTGCTGGACCACGCCGTGTACGACACGCAGGGGAACAAGATCGGCGACGCCAAGCACATCTTCCTCGACGACGTCAGCGGCCGCCCCGAATGGGCCAGCGTGAAGACCGGCATGTTCGGCGGCCGTGAGTCCTTCGTCCCGATCCGGGACGCCGCGCTGGTCGAGGACCACCTGGAGGTCCCGTTCGACAAGGCGAAGGTCAAGGAGGCCCCCACCGTCGCCATCGACTCCGGCGGGCACCTGTCCGCCGAGGAGGAGCACCGGCTGTACGAGTACTACGAGGTGGAGTGGGACACCGCCTGGCAGACCACCGAGCAGCCGGCCGCGGGCCGCACCGGCACCGGTGAGAGCGGCGCGGCGGAGCGCTCCGGGCCGGCCTTCGCGGAGTCGGGCGCCGAGGAGACCGCCGAGATGCCCGCCGAGGGCGAGGCGTCCGGGATGACCGGTGAGGGCGCGGGGACCTCCCGCGAGGGGATGCCCGCCGAGGGCGGCGCTGGTGTGGGCGCCATGCCCCCGCCCGCCGGGACCGAGGGCGCCATGCCCGCGGCGTCCGGGCAGCCTGCGCCGGAGCGGGGCGGTGACTTCACGGAGGCCATGACCCGTTCCGAGGAGCACCTGCACCTCACCACCGAGCGGCAGGCCGTGGGCCGGGCGCGGCTGCGCAAGTACGTGATCACCGAGGAGGAGGAGCAGCGGATCCCGCTGACCCACGAGGAGGTCAGGATCGAGCGCGAGCCGATCACCGAGGAGAACCGGGACGCGGCGCTGGCCGGGCCGGACATCTCCGAGGGGCAGCACGAGGTGGTGCTGCACGCCGATCGCGTGGTGATCGAGACGGAGACCGTGCCGGTGGAGCGGGTTCGGTTGGGGGTCGAGGAGAAGACGGAGCAGGAGACCGTGCGGGGGGAGGTCCGCAAGGAGCGGATCGACGTGGAGACGCCCGAGGAGGGCCCCTCCTCGTGACACCTCCTCCGGGGGCACCCCGGAATCCCCCCGGGTGCCCCCGGGTCCCCCGGTCCCCTCGGGGCGCTCGGATTCCGGGCGCCCCCGGGGCTTTCGAGGCAGGTGGAACTGTTCGGGTGCGCCCGGTTCCCCCTGAGGGGCGCGGGGAACTGCGCGAGCAGCCACCACCCGCCGGTGGTCCGGACACGACAGAACCAGCCCCCTCGGGACGGTGACGACGCGACGTCCCCCACTGCCTGAAGGGCGTGGGAGGTGCCCCCAGTCGTAGCTGAGCGCGCAGTTCCCCGCGCCCCTGGGGAGGCCGGGGTCTCGCCCAACGTACGTGCCCGCCCGGAAGGGGCGCGGGGAACTGCGCGAGCGACCACCCACCCGCCGGTGGTCAGGAAACGACAGAACCAGCCCCTTCCGGCCTGTGACGACCTGCAAGGTCGCGTCATGGCTGGTCGCGCCCACGCGGCGGAGCCTCCCCCACTGCCTCAAGGGCGTGGGAGGTGCCCCCACGACACAGCCCCGCGCCCCTGAAGGGAACCGGGGGCCCCGAAGCAGCTAGTTCGGGTATTCGTCCACTACGTGGACTTCCTCCTCGGTGACCTCGCCGTTCTCGATGCGGAACGAGCGGAACTGGAAATCGCCGAGGCCGTCCGTGTCGGCGGTGGAGACGAGGACGTAGTGGGCGCCGGGCTCGTTCGCGTAGGAGATGTCCGTGCGTGACGGGTACGCCTCGGTGGCCGTGTGCGAGTGGTAGAAGACCACCGGCTCCTCGTCGCGCTCCGCCATGCCCTTGTACAGCTTCAGCAGGTCGCCCGAGTCGAACTCGTAGAACGTGGGCGACCGCGCGGCGTTCAGCATCGGGATGAACCGCTCGGGCCGGTCCGTGCCCTCCGGGCCCGCGATCGCGCCGCACGCCTCGTCCGGGTGGTCCTTGCGGGCGTGCGCCACGATCTGGTCGTGGAGGGCCTGGGTGATGGTCAGCATGTCGGTCAGCATAAGCAGGGACCAGGGCCGCAGGTGGGTACGGGGGCCTCGCCCGTCAGGCCTCCCCCGCCGGTCGCCCACCGGCCCCGCTCTCCCCCGCCCGCGCGGCCGCGCGCTCCGCCGCGGCCTGGGTGCGGGCGAAGGCCTCGGGGTTGCGCGCCTTCAGCACGAAGTAGCTCACCACCATGATCAACGCCCACAGCGGCGCGCAGTACAGCGAGATCCGGGTGTCCTTGTCGATGCCCATCATCACGATCACCACGCCGATGAAGCCGAGCGCGAACCAGCTGGTGAGCGGCGCGCCGGGCGCGCGGAAGGCCGAGCGCGGCAGCTCGCCGCGGTCCGCCTTCGCGCGGTAGCGGATCTGGCAGACCAGGATCATGATCCAGGCCCACATGCCGGAGATGGTGGCGAACGACACCACGTAGGTGAAGGCCTGGCCCGGCCACATGTAGTTGATCCAGACGCCGACGAGCATCAGCGCCGCCGAGAAGGTGGTGCCGACCAGCGGCGTGCCGCTCCTGGTGAGCCGGGTGAAGACGGCCGGGCCCTGGCCGTTGCGCGCCAGGTCGCGGAGCATCCGGCCGGTGGAGTACATGCCGGAGTTGCAGGACGACAGGGCGGCGGTGAGCACGACGAAGTTGACGATCCCGGCGCCGGCCGCGAGGCCCATCTTCTCGAACGCCGCGACGAACGGCGAGACGCCGGGCTGGAAGCTGCTCCACGGCACCACCGAGAGGATCATGATCAGCGCGCCGACGTAGAAGACCGCGATCCGCCACGGCACGGTGTTGATCGCCTTCGGCAGGGTCTTCTTCGGGTCCTTGGACTCGCCCGCGGTGACGCCGACCAGCTCCACGGCGAGGAACGCGAACATCACGATCTGCAGCGTCATCAGGGTGCCGCCGACGCCCTTGGGGAAGAATCCGCCGTCGCCCCAGAGGTGGGTCACCGACGCGGTGCCGCCGGCGTCGGAGAAGCCGATGGTCAGGATGCCGACGCAGATGAGGATCATGCCGACGATCGCGGTGACCTTGACCATCGAGAACCAGAACTCCAGCTCGCCGAAGACCTTCACCGAGATCAGGTTCACGCCGTAGAGGATGACCGTGAAGACGAGGGCCGAGGCCCACTGCGGGATGTGCCACCAGAACGTCATGTAGGTCGCCGCCGCGGTGACCTCGGTGATGCCGGTGACGACCCAGAAGAGCCAGTACGTCCAGCCCGTCACGTAACCCGAGAGGGGGCCGATGAACTCGCGGGCGTACTCCGAGAAGGAACCCGAGACCGGGCGGTACATCAGGAGCTCCCCGAGCGCCCGCATGATGAAGAAGATCACCAGGCCGGCGACCGCGTACGCGAGGATCAGGCTGGGGCCGGCCTTCGCTATCGCCTTGCCGGCACCGAGGAACAGACCGGTGCCGATGGCTCCGCCGATGGCGATCATCTGGATCTGGCGGGCACCCAGACCGCGCTGGTACCCCTCCTGGCTGCGACCGCCCACGGCCGAGGAGCCGACCGCTCCCGAGCCGTCGCCGTCGTGGTGATCCACCTGGGCCGAGGTCATGGTGGTTGGCCTTTCTCCATGCCGATCCCCGCCTGAACGGCCGCGGATCGGGTCGCGATCCCCCGGATGTGCTGGAGTTGTGCCTGCCGGCTGTACGCCTCCCCGGGGCGCCCCGGAGGGCTCGGTAAGCCCTCTGGCGGTCGTGAAGATGTATCACGGCCTATGAGGTGATCAGATACCTATATGTGACTCAGGTCACTGGAAAAACCGCACGAATGCCACTCGGGTCGGCCGTTCGGGTGACCCTCGGTGCACGATCGTTATCCGGGCGTCAGCCTGTGCTGAACGAACACCCGTGCTGAACGGGCAGGTGCGCGGCTCGCTGGTGGCCGGTGCGCCTTCGGTTCGTTGTGGGGGCGGGGCCGCGGGGGGATATCCGTCCTCGGTCCCGCGTCCTCCGTCGACCGGACGGTTCCCCTGGGCCTGACGCAAAACACTGCGGGCGGACATCCCCCCACGTCCCCCCACGTTTCGTACGCGGCTGCGGGCCGGTGGGCCAACAGGCGCCTGCCCCCCCCTGCGGGCAGTCGCTCCGCGGGGCCGGGGGCACCACCTCCCAGGCCAGCCCTGCGCTCAGGGGGACAGCGTGCCGACCAGGGTCTCCTGGAGGCTGCCGAGCCACAGGTAGGCCATCACCATGGGCTTGCGGGAGTCGGAGTCGGGGAGCCGGTACAGGTCGTCCGCCTCGTCCTCGTCGCGGACCTCCAGCCGCGCCCCGATCGCGAGCCGCAGGTCGTTGAGCGCGCCGAGCCACTGCCGCGACTCCTCGGGCCCGAGCCGCAGCACCGCGCCCTCCTCGCCGACGGGGGACAGCGCGTCGAGCGAGCGGACCACCGCGACGGCGTCGTCCCGCTTGCGGGACCGCAGGTCGTTCTCCGTGAAGCGGCGGAACTCCGCCGAGGAGGAGCGCTGCTCCTCCGCCTCCTTCGCGGTGTCCGGCGGCCCGTCGGGTCCCCCGTACGCATCGGGGAAGAGCCGCTTGAGCACCGGGTCGGAGGGCGGCTCGCTGGGGCCCTCCGCGAAGAGCTCGGCCAGCGGGTCCTCGGACTCCCCCTCGGCCGGGCCGGGGCCGATCAACTCCAGGAGCTGGACGGCCAGCGAGCGGATGATGGAGATCTCGATCTCGTCGAGCGCGACGGCCGCGCCGCCACCCGGGATCGTCTCGAAGTGTCCTGACATGGCAGAGAGCAGCTACTTCCGATCCTGCTGGAGGGTGGCCCACAAACCGTAACCGTGCATCGCCTGCACGTCCCGCTCCATCTCCTCGCGGGTCCCGCTGGAGACCACCGCACGGCCCTTGTTGTGCACGTCCATCATCAGTTTGGTCGCCTTGTCCTTGGAGTAGCCGAAGTAGCTCTGGAAGACGTAGGTGACATAACTCATGAGGTTGACGGGGTCGTTGTGCACGATGGTGATCCAGGGCAGGTCTGGCTCGGGTACGGCGTAGGCCTCCTCGGCCGACTCGGGCTTTTCGATCTCTAGCGGAGCGGGAGCCGTCACAGGCCCCATGCTGCCACCACTGACCGCCCCACGCACAAACCGACCCCGGCGGCCCCGCCCCTGGCCTCCCCCCGACTTCCCCGCCCGTCACCGGGAGGCCCCCAGGCCCGGGGCACCGAAATCGTCAGAGTGACGAGATGAGGGGTACGATTCCGGCATGAACACTGTGGATCTGGGGTTGCCGGTCGACGTGCCTTCGACGGCCCTCTTCACCGACCACTACGAGCTGACCATGCTCCAGGCGGCCCTGGCGGCGGGCAGCGCGCAGCGGCGCTCGGTCTTCGAGGTCTTCACCCGCAGGCTGCCCGAGGGCCGCCGGTACGGCGTGGTGGCGGGCACGGGACGGGTCCTGGACGCCGTGGAGAACTTCCGCTTCGACGAGGCCGTGCTGCGCTTCCTGCGCGAGCGCGGCGTCGTCGACGCCGCCACGCTCGACTGGCTGGCCGGCTACCGCTTCAGCGGGGACATCTGGGGCTACCCCGAGGGCGAGGTGTACTTCCCGGGCTCCCCGATCCTCCGGGTGGAGGGCAGCTTCGCGGAGTGCGTCCTGCTGGAGACGGTGATCCTCTCGATCCTCAACCACGACTCCGCGATAGCGGCGGCCGCCTCCCGGATGGCGTCCGCCGCGGGCGGGCGGCCGCTGATCGAGATGGGCGCGCGCCGCACCCACGAGCTGGGCGCGGTCGCCGCGTCCCGCGCCGCGTACGTCGGCGGCTTCACCAGCACCTCCGACCTCGCCGCCGGCTTCCGCTACGACATCCCGACGGTCGGCACCGCCGCCCACGCGTTCACCCTGCTCCACGACACGGAGACCGACGCGTTCCGCGCACAGGTCGACTCGCTGGGCCGGGACACCACGCTGCTCATCGACACGTACGACGTCAGGGACGCGGTCCGCCACGCGATGGAGGTCGCGGGGCCCGACCTCGGGGCGGTCCGGATCGACTCCGGCGACCTGCTGCTCGTCGCCCACCGGGTGCGCCAGCAGCTCGACGAACTCGGCGCCACCGGCACCAGGATCGTGGTCACCTCCGACCTCGACGAGTACGCCATCGCCTCGCTGGCGGCGGCGCCGGTGGACGCGTACGGGGTCGGCACGCAGCTGGTGACCGGGTCCGGGCACCCGACCTGCTCCATGGTGTACAAGCTCGTGGCCCGTGCGGAGTCGGGGGACGCGGCGGCGCCGCTGGTGCCGGTCGCCAAGAAGGCGCTGGGCGGCAAGACGTCCATCGGGGGGCGCAAGTGGGCGGCGCGGCGGCTGGACGCGGATGGGGTGGCCGAGGCCGAGGTGGTGGGTACGGGGCCCGTGCCCGAGGAACTCGCGGACCGCCAGCTGCTCGTGCATCTCGTGAAGGCCGGGCAGGTCGTCGCGCGCGAGCCCCTGGACGTCGTCCGCGACCGCCATGCCGCTGCCCGCGCCAACCTGCCTCTCTCGGCCACCCAGCTCTCCCGAGGCGAACCGGTCCTCCCCACGGAGTACGCCTGACGGCGAGCGGATCCTTCCGGCGCCCGGCCCCCTCGGGTCCGTGGTCGTCGGCCGGTCCCGTCGTGGCCGCTCGCGCAGTTCCCCGCGTCCCCTTTTTTGGGGCTGCGCCCCGAGAGCGGTCCCGCCCCCTCGGGTTGACTGTCGTCTGCGGGTCTCCCGTGCCTGAGCGCGCAGTTCCCCGCGCCCCTGACGGGGCGCGAAGCGCCCATGAAAGGGGCGCGGGGAACTGCGCGACCAGCCACAGCGGACCCGCGGATGACAACAGACCCAAGGAGACAGGACCCCTCACAGGGCGAAGCCTCAAAAAAAGGGGCGCGGGGAACTGCGCGACCAGCCACCGGAAACCCGCGGCCAACAACAGACCCAAGGGGGCAGGACCCCTCACAGGGCGAAGCCCGAAGCAGGGGCTCGGCCCGGAAAACAGACGCGCGCACCCCCGACATCGGCTCACCGCGGGCGTAGCCCGCCCCGCCCTCTCGCGCAAACCCCCCGCACTCCCTACGCTCGGAACGAGCGGAAGCCCCCGGGGGCCCGAGGAAGCGGACGGGCCCCGCCCCGTCCGCGCCACTCAGCCGAAGGACACCGACCATGCGCCGCGCCCTGATCGTCGTAGACGTGCAGAACGACTTCTGCGAAGGAGGCAACCTCGCCGTATCGGGCGGCGCGGACGTGGCCGCCGCGATCACCGAACTGATCGGCCAGGCGACGGCCGGTTACCGCCACGTGGTGGCCACCCGTGACTGCCACATCGCCCCGGGCGACCACTTCTCCGACCACCCGGACTTCGTCCGCACCTGGCCCGCGCACTGCATCGCGGGCACCGAGGGCGTCGGCTTCCACCCGAACTTCGCCCCCGCGGTGGCCTCCGGCGGCGTCGACGCGGTCTTCGACAAGGGCGCGTACACGGGCGCGTACAGCGGCTTCGAGGGCGTGGACGAGAACGGCACGCCGCTCGGCGACTGGCTGCACAGCCACGGGATCACGGACGTCGACGTGGTCGGCATCGCCACGGACGCCTGCGTGCGCGCCACGGCGCTCGACGCCGCCGACGCGGGCTTCCGCACGCAGGTCCTGCTGGACCTGACGGCCGGCGTCTCCGCCGCGACCACCGAGCGCGCCCTGGAGGAGATGCGCGAGGCCGGCGTGGAGCTCACGGGCAAGCCCGTCGTCTGACCGCCGCCTCGCCGGCCCGGCCCGCCCGCGCACGCCGACAGGCGCACGCTCCCCTCACGCTCCCGTGAGTCCGCCGCTCTCGTGCCCCGTAGCCGTCGTCCACTCCACCGGCACCGTCAGCGGCGCCTCGGTGTAGAGCCGCCGGGCGGTGGCCAGGGCCGAGGCCTGGTCCGGGCCCGCGGCCAGCGGGGAGACGGCGCCGGGCCTGGCCGGAGTGCCGGGAGCCCCCGCGGCGTCCGGAGCGCCTGGTTCCGTCCGGGCGAAGAGCGCCCTGATCGGGTGCCACAGCTCGGTCGGCAGCGGCGGCGCGGCGCGCCATATCAGGCCGTCGGGGTGGTGCAGCACCGCCGTGACCTCGTCGGGGGTCGGCGGATGGGAGTTCCCGCGGAGGTAGACCGAGCGCAGTCCGAAGTTGCGGAGCCTGGTCAGGGCCCGGGAACGGTTGACCGCGTGCACGACCACACGGACCGTGCCGTCGTCCACGCGGGCCGTACGCTCGTCGCCGCACGCCGTGCGCTCCTCCACACGGGCCGTGCGGGCCGTGTTCTCGCCGCCGCCCGCGGTCGCGTCCGCCGGAGCTGCGGCCTCGGCGGCATCCCGCCCGGAGCCGTCACGTTGCGTGACGTTCCTCGGCGGCGCAGCGGCGCCGACCTGGGCGCCCGGCGCACCGGGCGCGTCGCGCTCCGTTTCACGCTGCGCCGCACCACGCGGCGCAGCACCCGCAGCGGCCCCCGGTCGGGGCAGGGTCAGGGCGACCACCACCGTGCCGTCGGGCAGCGTGCAGAAACCTCCTCGGGCCATTCCGGTCACACCCCCGTGAGACGTCGTGTCAATAAGAAACCCGCATGACGCACCTAAACACGACCGGCCGTCGCCCCGCTAGTGGGCAACGGCCGATCGCGCTCTGACCTGCGTAAACAGTCGGTTACTGGCGAGCTGCGGCCACCTTGACGGTGATCGTGGACCCGTTCGCCGGCTCCTTCACGATCTTGATCTGGGTGCCGGTGTCAGGAACGTTCACGCTTCCGGTGGGGTCCGCCTGGGACCAGTAGGAACCGTTGTGATCGTCGAACACGGACACGCCCGGACGCGCCTTGATCCGCAGCGGCACGTCCGCCTTGTGGAGGGTGATCGCATCCGTCGGCCGGGTGCTGAAGGACGCGTCGAACGGCTGGAACTTGTTCCTCAGCAGGGTGCCGTCCGTCCACTTCAGCGGGTCGGGGTGGGCGTCGACCGGAAGGATCAGGCCCTGGCCCGGGTGGACGCTGGTGTTGTTGTCGGCCTGGGAGGTGTCCCAGAGCCAGACCATCAGGCCGTTCTGGTACGGGAAGTGCTCCACCCACTCGGGGCGCTTCGCCGAACCGAAGTTGTACGGGCCGACCTTGAGGGTGGCGTCGTACGAGACGTACTGGCGGTTCTCCGCGATGTAGTACTCGTCGTAGTCCTTGGTGAAGGACGCGCCGATACGGGAGAACCCGGTCGCCGTCCAGCCGCCCGCGTCGCCCTCGGCGTCGTCGGTGAAGACCGGCTTGCCGTCCGCGGTGATGCTGAGGCCGTCCGCCGCGAAGCCCTTCTGCGCGACGCCGCCGTCGGTGGCGTACCGGAAGCGGAGGTCGATCTTCTTGCCCGCGTAGGCGTCCAGCGGGTAGTCCAGCTTCTCGTACGCGCCGGAGGTGCCGGTGAGCGCCGGGCGGTCGCCGCCGTCGCGCGGGATGGCCTTGCCGTCCGCGGTGCCGTCCAGCGGCGTCCAGTTGGCGCCGCCGTCCGTGGAGACCTCCGCGTAGAGGTAGTCGAAGTTCTCCTCGATGTCCCACCAGCCCGACAGGGACAGGTCGGCCTTGGACGCGCCGGTGAGGTCGACGGACCGGGTGAGGGTGTTCTTCAGGTTGTCGCCCATGCCGCTCCACCACTGCTTCTCGCCCTGGGCGGGCGTGACGATGGTGGTGGTCACGGACTTCTTCGGCAGATCGACCACCAGGGCCTGCGGGTTGGCGGTGTTGTACTCCGAGACGCCCAGCTTGTGGGTGGAGGCCGTGGCCGCCGTCGCCTCGTCGTAGTCGAGCCAGCCGAGCTGGAGCTTGTCCCAGGCCGTCATGTCGCCGGGCAGGTCGCCGATGGCGTTCTTGCCGGTGCCGAGCCAGGAGCCAGCCGACATCAGCGACCAGAAGCCGACGGAGTTGTCGTCGGCGCCGGTGGTGTCGTAGAGGTCGGGCAGGCCGAGGTCGTGCGCGTACTCGTGGGCGAAGACGCCGAGCCCGCCGTTCTCCGGCTGCATGGTGTAGTCGCCGACCCAGACGCCGGTGTCACCGATCTCGGTGCCGCCCGCCTTGTTGTCCGCCGGACCCGTGGCGCCGGCCTGGTCGCCGTACGCGTACCAGCGGTGCGCCCACAGGGCGTTCTCGCCCTGGACGCCGCCGCCCGCGGACTCGTCCTCGCCGGCGTGCACGATCTGGAAGTGGTCGATGTAGCCGTCGGGCTCGTTGAAGTTCCCGTCGCCGTCGAAGTCGTAGCGGTCCCAGGTGTCGTACTGCGCGAGGTCCGCCTTGATCTGCTCGTCGGTCTTCCCCTGGGCCTTCTGCTGCTCGGCCCAGGCGTTCAGGCCGTCGCGGACCAGGTCCCAGACGTTCGAGCAGTTGGTGTCGCCGCAGTAGTCGGAGCCGTAACGGGCCTCGTTCCAGGGCACCTTCACCCAGTCGGAGACCTCGCCGTCCACCGAGTAGCGGCCCGAGGACGTCTTCTCGTAGTACGTCTTCAGGGACTGCTTCTGGACGCCCTTGGAGTCCTTGCCGGAGCCGAAGTACAGGTCCTGGAAGTGCTGCTGGTCGTAGTCGGCCTGCCAGGCGGTGCTGTTGTCCTTCTTGCGGTCCGGCTGTGCTATCTCGTTGTGCGCCGGGCCCGGGTCGCCGCCGTACTTCACGACCGGCGCCTCGGGTCCGTCGGCGCCGTCCGGGTCGTACATCGTGGTGTCGTCGACCTTGTCGCCGAAGTCCGCCAGGATGGTGAAGATCTTGTCGGTCTTCTCCCGGCCCAGCTCGACGTACTTCTTGTCGTCGAGCTTGACGACCTTCGAGCCGCCCTGCATCTTGACCGTCTTCTTGCCGGCGAGCACCTGCTTGAGGGCCGTCTCGCGCAGCCGCTCCTGCTTCTTGGTGAACGGGCCGTCGAGGTCGTCGCCGTGGCTCCTGGCGGCCGCCGGGTCATGGCCGGCGGCCACCGCCGGGGCGGCGGGGGCCCGGGTTCCGGCCTGTGCCGTGCCGCCGTACGCCGCGAACGTCGCGGTGGCCATGGCCAGCGCCGCGACCACCGTTCCGGTTCTGAACACCCGTCTTCCGCTGACCGTTCTCGTTCTGCTCTGCATTCTCGGGAACTCCTCCCCCGTGGCCGTGTGGGCGGCCAGGGATCCTCGATCGGGGGTTGTGCGGCTACGCGCCTCTACGCGCGTACAAGTCCCGACATTCGACCGGAGTTGACGGAGAAAAAACAGTCCTTGACGTGAACCGGTCGACTGCATTAAGGCTCTGGTGTTCGGGTGAGGGTGGCGTTCCCCGGTGACCTGGGAGGGCCTTGCGGCGGTTCCCGACGGCGACTCGTGCGGCGCGGTTTCCCGGGCCGTGCCGCGGCCCTCCGGCGGGCGCGCGGTGGCCGTCCGGCGGGCGCGCCGCGGTGTCCACGGGTCGGGCTCGGTGATTCCGTGCGCCCCCCGTGCACCGGCACCATGGGTGAGGTGATGCTTACCAGTGGTGTGGCTCGGGCATCAGCCGAGTAAGAGTCAGTGGACGGTGCGTCGGCGCATGCCCTCATGGTGTCCGCGTCGGACAGCCCTGCGCACCGGCCCGGGCTCGACAGCCGCAAGTCCGTGTGCCCGAAGGTCCGAGCCCGCCCGGACCCGAGCCTTCTGGCCTGTCGTCAGCGCACCCCCCGAACCGCGCTCCCGAGGACGGATCCCCGCCATGCCTCGTCCGACCGTCGCACAGTTCGTCTACGGCTTCTGCACCGTAGTCCTGTCCACGCTCGCCATGCTGCTGCTCTCGAAGACGTCGTCCGGAGCGGGCGTCGCGGTCATCGCCCTCGCCGCGCTCGGCCTCGGCCTGCTGGTGGCGATGACGGTCCCGATGCCGCGCGGCGCCCGGCGGGCGCCCGGATCGCCGGGACCGTCCGACCAGGGGTCCGCCGAGGGCCGCGGATCCGGCGGGCCGCGGGACGCCGAGGAGGCGGACAGCGGGTCCGGCGCGGCGGCACGGGACGCGGAGCCCGGCCCGGCCGCGGCTGAGGCTCCTTCAGGCGTCCGGCACGCCCAGGGGTGGCGGGCGGGCGGCCGGCGAGTGCGGGTCTGACGTTCGGGCGGGCGGTTCCGGTCGGGGCCGTCCGCCTGGCCGGCAGGGGCCGAGGGGTCCGCTCGGCTCCGGGGTCCGCGCCAGGTCGGTTCCGGGCGGCGCGGCTGGCCGGCTCCGGTTCGCGCGCCTGGTCGGTTCCGGGCTGGTCGGCTGGCCGGTTCCGGTTCGCGCGTCTGGTCGGCTCGGGGCTCAGTGCCCTTCCTGCTCGGGGCTGAGTGCCCTTCCGGCTCGGGACGTGGCGCCTTCCGGCACGGGACAGGCCGCTCGGTGGTCGTCAGACGATACTGACGACCACCGTCCTGGCGGCCTTGTCGTGCAGGCCCTGCTTGTAGGGCCGGTCGAAGAACGACCAGCCGCCGGTGATCGCCGTCCAGACGAAGGCACAGCAGAAGGCGAACGGCACCCATAGGACCGCGGCCCGCGCCAGCGAGGTCTGGAAGGTCGGCGTGGAGCCGTCGCTCAGGTTGGCCACCCGCAGCTTCAGCAGCCGCTTCCCGACGGTCTGGCCGCTGCGGTAGATCAGGAGCGTGTCGTACGCGATGTAGAGCACCCCGGTGATCAGGGACTCGCCGAAGGACCTGCCGAACTGCATCCGGCCGTTGATCTGGTACGCGGCCACGCCCAGGGCCAGCGAGACCAGCCACACCACGATCCCCACGATGACGATGTCGATGACCCGGGCCAGTACCCGCCTGCCGCTGGGGGCCAGCGGCGGCATGCCGGCGAGCGGGTCGGGGGAGCCGTAGAGGCCGCCGCCTCCGGAGGGGCCGCCGAACGGATCGCCGCCGGGCGGCGGGCTGTCGTCCCGGCGTCCCCCGGACGGGCCGTAGCCCATCCAGGCCCCGCTGCCCGGCCCTCCGTCGACCCCGCCGGCTCCGGATCGGCCGTGGTGGTCGCCGCGGGCCAGCCACGAGCGGAGGCTTCCGGTGCCGCCCGGACGGCCGAGGTCCCCGTGGCGGCCGGGGCTGCCGTTGGCCACGGTGGGGCGCGTCCTGCGGGCACGCCTGCCTCGGGCGCCGGCGCCCGTGCCCGCGCCTGTGCCTGCGCCCGTGCTGAAGCCGCCCGCGGGCCGTCCGGCGGTTTCCGCGCCGCGGGCGTCCGCGCCGGCGTCCGGTGTCCATGCGCCGCCGGGGGGTGAGGTGCCGCCCTGGGTGGGCCGCCGTGGGGTGAAGGGGTCCTCGTCGGACGGCTCTCCGGGGTCCTGGGGCGGTTCGGTGCTCATGGCCCGAGTCGACCCCGAACCAACGGGGTTCGCACTTGGCGGGCCGCCGTCCGGGTGGTCCGGCCTGCGTCCAGCCCCCTCAGCGTCGTCGCCGCCTGACCGCCACCGGGGGTCTTTGCGCAGTTCCCCGCGCCCCTATCCGGCCTGCGTCCAGCCCCCTCAGCGTCGTCGCCGGCTCACCGCCGCCTGGGGTCTTTGCGCAGTTCCCCGCGCCCCTATCCGGCGTCCGTCCAGCCCCCACACCATCCTCGCCGCCTGACCGCCGCCGGGGGATTTTGCGCAGTTCCCCGCGCCCCTGTCCGGCATCCGTCCAGCCCGCTCAGCGTCGTCGCCGGCTCACCGCCGGCGGGGCTTCTCGCGCCCACGCGGCGGAGCCGCGAATCAGACACAGCCCCGCGCCCCGGTCTCGTTCCGGCCACCGGCCGGCGAAGCTGCGCCCCGAAAGGGGCGCGGGGAACTGCGCGAGCAACCACGACGCACCCGCAGCGAACCACCGGGCCCAACCCCACCCGGCCCGTCCCCGGCCACCGGCCGACCCGCGGGGAACTGCGCGAGCAACCACAGCCCACCCGCAGCGAACCACCGGACTCAACCCCACCCGGCCCGTCCCCGGCCACCGGCCGACCCGCGGGGAACTGCGCGAGCAACCACAGCCCACCCGCAGCGAACCACCGGACTCAACCCCACCCGGCCCGTCCCCGGCCACCGGCCGACCCGCGGGGAACTGCGCGAGCAACCACAGCCCACCCGCAGCGAACCACCGGACTCAACCCCACCCGGCCCGTCCCCGGCCACCGGCCGACCCGCGGGGAACTGCGCGAGCAACCACAGCGCGCCCCCAGCGAACCACCGGGCCCACCCCTACCCGGCCCGTCCCGGCCACCGGCCGGCCCGCCGGCAGGTCAGGCGGATACGAACGTGTGTGCCGCCTTGTCGTGCCAGCACTGGCGCCACGGGCGGTCGAAGAGGCACCACAGGACGCCCAGGACGCCGATCACCAGGAGGCCCGGGACGCTGTAGACCAGCCAGCGGCGGAGTGCCGCGCCGAACGTCGGGGGGCCGTGGGCCTCGATGTCGCGTACCTGGAGGCCGCAGAGTTTCTTGCCCAGGGTGCGGCCCCACTTGGCGGTCGGTACGGCCTCGTAGAGCACGCCGAAGAGCAGGAGGACGGCGAGGATGATGCCCAGTGACATGCCGGTGGTGCCGTCGAGCAGCCAGACGGTGACGGTCTCGCCGGACAGCCTCGCCGCGTTGATCTTGTCCTGGATGTGGTCGACCGCCTTCGTGCCCAGCGGCACCGCGGCGACGGCCGTGGCGGCGCTGATCACGATCATGTCGATCAGCCGTGCGGCGAACCGTTTCCCGAGTGCCGCCGGCCTCGCGGACGCCTGCGCCTGCGCGGCCTCTAGGAACGGGTCGCTGGTCGGCGGCTTCCACGGCACCACGGGCTCGTCGCCGGAGCCGGCCGGAGGCTGCTGAGCCGCCCCGGGCCACGGCTCCGAGGGGCCCGCTCCCGGCTGGTGGGGAAGGTACGGGACGGTGCCGGACATGGCGGGGACGCCGGCCACGGTGGGGCCGCTGGTGCCCGTGGTCTGGGGCCCCTGCGGGCCGCCGAACCGGCCGGGGCCCTGCATACCGGGTCCACCGGGTCCGTGCCGGCCCGGCTGCTGGGTGCCCGCGGGCGGCGCGGAGTCGGGGCCGGGGCGCACGGCGCGGATGGCGACCGTGCCCGTCTCGGCGGGGCCCCGCGGCGGTGCGGGGCGGTCGCCGGAGGCCGGGTCGCGGCCGTCGCCGGGGCGCCGGAACGTCACCGTGCCCTCGGGGCCGCCCGCCCGGTCGCGGTCCTGCTCGTTTGCCCCCTGGCCCGCACCGGGGCTGCCCTGCTGGGCGGACCGGATCTGCATGGTGCCGTCCGGGCGGCCGCCCCCGCCGGTCTCGCCGTGCGGCCCGCCCGCCCCGGCGGTGCCGCCCTGCGCGGGCTCCCCGGAGTGCGGCACGCGGGGGTCGGCGGCGCCGGCCGCGCCCCACGACACCCGGCGGTCCTGCTCGCCGCCGAAGCCGGACTGCCGGGAGGCGTCCGCCTGCCAGGCCGAGGCCGGCTCCGGCCGGGAGCCGTGCACCCCGCCCGGGCCGCCGGACGTGCCCTCGACCGGGGCTCCCCCCGGCTCCCCGGCCGGCCCCGATGCGTCCTCGGCCCCCGGGCGGCCGGGCCCACCGGGGCCCTCCTCCCAGCCCTGCGCTCCCGGGCCGGTCTGCTCGGGGATGCCCTGGTACTGCGCCGCCGCTGGCTCCGGGTGCTCGGGACCGCCGGACTGCTCCGGGATGCCCGGATACTCCTGGTCCCCCGAGGCCTGCTGCGGGATGGCGGACGGCGGCGGCTCCTCGTCGAAGAAGACCGGTCCCGTCTCCTCCACGGACGCCGGCGCGGGACCTGCCCCGGGCGGGCGCGGCAGCGTCTCGCCGGCGGCCGGGGCCGGACGGCTCGTGCCGGGCACCCAGGCGGCACCGTTCCAGTAGCGGACGTATCCGGGAATGGACGGGTCCGGGTAGTAGCCCTCGCGGGGCCTGTCGTCGCCGGGGGCCGGGGTTGGGGCGCTCATGTCCGTCGTCCCGTATCTGCTCGGGGATCTGTTGTGGGGTCCACATCTATCAGACCTGCGCGCGTGCCATGGCCGGTGTGACCGTACGGACCACTTTCCGGGCAACGGCGGCGTGCGTGCCGCCTTGACAGTGGTTCATGCCGTGCCGACGGCCGTCAAGGAGGGCGCGGGGACCGGTCGCTCGCGCGGTGCCGCGCGCCGGACGCGCCCACAAGGCCCTGCACTGAGCAGAAAAATTCTCCGAACCCGCGTAATGCTCACGCCCTTACGCGCTCTGTGAATGTGCGGGCCTGTTTCAGGGGCGCCGTCGCGACAGCGTGGCCGGGGGCCGCCGGCCACACGACGAGGAGAGAAAGGCTGCGACATGCACACGGTGATGGAGCGCCAAATCGAGTTGAACCTGGTCCTTTCGCCCGAAAGCAGCATCCCGGTGCCGGCGCGGTTCAGTTACCGCACCGCGGACCCCTATGCCGTCCACGTCACCTTCCACATCGGTTCGGACCACCCCGTGCGGTGGACGTTCGCGCGGGAGCTGCTGGTCGAGGGGGTGTTCCGGCCGTGCGGGTACGGGGACGTGCGCGTGTGGCCGACGAAGGTGCGGGACCGGCGCGTGGTGCTGATGGCACTCAGCTCGCCGAACGGCGACGCGCTGCTGGAGGCGCCGGCCGACGTGGTGTGCGTCTGGCTCCGGCAGACGCTGGCGGAGGTGCCGCCGGGGGCCGAGTCCGAGCGGCTCGGCATCGACGGCGCCCTCGCCGAACTGCTGGCGCCCACGGCGGCCGACGACGTCCGGGTGACCGACTCGACCGACTCCTGGCCGTCGGACGACACCGGGGACGGTGAGTGAGGGCGGATCTGGGGGGCACCTCGCGCCCGGCACGAGCCGGGCGCCCGAGGCCGCGGTCCGGAAGGGGGTCCGGGAGGGGGTCCGGGAGGCCGGCGGGACCCGGCGCCGTTCGGAACGGCCTGCCGGGGCCGGCGGTCAGAACAGCTTGCCGGGGTTGAGGATGCCGTGCGGGTCGAAGGCCTGCTTGATGGCGCGCTGCATCTCCAGGCCGACCGGACCGATCTCGCGAGCCAGCCACTCCTTCTTCAGCACGCCGACGCCGTGCTCGCCCGTGATGGTGCCGCCGAGTTCCAGGCCGAGGGCCATGATCTCGTCGAAGGACTGGCGCGCCCGGGCGGCCTCGTCGGGGTCGGAGGCGTCGAAGCAGACGGTGGGGTGGGTGTTGCCGTCGCCGGCGTGGGCGATGACGCCGATGGTGAGCTGGTGCTTGTCGGCGATCCGTTCGATGCCCTCGATGAGCGCGCCGAGTTGCGAGCGGGGCACGCAGACGTCGTCGATCATCGTGGTGCCCTTGACCGCTTCCAGGGCGGTGAGCGAGAGGCGCCGGGCCTGGAGCAGCAGCTCGGACTCCGCCAGGTCGTCGGCGGGTACGACCGAGGTGGCTCCGGCGGCCTCGCAGACCGCGCCGAGCGCGGCGAGGTCGGCGGCGGGGTCGGGGGTGTCGAAGGCGGCGAGCAGCAGCGCCTCGGTGCTCTCCGGGAGGCCCATGTTGGCCATGGCGTTGACGGCCCGCAGCGTCGTGCGGTCCATCAGCTCCAGCATCGACGGGGCGTGGCCCTCGGCCATGATCCGGCAGGCGGCCTCGGACGCGTCGGCCGCCGAGGCGAACTCCGCGGCCAGCACGAGCTGGGGGGCCGGCTCCGGCTTGAGGCCGAGCACGGCGCGCACCACGACACCGAGGCTGCCCTCGGAGCCTACGATCAGGCGGGTGAGGTCGTAGCCGGCGACGCCCTTGGCGGTGCGGCGCCCGGTGCTCATCAGCCGCCCGTCGGCGAGCACCACGTCGAGGCCGAGCACGTACTCGGCGGTGACCCCGTACTTGACGCAGCACAGGCCGCCCGAGGCGGTGCCGATGTTGCCGCCGATGGTGCACATCTCCCAGCTCGACGGGTCCGGCGGGTAGTAGAGGCCGTGCTCCCCGACGGCCTTCGACAGCACGGCGTTGATCACGCCCGGCTCGACGACGGCGATCCGGTCGACCGGGTTGATCTCCAGGATGCCGTCCATCTTCACGAAGGACAGCACGATGCAGCCGTCGCTGGCGTTGGCCGCCCCGGAAAGACCGGTCCTCGCGCCCTGCGGCACCACCGGGACGCGCAGCTCGTGCGCGGTGCGCAGGGTGTGCTGGACGTGTTCCACGGTGCGCGGCAGCACGACGACGGCGGGGGCGCCGGCCTCGCAGAAGCTGGCCATGTCGTGGGCGTACGAGGCGGTCACGTCCGGGTCGGTGAGGACGGCTTCCTCGGGGAGGGAGGCACGGAGGCGTTCTACGAGAGTGGGGCTCACGATCACAGCGTCGCATTTCGGCCCTTTGCTGTGAACCCCGCCGGGGGCACGCCGTCCTCGTCCGGTGCGGGTGGGTCGTGGGTTTTGCGCAGTTCCCCGCGCCCCTGGTCCGTCCGGGGCCGGGCCCGGTGGTCCGCTGCGGGTGCCCCGTGGTTCTTCGCGCAGTTCCCCGCGCCCCTTATCCGCTATCCGCTCAGGCCAGACCCGGTGGTCCACTGCGGTGCGCCGTGGTTCTTCGCTCCCCCACTGCCTTGAGGGCGTGGGAGGTGCCCCCATCCCCGCGCCCCTTGACCGGTGGCCGCTTACGTAAGGGCCCGCCCCGGCCCACCCAGGGGCGCGGGGAACTGCGCGAGCAACCACGACCCGCCCGCAGCGAACCACCGGCCCCAGCCCTCACGGACAAGGGGCGCGGGGAACTGCGCAAAAAAACGGCGCACCCACGGCACCTACAGGTTGCCGCGAATCTCCTGCTCCCGCTCGATCGCCTCGAACAGCGCCTTGAAGTTCCCCTTGCCGAAGCCCATCGACCCGTGCCGCTCGATGATCTCGAAGAACACCGTCGGCCGGTCCTGGACGGGCTTGGTGAAGATCTGCAACAGGTACCCGTCCTCGTCGCGGTCCGCGAGGATCCGCAGCTCGCGGAGGGTGTCGATGGGCACCCGCGTCTCCCCGACCCACTCGCCCAACGTGTCGTAGTACGAGTCGGGCGTGTTCAGGAAGGAGACGCCCGCCTCCTTCATCGTGCGCACCGTGCGCACGATGTCGTTGGTGGCGAGCGCGATGTGCTGCACGCCCGCGCCGCCGTAGAACTCCAGGTACTCGTCGATCTGCGACTTCTTCTTGCCGACCGCGGGCTCGTTGATGGGGAACTTCACCTTGAGCGTTCCGTCGGCCACCACCTTCGACATCAGGGCGCTGTACTCGGTGGCGATGTCGTCGCCCACGAACTCCTTCATGTTCGTGAAGCCCATCACCTTGTTGTAGAACTCGACCCACTCGTTCATGCGGCCCAGTTCCACGTTGCCGACGCAGTGGTCGACGGCCTGGAAGGTGCGGTGCGCGGGCGGCGGCACGATCGGGTCGGCCGCGGCGTACCCGGGCAGGTAGGGGCCGGTGTAGCCGGACCGCTCGACGAGCGTGTGCCGGGTGGTGCCGTACGTGGCGATCGCGGCGAGCACGACGGTGCCGTGCTCGTCCTTCACCTCGTACGGCTCGGCGAGGCCGCGGGCGCCGTGCGCGGTGGCGTAGGCGTAGGCGGCGTGCGCGTCGGGCACCTCGATGGCGAGGTCGACGACGCCGTCGCCGTGCTCGGCGACGTGGGAGGCGAGGAACCGGCCCCAGTCGGTGGCCGGCTTCACGACGGACGTGAACACGAACCGCGCGGAGCCGTTCTCCAGGACGTAACTCGCCGTCTCACGGCTGCCGTTCTCGGGGCCCGCGTAGGCGACGAGCCGCATGCCGAAGGCGGAGGAGTAGTAGTGGGCGGCCTGCTTGGCGTTGCCCACGGCGAAGACGACGGCGTCCATGCCCTTCACCGGGAAGGGGTCGGCCTGCCGGGCGGTGTCGGGGGTCTGGGAGGGCGCTGGGGTGTGCGCTGATGTCGTTGCCATGCGGTCAGGTTCTCGCCGCTCCGCAAGGTGTGCAATAGATCACAGATTTGCTGGGCACTATGTACAGCCATACGGCATCATGGCTTGGCGATCTGTACAGGATGACCACACCGATTATCGTCCTGACATCCCCGGGAGGGCCCCTTGACGATCGACCGTCTGGACGGCAGGCTGCTGGTGCTGCTGGCGCAGGAGCCCCGGATCGGGGTCCTGGAGGCGTCCCGGCGGCTCGGCGTGGCCCGCGGCACGGTACAGGCCCGGCTGGACCGGTTGCAGGCGAGCGGCGTGATCCGCGGCTTCGGCCCCCAGGTGGACCCGGCCGCCCTCGGCTACCCGGTCACCGCCTTCGCGACGCTCCAGATCCGCCAGGGCCAGGGCGCCGACGTCCGCGCCCACCTCGCCACCGTTCCGGAGGTGCTGGAGCTGCACACCACCACCGGCAGCGGCGACATGCTCTGCCGCCTCGTGGCCCGCTCCAACGCCGACCTGCAACGCGTGATCGACCGAGTGGTGGGCATCGACGGGATCGTGCGCGCGTCCACCGCGATCGTCATGGAGAACCCGGTACCGTTCCGGATCGTCCCGCTGGTGGAGCAGGCATCCCAGGACCCGTGAGCGGGCACCCGGGCGCCGGGAAACCCCGGGGCCCGCCCGCGCGGCGCACCGGCGGGCCCCTCCCGGCGCCAGAGCACCACCGGTCGCAGGAGTCGTCCGCGCGCCGCCGGACATACGAGAACCATGACACATGGATCCGTGAACAGACCGGGCGGGCAGGTGGTGCAGTGAACTTCTGGGACTATCTGGCGGGCCGCCACCAGCAGTTGCTGGCCGACACCTTCCAGCACGCCTCCGCCGTCTTCCAGTGCATCGTCGTGGCGACCGTCCTCGGCGTGCTGGTCGGCGCCCTCACCTACCGGAGCGACTGGGCGGGAACCCTCGCCATGACCACCGGCTCCACGCTCCTCACCATTCCCTCGCTCGCCATGATCGGTCTGCTGGTCCCGATCGCGGGCCTCGGCGTGGCGCCCACCGTGATCGCGCTGACGCTGTACGGGCTGCTGCCGATCGTCCGCAACTCCGTCGTGGGGCTGCGCGGCGTGGACGCCACCCTGGTGGACGCCGCGAAGGGCATCGGCATGTCGCGCACCGCCCGGCTGCTGCGGGTCGAACTGCCGCTCGCCTGGCCCGCGATACTGACCGGGATCCGGGTCTCCACGCAGCTGCTGATGGGCATCGCCGCCATCGCGGCCTACGCCTCCGGCCCCGGCCTCGGCAACGAGATCTTCCGCGGGATCGCCTCTCTGGGCAGCCGCAACGCGCTCAACCAGGTGCTCGCGGGCACCCTCGGCATCGTCATCCTGGCGCTGCTCTTCGACGCCGCCTACGTCCTGATCGGACGGCTCACCATCCCCAGGGGGATCCGTGTCTGACACCTCGACACCCGGCACGGGCGGCCCCGCCGAGGCGGCCGACGCCGCCGGCGCCGCACGTTCGGAAGGCACCGGCGGCACCGCGCGCGCCGCCGGCACCGCGTCCGGGACCTCCGCCGGAAAGTCCGCGGCGCCCCCGGCCGGCGGCACCACCATCGAGCTGGAGGGCCTCACCAAGCGCTACGCCGGCAGCCAGTCGCCCGCCGTCGACCACGTCACGCTGGACATCAAGGCCGGCGAGACGGTGGTCCTGGTCGGGCCCTCGGGCTGCGGCAAGTCCACCACCCTGAAGATGATCAACCGCCTGATCGAGCCGACGTCCGGGCGCATCAGGATGGGCGGCGAGGACGTCACCCGGATCGACCCGGTGCGGCTGCGCCGCAAGGTCGGCTACGCGATCCAGTCCTCCGGCCTCTTCCCGCACATGACCGTCGCCCAGAACATCGCCCTGGTGCCGAGGATGCTCGGCTGGCCGAAGGCCCGGGTGAAGGAGCGGGTGGCCGAGATGCTGGACCTGGTGGGGCTGGACCCGGGAGAGTTCCAGGGCCGCTATCCGCGCCTGCTCTCCGGCGGCCAGCAGCAGCGCGTCGGCGTCGCCAGGGCGCTCGCCGCGGATCCGCCGGTGCTGCTGATGGACGAGCCGTTCGGCGCGGTCGACCCGATCACCCGCGACCACCTCCAGGACGAGCTGATCCGCCTCCAGCGCGAGCTGCGCAAGACCATCGTCTTCGTCACGCACGACTTCGACGAGGCGATCAAGTTGGGCGACCGGATCGCGGTGCTGCGGGAGCACTCGCACATCGCGCAGTTCGACACCCCGGAGGCGATCCTCACCAACCCGGCCGACGACTTCGTCTCCGGCTTCGTCGGCGCGGGCGCGGCCCTGAAGCGGCTCAACCTCACCCGGGTGCGGGAGGTGGAGATCACCGACTACCCGACGGTGACGCTCGACGACCCGCTCCAGGAGATCTTCGACCGGCTGCGCTCCGGCAGCACGAGCGAGCTGCTGCTCCTGGACCGGCGCCGCCGCCCCTACAAGTGGCTGCGCCGCGGCGACCTGATGCTCGCCAGGAGCTCCCTGGCGCGGGCGGGCACGCCGGTGCTGGACACCGTCACGCGCGACGCCACGCTGCGGGACGCGCTGGAGGCGGTGCTCACCGACGGCGCCGGGCGGGTCGCCGTCACCGGGCGGCACGGCGTCTACACGGGCGTCGTGGACATGGAGACGCTGATGAACTCCGTCCACGAGCTGCTCGCCGCCGACCACCTCGACGCGCTGGACAGCAGGCACGAGCTGGAGGACCGGCGCCGCCGCAGGGCGCGCCTGGAGGAACAGGACCAGGACCAGGACGGCGAGGCGCTCGGGGAGGCACCGGCATGACGACGCCACCCCGCACGGACGACGCGGACGGGACCGGTCAGCCTGATCGGGCGCACGGAACGGAAGGGACGGGCGACGCCTACAGGTCCGGTGGAACCGGCGGAACTGGCGGGACCAGCAGGACCGGTGGGACCGGTGGATCGGACGAGGCCGACGGGACCGGGCGCGACGCCTCGGCCGCCTCCGCGACCGCCCGGGAGCCCGCACGGATCACCTGGCGGAAGCTGGTGCTCGTGCCGTCGGTGCTCGCGGCGGTCCTGCTCGTCACCTGGCTGTGGTTCCGCGGCGCCGACCTGGACACGATCTCCCGCAACTCGCTGGCCGGCGGCAACGTCCGGGTCAGGCTCTGGCAGCACGTCCAACTCAGCGCGCTCTCCACGTTCTTCGTGCTGATCATCGCGATCCCGCTGGGCATCCTCCTCACCCGGAAGCCGCTGCGGGCGGCGGCGCCCGTGGCACTGGCGGTGGCCGCCGTCGGGCAGGCCATGCCCGCGATCGGGCTGCTGGCCCTGCTGGTGATCCGGCTCGGCATCGGCATGCGGGCCGCGCTGATCGGGATCGTCATCTACGCGGTGCTGCCGGTGCTCGCCAACACCATCACCGGCCTGCGCGGCACCGACCCCACGCTGCTGGAGGCGGCCCGCGGCATCGGCATGTCACCGCTCGCGGTGCTCACCCGCATCGAGCTGCCGCTCGCCGTGCCGCTGATCCTGGCCGGGGTGCGCACGGCGCTCGTCCTGAACGTCGGCACGGCCACCCTCGCCACGTTCGGCGGAGGCGGCGGCCTGGGCGACCTGATCAGCACCGGGATGACCGACCAGCGCATGCCGGTGCTCTTCCTCGGCTCGCTGCTGACCGTCGTCCTGGCGCTGCTCGTCGACTGGCTGGCGTCGCTGGTGGAACTGGCGCTGCTGCCCCGGGGATTGGAGACGAGCGCATGAGGAACCACTCCCGTCACGTACGGGGCGCAAGCGCTCTTCCCACACGGGGCGCAACCGCTCCTCCCACACGGGGCGCGAGCGCCCTGCGCAGGACCGCCTTCGCGGCGCTGGCCGCCGGCCTGGCGACCGTCCTGACCGCCTGCGGGCTCACCAGCGGCTCGCCGATGGTCGACACGGTCAGACCGGGCACCATCGGCAAGGGCCGGCCGCTCGCGGGCGCCGACTTCACCGTCGCCTCGAAGGAGTTCACCGAGCAACTGGTCCTCGGCGCGGTGCTGGGCATCGCGCTGGAGGCGGCGGGTGCGAAGGTCGTGGACCGGACCGGCATCCAGGGCTCGTTCGGCGCCCGTGCGGCCGTCCAGCGCGGCGAGGCGGACGTCTCGTTCGAGTACACGGGCACCGGCTGGATCACCTACCTCGGCCACACCAAGCCCGAGCCCGACCCGCGGAAGCAGTGGCAGAAGGTCCACGACGAGGACCTGCGCAACGGCCTCACGTGGCTGGCGCCCGCGGACCTCAACAACACCTACGCCCTGGCGCTCAATCCGGCCAACGCACGCAAGTACGGCGTCCACACCCTGTCGGACGTGGCGAAGCTGGCGAAGAAGGACCCCGGGGCGGTCACCCTCTGCGTGGACGGCGAGTTCGCCGTGCGGGAGGACGGCCTGCCGGGCATGGAGCGCGCCTACGGCATGCACGTGCCGGCCTCGAAGATCCGGAAGATGGACTCCGGCATCGTCTACACGCAGGTCGCGAAGGGTGCCTGCACCTTCGGCGAGATCTTCACGACCGACGGCCGCGTCAAGGCCCTGAACCTCAGCGTGCTCCGGGACGACCGGCACTTCTTCCCGAACTACAACGCCGCGCCGCAGGTCAGCTCGGCGACGCTGAAGAAGTACCCGGCCATACGGAGCATCCTCGACCCGATCACCAGGAAGCTCACCAACGACGTCGCCCAGGACCTCAACGGCAAGGTCGACGTGGACGGCCAGGATCCGCACGAGGTGGCGCTGGACTGGTTGGTGAAGGAGGGGTTCGTGAAGCGGTGAGGGACGGGGGGCCGGAGGTGGTCCGAGGGTGGTCCGAGGGTGGTCCGGGGGTGGTCCGGGGGTGGTCCGGGGGTCTTTCGGAGGTGGTCCGGGGGCTTCCGGAGGTGTTCCTGATGTCTTCAGGGGTGTTCCGGGGGTGTGGGGGTCGGGTTGTCCGGCCGGTCCCCGCGCTCGCGGGCTTCGGAGGTCCCGCAGGTCGCCGGAGGGGGGACGGTCCTCAGCAGCCCGGCACCGATCCGCCGGACCTCAGTGCCCGCAGTGACTGGATGGCGCCCTTGAGGGTGGTGACGGCCACGAGGCGCAGGCCCTTGGGCAGGTCCGTCTGGGCCTCCGAGCACTCCCCCTTGGGCACGAGGAAGACGGTGGCGCCGTCGCGCCGGGCCGCCCGGGTCTTCAGGGCCACCCCGCCGACGGTGCCCACCGAGCCGTCCGAGGCGATCGTGCCGGTGCCGGCGACGACCCGGCCGCCGGTGAGATCGCCGCCGCTGCCGTCGCCGGCCACCTTGTCGATGATGCCGAGCGAGAAGAGCAGCCCGGCGCTCGGTCCGCCCACGTCGGCGAGGCGCAGCTTCACGTGCACGTCGGAGGGCTTCCTGCCGAGGTAGCCGAGCGCCGCCGTGGTGGCGCTGTCCTGCGACTGCTTCATCTCCTCGGTGTTGCGCCGCTCGCTCTCCTGGGTGTTCCCGCCCGGGTAGACGGAGTCGTGGGGCAGGACGGTGCGGTCGGTGCGGAACCACCCGTCGACCACGTCGCCGAGGTAGACGTCCTGGTCGGGCCCGGTGGCCGCGATCGTGGTCATCCTGAGCTGGCCATCGGTGTGCCGCGTGGGCGTGCCGGTGACGCTGACGACCTCGGCACCCCGGTAGGTGCCCAGGACGTTCGCGGTGACTCCGGGCTGTGCCACGGAGAAGGGCAGCGGGGCGAGCGCGGCAGAGGCGATCAGTCCCACCACAGGCACACCACAGACGACGAGGGCCTTGCCCCGGCTCAGACGAAACACACCCCCAATCTAACGGAGCGGGGCGGGCGGCCGAACCGGGCCCTTTCGGCGCGGGCCCGCGACGCGTCGGCGCAGGGTCATCGGTCCCGTCGGTGCGGGGCCAGTGGCCCCTCGGACGAAGTCCATCGGCACCCATCGGCATCGTCGGTGCAGCACCTGCGGCCCCGTCTGTGCGGCGCCTGCGGGCCCGTCTGTGCGGCGCCCGCGGCCCGTCAGCGCAGTGCCTGCGCCACCTCTCGGGCGGCGTCCACCACGCGGGTGCCCACTTCCTCCGGCACGGTGTCCGACAGCATCACCACGCCCACGCTGCCCTCCACCCCGCTCACCCCGAGCAGCGGCGCCGCGGCTCCGCTCGCGCCGGCCTCCAGTTCCCCGTACGTCAGGGTGTACCCCGGGTCCTTGGCCATGGCCTGCCGGGCCGCCAGGATGGCCCGCCCCGCCGCGCCCTGGTCCAGCGCGTGCCGGAAACCCGTCCGGTACGCCACGTGGTAGTCCGTCCACGTCGGCTCGACGACGGCGACGGCCAGCGCCTCGGTGCCGTCGACGAGGGTGAGGTGAGCGGTCGCCCCGACGTCCTCGGCGAGCGAGCGCAGGGCCGGCAGCGCCGCCTCGCGCACCAGCGGGTGCACCTGCCGCCCCAGGCGCAGCACGCCGAGGCCGACCCGGGCCCGGCCGCCCAGGTCGCGGCGGACCAGGGCATGCTGTTCGAGGGTGGCGAGCAGCCGGTAGACGACGGTGCGGTTCACGCCGAGCCGGGTGGAGAGTTCGGTGACGGTCAGGCCGTGGTCGGTGTCGGCGAGCAGCTTGAGGACCCTGAGGCCCCGGTCGAGCGTCTGGGATGTCTCCGCGGTCACGACGCCCCTCCTTCATGGTGAGGGTAGGCGGCCCCTGAGCGGAGTGTGCGCCTCCGGTCCCATCGGCGACGCGCTTCAAGAGGCCGCCGGTACGGTCAGCGACCCCGGGGGCTGTGCCTGGCTCCCGTAAGAGTCGCGCAGGGCTGGCTGCACTCCGCGGCTGCGCTACCACGGGGCGTGTGCGTATCCGGACGGTAGCGAGCGGGTTCGCTCAGCGGAAGACTCCGTCCAGAATCCGGGCAGCATGGTGGGCGTTTCGCCGGGAATCGCCGTGTACGTACGGCGTACAGCAAGTAACCATGCCGCCCCCTTCATGCGGGGCTGCGCCCTGGGCCCCGCGTCTGCCCCGCTGGGGGAGTGGCGATGTGCGGCTTCGTCGTGGCTTTTGCGCAGTTCCCCGCGCCCTTTTCGTGCGGGGCTGCGCCCCGGGCCCCGCGTCTGCCCCGCCGGGGGAGTGGCGATGCGCGGCCTCGTCATGGTTGGTCGCTCCCCCACTGTCCTAAAGGCGTGGGAGGTACCCCCATCCCCGCGCCCTTCAGGCAGTGGGGGACGTCACATCGCCACCGCCTCAACGCGGGAGACGAAGCCGCTCGGGGCGCAGCCCCGGAAATAAGGGGCGCGGGGAACTGCGCAAAACACCACGGCGAACCCGTCAGAATCGCCCACCGCACCAAGCCGGGGAACCGGGGGCCGCCCGCGGCCCCCGAAAGGGGCGGACCCTCACCGCATCCGCGTAGCCCACTCCTGCACCTTGGCTATCCGCTGCCGAATCTGCCCCGCAGTAGCCTCCGCACTGGCCGGCCCCCCACACACCTTCCGCAACTCGGTATGGATCACCCCATGCGGCTTCCCACTCTGGTGGACATACGCACTCACCAGCGTGTTGAGCCGCTTCCGCAGCTCCATCAGCTCCTTGTGGCTGACCACGGGCCGCCGCTCCGCGGGAAGTTCGAGGAGATCGGCCTCCTCGTCCGGCTTCTTCCGGCTGTGCGCGATCTGCCGTGCCTGCCGCTTCTGGAGCAGCATCTGCACCTGGTCCGGCTCCAGCAGCCCGGGGATGCCGAGGTAGTCCTGCTCCTCGTCGCTGCCGGGGTGCGCCTGCATGCCGAACTCGGCGCCGTCGTACAGCACCCGGTCGAAGACCGCGTCGGACTCCAGGGCCTCGAACGGCAGCGCGTCCTGCTCGCCGGTGTCCTCGTCCTCTTCCCTGTTGGCCTCGGCCATCTCCTTCTCGGACTCGGCGTACGGGTCCTCCTCGCCGTCCTTCTTCGGCTTGTCGAGGACGTGGTCCCGCTCGACCTCCATCTCGCCCGCGAAGCCGAGCAGGTCGGGGATGGTCGGCAGGAACACGGACGCGGTCTCGCCGCGCCGCCTGGACCGCACGAAACGGCCCACCGCCTGGGCGAAGAAGAGCGGGGTGGAGATCGTCGTCGCGTACACGCCGACCGCGAGCCGCGGCACGTCGACGCCCTCCGACACCATCCGCACCGCGACCATCCAGCGGGCATCGCCCTCGCTGAACTCGTCGATGCGCCCGGAGGCGCCGCCGTCGTCCGACAGCACCACGGTGGCCTTCTCGCCGGTGACCTCGCGGAGCAGCTTCGCGTACGCGCGTGCCGAGTCCTGGTCGGAGGCGATGACGAGGCCGCCCGCGTCGGGGATGCCCTTGCGGACCTCGCTGAGGCGGCGGTCGGCGGCGCTCAGCACGTTCGGCATCCAGTCGCCTCGCGGGTCGAGCGCCGTGCGCCAGGCCTGCGAGACGGCGTCCTTGGTCATCGGCTCGCCGAGGCGCGCGGCGATCTCGTCGCCGGCCTTGGTGCGCCAGCGCATGTTGCCGCTGTAGCTGAGGAAGATGACCGGCCGCACCACGCCGTCGTGGAGCGCGCTGCCGTATCCGTACGTGTAGTCGGCGGCGGACCGCCGGATCCCGTCGTTGCCCTCCTCGTACGCGACGAAGGGGATGGGGTTCGTGTCGGAGCGGAACGGCGTGCCGGTGAGCGCGAGCCGCCGGGTGGCGGGCTCGAACGCCTCCAGGCACGCCTCGCCCCAGGACTTGGAGTCGCCGGCGTGGTGGATCTCGTCGAGGATGACGAGGGTCTTGCGCTGCTCGACGCGGTTGCGGTGCAGCATGGGCCGCACGCCCACGCCCGCGTAGGTGATGGCGATGCCGTGGTAGTCGCGGCTGAGCGGGCCCGCGCTGTACTCGGGGTCGAGCCGGATGCCGATCCGCGCGGCGGCCTCGGCCCACTGCTTCTTCAGGTGCTCGGTCGGCGCGACCACCGTCACCTGCTGCACGACGTGGTGGTGCAGCAGCCAGGAGGCGAGGGTCAGCGCGAAGGTCGTCTTGCCGGCTCCCGGTGTCGCCACGGCCAGGAAGTCCCGCGGCTGCTCCTGGATGTACCGGTCCATGGCCCCCTGCTGCCAGGCACGCAGCTTGCCCGCCGTGCCCCAGGGCGCGCGGCCCGGAAAGGCGGGAGACAGGTGGTGGGACGAGGAGGACGAGGAGGACGAGGACGGCGATGAGGAAGGGGACGAGTGGGAGGAGGCGCTGGTGGTGGAGGAGCTGGTAGTCACGGTCTCCGGTCCGGATGGCTCGGTCGGCGGGAACGGCAACCGGGCCACCCTATACGGCGGCTTCCGCGCCACCAGGCGGTACGAGGCGGACGGCGGCGGGGTGGGACAGAGGTCACAGTCGGGGCGGGATGCGTCTCAGGGGGCGCCTGGGGCACCCTCCATGGCCTCAGACGCGCCCAGGCTCCCGCTCCCGCTTCCGCAGCCGCGTGGTGACCCACACGCCGGCCAGGGCGACGACCGCCATCGGCAGGAAGACCACGGTGAACGCGGCGGGGTGGGAGGCGGTTGCGGTGGCCGCCGCCGAGCCGGCCGTGTCCGCCGGGGCGACCGATCCACCGCCGAGCGCGGCGAACGCGGCGCCGCCCGCGGCGAGTAGCAGCGCGTTGGAGAGACCGTCGGAGATCTGCAGCGCCGCGGAGTTGGCGCCCGCCTCGTGCGGCGCGGACAGCTTGAGCAGCAGCACGCTGGTGGACGAGATCACCAGGCCCATGCCCAGGCAGCCGACGCCCCAGGCGAGCGCGACGATCCAGACGGGCACGGCCTCGATCAGCGCGGTGGGCACCGCCGCGATGGCGAGCGTGACAAGCAGCATCCCGGCCGCCATCAGCCGCTCCCGGTGCGGCTGGGCGCGGGGCCTGGACTGCACGTAGCTGCCCAGCGACCAGGTGGCGCCGCCCAGCGCCAGCGAGAGCCCGGCGAGCGTCGGCGACAGGCCGCGCTGGGTGACCAGCATCAGCGGCACGAACGACTCCGCCGCGATGAACGATCCGGCCGCGACCCCCCGCAGCAGCACCACGGACGGCAGCCCGCGGACCGCCCGGTACGTGCCGGGCGGCAGCAGCCGCAGCACCGAGGGCACCAGCAGCGCCGCGCCGGCGGCCAGCGGGATCAGGGAGCGCCAGGCCAGGTCCTGGGCGGCGTACTGCACCAGACCCGCGCCGACCGAGACGCCCAGCGCGAGACGGATACGGCGGCGGCCGGCCGCCCGTGCGGCACGCCCGGCGTCCGGGGCCGCGGTCGCTTCGGGGTTCCCTGCGGCGCCGGCTCCGGAGGCAGCCCCGGCCCGGGCCCCAGACGGGATCGGCTCCGGGGCCCCAGACGGGATCGGTTCCGGGGCCCCGGCCGGGATCGACTCCGGCGGCCCCGAGGCACGGCGCCGTATCTGCGGCAGGGCGAGCGCCAGCGGGAAGACGACGAGGACGGGGATGCCGAGGAACACCCAGCGCCAGCCGAGCTGTTCGGTGACCGCGCCCGAGACCAGCGGCCCCACCACGGAGGGGACCACCCACCCGGCCGCGAACCCCGCCATGATCGACGGCCGCAGCCGCTCCGGGTAGGCCCGCCCCACGACCACGTACAGCGCCACGATCACCAGGCCGCCGCCCAGCCCCTGGACGGCCCTGCCCAGGACGAACAGCCACATGGAGCTCGCGGTTCCGGCCACCACGAGTCCCGCGGCGAAGGCCCCGATGCCGGTGCCGAGCGACGCGAGCGGCCCCTGCCGGTCGGCCCACTGCCCGGCCAGGACCATCCCCAGCAGGCTGGTCGTGAAGAACGCGGAGAAGCCGAAGGCGTAGAGCGAGAGGCCGTGCAACTCGCGGGCGGCGACGGGCATGGCGGTGCCGACGGCGGTCGCCTCGAAGGCGATCACCAGGACGACGGAGACGATCCCGAGGCTGAGCGGCAGGTACGGCGGGCTCAGCACGCCGCGTGCGCCGTCGGCTTCGGGCGCGGCCTCCGCCCCGGGGTCGGCCGCCGCTCCCTCCCCGTCCGGCTCATCGGCGGTCTCGGCGGCGCCGGCCGGGGCGTCGCGCGGTTCAAGGGCGCTCATTCCGCCACTGTAAGGGGCATGACTGGCATCGGCTCCTGTCTCAGCGGTCGGAGCCTGCCTGGTCCTTTGGTCGTACACCGGCGAACCGACGGCGCGGAGCGCCCCGAAGGGGCGCGGGGCTGTGTCGATATGCGGCTCCGCCGCGTGGGCGCGGCCAGCCACGACCGGGGGCACCTCCCGCGCCCTTCAGGCAGTGGGGGACGTCAGGTCGCCACCGCCCCAAAACAGCAGATCCTGTCGCATCCGGACCACCGGCCGGTGGTGGCTGGTCGCGCAGTTCCCCGCGCCCCTAAGAAACGGGGCTGCGCCCCTATCAGGGGGGCGCGGGGAACGACCGGCCACCGTCCGGCTCAGTGCGCGAACGCGTGCTCCGTGCAGCACGGCTCGCGCCGCAGCTGCCTGCTGACGTCCAGCCAGTCGACGCCGTCCGCGGAACGCCTGCGCGCCGCGGCCGGAGTGGTGTCGGCGACCAGGTCGTCCGCCCGGTACACGACACCGTCGCGCATCGCCCACACCGTGCGGACCAGGTCGTCGAAGCGGCGGAACGGGTCGCCGTCGACCACCGTGAGGTCCGCGAGCTTGCCGGGCTCCACGGTGCCGAGGTCGTCGCCGGCGCCGAAGAGCCGGGCCGGCACGGACGTCGCCGTGCGCAGCACCTCGGCGACGGACAGCCCGCCGTACCGGTACAGCGCGCGCAGCCCCATGTGGACGTGGAGCCCGATGGGCGTCAGGGGCGCGTCGGTGCCCAGCGCGAGCCTGCCGCCGTCGGCCAGTATCCGCTTGTACACCGCGACCTCCTCCCGCACCGCGAGGATGGCGGCGTCGGACGGCGGCTTCGCGGCGTACTGCTCGATGAGGGCGGCGTCCCAGGGCGCCATCAGCGAGGTGACGCGGGGGTCGCGCGCAAGGTCCGGGTCGGCGCCGATCAGCGAGATCGCCGTGAACGGCGTGATGACGATCGCGAAGTCGCCGCCCCGGTACGTCTCGTGGACGTCCTGGTAGGAGTGGCCCGTCGGCGAGTACGCGCGGCCGTACTCCGAGCGCTGGGTGGCCTGGAGGTGCGTGGTCAGGTCCTGGCCGACGCTCGCGCCCGGCGACAGGAGGTGGCTCCCGGAGGGCACGCCGAGCCGTTCGTGGGCGGTGCGGGCGGCTTCCCGCATCGTCGAGGCGGGGGCGCGCACGTAGGTCTTGACGAAGTCGTAGCCGAGCGCGACGGCGCGGTCCAGGGAGCGCCGGACGCCGTCCGGGGTGCGGTGGGCGCGGCCCATGCTGTAGGCGACCCTGCTGCCGTCGATCAGCTCGCCGGTGGCGAAGAGGCGGGGTCCCGCCTGGCGGCCCGCGGCCACGGACTCCCTGATCCGGGCGCCCTCGTGCGCGAAGCCGCCGAGCGAGGCGTTGCTGGTGATCCCGTAGGCCAGGTTCAGGCTGGTCTGCCTGCCGCCGTAGGTGTACTGCCAGGGGTGGGTGTGCGCGTCCCACAGGCCGGGAAGGACGGTGGTCCCGGAGGCGTCGATCAGCCGCTCCCCCGCGCCGCTCCCGCCCGCCCGGTGCTGCTCGACGGCGACGATGCGGTGGCCGGCGATCACGATGTCGACGTCCGTGAGGACCCGCTCGCCGGTGCCGTCCCAGAGCCGCCCGGCGTGCACCCGGGTGACCTCGCCGCGGGGCGGCACGGCACGGGCGTACCGGAGCGGCACGCCAATAGAGCGCGCTCCGCTTCCGTCGCGGCCGACGAGCCGCAGCCGGCCGGACGTCTCGTAGAGGAGGTGCCGGCTGTCGCCCGACCAGGAGGGGTGGTCGGCGGCCTCGTCGGTGATCCGCACCGGTTCGCCCGTGGGGGCGCCCTGCGGCGAGACGGGCAGCACCCACAGGGCGGAGTCCATGATGAACGCCATGGCGGTGCCGTCCGGGGACCAGACGGGTCCGCAGTTGCCCCGGTCGGACAGCGACGCGTGCGGCATCGGCTGGTGGACCGACGCCTCCTTGGCGGCGACGTCCACCACCCGGATGACGTTGTAGCCCTCCCGGAAGCGCTGGTTGAGGCGGTTGCGGTCGCAGAAGGCGATGAACCGGCCGTCCGGGGACCAGCTCGGCCGCCCCGGGAGGCCGTTGGCGCCCAGCGGCGCGATGACCTGCTCCTCCTTTCCCGCGGCGAGGTCCCTGACGAAGAGGTTGCCGGTGGTGTCGTGGCAGGCCAGCCGGGTGCCGTCCGGGGAGAGGACGGGGTTGAGGCGCCCGCCGCCCGCCAGCAGTTCGTCCTTGCCGTCGCCCAGCCAGTGGCGGCGGACCGCGGTCAGCCCGTCACTGGCGGGTCCTCCGGTGTTCGGATCGCCGTCGTAGGCGTAGACCACGCTGCGGCCGTCCGGGTCCCAGGACGGCATCTGGACGTACGCGGTCGGGATGCCCCGCACCAGCGCGCGTGGCCGCCCGCCGACGGGCATCACCCAGAGGGTGTTCAGGGCGACGAAGGCGACGGACTGCCCGTCGGGGGCCAGCACCGGCAGGTGCACGCCCCGTACCGGGCGGGCGGCCGTGGAGTCGAAGTCGAACCGCTTCCTGCGGTACCGCGGCCGGGTCTGTTCGAGGACGGCGGTGAACGGGATGGTCTCCGCCGCGGCGGCGGGCGCGGACCCGGACCGGGCGCCGGGGGCGGACCCGGCCGGGCGGCGGGCGCGCAGGTGGCCGTCGGCCAGGTAGAGGAGGGTGCCGTCGGCGGTCCAGCACGGCGGCTGGGGCGAGACGTCCTCGCCGTCTGTGAGGGGCGCACCGTCGACCAGCAGCGTGGCGCTGGCGGGGTTCTCGCCCTGGACGGCGCCGGCGACGTGCACGCAGGCGACCCGGCCGTCCGCGCTCACCGCGGGCCCGACGAGGGTGCCGCTGTCCACGGTCCGTTCGACCGTGACCGCTCCCCCGCGCCTGGCGGCGGGCACCGAGGCCAGCGTCCGCCCGCCCTGCGCGTCGGCGCGGACGAAGAACACCTTGTCACCGTCGGGGTGCCAGGCCGGGTCGTAGTCCTCGACCCCGGCGTCGTCGGTGAGCGGGGCCAGCTCGCCGCTGCGGACGTCCACCGTCCAGATGCGGTAACGGGAGCCGGCAGCGGGATCCCCGCCGCGCTCCGAGGCGAACGCGAGCCGCGTCCCGTCCGGGGACCAGGCGACTCCCCTGTCGTCCCAGGGCCCGGAGGTCAGTTGCTTCAGACCGGAACCGTCCGGTCGCATCGTCCAGAGGTGGAACCCGCCGTCCCGGTAGGCGCAGACGGCGACGACCGAGCCGTCGGGCGACCAGGCCACCCGTGCCGGGTCGAGGTCGGCTCCGGTCAGCGCGGTGGCCGTACCACCCTCGCGGGCCACGGCCCACAGCACGCCCTGCACTTCGAGGATCAGCCGGTCGCCGCGCGGCGAGGCGGTCACGGAGGCGTTGGTGCCCTCGGTGAACGTCAGCCTCCGCGTAGGGGCACCCTCGGCGGCCTGCGCACCCTCGGCGACCACGGCCCCCGACCCTCCGGGAGGCCCGGCCCGCCCCGGCACCGGAAGCGCGGCCGCTCCCGCCCCGGCCAGCCCGACTTTGAGAACGCCTCGACGCGGTAAATCACTGGGAAAAGGGGTCATGGACGGGAAGATACGGGGGTTCTGGACCCTGGGGGAGGGGGCGGGGCGGGTGGGGTTGTGTGGGGGGAGCGAGGGTGTGGGAGGAGCGGGAGGTGCGGGAGGGGAGTGCGGGGTGGAGCGAACGGGCGGGTCCGCGCGGTGGATCGGCGACGGCGCGGGCTGGTGACGGCCGCGGTGGCCGTGCCGTCGGGGCGGAAGCCTTCTCCACCAGGCCACTTACCGCTTATGAACGCCGTATGGCAGTCCCGTTGCGGCCCGCGCCCGCGCCTTGAGAGGCCCTTGGGGTGCCCGTACCGTCAGATCCGCTGAAGGGTTCGCCCGCCGGCGGCCGGGTCCCGACACGACGGCCGGCGCGCGGCGGGCGCTTCAACCGATGGCCGTGTGCCCGAGTGGCTCAGGGACTCGTCTGCAAAGCGAGTTACGCGGGTTCGATTCCCGCCACGGCCTCCACCAGGCAGAACGAAGGCGGCACCCCCGGAGGGGTGCCGCCCTTTTGGTTGTCCGTCCGAGTTCCCGAGTCGGTTGACGTCGGGCATGCAGGTCCAAACATGACCATTGAGCGGGCCGACGGGCGTAGCGGCAGCGTTCGACGGCTCCTGAATCACCCGCCAGGCGAACGCATGCCGAGTGGCGGGTGCCCGAAGAACGGCCGACCCGACCGGGACGGGGCGTGGCCGCCGAGCATCGAGTGTCCGGCGGCCGGTTCGAGTCGTAGGTCGGCTCCACGAACAGCTCGGCCATTATCGGACGGTGCCCTCCCGGGTGCGCCCCTTCGCGTCGAAGTGGCTGCCCCGGAATCGGCGGCCTCGCCGAAAAGGCTCACCGACCGGACCGCCACGGCGGCGGCCAACCCAGGCGCGTGCAGACCGCATCGAGATCGGGATCCGTGAGACTTGCGGTGTCGCTGAGGCGCACCTGCCGCGTCCCGAGGATCTCCACCCGATCGAGCGTGCCGACGGGGTCACCGATGTCTTCGCGGACCGCCAGCAGGAAGTCGGCGTAGAGCCGGATCTGGATGTCGCCGGGAGGATGGTGCGGCAGGGCCTGCATCAGCCGCGAGTAGGCGCGCACGGTCCCCGGGGACCCGTACACGATGACCCAGTTGTCGAAGCGCCGCTTGTGCTCCTTCTCCTCCGGGGTCGGCAGCTCATCCGTCGTGAACATGCGGCCCAGCAGCTCGACGACCGGCTCGTACATGCCGTACTTGCGTTCCGAGATCCGCTCCTGCACCTTGTCCAGGCGTTGCACGCGCGCATCAAGGCGCCGCGCGGCCAGCGCGAACACTCCGGCAACGGCCGCGGCGACGACCGAGGAAACAGCCGCGACCACCGCAATGACAACGGCGGACATGGCGTGAGCCTGGCAGGCGCCAGTGCTCTTGCCAACAGGGCCTCTGCCCGCCAAGCGCACACCCGCTACCGCGGATACACCCCGTACGTGCGCCCGATCCCGAGGTAGACCGCCGTGCGCCGCTCGCGGGCCATCACCGTGTCGAACTCGTCCCAGTCGGGATGTTCGCCGCCGCCCGCGGCCCGGTAGACGTCGCGCAGCAGCCCGGGAACGTCCTCCGCGGGGACGCCAGGGTAGGGGTCGTCGGGGCCGACGAGCGTGGCGACGCCCTCGACGGCGAGCCACCGGGGGCCGTCGCGGAAGACCACGACGCCGCGCGGGTCCTGGCGCAGGTGGCGCAGCTTCAGCGAGCCGCCCACCGCGACCAGGCCCACCGCGGGTTCGCCGGTGACGGGGTGCACGACCGGTCCGGCGTTCACCACGGTGGAGTGGGGCATGCCGGAAGCCCGGACCGTCGTGACGACGACGAGCCCCCTCGACGCAGCCACCAGCTCCTCGATCGCGGCAACCACACCGTCGTCCACTCGGCTCTCCATACGGAACCCTCCTCGCGTCGGCACCTCACGCATCATCGTGCCGTGCGGTGCAGGCAGTTGTCCGCTTCCCACGCCAAGCGCCGTCCCTCCGCCGGACGGTCCACCGCGTACGGGGCCGGCTCGTCCCGCGTGCCGTCGCCCCTCACATCGGCCGGCGGCGGAAGGCCGTGGTGACCGCTATGGCGACGGCCAGGAACGCACCGATGCCCACGGCCAGCCAGAGGATCGGGAAGGCGGCGTCGCCCGACCTGGGCGAGGTACCCGGGCCCTCGTGCTTGTACTGGTGACCGGTGTCCTCCGGGGCGGCGGCACCCGTGCCGCTCGGATCCGGGGAGGCGGAGGCCGCGGCGGGGAGGACCGCGGCGGGGAGGACGGAAGGAGAGGCACTGGCTCCAGTGCCTCTCACGGAGGCGTCGACCACGGAGGTGTCCACCACGGAGGTGTTGACCACTGCCGTGTCGACGACGGCGGTGTCGGCCACTCTGGGGTCGACCGCGGCGAGCGTCACGCCGTCACCCGTGCCGGCCTTCCACGTCCGCTCGGCCTTCACCGCCTCCAGACCCCCCGGCTTGCCGCGGACCGATTCGGCGGAAGCGGACGCGATCGTGGCGCCCACCAGCAGCACGCCCAGGAGAGTCGATACGGCAGCCCATCGGGAAGCACGCCGCGTACCGCTGGTGCGCATGGGGATCCTCTCGCCGTGCCGAAGGGGCGGGCCGGTACCGGGGACAGCGCTCCGGCCGCCCGCCGACTCCCGGAGCCGTTCCGGCGTGGGATCTCTACCGACAATGTCCGAAATCAACGCCCTCTCCTGGGCCAACGCGGTGCCGGAAGTGACGCCCGGTACGGCGCCCTGCCGATCGGACGCGCGAGGAGCGCAGAACCGGTACGCCTGAATCTGCTTGTGCATCAGTCCGTCCACCCGCTGCCCTGACTCCATGGAGGACGCCGGCTCGGCGGCCAGGTCCTCGGCGGCATCCCCGTCTCCGTGGCCGACCACGGCCGCCGCATCCGATAAGCCCATGTTCTCCCCGCACGGCGAAGAACCAGTGAGTAACTCTAATTACTCTGGGCCGACCGGCCAGACACGCAGAGCGACGATTGCCCGGATCTCGCCACCGGGCCACCGCGGCCTCCTCTCCCCGCGCAGCGGCACATGCCACTCCCCCGCCTCCTGAGCCGCTCGGATCCGGTCACCCGGCGGTCAAGAGTCGGCCAGGTCGCGACAAAACCGCCGTATGGGTTTCGCATACGCCCCGCCCCTCGCTCTGACATAGGCGGATTTGCGCCGGTGGCCGCTGACTACTGTGGCGGGGCCACCGCGGGGGGATCCATATCGGACGTGTCGCTCGGGCCGGTTGCGAGCTGACTTCGCGTCAGCCGAGCCACGTCGCCGTACCGGAGCGATCGGGAAGCGCGCCCGTGGCGGGAACCCACGGCGGGCCCCGCGGTGGGGAAGCAGAAGCCGAAGGGGGAGGCGGCGGTGGGGGAGCCGGTCCGGTCACGCATCCTGGACTACATCGAGACACGGCCGCCCGTGCCCCCGGGCGCGGACCCCGCCGCGGAGGCGGAGGCGGCGCCCCGCCCCTCGCGCATCCTCGACTACGCCGAGACCCAGCCGCTCCCGCCACTCCCGCCGCCATCGCCGCCCGCGCCGCCGACCGGGGCGAACCCGCCCGCCCCCGAAGCCCCAGCCGCGCCCCCGGCACCGAAGCCCGGCATTCCCGCGTACCACACGCCCGTCTGCGTACCGGCACATCCCCGCTACGTCGACACCACGGACGCGGACGGCCGCCCCGCGCGCGTGCCCTTCATCGCCTGCGAGCTCTTCGAGCATCCGGCGGACGGAACCGTGGCCCTCGCCTTCTCCACGCCCCAGAGGCTGGTGGCCGCGCTCGGCGAGGCCCAGCCGTGGATCGCCGCGTCGATCGGGCCGCTGGCCGAGGGCATGCGCGAGCGCGGCCTCACCGTCCGGCTCGACCCGCGGGTGGCCCCGGGACAGCGGAACTGGCAGCCGGCCGACCTGGCCGCCTACGCGCGGGAGGTGCGCTGATGGCCGCCTACGCGCGGGAGGTGCGCTGATGGCCGCCTACGCGCAGGAGATGCGCTGATGGCCGACTTCAAGGCGGTGCTGGGGGATCTCACCTCGATGTCCGCCACGTTCCACCGCGAGGCGGGCAACTACCGGGGGCTGCACGCCCAGGTCGCCCCGCCCGTGGTGAGCGGCGGCGACGGCGGGCTCGACCACGCCATCAAGGAGGTCGCCGACCTCATCGTCGCCCTGCACACGGGCTTCGCCGACCGGCTGGACGACCACGGGGACCGGGTCGCGTACGCCACGGCCTCGTTCCGGCGGCACGACATCGACGTGCACGGCCTGTTCGAGGACCTGATGGTGGGAGAGGGCTGATGGGCGACAGCTGGGTCGGCGGCGACATCGGCGGGCTGCGGACCATGGCCGAGACGTACAAGAACGCCAAGAAGGCACTCGAAGGCGTGGTCCATCCCCTGGGGCGCGAGGTCGAGTCGCTCGTGGGCGACGCCAGTTGGAAGGGCGAGGCGGCCGAGGACTTCCGCGGCCGCTGGAGCGAGGACGCGCTGACGGCCGGCGCCTTCGCCAACCTGGTGCACGACGCGGGCGACATCCTCGACACGCTGGCGGGCGCGCTCTCCTCGTGCGAGACGGCCCTGAAGAACGCCGAGGACATCGCCGTCCGCAAGGGCGTGCCGATGCTCGCCAAGGGCGTGCCCGGCCAGATGGCCACCGCCGATCCGCCGGGCGCGGACGCCCGGAAGGCGAGCGCCGCCCTGAACGACTACACGACGGCGCGCAAGGAGATCCTGCACACCGCCGAGCACGCCCGGCTCGTCGCCGCCGACAAGCTCCGCGGGCTGTACGCCCAGGCCACCGGCAAGGTCTCTCCCGGCGACAAGCTCACGCTCGCCGACTACCTGCGCGGCCTGTACGCCTACGACGCCGAGGACGCGCGGGCCGGCGGCAAGGAGGCCCGCGAGAAGATCGCGGACGCCAGGGACGAGGAGCAGGCGGCCAAGAAGGCACTCCGCAAGGAGCGCAAGGCGTTCCAGAAGGAGGGCCGCTCGCTCCCCAAGGACCTGCCCGCCAAGAGCGCCTACCGCGACGCCGTCGCGAACGTCGAGTCGCTGGAGCAGGACATCGCCCGCGCCGACCACGGCAGCACCGCGCTCCCCTACGACCGCGTTCTGAACGTCAAGATGGCGGACGCCGCGCACGCGCTGCGGGTCGGCGAGGGCGTGGAGAAGCTGCCGGACTTCCTCAAGGAGGTCCCGGTCCTGGACGTCGCCGCGGCGAGCGCCTGCGGGCTGCTGGAGGCCTCCGACGACCACGACAAGGGCTGGTCCTGGCAGCACTCGGTCGCGGTGGACGGGGGTGCCAACCTCGCGGGGCTGGCCGCGGGTACGGCCATCACGGCGGGCCTTGTCGCGGCAGCACCGTTCGACGTGCCCGCGCTCGCCGTCGCGGGCGTGGGCGGTGCGGTGGTGGTCGGCGCGACGGGCGTCATCGACCACGCCTTCCACGAGCACTGGAGCGAGGACATCCACGACCACGGTGTGGTCGGTGGCGTGCTGCACGGCAGCGGCCACGTCCTCTCGGAGAGCGGTGACGACTTCAAACGACTGGGAAAGGATGTCTGGGGTGGCATCAAGAGCATCTTCTGACGTCCCCGCCTCCGGGTCCCCCACCGGGCGCGACCGCCGGATCCCGAAGCTTCCGGGGCTCGGCACCACCTGGTACGAGCGCGGCGCGCGCTACTGGACGCGCCGGACACTCTCGGCACTCCTGTGGCTCGTCGTGCTGGCCTTCTTCTGCTTCGTGGCGCTCAGCCTGTACCAGAGCTTCCGTGACGAACTGCCGTCCGGTCTGCGCACGGTGTGGGACTGGGCGCAGGTGGCCGCCTCGTGCGTGGCCGTGGTGTGGGGATGGGTGGTGCAGCGCCGGGGCCACCGCAAGGGGCTTGCCGACCCGCCCACACCGGGCCGGGCCCGGAGCACCAGGCGGGCGGCGACCGGACGTTCCACCGGCCTTGCGATGGCGGGACGCCTCCTGGTGGTGATCGCGGCGCCGGTGCTGCCCGCCTTCGCGGCGTTCTGCGTCGGCTGGACCATCGCCGCCTTCACGGTCCGCGAGTACCCCAGCGAGGTCGGCGCGCGCCGCGCGATGGAAGGCGATGGGGGCTGAGCGGCCCCCTCAAGGGCTGATCGGCACGCCCAAAGGGGCGAAACACCCGAGGAGCAAGCCCAGCCCGAGGGACAAGCCCCGCCGAAGAGACGAGCGCCCCAAGGGACGAGCCCAGCCCGAGCATCGAGCCGCACGCACGCGCGTACCGCGGCCTCTCCCGCGCCCCGGCCCGCCCTCAGCCGACCGGGACCACCGCCGCCTGCGGCCGGATCGGCAAGCGGTTGACCGGGCGTCCGGTCGCCGCCCGGACCGCCGAGGCGACCGCCGCGGGGGACGTCACGACCGGCACCGCGCTGACCGCCTTGGCGCCGAAGGGGGCGACCACGTCGCGTTCCTCGACGAGCTTGACGATGCGGATGGCGGGGGCGTCGAGAGCCGTGGGGAGGGCGTAGCCGGTGAGGTCGGGGTGGCGGACGAGGCCGCGGGGGGTGCGGAGGTTCTCGGTGAGGGCCGCGCCGACTCCCTGGGTGACGCCCGCCTCGATACGGGCCGCGAGGCGCGCGGGGTTGAGGATCCGGCCGACGTCCTGGGCGACGGACAGCTCCACGACCCGCACCGAGCCGATCTCTATGTCCACGTCGACGACGGCGCGGATGGCGCAGAAGGCGAGGCCCACGAAGGCGTCGCCCTGGCCCGTCTCGTTCAGCGGCTCTGTCGGGTGCGGGCGGCACTGCGCCGTCGCCCACAGCTCCTTGCCGTCCATGGCCTCCTCGACGGTCGTCGAGAGCACGCCGTCGTACGACGTGATCTTGCCGTCCGCGATCTGGAGCAGCTCGGTGGACATGCCGAACTTGTGCGCGAGGGGCTGCAGGAGCTGGGTGCGGACCATCTTCGCGGCGCGTTCCACCGCGCCGCCGGAGACCCAGGTGTGCCGGCCGCGGCAGCCGGGGCCCGCGGGCGGCTGGTCGGTGTCGACGGGGGCGACGTGCACCTCGTCGAGGCCCAGGGTGTCCTGGACGATCTGCCGGGCCAGGGTGGCGAAGCCCTGGCCGGTCTCGACGGCGGCGCAGATGACGGTGCCGACGCCGTCCTGCACCTTGACCGTGGCCGTGGAGACCTCGTCGGCGCCCTCCGCGCCCAGCATGTGCACCATGCCGAGGCCGTAGCCCACACCGCGCCGCACGGCGCCGGGCTCGCCCGCGCCCTCGGGGCCGCCGGGCAGCAGCCACTCGTCCTCAGGGGAGTCCTTGGGCAGCGGCGGCAGGGGGGCGTCGCGCACGGCGGTGAGCAGCTCGGCGACGGGCGCCGGGCAGGTCACGGTCTGGCCGGTGGGCAGGACGTCGCCGGTGGACATCACATTGCGCATGCGCAGCTCGGCCGGGTCCATGTCGAGCTTCCTGGCGAGCTTGTCCATCTGCGCCTCGTACGCGGCGCACACCTGCATGGCGCCCTCGCCGCGGACGTGCCCGGAGGGCGGGTTGTTGGTGCGCACCGCCCAGCCCTCGATGAACGCGTTCGGGACGACATAGGGGCCGCAGGCGAACGAGACGGCGGCGGCGAGCGCGTCGGAGGAGGTGTCGGCGTAGGCGCCGGCGTCCAGCAGGATCTGCGCCTCGACCTTCACGAGCCGGCCCTCGGCGTCGGCGTGGTGGCGGTAGCGCAGCAGGGTGGGGTGGCGGTGGGAGTGGCCGAGGAAGGACTCCTCGCGGGTCGCGGTGAGCTTCACCGGGCAGCCCGTCTTCAGCGCGAGCAGGCCGAGCGGGAGTTGGAAGCCGGGGTCCTCGCGGTCCGCGGTCGCGCCGGGCACGCCGGTGACGACGACCTTGACGCTGTCGGGGGCCAGGGCGTAGCAGGCGGCGGCGCGGTCGCGGTCGCCGTGCGGGTCGGTGGAGGCGACGTACAGTTCCACGCCGCCGTCGGGCCTGGGCACCGCGAGGCCGGCCTCCGCGCCGATCGGGGCCGGGTCCTGGCGGCCGATGCGGTACAGGCCCTCCACGACCGTCTCGCCGGCCGCCTCGGAGTCGCCGTGGGCCAGCGGGATGTGCCGGATCAGGTTGCCGTCGGGGTGCAGGGGCGCGGCGTCGAAGGCCTGCTCCGGGTCGGTGACCGGGTCGAGCACCTCGTACTCGACGATGACGGCCGCGGCGGCCATCCGCGCGGTGTCGGGGTGGTCGGCGGCGACCGCGGCGATCGGCTCGCCGTGGTGGCGGACCACCTCGGAGGCGAAGACGGGGCGGTCCACGATGCCCCTGCCGTAGGTGGCGGTGCCCGGCACGTCCTCGTGGGTGAGGACGGCGCGGACGCCCGGCATCGCGCGCGCGTGCGTGGTGTCGACGGAGACGATCCGGGCGTGCGGGTGCGGGGAGCGCAGCACGGCCGCCCAGAGCAGTCCCTCGGCCCACAGGTCGGCCGCGTACGGGAAGGTGCCCTCCGTCTTGGCGCGGGCGTCCTCGGCCGTCAGCGAGGCGCCCAGGCCGTGCGGCTCGGGTCCCCGGGCCGGCGTGGTGGTGCCCGCGCTGGTCGAGGTGGCGGCGCTCTCGGTGCTCACGCCCGGCCTCCGTCGTCTTCGTATCCGTCGTCTTCGTAGGGCCCGCCGTCGTAGCCGGCGCTGTCGTACGCGGCCGGGGCGCCCCCGGCGTACGCGGGGTGCGCGCCGCCCGCTCCGGGGCCGGCCTGGTGCGGGATGCGGGGCCCGTCCGCGTCGCCGCCGCCCTCGCCGCCCTGCCCGTCCTGCGCGTCCCGGCCGGCGGACCTGCGCTCGCCGGCGACCTGGCGGACGGCGTCCAGGACGCCGCGGTAGCCGGAGCAGCGGCACAGGTTGCCGCTGAGCGCCTGGCGGGCCGCCAGGTCGGACGGGTCGGGGTTGCCCTCCAGCAGGTCGTGCACGGTCATCGCCATGCCCGGCACGCAGAAGCCGCACTGGACGGCGCCGCAGTCGGCGAGGGCCCGCTGCACGTCGGAGGGCCGGCCGTCCGTGGCGAGGCCCTCGACGGTGCGCACCTCGCTGCCCGCGGTGGTGGCCGCGGGCACCAGGCAGGACGCCACGAGGCGGCCGTCCACCTGGACGTTGCAGGCGCCGCACTCGCCCTGCGAGCAGCCGTCCTTGGCGCCCGCGAGGCCGAGCCGCTCCCGCAGCACGTACAGCAGGGACTCCCCGATCCAGGCGCCGGTGACGGGCCGGTCGGTGCCGTTGACCCGCAGCACGTAGGAGCTCAGGGGGTGCTCGTCGGAGCCGAGGGCGCTCGCCGCGCCCGGGTCGTCGTCGGCGCCGTCCGCCGTGACCGGCAGGCCGGCCGCGGGGGTGGCGTCCTCGGCGTCCGCCGCGTCGGCGTCCTGTCCCACGCCGGACGGGGCGCCCGCAGGGGCGGCCGTCGCGGCGGGGGCCGCGTCGAAGGCGTCCGCGAGGGGGGCCGGTTCGGGGGCCGGCAGGCCCGCGGGCTCTGCGGTGGGCGCGGGAACGGCCGCGGAGGCGGCGGTTCCGGGCGGGGTGGGATCGGTGGCGCCGGGGGCGTCTGCGGGCTCCTGGGCGGGCCGGTCCCCGGTGTGCCCCAGGGGAGCGCCGCCGGAGGCGTCGTCCCAGGGAGGGCTCTGGAGAGCGTTGTCCCAGGGGGTGTCCTGCGGAGCGTGCTCCTGGGGAGCGCCGTCCGGCGGCGGCTCCTGGACGCGGCGGTCCTGGAGCGGTCTTCTGGGGCGCTGGGCGCGGGTGCTCCGGGCGGAGGTCTCGAAGGCGCCCTCTTCGGCGCCCTCCGGGGACTCGGGCGCGCCGGAGCGCAGGGTCGTCTCCCGTGCCGGGGGAGCGACGAAGATGGCGTCGTCGTCGGCGTCCTGGTCGAGCGGTGCCTGACCCGCGTCCGGGGCGGCCGGGTGCCGGCCGGTGACGCCGTCGCCGGGGCCGCCGGGGCCGTGCTCGCCGCCGGGCCCGCGGGCCGTGCCGTCGTCCTGGCCGGGGCCGGCGGGCGCCTCCGGGAAGCCGGTGGCGCCCGGGTGCCCGGCGGGGCCGGCGCCGGGTTGCCGGCCGAGGGCCGGGGTGCCGACGGGTCCCATCGGCCCCATGGGGTCCACGGGTCCGGCCTGGCCGGGGGCCTGCGTGCCGTCCGCCGGGGCGCCGCCGGCGCCCGGGTGCTCGGGGCCGCCCGGCGGGAACGCCTGGGCTCCGTAGGGGTCGTGGCGGCCCTGGTCCGCCGGGCCGCCGTGGGGTCCGGGGGCGTGCTGGTCGTGCCGCCCCGGTGCGTGCGGTTCCTGCGCCGCGCCGTGCTGCGGCTCGTCGGGCCGCGGCTGCCTGAGGGGACGCCGGCTCTGGCGCTGCTGGTCCTGCGCCTGCCGGAGCCCCTGGGGCTGCTGGAATCCGCCCGCCGGGTCGGCGGACGGGTCCACCGCGCCGGGGTGCGTGCCGGTCCCGGGGCCGTGGGCCTGCTCCTGGTGCGCCCGCTGCCCGGCCGCCTCGTCGTGCCACTCCTGGGCGGCCTCCGGGTGCTGGGTGCCCGCCTGCTGGGCGCGGGCGCCCTGGTGGTGCATGCGGTCGGCCGGGGACGCGGCGTCCCACGGCTGCCCCGCGCCCGTCTCGGTCGCCCAGGGGGCCGTGGCTCCGCCGGGCAGCGTCGCCGGGGGCGTGCCCCGGCCCCACTGCGCGGCGAGCGCGGTGGCCGTGAACTCCCCCGACTCGTCGGGCAGCTCGCCCTCGGCGAGGACGGGGATGGACCACTCGCCCGCGGCGTCCGGCGGCACGGGCCCGCCGCCCTGGGCGGGGTCCGCGGGGACGCCGGCGCCGTGCTGTCCGGGCTCGCCGGCGACGTGCCAGGGGCCGCCGGTGCCGGCCGGGCCGGTGGCCGGTGCGGCGCCGCCGGGCGCGTGCCCCGCCATCCCCGGGTGGTAGCCGTAGGGGTCCTGGTACGCCTGTGCCGGATCGTGCTCACCGGGGTGCTGGTGGGCCTCCTGCGCGCCCAGCGTGCCCGGGTCGGGCCAGTGCACCGTCTGCCCCGTGGCGGCGCCCCGAGCGGGCTCCTGCGGCGTCACGTGGGGGCCGGGCATGCCCCACGGGCCCTGCCCCGCGGCGCCGGGGGCCCCGGCGTCCGCAGGCGAGACCGCTATCTGCGGCGGCACGTAGCCGTGGCCGGGGGCGGCGAGCGGGGTGTCCGCGGCGGGGTCGAAGTCGGCCAGGCCCTCGGGGAGCTGCACGAAGGCCGTGGCGTCGGCGTCGTACTCGCCCTGCGGGATGGGCTGCCAGCCGCGGTGCGTGCCGGGTACGTCGTCGTGTTGTTCTTCGCTCATGACAGCGCCCTCCCCAGCGCTCGTCGGGCCAGCGCGGCGACGGTGCGCCGCAGGTGCAGGACGGCGGGCGACAGTTGCTCGGTCGTGCCGTCCTCGGCGGGGACGGGGTCCGGGATGCAGGCCGTGGCGACGTACTCGCCGAACGCGGCCAGCGCCTCCGGCACGACGGTGCGTCCGCCGTCCCAGTCGATCAGGGAGGCGATCCACTGCTCGGCCTCCAGCGGCCGCAGCGGCATCGGCGCGACGGCGCCCACCGCGCACCGCACCCCGCGGCGCGCCGGGTCGAGCACCAGCGCCACGGACGCGAGGGCGCGGCCGGGTCCGGTGCGGCCGGTCGCCTTCAGGAAGACCTGGGGGGCGTGCAGCAGCGGCACGCGCACGTAGCCGATGAGTTCGCCGCCGCGCAGCAGGTCCATGCCGGCGAGCAGGTGCGAGACCGGCATCTCGCGGCGGGCGCCGTCGGGCCCCGCGATGATCAGGGTGGCCTCCAGCGCGGCCAGCACCGGCAGGGTGTCACCGGCCGCGGCGGAGGCGATGTTGCCGCCGAGCGTGCCGGCGTTGCGGATCTGCGGCGGCCCCGCCGCGCGCGCGGCGGCGGCCAGCGCGGGGATGAGGGCCGCGAAGTCGGGGCGTCCGATGCGGGCGTGGGTCAGGCCGGCGCCGAGCAGGGCGTGCCCGTCGAGGTACTGCCAGCCGCGGATCTCGCTGATCCGGCCTAGGCCCACGAGCGCGGCGGGCCGCAGCAGTCCGGCGTTGACCGCGGCCATCAGGTCCGTACCGCCCGCCACGGGCACAGCGGCGGGCATGGCGGATAGCGCTGCCACGGCCTCGTCCAGCGTGACAGGCAGATTCACCGTCGGTGCTGTCTGCGCCACCTGCGGTGCGTGCGTGGTCAAACCGGCTGCCCCTTCCCGCTGTCCCGCCTGATCCACCTGCGCCGTACGGTACGTGCTGTCAGGCCGGACGTGGCAACTCTGGCACATCTTCCCGGGGGCTCGACGCATGGGTCCGCTAGGAGGCGTTCCTCCCGCAAGCGCCGGAGATGGGCCGATTTCCCATATCCTCGGCGGTCACGGCCGGTTGCCGGCCTTCGGCCGGTGCCGGACGCATTCTCTCCCGTGCCTCCCCCGTGCTTCCGCTGTGCCTCCCCCGTGGCGAGCCGGGCCGCACGGGGCTGTACCCGCACGCTTTAAGGGGTCCTTGCACTATGAGCGTCCGATCAGGGCGCGTGGTCTGGTGCTGGGGGCACTCCCCCACTGCCCTGAACGGGCGTGGGAGGCACCCCCACCCACGCCCTTCAGGCTGTGGGGGAGCATCGCAAGGCGCCGGAGAGTCCTCGATGGGGGTCCCCCCGCGCGAGCGAAGCCGAGAGTGGGGGAGGAGCTACCAGGGCTTTTTCGGCAACGCGGCGAGGTGCGGTGCCAGGCCGCGCGACCCGGGCGGGCACAGTGCAAGGACCCCTGAGGGGCGGCGGCGCCGGTCAGGGACGTGGTGACCGGCTCACACGTTCGGGGGTGCCCCCTCGATCGGGCGTCCGAGTCCGCCCTTCATCCCTTCGGGGACCGGGCGCTGCTGCCAGGGCAGGGGGCCCCCGGGCGGGCGGTAGCCGACGCCCAACGCGTCAAGGCGCCGGTAATGCGCCCCCATGCGCCGTTCGAAGTCGGCCACATCGCGTTCCTCGGGCGCGGGCAGCCGGCTCCAGGCGACCTCGGCGAAGGCGGCGAGCCGGGGGAAGGCCTGGTAGTCCACCCGGGCCTGGTTCTCCATGACCTCGGTCCAGACGTTGGCCTGGGCGCCCAGGACGTGCCGGGCCTCGTCGGGGGTGAGCTGGGGCGGCACGGGCTCGAAGCGGTAGACGTCCTTGAGGGTGCGGACGTACCCGATCGGCATCGGCTCGTCGGGGCCCGCGTCCTGCCGGTGGTCCAGGTAGACCTGCTGCTCGGGGCACATGACGACGTCGTGTCCGGCGCGCGCGGCGGCGATCCCGCCGGCGTAGCCGCGCCAGGAGGAGACCGCGGCGCCCGGCTCCAGGCCGAGGCCCGCCGTCGCGTCCGCGGGCGCCCCCGCCTCCCGCCGGGCCCCCTCGCCGCCCACGTCCGGAACCCGCTCCCCGTTGGGAACGCGCTCCCCGTCCGGAGCCTGCTCGTCCCTCCGGCGTGGATCGCGCCCTCCGTCTCCGCCGGTGCCCTGGAGGATCTCGTCCCAGCCGATGAGGCGCCGCCCGCGCTCGGCGAGCCAGCGGTCGAAGTGCCGGATGAACCAGTGCTGGAGCCGGTCCGCGCCGTCGGGGCCGGCGAGCCCCAGCTCCCGCATGCGGGCCTGGGCGGCGGGCGAGGCGCGCCACTGGTCCTTCGGGCACTCGTCGCCGCCCACGTGGACGAACGGCGAGAAGGGTGCCGCCTGTGCGGGGAACAGCTCCAGGACCTCCTCGAAGACGCCCTCGTAGAAGCGCAGCACGTCCTCGGTGGGCGCGAGCACGTTGGGGTTGATGCCCCAGGTGTCCCACACGGTGAGCGCGGCGGTGTCGACGACGTCGGTGTTGCCGAGCCAGGGGTAGGCGGCGATGGCGGCCTGCGAGTGGCCGGGGACGTCGATCTCGGGGACGACGCTGACGTGCCGCTCGGCGGCGTACGCGACGATCTCGCGGATGTCGTCCTGGGTGTAGAAGCCGCCGTGCGGGCGGTCGTCCCAGAGCGGCGAGGAGCGGTGGCCGAATTTCGTGCGCGCCCGCCAGGAGCCGATTTCGGTCAGTTTCGGGTGGCGCTTGATCTCGATGCGCCAGCCCTGGTCGTCGGTGAGGTGGAGGTGCAGGACGTTGAGCTTGTGGGCGGCGAGCAGGTCCACGTAGCGCAGGACGCCGTCCTTCGGGAGGAAGTGCCGGGCCACGTCCAGCATCATGCCGCGCCAGGCGAACCGGGGCGCGTCCTCGATGACGACCATGGGCACCGGCCACCGCCTGCCCGGCTCGACGGGCGCGCGCCGGAAGGCGGACGGACCGAGGAGCTGCCGGAGGGTCTGGGCGCCCCAGAAGACGCCGGCCGGGCCGCCGCCGTCGATCCGGACGGCGTACTCGTCGACGATGATCCGGTACGCCTCCGGCGCGAGGTGCCCGTCGACGCGCAGCACGACGCCGTTGTCGCGGGTGCCGTCGGTCAGGGGCAGTCCGGTGGCGGCGCCGACGGTGGCCCGCAGCCAGCGGGCGGCGGACTCGGTGCCGGGCAGCGCCGTCAGGACCGTCTCGCCGTCGAGCAGGAAGCTGCCCTCGCCCGGGGGCACCCGCCAGGCCCGCCCGGGAGCCGGAATCAGAGTTTCGAACGCCATGCGTTGCTCCTGTGGACGTACGGGTGGAGGGCGGGCCCAGAGGCGGGCGGTGCAGGCTGCCGGGGCCCGTGGTGCGGAACCGGCGGACGTGCGCGTGGGAGGCGTGCGGTGGCCGGAAGCGCGCCGGCTGGTTCTGGTCGTTTCAGTCCTTCACGGCACCGCCCAGGCCGGAGACCAGCCGCCGCTGGACGAGGACGAAGAACACCAGCACCGGGATGGTCATCAGGGTCGAGGCGGCCATGATGCCTCCCCAGTCGTTCTCGTCGGGCTTGAAGAACACCAGCAGCGCCATGGGGAGCGTCGACTGCGAGGTGTCGCTGATGATGAAGGACTTGGCGAACAGGAAGTCGTTCCAGGCGGAGATGAACGAGAACACGCTCGTGGCCACCAGGCCGGGCAGCACCAGCGGAAAGAGAATCTGCCACAGAAAGCGCGCCCGGCTCGCCCCGTCGATGTAGGCGGCCTCTTCCAGGGCGTCGGGGACTGCCTTCACGAATCCCCGCAGCATCCAGATGGCGAAGGGCAGCGAGAACGCGAGGTGCGGCAGGATCAGCGAGCCCAGGGTGTTGAGCTGACCGAAGTCCCGCATCAGGAAGAAGAGCGGAATCGTGAGGGCTTCGACCGGCACCATCTGTGCGATGAGGAACATCACCAGCAGCGTGGTGCGGAAGCGGAAGCGGAAACGGGTCACGGCGGTCGCCGCGAGAAAGGCGATGAGCGCCGAGACCACCACCACGCTGCCCGCCACGATGCAGCTGTTGAGGAAATACCGGCCGAAGTCGTGCTGCTCGAAGACGCGCCGGAAGGAGTCCAGCGACGGCGAGAGCGTCCAGGGCCTCGGATGCGTCGACTCGATCTCACCGGCCGGTTTCAGCGCGGAGAGCACCATCCAGTAGAGCGGGAAGGCCACCACCACGGCCGCGAGGAGCGCCGTAACATCCGCGGCCAGCCGCCGCGGCCTCCGAAGAATCTCCCGGGCACCGCGCATCGCGCTCATGCTCACCACTCCCCCGTTCCCTGCCGTCCCTGACGCCTGAGCAGCCGCAGATAGACCAGCGTCACCGCGAGCAGCATCAGCAGCATGACGACGCCGATGGCGGATCCCAGGCCGTACTGGGACGACGCGAACGCCTTCTGGTAGGCGTAGACGTTGAGCACCAGGTTCTGCCCCGCGATTCCGCCGCCGTTCGTCATCACGTAGATCTGCGTGAACACCTTGAAGTCCCAGATGACGGACTGGATGGTGACCACCGCGAGAATCGGCCGGAGCATGGGCGCGAGCACGGAGCGCCAGATCCGCAGTTGCGAGGCGCCGTCCAGCGCGGCGGCCTCCAGGATCTCCCCGGGCACCGCTTTGATTCCGGCGAAGACGGTCACCATCACGAACGGAAAGGAACACCAGACGACTTCGAGCAGCACGAGCGTGAAAGCGCTGAGGCGCCCGTATGTCCAGGAGTGGTCGCCGAGTCCCAGCACCTTGTTCACCGGGCCGAAATCGGGGTCGAAAAGGAACACCCAGACCGTGGAGCCGGTGATGGCGGGCGTGGCCCAGGCGCCGAGCGCGGCCAGCATCAGCGCGAGCCTGGGCACCGCGCGCACCCGGGTGAGCAGCACCGCGAGCGCGCAGCCCACCAGCAGGGTGCAGACAACGCAGGCGGCGGCGAACACCGCGGTGGCGGCCAGCACCTGCCAGAACTGGCCGTCCCCGAACAGGTCCGCGTAGTTGCCGAAGCCCTTGAAGGACGTCGGCTGCCCGCCGCTGACCTGGGCCTGGGTGTAGTCCAGGAACGAGATCAGGCCGAGTTCGTAGACGGGGTAGACGAGCAGCCCGGCGAGCACGACCAGGGCCGGGGCGAGGTAGAGCCAGGGCACCCACCCGCCCCGCCGTCCGCTCGGGGCGCGCCCGGCGGACGGCCGCCTGCCGGGGCGCGCGCCGGAGCGCCCCGACGAGGCCCCGGGGGCTGCCGGGGCGGGTGGTTCGGGGAGCGCCGGGGTGGCGGCGTCGATCGGCTGTGTCATCGCGTCACCGGACCGTATCGGCGCGGTCAGCCCGCGGCCGACGAGAAGGCGTCGTCCATCTTCCCGGCGGCCTCGCCGGCCGCCGCCGCGACGCTCTTACGGCCGCTGACGATCTGCTGGAACATCGTCGGCAGCACCAGCGAGGCGTCGATCTGCCCCCAGCCGGGCGAGGCGGGCACGAACTTGGCGCCGGCGCCGAGCGTGCGGATGAACGGCGCGACGAACGGCTCCTTCCGGGCGGCCTGGGCGCGCACGTCCGTGTAGGTCGGCAGGAAGCCCATGCCGTCGAAGAGCGCGGACTGCGTCTTCTTGGACGCCAGCGCCTCCATCAGGCCGACGGCCAGGGTGCGGTGCGAGGTGCTCGCGAGCACCCCGATGTTGTTGCCGCCCGCGAAGGCCGGGGCGATGCTCCCCTCCTTCTCGCCGGGCAGCGGCACGACCGCGTACTTCCCCTTGACCTCGCCGTCCTCGACGGCCTGGTGGTTGAAGTCGCCGCCGATGGCCATGGCCGCCTTGCCGGTGGCGAACGCGGTCACCGTGTCGTTGCCGCCCCAGCCCGCGCACTTGGCGGCGGGGCAGTTGCCGTCGCCGAAGAGCGAGGTGTAGGCGCGGATGCCCTTCTGCGCGGCGGCGCTGTCGATGGTGGAGGAGTACGAGGAGCCCTTCTTCTGGGCGAGTTCGCCGCCGGCCGCCCAGATGAACGGCATCGCGCCGTAGGTGTACGCGCCGCCGACGGCGAGCCCGTACAGGTCGGGCCTGCTCTTGTGGACGGCCTTGGCGTCGTCGATCAGCTCCTGCTGGGTCGACGGGGGCGCGAGGTCCAGGCTCTTGAACACGTCGGTGCGGTAGTACAGCGCCCGGACGCCGACGAAGAGCGGCGCCCCGTAGACCTTGCCGTCGACGGTGACGGACTCCTTGGCGGTCGGGTCGGTGTCCCTGGCCTCGCCCCAGGCCGCGAACTCCTTGCTGATGTCGAGGAGTCCGCCGTCGTGCACGTAGCCGGCGGTGTCGGTGTTGCCGTACTCGATGACGTCGGGCGCGCTCTTGGGGTCGTTGAAGGCCGCCTTGATCTTCTCGGCGCGGGTGTCCACGGGGATGTACTCCACGTGCACGTCCGTGCCCTTGTGGGCCTTCTCGAAGGTGTCCACGGCCTGCTGGACGACGCGCTCCTTGGGCCCGTTGTCCACCTCCTGGAAGAGCCAGACGCGCAGCGTGCCGCTCTTGTCGTCGGCGGTCGAGCCGCCCTTCGAGGTGCTGGGGGCGCAGGCGGTGGCGGTGAGCGACGCGAGGACGACCGCGGCGACCAGGGACATCGCTCGGCCGGCCGCTCCGGGTCTGGTGGGCGACGTGCGGGCGGCAGGGCGTGCAGGGAGCTTCATCGAGCGGACCTCCGGGTCGACGGTGATCGACGGCGCTTCAGCCGTTGCAACATGCGCAACGGCTGTTTCGTGCTGCACAACACCACGGAGGCTAGAAGGACATGAACATGCGGACAAGGCTCGTCCAAAGGTCTCTACCAGTCTGTGACCGGCGCCCTTCGGAGGAAGCCGGGAAGCCGGGAGAAGCCAGAAGAGGCCGGAAGAGGCCGGAAGAAGCACGAAGGCGCCGGAAGACGCCAGGAGACGCCAGGAGATGCCAGGAGACGCCGGAAGACGCCGGAAGACGCCGGAAGACGCCGGAAGACGCCGGAAGACGCCAACAGAAAAGGCCCCGAGGCACGCCGAAGCGCGCCGGGGCCTTTCACCAAGGAGAAACAGACGGCGGACCACCGCGGCCGGGCACGCACCCGCCACAAGGAGGTGCGACTACCGCGGGAGGAGCCGGACGACCCGGACTACTTCTTGCCCTTGTCCTTGTCCCTGTCCTTGTCGCCGCCTGCGCCCATGGACTCGTAGATCTCCTTGCACATGGGACAGACCGGGTACTTCTTGGGATCGCGGCCCGGGACCCACACCTTGCCGCAGAGCGCGACGACGGGCGTGCCGTCGAGCGCGCTCGCCATGATCTTGTCCTTCTGGACGTAGTGGGCGAAGCGCTCGTGGTCGCCGTCGCCGTGTGACGTCTGCGGTGTCGGCTCTACGAGGGTCCCCGTGCCTGCCCCACGCTCGGGCTCAAGAGTGCTCATAGGAACCAGGGTACTGAAGGGCAGGGACATCAGTTGAGAGACGGGTCGTCCGGATACGTCGCCACCATCGCCAGCTCGCTGCGCTGGCGGCGCAGGACCTCCCTCCAGAGCCGCTCGGGCGCCGGTGAGGAGACGTCTCCGGGCTCGGACTCGACCACGTACCACGCGCCCTCCGCCAGCTCGTCCTCCAGCTGGCCCGGCCCCCATCCGGCGTAACCGGCGAAGATCCGCAGCGAGCCGAGGGCCGAGGCGAGCAGTTCGGGCGGGGCCTCCAGGTCGACGAGGCCGATGGCGCCGTGCACGCGCCGCCAGCCGAGTGGTACGGCCTCGCCCGTCGCGCCGCCCGGGATCACCGCGACGCCGAGCGCGGAGTCGAGCGAGACGGGACCGCCCTGGAAGACCACGCCGGGCTCACCGGCGAGCTCTCCCCAGCCCTCCAGGATGTCGCCGACATCCACCGGGGTGGGGCGGTTGAGGACCACGCCGAGGGAGCCCTCCTCGTCGTGGTCGAGGAGCAGCACCACCGCGCGGTCGAAGTTCGGGTCCGCCAGGGCGGGGGTGGCCACGAGCAGCCGCCCTGTGAGCGAGGACACCTCGGTCATGCCAGCCATGATCCCGCATCTTCCCCCGATCCGGGCACCCGACGTCGGGACGAGTCCGAATGCGGCCGTGGACCGGCCGGGGCGGCTCCCACGACCCCCGCCGGACGTCACCGAGCGCACCCGCCCACCCACCGTCCGTACGGGTCGCTCACGGTGCCCCCGCCGTCCCGCGGGCAAGCCTGGGGGCCCGGCCCTCGCGGCCACTAGTGTGTGCCTCCTGCCCATTCCTCTCCTGGGAACGCGAGATAGATGACCGTCACCGATGATGTCCTGTTCGTCCACGGCGGCACCCCGCTGGAGGGTGAGATCCGTGTTCGCGGCGCGAAGAACCTCGTGCCCAAGGCCATGGTCGCGGCGCTGCTGGGCAGCGCCCCGAGCCGGCTGGGCAACGTCCCCGACATCCGCGACGTGCGGGTGGTGCGGGGCCTGCTCCAACTGCACGGAGTGACGGTCCGCCCGGGTGACGAACCGGGCGAACTGCTGCTCGACCCCACCCACGTGGAGAGCGCCAACGTCGCGGACATCGACGCGCACGCCGGCTCCTCCCGCATCCCGATCCTGTTCTGCGGCCCGCTGCTGCACCGCCTCGGCCACGCCTTCATCCCCGGCCTCGGGGGCTGCGACATCGGCGGCCGGCCCATCGACTTCCACTTCGACGTGCTGCGGCAGTTCGGCGCGCGGATCGACAAGCGCGCGGACGGGCAGTACCTGGAGGCGCCGCAGCGGCTGCGCGGCACCAAGATCCGCCTGCCGTACCCGTCGGTCGGCGCGACCGAGCAGGTGCTGCTGACCGGCGTGCTGGCCGAGGGTGTGACGGAACTCTCCAACGCCGCGGTCGAGCCGGAGATCGAGGACCTCATCTGCGTCCTGCAGAAGATGGGCGCGATCATCGCGATGGACACCGACAGGACCATCCGCATCACCGGCGTGGACAAGCTCGACGGCTACACCCACCGCGCCCTGCCGGACCGCCTGGAGGCCGCCTCCTGGGCCTCGGCGGCCCTGGCGACCGAGGGGAACATCTACGTACGCGGGGCCCAGCAGCGGTCGATGATGACGTTCCTCAACACCTACCGGAAGGTGGGCGGCGCGTTCGAGATCGACGACAACGGGATCCGCTTCTGGCACCCCGGCGGCACGCTGAAGTCGATCGCGCTGGAGACGGACGTGCACCCCGGCTTCCAGACCGACTGGCAGCAGCCGCTCGTCGTCGCCCTGACCCAGGCCACCGGCCTGTCGATCATCCACGAGACGGTCTACGAGTCCCGGCTCGGCTTCACGTCCGCGCTCAACCAGATGGGCGCGCACATCCAGCTCTACCGCGAGTGCCTGGGCGGCTCGAACTGCCGCTTCGGCCAGCGCAACTTCCTGCACTCGGCGGTCGTCTCCGGCCCCACGAAGCTCCAGGGCGCCGACCTCGTCATCCCCGACCTCCGCGGCGGCTTCTCGTACCTGATCGCCGCCCTGGCCGCCCAGGGCACGTCCCGCGTCCACGGCATCGACCTGATCAACCGCGGCTACGAGAACTTCATGGAGAAGCTCCAGGAACTCGGAGCGAAGGCGGAGATGCCGACGGCGGGCAAGTAAGCCGAGGCCGACGACGAGCGGCACCACATCCAGCCCGGCCTGGGGGTACCTCCCAGGCCCTCAAGGCACTGGGGGCGTTTGAGGCCACCCCACGGAGGCCAGACGAACCCGCACCGGACGCCGAACGAGCCCGGCCGGCGCCTGAGGCCACCCCACGGAAGCCAGACGAAACCAGCACCAAACCCAGCCCGGCCGGCGCTTGAGGCCACCCCACGGAAGCCAGACGAAACCAGCACCAAACCCAGCCCGGCCGGCGCTTGAGGCCACCCCACGGAAGCCAGACGAAACCAGCACCGGACACCGAACGAGCCCGGCCGGCGCCTGAGGCCACCTGACGGCACCACGCACGCCACGCAGGACGCGAAATGGGGCGGCCACCTCCCCCGGAGAGTGACCGCCCCATCGGCGTAACGATGGGCTTACTTACCCTTGGCCGCTTCCTTGAGCTTGGACCCGGCCGAAACCTTGACGCTGAAGCCGGCCGGGATCTCGATCGGCTCACCCGTCTGCGGGTTGCGGGCGGTGCGAGCGGCACGGTGGGTGCGCTCGAAGGTGAGGAAGCCGGGGATGGTGACCTTCTCGTCGCCCTTGGAGACGATCTCGCCGACGGTCTCGGCGAACGCGGCCAGCACGGCGTCGGCGTCCTTGCGGGTCACCTCGGCGCGGTCGGCCAGCGCGGCCACCAGCTCACTGCGGTTCATTTTGTTACTCCCGTGTTCATCTTGCGTTGAGGCGTGCCACGCGGCGGAGCCGCATGTCGGGCACAGCGAAGCCGATGGTGCCAGGGCCCTCGCTCGGCCCCCGGACCAGGGTCCGTCCGTAGCCGGACCCTCGCGTCCAGAAAGGCATCCTGCCCCCACCTGCGGCGGGAACGCCAATCCGGCACCCCTGAGAGTCACACGAAAAGCGCCACAGCCCCGAAACGGTGACGCTCTGCTCGCTCCCCCTGCGGGGTGCCTCCCGGGTACCGAATGCCCTCCCCCGGCTCGTCTACGGACCTGACATGTCCCTCGATACCGGTGAAAATGCGCAGGCCCGGGTGATTGTTGCCCGCAACCATAGAACCCTCCGGCGTCAGCGTGTCTCCGACGCGCCGGTGGTGAGTTCGGTCACTGTGAAGCCCCGGTGGCCGCCGCGGCGTCCGGAGCAGGTGCCGTGGCGGTCGCGCCGGCCGCCTTGGCGGCGCTGCTGACGGCCCCGGCGACGGAGGACGCGACCTTGTCGTTGAAGACGCTGGGGATGATGTAGTTCGGGTTGAGCTCGTCCTCGCTGACCACGTCGGCCAGGGCGGTGGCGGCGGCGAGCATCATCTCCGTGTTGACCGTGGTCGACTGCGCGTCGAGGAGGCCGCGGAAGACGCCGGGGAAGACCAGGACGTTGTTGATCTGGTTGGGGAAGTCGGAGCGGCCGGTGGCGACAACTGCCGCGGTCTGCCGGGCGATTGCCGGGTCGACCTCCGGGTCCGGGTTCGCCAGCGCGAAGACGATCGCGCCGTCCGCCATGGAGGCGACGTCCTCGCCGGCGAGGACGTTCGGCGCGGAGACGCCGATGAACACGTCGGCGCCGCGCACGGCGTCCTTGAGCGTGCCGGTGACGCCCTCGGGGTTGGTGTTGTCGGCGATCCAACGCAGCGCGGCGGCCTGGCCGTAGTCGGTGGCGCCGCCGTTGAGGTCGTCGCGGCCGGCGTGCACGACGCCGTGGATGTCGGCGACGACGGCCTGCTTGACGCCCGCCGCGATCAGGAGCTTCAGGATCGCGGTGCCGGCGGCGCCGGCGCCGGACATCACCACGCGGACGTCGCCGATCGCCTTGCCGACCACCCGCAGGGCGTTGGTGAGCGCGGCGAGCACCACGATGGCCGTGCCGTGCTGGTCGTCGTGGAAGACCGGGATGTCGACGGCCTCGCGCAGCCGTGCCTCGATCTCGAAGCAGCGGGGCGCGGAGATGTCCTCCAGGTTGATCCCGGCGAAGCCGGGGGCGATGGCCTTGACGATGGACACGATCTCGTCGGTGTCCTGGGTGTCCAGGCAGATCGGCCACGCGTCGATGCCGGCGAACCGCTTGAAGAGGGCCGCCTTGCCCTCCATCACCGGAAGCGCCGCCTTGGGGCCGATGTTGCCGAGGCCGAGCACCGCGGAGCCGTCCGTGACCACGGCGACGGAGTTGCGCTTGATGGTGAGCCTGCGGGCGTCCTCGGGGTTCTCCGCGATGGCCATGCAGACGCGCGCCACGCCCGGGGTGTACACCATGGACAGGTCGTCGCGGTTGCGGATCGGGTGCTTGGAGGCCATCTCGATCTTGCCGCCGAGGTGCATCAGGAACGTACGGTCGGAGACCTTGCCCAGGACGACGCCCTCGATGGTGCGCAGCTTGCCCACGATCTCGTCGGCGTGCGCGGTCGAGCTGGCGGCGATGGTGACGTCGATGCGCAGCTTCTCGTGTCCCGACGCCGTGACGTCGAGACCGGTGACCGAGCCGCCTGAGGACTCCACCACCGTGGTGAGCTGGGAGACCGCGGTGCCGCTCGCGGGCACTTCCAGCCGGACCGTCATCGAGTAGGAGACGCTGGGCGCCGTTGCCATGGCCGACTTCCTCTGCTTTCCCTTGTTCGCGTGCGCGCGGCCCGTGAATCGGTTGCCGTGATTCGTGCCGATGTTCGTATCTCTCACGGGAGCGCCATCCGATAGTCGCACCTACCGCCGGGTATGTGGTAACCCGCCTGGGGTGGTGCACGGGGAGTTCCCGCACTGTTCGCCATTGTTCTGGAAACAGGATTCCACCATACGAGAAGCTTCCGGGAGCCGGGCCTCTGCTCCGGCCGGGAGCAGAGGCTCTCCGGTGAAATCCGGTGTGCAGCGCAAGGTATACGGTGCGGGGCCCCGGAGAGAACAGAAAGCCCTTACGGGGGAGCGCGGACGTCGCCCGGGGGGCGACCGGGGACCACGCGAAACGGGAAGAGGCCCACGCCAAACAGGGCGCGGGCCTCTCCACTCACCATGTGCCGTCTGGTGAAGTCTGGTGACACCGACCCGCCATGCTCGCCTCGCGGCAAGTGGTCGCTCGAAGCGACTATGGTTGGGCCCGGGGGCTTGGATCGAGCCGGTGCCACGTCCACGGTAACAAACGATCCCTGCAAGGCAATTCCAGACGCTGCCGCGTCTGTGTGAGCCGAGGTGCGGTACCCCTCACGGTTGGTGTACGGCCACCGCGCCCCGCGCCCCGCGCCCCGCGCCCCGCGAAGAGACTGCACCTTCTGCCCGGCGGCGGGCTCTCCGCTCCGTCGTGGCTGTCGCGCAGTTCCCCGCGCCCCTTTCACACCCAGCCTCTGCCTCGGGCACCTGCCGGGCAGACACTGCCCCTTCCGGCCGGCGGCGGACTCTCGGCCCCGTCGTGGCTGAGCGCGCAGTTCCCCGCGCCCCTGATAGGGCGCGAAGCGCCCATGAAGGGGGCGCGGGGAACTGCGCGAGCAACCACCCACCCACCGACGATCCGGCAACAACCGAAGCCACCCCCTCCAGCCGGGCGACCGGGGCGCAGCCCCGCACCAAAGGGGCGCGGGGAACTGCGCGAGCAACCACCCACCCACCGAGGGTCCGGCAACAACCGAAGCCACCCCTTCAGGCAGGGGATCGGGGCGCAGCCCCGGACAGGAAGGGGCTCCGGCGAACCGCAGGGTCACTCTCGGAGGAGGTCCGGGACTCCTGCCGCGTCAGGGGTGTCGCGGTCCGTGGAGACCACCGTGAGCTGCTGCGTGGCGCGGGTCAGCGCCACGTACAGGACCCGCAGCCCCGCAGGCCCCTCATCCGCGATCTCCGCGGGCGAGACGACCACCGTCGCGTCGTACTCCAGCCCCTTGGCCTCCAGGCTGCCGAGGGCCACCACGCGGTCGCCCAGGCCCTCCAGCCAGCGCGCGGCCTCCTCGCGGCGGTGCATCGCGGCCACCACGCCGACCGTGCCGTCCACCTCCGCCAGCAGCCGGGCGGCCTCCTCGCGCACCGCCCCCGCGAGGCCCCGCGCGCCGCCGGCGGCCACGGCGAACCGGGGCCGCACCCCGGTGGCCCGTACCGCGGTCGGCGCCATGGCGCCCGGCATGGCGAGGGCGAGCACCTGCGCGGCGAGTTCGGCGATCTCGGCGGGGTTGCGGTAGTTGACGGTGAGCGTGAAGCGGCGGCGCGGCCGGCCGCCCAGGGCCTCGTCGCGTGCGGCTGCGGCCTCGTCCGGGTCGGACCACGAGGACTGCGCCGGGTCGCCGACGATCGTCCAGGTGGCGTGCCGGCCGCGGCGGCCGATCATGCGCCACTGCATCGGCGTGACGTCCTGCGCCTCGTCGACGATGACGTGCGCGTACTCGACGCGCTCCCTCGCCAGCCGCTCGGCACGCTCGCGGGTGCTCTCGCCGTTCGACCACCCTGTCGGCATCAGCTCGTCCAGGCCGCTGAGCTGGTCGAGCGGATCCAGCTCGCGGCTGCGCGCGGGGCGGGCCGGGGCGCCGAGGACCGCCTGGAGCTCGTCGAGCAGCGCCACGTCGTGCACGGAGAGGCCGTCGCGGGTCAGCGAGCGGGCCAGCCTGCGGACCTCGCCCTGGTTCAGGACGCGCCGCGAGGCGCGGCCGAGGCGCTTCTCGTCGGCCATCGCCGCCAGCACGCCGCGCGGCGTCAGCTCGGGCCACCAGGCGTCCAGGAAGGCGATGAAGTCGTCCTCCGAGGTGATGTCCTCGTCGAACGACGCGCGCAGTTCGGCCGCGAGCTCCGGGTCGTCGTGCCGGCCCGCGGCGCCGGACTTCGCCCACAGCGCGTCCAGCAGGAGCCTGCGGGCGCGCGGGCGCAGCAGGTTGACGGGGGCGGTGCCGCCGAGGGCCGTGCGGCGGACCTCGGCCAGCTCGTCGGCGTCCAGCTCCACGCGGCGGCCGAAGGCGACCACGCGCAGCCGCGCGGGCGTGCCGCCAGGGTGCAGGTCCAGGGCGCCGCGCGCGGCCTTGCGGAGCACCTTCAGCATGCGCGTGGAGCCCTTGACCCGGGCCACCGCGGGCGTGTCGTAGAGGGTCGCCTCGACGCCGTCGACCAGCGAGCCCACCGCGCGGATCGCGACCTGCCCCTCCTCGCCGAGGGCCGGCAGGACGCCCTCCGTGTAGGCGACGAGCAGCGGGGTCGGGGAGACCACGAGGATGCCGCCGGCGTAGCGCCGGCGGTCCTGGTAGAGCAGGTAGGCGGCCCGGTGCAGGGCGACCGCGGTCTTGCCGGTGCCGGGGCCGCCCTCGACCTGGGTCACCGAGGCGGCGGGGGCGCGGATCACCATGTCCTGCTCGGCCTGGATGGAGGCCACGATGTCGTGCATCGTGTGGCTTCTGGCCCGCCCCAGCGCGGCCATCAGGGCGCCGTCGCCGACCACCGGGAGCTCGTGGCCCCCGGCGTCGTACGCGGTCAGCTCCGGCCGCATCAGGTCGTCCTCCACGCCCAGCACGCGGCGGCCCTTGGAGCGGATCACCCTGCGGCGCACCACGCGGCCCGGGTCGACCGGCGTGGCGCGGTAGAACGGCGCCGCGGCCGGGGCGCGCCAGTCGATGACGAGCGGGCTGTAGTCGGCGTCCAGCACGCCGAGCCGGCCGATGTGCAGGGTCTCGGCGATGTCCGCGCAGGCGCGGGTGCCCGAGGCGCCGGACTCGTCGCGCTGCGTGCGGACCGCGCCGTCGGCCGGCTCCAGGGCCGTGTAGGCGCCGTCCGGGCCCTTCTGGCCGTCCTTGCCCTGGAGCAGGTCGATGCGGCCGAACAGGAAGTCCTCGAACTCGTTGTTCAGCCGGTTCAGGTGGATGCCGGCGCGGAACACCTGTGCGTCCCGCTCGGCGAGCGCACCCGGCGTGCCGACCTTGCCGCGCTCGGCGGCGTCCTTCATCAGGAACTCCGCCTCGTCGATCTTCTCTTCCAGGCGGCGGTAGACCCGGTCGAGGTGCCGCTGCTCCACGGCGACCTCGGCCTCGCGGACGGAGTCGGCGGAGCCGGCCGTGGGGCCGGCTCCGGCCGCGGGAACGGGTGCGGCGGTGGCCGCGGGCGCGGCATCGGACCCGCGCTCGGGTCCCGGACCCGGTCCCTGTGCGGGCACGGGGCGTGCGGGCTGTGCGGCGGATGGATCGACGGCTTCCTGCGCGGCCACCGAAACCCCCTTCTGACGTGCTGGGCAGCCGTCTACCGTACGCGAAACGGGACCGTTGCGCGCGGGGGCCCTGGTCGGGCCGGTTTGCCGGTGCGCGTGTGGGCGTTGTCGTCGGCGTACGGGGGCCGGGGGGGGACGGGGTCGCCCGATGCCCCTTTCGCGCGCTGCCGCGCCCGCCTCGGAGGGGCGGTTTCTGTCATTTTCCGGACCACCTGCCGGTGGCTGGTTGCTCGCGCAGTTCCCCGCGCCCCTATCGGGGCGCAGCCCAGCCCCTGGGCGGGGCTGCGCCCCGGCCCACTCAGGGGCGCGGGGAACTGCGCGACAAGCCACGACTGGGGGCACCTCCCACGCCCTTCAGGCAGTGGGGGACGTCAGGTCGCCACCGGCCCGAAGGGGCAATCTCTGTCGCATCCCGACCACCGGCAGGTGGACGTACGCGGAGACCGCTGTGGTGGGTGGCAACCCGACTGCCTCGTCGTAATCGACCGCAGTCCTCTCGGGGCGCAGCCCCTGCCACTCAGGGGCGCGGGGAACTGCGCGAGCGACCACCCACCCACGGCCTGTCCGGAGACGACGGAATCCGGCCCTCCCGGCCGGTGGCCCCCGCCCGGGGGTCAGGACGGATGCGGTGCCCGGACCGTCACGAGGTGCTTGCCGTCCAGGGTGTGGACCTCGAAGTGGTCGATGCGGTTGAGGTCGAAGGCGGCCGTGCCGCGTACGTAGAGCGGGAGCTTGCCCGCCGGCTCCTTGCTGTCGGGGATGCCGTAGCCGAAGTACGGCACCGTCCAGGAGGTCATGGTCTGGCGGCTGCCGTCCTCGCCGACCGCGTCGAGGGAGCACGTCTGGGGGCCCTTGACGTTCTTCAGCTCCATCACGGTGTCCGTGCCCCACGGGGTCTTCTGGAGGCCCAGCGTGGCGCTGACCTTCGTCGACGCGTCGGTCGCGTGGGCCTTCTCGGGCATGGCCGCCAGCGCGACGCTCTCCGGCTGCCGCGGCTGCCCGGCGTCCTCGCCGCCGCTCAGGCCGAGTGCCGCCAGCGGCCCCGCGATGATCAGCGCCGCCGCGCCCGACACCAGGAACCGGGCCCGCCTGCGCCGGCGCCCGCGCTCTGCGGCGACCTCCCCCATGAGCCGGTCCGCGAGCCGGTGGCTCGGGGCGGCCGGCGGGCGGCGGCGGGCGGCCCCGGCCCGGCGACCGGATGCGGGCTGCTCGGGCCGTGCGGGCTGCTCGGGCCGTGCCGGCTCCTGCACCGGGGCGGGCGGCTCCGCCGGCGCGGGGGCGTCGGGGGCGTCCGGGAGGTCGGCGAGGGCCGCCAGGACCGGGCCCAGGCCGACCAGTTCCTCCAGCTGCTCCGCGCACCGCTCGCAGCCCGCGAGGTGCTCCTCGAAGGCGCTCGCCTCCGCCGGCTCCAGCAGGCCGAGGGCATACGCCCCGACCGTCTCGTGCACGTCGTCGATGGGCGGGGACGCGCCCGGTTCACCGGGTCCGTGTGCGCTCATGACGTCACCCCCCGTTCCTCCAGCGCGAGCTTCAGCGAACGCAGTGCGTAGAACACCCTGGAGCGGACGGTGCCGCCCGGGACGCCCAGCACCTCGGCGGCCTCGTTGACCGTCCGCCCCTTGAAATAGGTCTCGACCAGCACATCGCGGTGTGCCGGGGTGAGGTCCCCGAGCGCGTCCGAGAGTGTCATCAGCCACAGCGCCCTGTCGATCTCGTCGTCCGCGGGGACCACCTCCAGCGGCGTGGGATCGACCTCCTGCGGCCGGGCCTGCCGGCTGCGGTGCCCGTCGATGACGATGCGCCGGGCGACGGTCACCAGCCAGGGCCGGACCGAACCCGTGGCCCGGTGCAGCTGTCCCGCGTTCTTCCAGGCCCGTATCAGCGTCTCCTGGACGACGTCCTCGGCGCGCTGGCGGTCCCCCGCCACCAGCCGCAGCACGTATCCGAACAGCGGGCCCGCGTGCTCCTGGTACAGGGCGCGCATCAGCTCCTCGTCGGGCCCCGCCGCCGGCAGCGGAACGCCGTCGTACTCACCGCGCCCCTGCGGGGCCCGCGGATCCGGCGGGTGGGCGGGAGCGGGCACGCGGGCGCCGCCCCGGCCCTCGGCGCGGCCCGGGGAGGGAACCGCCCCGGGCGCCCGGGCGCCGGGCATGCCGGGCGCCCCGGCCTGGTTCGGCGGGGTCGGTGGGCTGTGCGGGCGTTCGTCGGCCACGACCAGATCCTTGCGCACCCACGCCTCCGATGTCCCGTGGCCCTGCCATCCCACAGCTCATACGCACGGGACCTGGGGTCTGTTCAGCACAGTTCGACACCGGTCGGCACCGATCGCCGCGCTTCGGCTACTTGGAGTGCTAGGGGGTGTTCGGTGGGTGTTTGATCCGGTGCCGTGGGCGACGCGGGGCGCGCGAAACGGGGCTCGGATCGCCTTCCCTGGCTCCGTTGTGTGCTGCAACTCACAACTCCGGGGACGGCCGCGGCAGCGATCCGGCGGACCCTTGCACGCTGTGCGCGACACCGGAGCCGGCCGGTGAGCCGACGGTACGATCAGTGGCGCTCACGGGAAGGTGCCATGGCAGCGGATTCGACCAGCGGTACGGGAGCGGGGCGGACGCGGCGCCGCGGTGCCGCCCTGGAGGACGCGATCCTGCGCGCCGCCGCCGACGAGCTCTCGGAGTCCGGGTACGCCGGGCTCACGATGGACAGGGTCGCCGCCCGCGCCGGCACCAACAAGAACGCCATCTACCGCCGCTGGCCGGGCCGCCTGCCCCTCGGCATCGCCGCCTACCGCCGGCTGGCCACCGCGGTACGGCCGCCCGACACCGGCGAGCTGCGCGAGGACGCCCTGGAGCTGCTGCGCCGGGCGAACCGGCACTGGGGCTCTCCGCTCGGCGGGATCCTGCGCGAGCTGTTCGCCGCGGCCGGCGGGGCGGCGGAACTCGTCGCGCGACTGCCGGACCAGTCACCGGACGCGGCGGCGGCCCCCTGGCTGACCGTGCTGGGACGCGCGGTCGCGCGCGGCGAGGCCTCGCCCGAGGCGCTCCACCCCCGGGTCGCGACGGTCGCCGTGGTCCTGCTGCGCAACGAGTTCGTGGTACGCGGCGTACCGAGCGCCCCCGACGACGTCCTCGTCGAGATCGTCGACGAGGTGTACCTGCCGCTGGTACGCCGCCGCGCCCCGAACGCGGACTGACGCCCGAACCCGACTGGCCGACCGCGACCCGCCGTGCGCGACCCGCACCCGGACTGACCGACCGGCCCAACCGGACGGGGCGCTACACGCGGGCCAGTGCCGCCCGCCGCCGGTGGCGGGCGACCCGCTCCCGGTTGCCGCAGGCCCCGCTGGAGCACCAGCGGCGGCGCCGGCCGCGGGAGGTGTCGAGGTAGATGAGCGGGCAGTTGTCGCCCTCGCACCGCCGCAGGCGGCTGCGGGCCGCCGGGTCGGTGAGCAGGTCGACGGCGTCCCGGGCGAGCAGGGCCAGCAGGGCGTTGCAGCCGGGGTCGGCGTGCAGGGCGCGGACGAGGGTGCCGTCGCCGCTCCGCACGGCCCGGGGCGCGGGCGGTGCCTCGCGCGCCAGCGCGTTGACGCACTCCAGGGCGCCCTGCGCGGGCCGCCCGTCCAACTCGCCCCGCACCAGGCTCCCGATGTGCCCGCGCAGCTCCCGGAAGGCGACCAGCCAGAGCGCGTCGGCGCCCGGCAGCACGGCGCCGCCGGGCACCGCGGCCACCGCCGCGGGCGGGACCAGGCCCTCGCCGGTGCACCAGCTCCGCAGGCGTGGGACGGAGTCCAGACGTTCGGCGGGGTGCGCGGTCGCCAGCAGATCCAGGGAGATCCGCCCGGCGTCGAACCGGAACTCGGGGGTTGCCGTGGCCGTATCAAGCGCGCCCGCTGACATGAGCCTGTCACCGCCTTGTGGGTCAGGGTGTATGGCCTCCCATCTACAGTGCCCGCCCGAGCGCCCGCCCGGAAGGCGGCGTACGGCCTGGAGAGCCACTGGACGCCACCGGCTCCCCTCCCCTTCACACGACGTTCGCGAGTTCCCGCCACACGGCGATCAGTCGGCGCTTCCGTGTGCCACCGTCACGAGACCCCGCCCCCACCGGCCGGCAGCCGCGCACGAGACGGGAGGGGACGTGGGGGGATGTGCGCGCTGGGGGTACCTCCCAGGCCCTCAAGGCACTGGGGGAGGCCGGCGCCGGGCCCACAGATCCCATCCGGACAACAGAGGGGCGCCGGACCGTGGGGGCACCTCCCAGGCCCTTGAGCGCTGGGGGAGTACATCCCCCCGCGGCCCCGCACCCACAACGAAACAGAAGGCGCCCCAGCCACAAAGGCGCTGCACACGCCAACGCACCTCGCCGCGCGAGAACAGATGGCGCCCCGAAAGGGGCGCGGGGCTCTGTCGATGTGCGGCTCCGCCGCGTGGGCGCAACCAGCCACAGCGAACCCGCACACGCCAAAGCACAGAAGCACCCCCCACCCGAGGCGCCCGGCGAACTACGCGTCCGCGTACTTCGCGTCCGTAGCCGGATCCAGCGCCAGCCGATACCCCCGCTTGACCACCGTCTGGATGAGCCGGGGCGCGCCCAGAGCCGCCCGCAGCCGGGTCATCGCCGTTTCCACCGCGTGTTCGTCGCGGCCCGCGCCGGGAAGTGCCCGGAGCAGGTCCGCCCGTCCGACCACCCACCCTGGCCGCCGGGCCAGGGCGCGCAGGAGGGCCATCCCGGCGGGCGGCACGGGGCGCAGGACGCCGTCGACCAGCACCGCGTGGCCGCGGATCTCCAGGCGGTGCCCGGCGACGGGCAGTGCCCGGACCCGGGCCGGGAGTTCCTGGCAGAGGAGCTGGACGAGCGGACCGAGCCGGAAGCGGTCGGGCTGGACGGTGTCCACGCCGTGGGCCTGCAGGGGCGTCGCGGTGACCGGCCCCACGCAGGCGGCCAGCACGTCGTGCCCGAGCGCGTCGAGCACCGCGGGCAGCATGCCCCGGTCCTCCGCGCGCCGCAGCAGCGACGCCGCGGCGGGGGCGCTGGTGAACGTGAGCGCGTCCACCCCGCGGGCGACCGTCGCGTCCAGCAGCCGGTCGACCGGCGCGAGGTCGGCGGGCGGCATCCACCGGTACACCGGCACCCCGACGACCTCCGCTCCCCCGGCCCGCAGCGACTCGACGAAGCCGGGCAGCGGCTCCCCGTGCAGCTGGACGGCGATGCGCCGCCCCTCGACGCCCTGCGCGAGCAGCCGGTCGAGCACCTCGGCCATCGACTCGGACGCCGGCGACCACTCCTCCGTCAGCCCGACGGCCCGTACCGCGCCCTTGACCTTGGGCCCGCGAGCCAGCAGTTCGACACCGCGCAGCCGGTCGAGCAGGCCCTCGCCGAGCCCCCAGCCGTCGGCGGCCTCCACCCAGCCGCGGAAGCCGATGGCGGTCGTCGCGATCACCACGTCCGGCGCGCGGTCGATCAGGTCCTTGGTGGCGGTGAGCAGGTCCGCGTCGTCGGCGAGCGGCACGATCCGCAGCGCGGGGGCGTGCAGCACGGCGGCTCCCCGGCGTTGCAGCAGCGTCCCCAGCTCCTCTGCGCGCCGGGCGGCGGTCACCCCGACGGTGAACCCGGCGAGCGGTTCGCCGGACGCACCCGCCGAACCGGCCGCCGCACCCGCGTGCTCCCGCTCCCGCCCACCGCCACCGCCCGGCCGGTCCTCCCGGTGTCCCCGGTCCTCCGGGTGTTCCCGCCGCTCCCGCTGTCCCTCGTCGTCCATGCCTCTCGTCCCGCGTCCCGTGGCTCTCGTCGACTGCGGCCCGTACCGTGGCCGGCGTCCCGCCGTGCGCGTCGAGCCTGCCAAGGAGCCGTGTCGACCCCGGATCACCATGATGTCCTGCGTGTTACGCCACCGTCGGACACCCTGCGGACACTATGCGGGTATCGGCCGCTCTTCGGGCACCTCGCGGGTGCCCGCCGCGCTCCGCCGCACGTATACGGTCCAGGTGACGCCGTAACACAGTGCGTACCCGGCGAGGAAGGCGAGGAAGGCCGCCGTGCCGGTGCCGGCGGTCTGGAAGGACTGGCGGAAGGCGAGGTTGATGCCGAGCCCGCCGGCCGCGCCGACCGCGCCGATCAGCCCCATGGCCGCCCCGGACAGCCGCCTGCCGTACGCCGCCGCGGCCTCGCCGGTCAGGCCGCGGGCCGTCGCACGCGTCCGGAAGATCGCGGGGATCATCCGGTAGGTGGCGCCGTTGCCCAGTCCGGACAGCGCGAAGAGCACGATGAAGGCCGCGGTGAACAGCGCGAGCGAGGCCCGTACGGAGGCGAGCGCGACGAGCGCGGTGGCGGCGGCCATGGCGACGAAGTTCCACAGCGTGATGCGGGCCCCGCCGTACCGGTCGGCGAGACGGCCGCCCACGGGCCGTACCAGCGAGCCGAGCAGCGGGCCGACGAAGGTGACGGACGCGGCGGCGAGCGGGGTACGGCCGAACTGCGTCTGGAGGACGAGGCCGAAGGCGAAGCTGTAGCCGATGAACGAGCCGAAGGTGCCCACGTACAGCAGCGCCATGATCCAGGTGTGCGGGTCGCGGAGGGCCTCGCGGGCGGCCCCGGTGTCGTTGCGGACCGTCGCGAGGTTGTCCATGTACCTGACCGCGCAGCCCACGGCGACCAGGATGGCCGGCAGGTAGATGCCGATCAGCAGCCGCGGCCCGCCCGCGGCGCCGATCACGGCGAGGCCGGCGAGCTGCACCACGGGCACGCCGAGGTTGCCGCCGCCCGCGTTCAGGCCCAGGGCCCAGCCCTTGCGGCGCAGCGGGAAGAAGGAGTTGATGTTGGTCATGGAGGAGGCGAAGTTGCCGCCGCCGAGCCCGCTGAGCGCCGCGCAGAGCAGGAACGTCCAGTAGGGGGTGCCGGGCCGCATCACCACGAACGCAGCGACGGCCGGTACGAGCAGCAGGGAGGCGGAGAAGACCGTCCAGTTGCGCCCGCCGAACCGCGCCACGGCGAAGGTGTACGGCACCCGGACCGCGGAGCCCACCAGGGTGGCCATGGACGCCAGGAAGAACTTGCCGGCCGGGTCGATGCCGTACTCGGGGCCCATGAAGAGCACCAGTACGGACCAGAGGGTCCACACGGAGAAGCCGATGTGCTCGCAGAGCACGGAGAACCACAGGTTCCGGCGCGCGATCCGCTCCCCCTGCGCCGCCCAGAAGGGCTCGTCCTCCGGATCCCACTCCTCGATCCAGCGGCCTCCGGTACGGCGGGGGGCCGAGCGATCCGAGGTACGGCCACCGGCCGGTGCGTCCAGCATGTTCCGCCTCCACGGTGTCGGATGGTGGTCGGAACGACGCTAGGTACGCCGGATTTCGGCGCGATGCCACGAGGTGACACCAACGGAACGTTGCACTCACGCGGGGCGGTGGCCGAGCGTGAGGGCCGCCCCTGGCCCACCTGGGGGCGCGGGGCTGTGTCGATGTCCGGCTCCGCCGCGTGGGCGCGACCAGCCACGGCGCGACCCGCGGGTCGCCACCGGCAGAAAGGGGCAGCTCCTGCCACCGCCCGGCCACCGGCCGGTGGCCGAACACGACAGAGATTGCCCCTCCCGGACAGTGACGACCTGACGGTTTCGTCGTGGCTTGTCGCGCAGTTCCCCGCGCCCCTTCCGGGGCGCGGGCCCACAGCCGCCGGACCGCGCACGCGGTCACCGCACCGGGGCTCGCCCGCGCCGTCAGGCGCGCCCCCACGCCTCCGCCAGCAGCTCGAACGACCGCACCCGATCCCCGTGGTCATGGGTGATCGTCGTCACGAGGAGCTCGTCGGCGCCGGTGGCCTCCTGGAGGCGGGCGAGGTCGTCGGCGACGTGGCCGGGGGAGCCCACGAACTGGGTCTGGAGGCGGTCGGCGACGAGCGCGCGGTCCTCGTCGGTCCAGACGTGCGCCCTGGCCTCCTCGGGCGTGGGGAAGGCGATGGCCCCCTCGCCGCTGCGGATGCTGCGCACCCAGGGCCCGTAGCCCGCCGCCAGCTCCCGCGCGGTGGCGTCGTCCTCGGCGACGACCACGTCCGCCGAGACGGCCACGTACGGCTCGTCCAGGACGGCGGAGGGCCGGAACGCGGCCCGGTACCCCTCCACCGCCTCCAGCACGGTGGCGGGGCTGACGTGGTAGTTCGCCGCGAACCGCAGCCCGTTGGCGCCGGCCGCCCGCGCGCTCTCGCCGCCGCTGCTGCCCAGGACCCACACCTGGACGTCCGCGCCCTCCCCCGGCACGACGTGCGCCTCGACGCCGTCCGGTGAGCGGTAGCGGCCGGCGAGCAGCGCGAGGACGTCGCCGAGTTGCTCGGTGTAGTCCTGCGCCTCGGCCTTCGGCTGCCGCAGCAGGGTGTGCTGGAGCGCGACCCTGGGCGAGCCGAGCAGGTGCTGGAGGGAGAAGCGGGCGGGGACGCGCAGGCCGTTCGGTGTCCGGCCGTCGACGACGGGGGTGGCGGTGGACGCGGCGGCGCGCTCCCCGGGCGGGCGGCCGCCGGAGCGGCCGAGGCCCAGGTCGAGCCGGCCCGGGTGCAGCGCGTCGATCAGGCCGAACTCCTCGACGGTGGCGAGCGCCGTGCGGTGCCCCATCTGGACCGCGCCGGAGCCGAGCCGGATCGTGGAGGTGGCGGCCGCGGTCAGCGCGAGCACGACGGCGGGCGAGGTGCCGGCCACGCCCGGGTTGAGGTGGTGCTCGGCGAACCAGTAGCGGGCGTAGCCCAGCCGTTCGGCGTGCCGTGCGAGGTCGATGGAGTTGTTCAGGGCCTCGGCGGCGGTGGAGCCCGAGCTGATCGGCACCAGGTCGAGGACCCCGAGGGGTATGGCGGACATCTGCGGTCTCCTCAGCGGTCGGCGGGCGGATCGGGCGGGACAGGCAAGACGGGCGAGACGCCCACGGCCTGGGGCGGCGGGCGCGGCACGGTGGCCCGAAACCTCACGGCGCCGCCCGCCCGGTACCGGCCCCGGCCCCGGCCGCGGGCGGCGCGCCGAGGCCCAGGTGGTCGCGGAGGGTGGCGCCCTCGTACTCCGTCCTGAACACCCCGCGTTCCTGGAGCAGCGGCACGACGGTGTCCGCGAAGGCGTCGAGGCCGCCCGGCGTGATGTGCGGGACGAGGATGAAGCCGTCGGACGCGTCGGACTGGACGAAGTCGTCGATGCTCGCGGCGACGGTGGCCGGGGAGCCCACGAAGGCCTGGCGGCCCCCGGTCTCGATGACGAGGTCGCGGATGGACCACTTGTTGGCGGCGGCCAGCTCCCGCCACTCGCGGGCGGTCCTCAGCGGGTCCCGGTACATCCGGACCTGGGCCCGGCCGCGGGCGACGGTGTGCTCGCCGGGGTCGGGGTCGATCTCGGGCAGCGGGCCTTCGGGGTCGTAGGCGGACAGGTCGCGGTTCCAGACGAACTCCAGGTGCCGGATCGCGGTGGCCCCGCTGACCTGCCGGCGGCGCACCTCGCGGGCCAGCTCGTGGGCCTCCTCGTCGGTGTCGCCGAGCACGAAGGTGGCGGCGGGCAGGACCAGCAGCTGGTCCGGGGTGCGGCCGTACCGGGCGAGGCGGCCCTTGACGTCCCGGTAGAACTCCTGGCCCTCCGCCCGCGTGCTGTACCGGCTGAAGATGGCGTCGGCGCTCGACGCGGCGAACTCGCGGCCCTCGTCGGAGTCGCCGGCCTGGAAGATCACCGGACGGCCCTGGGGACTGCGGGGCACGTTGAACCGCCCCTCGATGTCGAAGTGCGGCCCCTTGTGGACGAACGCGCCGGCGCGCGCGTCGCGCAGGAAGGTGCCGGAGGCCCGGTCGGCGACGATCTCGTCCCCCTGCCAGGAGTCGAAGAGCTCGGTCGCGGTCCGGAGGAACTCCTTGGCGCGCGAGTAGCGCTCCTCCTGCGGCAGGAACCCGCCGCGCCGGAAGTTCTCGCCGGTGAACGCGTCCCAGGAGGTCACGACGTTCCAGGCGGCGCGCCCGCCGGAGAGGTGGTCGAGGCTCGCGAACTGGCGGGCCACCTCGTAGGGCTCGTTGAACGTGGAGTTGATGGTGCCGGTCAGGCCGAGGCGGCCGGTGACGGCGGCGAGCGCGGTGAGGACGGTGAAGGTGTCGGGGCGCCCGACCACGTCCAGGTCATAGATCCTGCCGCCCTGCTCGCGGAGCCTGAGCCCCTCGGCGAGGAAGAGGAAGTCGAACCCGGCGCGCTCCGCGGTGCGGGCGAAGTGCGCGAAGGAGTCGAACGCGATGTGGCTGCCGGCGGCCGGATCGCTCCAGACGGTGGTGTTGTTGACGCCGGGGAAGTGGGCCGCGAGGTGGACCTGCTTGAGGGGCTTGCCCGGCCTGCCGGGCGTGCCCGGGGTGCCCGGACCGTCCGGGCCGCTGGAGCGGGTGTCGTTGCTGGTACTCATGGCGGTGAGTCCCTCCGGCTCAGACGGCGGCGGTGCCGGTCGTGGCGGTGGTGCCGCCGGCGGCACCGGTGGCGTAGCGGTTCTCGGGGCGGGTGAGGCCGAGCAGGCCGCGCAGCGTGTCCGCCTCGTAGCCGGTGCGGAAGGCGCCGCGGCGCTGGAGTTCCGGCACCAGGCCCCGGGTGATCGCGGGCAGGTCGTGGCGGGCGACGGCGGGCCGCAGCCGGAATCCGGTCAGGCCGGCGGCCGCGAGTTCCTGGAGGAGGTCGGCGAGCCCCGCGGGGCTGCCCGCGAAGATCCGCGCGTCGCTGGTGTACGCCTCGCCGCCGAGCGCGTCGAGCCGCGCCCGGCGGGCCTCGGCCTCGGCAGGGTCGTCGTCGAGGAAGACCACCAGATCGCCGAAGAGGTGCAGCGGCTGTCCGGCACGGCCGGCGCGGTCCTGCTCGGCGCGCACCTCGTCGACGATGGCGCGGGCGTGGCCGGCGTCCCGCGGGGTGACGTAGCCGATGTCCGCGGACGTGGCGAGCAGCCGGTACGGGACGCTGCCGTGCGCGAGGGCGCTGACGAGGGGCTGACCCTGTGGCGGCCGGGGCGTGATGGAGGGGCCCTTCACGCTGAAGAAGCGGCCCTCGAAGTCGATGTAGTGCAGCTTGTCGCGGTCGATGAAGCGCCCCGTGGCGACGTCCCTGATCTCCGCGTCGTCCTCCCAGCTGTCCCAGAGCCGCCGGACCACCTCGACGTAGTCGGCGGCCTCCGCGAACAGCTCCCCCGTGAGCCGCTGCCCCTCGGGCGTGCCGCGGTCCTGCGGGCGGCCGGGCGGGAAGGCGCGCCGGCCGAAGTGGGCGGCCACCTGCGGAAGGCGGGTGACCTGCACGCGCAGGCCGGCGCGGCCGTTGCTCACGTAGTCGAGGGTGGCTATGGCCTTGGATAGGTGGAACGGCTCCGTGTGCGTCGCCACCACGTTCGGCACCAGGCCGATGCGCGAGGTCAGCGGCGCCACCCGGGCGGCGATCAGGACGGCGTCGAGCCGGCCGCGCACCTGGTCGGTGCGGCCGTCCGGCTCGCCGGGGCGCGAGGACTGTAGGGCGAGCCCGTCCTCGAACGTCACGAAGTCGAGCAGGCCGCGCTCGGCCTCGGCCACGAGATCGGCCCAGTAGCCGGCGGTGAACAGCTCCCCGGGCCGGGAGACCGGCTCGCGCCAGGCGGCCGGGTGCCAGCCCGCCCCGTCCAGCGCGACGGCGAGGCGCAGGGCGGCGTCGGGGGCGGCGCCGGTGGGGGCCCCGGTGGGGGCCCCGGTGGGGGCGCCGGGGGCGGCACCGGTGGAGGTGCCTGAGGGGTCAGCGGGAGAAGAGGGCAGCGGAGACGGAGAGGACGCGGACACGAGGGTGCCTTCCTGATCGACCGTGCGACAGCGCCGGGCCGCGCCCGCGCTGGGCGCGCCCGAGGGCGGGGAACAGGTCAGGAACGACAGAGCGCGCCGGCGACCCGCTGGAGGTCGATGTGCGGCCGAGTGGTCAGGTGCACCGGGTGGCAGGACGCGATGACCAGGACCGGCAGGAGGACCGCGACAGGCAGGAGGACCGCGACAGGCAGGAGGACCGCCGACCGCGTGCCGGGCATGTCCTTCACCTCCGCCTCTTCCGGTAGGACGTGCGCGCCCAACGCGACGTTCACGCCGGGGCGCGACGTCCACGAGAGCCCGCGCCGGCGCGCACATCCTGCGCGCCCAGACACGTACCCACCTCGTAGCCCCCCGCAACCACGAGGCCGCGGATCCTATTCCGGCCCGCGGCTCCCCGCACGCCTACGGGCGCACCCGGGTGTCCGCGCACCACCCGCCCGAGCGCCCGGCACCGAACGGCCCAGGTGCGGGCGGCGGGGAGCACCGGGGGCGCGGATACTTTTGGCTATATATTTATCCGTACATTGTCGGATATGAGGTATCCATGCGCCTGCTGCTCGTCCACCCCAGCGCCCTGATGTACTCGGAGATCTTCCTGCGGCTGGAACCCCTCGGCCTGGAACGGGTGGCGGGCGCGGCCCGCGCCGCCGGACACGAGGTGCGCGTGATCGACCTCCAGGTGTTCCGGCACCGCGACCTGGTGAAGGAGATGGCCTCGTTCCGGCCGGAGGCGCTCGGCATCTCCCTCAACTACCTGGCCAACATCCCCGAGGCCATCGACATCGCCCGGGAGACCGAGCGGATGCTGCCGGACTGCTTCGTGTTCTTCGGCGGGCACAGCGTCTCGTTCGTCGCGGAGGAGGTGCTGAAGCAGGCGGAGGGCGCGCTCGACGCGGTCGTCAGGGGCGAGGGCGAGACGGCCGTCGTGCCGCTGCTGGAGGCGGTGCGGGACGGCGGGCTGCAGGACGTGCCCGGGATCGTCACGCCCGAGGGCCGCGGCCCGGCCCCGAAGATGCTGCACAGCATCGACGAGCCGCGCCCCGCCCGCGATCTGATGCGCCGCAGGAAGAGCTACTTCATCGGCGAGCTCGACCCGTGCGCCTCCATCGAGTTCACCCGCGGCTGCCCCTGGGACTGCTCGTTCTGCTCGGCCTGGACGTTCTACGGCCGCAGCTACCGCAAGGCGTCGGCCGAGGCCGCGGCCGAGGAGCTGGCGGGCATCCGGGAGCCGAACGTCTTCATCGTGGACGACGTGGCCTTCATCCGGCCGGAGCACGGCAACGCCATCGCCGCCGAGATCGAGCGCCGCCGGGTCCGCAAGCGGTACTACCTGGAGACCCGCAGCGACGTGCTGCTGCGCAACACCGAGGTCTTCGAGCGCTGGACCCGGCTCGGCCTGCGCTACATGTTCCTGGGCATGGAGGCGATCGACGCCGAGGGGCTCGACCTGTACCGCAAGCGGGTCAACCCGGACCAGAACTTCGAGGCGCTTGAGGTGGCCCGGAAGCTCGGCATCAACGTCGCCATCAACCTGATCGTCGATCCCGCATGGGACGAGGCGCGCTTCAAGGTCGTCCGGGACTTCGCCATGTCGGTTCCGGAGATCGTCCACCTGACGGTGATGACGCCCTATCCGGGCACGGAGATCTGGCACACCGAGTCGCGCCGGCTGACCACCCGCGACTACCGGCTCTTCGACATCCAGCACGCGGTGGTACCCACCACGCTGCCCCTGGACGAGTTCTACCGCGAGCTGGTGCGGACCCAGGCCGTCATCAACCGCAAGCACCTGGGACTGTCCACGGCGTTCGGCGCCTTGGGGGTGCTGGCCGGCAACCTGGCCCGCGGCCAGACCAACTTCGCCCGGATGCTGTGGCGCTTCAACCGCGTCTACAACCCCAAGGCCCAGCTCGCGGACCACAGCCTGCCCGTCCACTACGAGCTGCCCCTCCCCCGGCGCCTGGACGTCGACGACCGCCGCCTTCTGTACATCCACGCCCGGCCCGGGGCGCGGGAGAGCGGCGGCGAGCCGGCGCCGCAGTAGCCTTCGGCTCCCCGCAAGGCAGTAGCCCCCGGCGCCCCGAAAAGCGGTGGACCGGGGCGAGGGACCCATAGGACCGTTGCGCCATGCCGGACCAGTCTTCCGCCCGGGCGCACCGGGACGATGCCCCATGGAATGGCCCGAACGAGGAGGCCACGGCACCACCCCCCGACCCGCCGCACCCGAGCGCGCCCGCGCGCTACCGGCGGCTCTTCGCCATTCCCGGCGCCGTCGCCTTCACGATCGGGAATCTGATCGCCCGGCTCCCGATGGGCATGTTCAGCGTGAGCGCGATCACCATGATCGCGGGGCTGCGGGGGTCGTACGCCCTCGCGGGTGCGGTCACGGCGACGGGCCTGGCCGCCACCGCGCTCGTCGGGCCGTGGACGGCGCGGATGGTCGACCGGTACGGGCAGGCGCGGGTCGCGGTGCCGGCGGCCGCGGTCGCCGTGCTCGGCTCGCTGGCGCTGGTGCTGTGCGTGCGCACCGGCGCACCGGACTGGACCCTCTTCGCCTGCTACACGGCCACGGCCACCACGCCCAACACGGGCGGGATGTCCCGGGCCCGGTGGGCCCACCTGCTCGCCGGCGACCAGGCCGCGCTGCACACCGCGAACTCGTTCGAGCAGGTCGCCGACGAGCTGTGCTTCATGCTCGGCCCCGTGCTGGCGGTGTTCCTGTGCACGGAGCTGTTCCCGGAGGCGGGCACGCTGATCGGGGCGGTGCTGCTGCTGACCGGGGTGGTGCTGTTCGCCGCCCAGCGCCGCACCGAGCCGCCGCCCGGCGGCCGGAGCACGGGCCGGGCACCGCTGCGGGCCCCGGGCATCCCCGCGCTGCTGGCCGTCTTCCTCGCCACCGGGGCCGTCTTCGGCTCCCTGGAGGTGGTGACGATCGCGTTCGCGGACGCACAGGGACACCGCGCTGCCGCGGGTTCGGTCCTGGCCTTGCAGGCGGCGGGCTCCGGCGTGGCGGGGCTCGTCTACGGCGCGTGGCGGCTGACGGGCCCGCCGGAGCGCCGGCTGCCCCGGTGCGTGGCCGCGATGACCGTGCTGATGACGATGCCGCTGCTGGCCGCCACGCTCACCGGCTCGCTGCCGGTGCTCGCCGCGACGCTGCTGGTCGCGGGCATGGCGACGGCACCGACGATGGTCACGGGCATGACCCTGGTCCAGCGCCGCACGCCGCCGGGCCGGCTCAACGAGGGCATGACGCTCTCGGTGACCGCACTGCTCGGCGGCGTCGCGGCCGGCTCGGCGACGGGCGGGTGGCTGGTGGAGCACGCGGGGGCCGCGACGGGCTACGTGACACCGGCTTCGGCGGCGGGGACGGCGTTCGTGCTGTCGTGCGTGGCGACGGCGCGGACGCGCCGCGTGGGGGGCGCGGTTGGCGTCTAGGGCTGCCCCGGCCCGGTCAGGGGCGCGGGGTGGGGGTACCTCCCACGCCCTCAAGGCAGTGAGGAAGTGAGCAACCACCCACCCGCCACGGGTCCGGATACGGCAGAACCAGGCCCCTCGGGACGGTGACGACCTGACGGTCACGTCGTGGCTCGTCGCGCAGTTCCCCGCGCCCCTGCGCAGGCCGGGGCAGACCCCCACGTCAGCGGCCCCCACCCCGGAAGGGGCGCGGGGTGGGGGTACCTCCCACGCCCTCAAGGCAGTGGGGGAGCGACCAACCCCCACCCTCCGGTGGCCGGACACGACAGAACCACACCCCCTCGGGCGGTGAGGACGTGACGTCATGTCCTGGCTGACGGCCCCCACGCACGGGTGGGCCGGCGCCGCCCCCACTCCGGATGCACCCCCACCCCACCCGTGCGACCCTTTCATCAGCGCGCGACAGCGCCACCGTGCCGCTCCGCCGCGCGGGCCCGCCTGGCCGAACCGGAACCGCCGGTTTCGCGCGCCCCGCACGGGGCGCGACGCCCGGGACGGAGGGCAGTCATGGACGAGATCCTGGTGAACACGTCGACGGCGGGCCCCCAGTTCCAGCCGGCCGTGGACTCCCTCAGCAGCACCGAGTACATGGCCGTGTGGGCCGACCGGGGGACCGCCGAGATCAGGGGCCAGATCCTGACGGCCGGCGGCGACAAGAGCGGCGAGGAGTTCACGGTGAACTCCCCGGCGCCGGAGCAGGCCAACACCAACCGCCAGCTCCCGATGCTGACCGACACCGGGTTCAACATCGTCACCGCCTGGATCGAGCAGCCCTTCGACGTGCCGCCGCCCCGCCCCCGGGTGAAGATGCAGCGGTACAGGAACGCCGTGAAGGCGGGCCCCGAGATCCAGGTGAACACCACCGACATCGACCCCGGCAACCGCCCCTCCGTCACCCGGATGGTGGACGGCGGAGCCGTCGTCGTCTGGACCGACACCCGGGCCGACCGGCGCATCCGCGCCCAGCGCTTCGACGCGGAGGGCAACAAGGCCGAGCCGGAGTTCACCGTGAACACCACGGAGGGCTTCCACACCAGCCCGGTCGCGTCGATCCTCGCGGACGGCAGCTACGTCGTCGCCTGGACGAAGGACCCCGCCGCGGTCGACGGCGACCGGCTCGTCTTCCGCCTCTTCGACTTCGACGGCACGCCCCGCAGCGGGGAGATCCAGCCGAACATCTCCGGCTTCCGGCCCGGGAACACCGTGACGCTGCTGGACAACGGGCGCTTCGTCATCGCCCACGTCGACCACATCGCGGACAGCGACCTCGGGGTCCCGCAGAGCACCGTCGAGGCGAGCATCTTCGAGCCGGACGGCACCGCGGCCACCAGCCTCACCGCGGGCACCCCGCAGGGCTTCCACCGCTCGTGGCCGGCGCTCGCGCCGCTGCCCGGCGGGCGGTTCCTGCTCGCCTGGGTGGAGAAGAGCGCGACCACCGTCGACACCGTCCCATCGGTGATGGCGAAGGTGTGCTCCGACAGCCAGGGCTCGCTCACCGACAAGGTGCAGGTCAACACGGCGGAGGCCGGCGACCGCTTCCAGGTCTCGGCCGCGACGGCGTTCGGCGGCGACGGCGAGTCCGCCTTCATCACGTGGGCCGACGACAGCCGCGCCACGGGCGACCTCTCGGACTTCGGCGTCCGCGGGCGGGCGTTCCGCATCGATCCTTCGGGGGCGCTGCTGTGAGGGCTGTCACCTGACGCCCGGCGCTCGTCGAACGATCCGGCGGGCACGCCGCCCGGCCTGCCGCCGGCGTAGCCGCTCAGGCTCTGTTCAGCTCTGCGGGCTCAGTCCGGCCACGGCCAGCCGGAACAGCCGGTCCGCCTGGGCGGCGGGGTCGGGGTAGTGCTCCGTGGCCAGGACGATGCCGACGACCAGCGTGATCAGGTCGGCGACGGTGACGCCTGCCGCCAGCGCGCCGTCCTGCACGGCACGGCGCAGCAAAGGGTCCGCCGCCTCTTCCAGCGCCGCCGAGCAGCTGTTCTCGTGCACCGGGCCGTCGTAGGCCAGCGCGGCCGCCAGCCCCCGGGCGGAGACGGAGTAGGCGACGACGTCATCGAGCCATTCCAGGAGCGCGTTCCGGCTGTCGCCCCTGCCGGTCAGGTCATGGGCGCGGACGCACAGGGCCTCGATCCGTTTCCGGGAGACCGCCTCCAGCAGCGCACGGCGCGTGGGGAAGTGCCGGCGCACGGTCGCCGAGCCGACCCCCGCGGTGCGGGCGATCTGTTCCAGGGAGGCGTCGGCTCCATGGGCGGCGACCTCCTCTTCGGCCACGGCGAGGATGCGCGTGTAGTTGCGTCGGGCGTCCGCACGCTGGCGCTCAGGCATGGCGTCACCTCCAGGATTGATAAGTGGCGGGCCCCGCCGTATCGTAGCGGCCCATAAACGGCGGGCCCCGCCGTTTAATTGGCGAGCAACCCGAGGAAGCGCCATGCCCGCAGATTCCGCACCCGTCCTGGTCACCGGCGCCACCGGCAGGCAGGGCGGGGCCACCGCCCGCGCGCTGCTCGCGGCAGGCGTTCCCGTCCGCGCCCTGGTACGGGACCCGGCCACCGACCGGGCCAGGGCCGTCGAGGCACTCGGCACCGAACTGGTCACCGCCGACCTCCACGACCGCGATGCGGTGATCCGGGCCGCCGAGGGTGCCCGCGCCGTCTTCTCCGTGCAGATGCCCGCCATCACGGCAGAAGGCTTCGATTTCGAGGGGGAGGTGGCCCAGGGCGTCAACCTCATCGAGAGCGCGAAGGCCGCCGGAGTGCCGCAGTTCGTGCACACATCCGTCACCGGCGCCGGCCAGCACACCGCGGCTCCCGGCTGGGCCGAAGGCCGGTGGGCGTCGATGGAACCCACCCTGGGCGCCAAGAGCGCGATCCAGGACCGGGCCCGCGCGGCCGGCTTCCCCCACTGGACGCTTCTCAAGCCGGGCTTCTTCATGGAGAACTTCCTCCCGTCCATGGCGTTGCTGTTCCCGCGCGGCACAGAAGGCGGCCTGGTGAGCGTCCTGAACCCCGGGACCCGGCTCTCCCTGGTCGCGGTGGACGACATCGGCACGGCGGCCGCCGCGGCCATCACCGCGCCGGAGCGGTTCGACGGGGTAGAACTTGAGCTGGCGAGCGACTACCTGTCGATGACGGAGATCGCCGAGACCCTGTCCCGCGCCCTGGACACGCATGTCTCCGCACCGGACATGACCGAGGAGGAGGCCCTCGCCGCCGGAATGCCACCGATGGGCGCCGGCCACGAGTGGCTGAACGCAGCCGGCCAGCCGGCCCGCCCGCAGTACGCGCGAGACCTGGGAATCCCGCTCACCAGCTTCGAGGAATGGACCCGGCAGCACATGCACCCCACCGCGTGACACGGCCCCGGGTCTCGGTTCAGCGCAGGTACGTCTGCTGCCATTCGATCGACGTCATGTTCAGCGCGGCCTCGGCGAGGGCCTGGGCAGAGGCCGTCTTGAGCTTCGCAAGGCTGCTGTCGGTCCAGGGCTGGACGTTCGCGTAGCCCTGCTCCCTGTACTCCACGGCCTGAATCAGGCATTCCAGCTTGTCGGCGTCGTGCGCGCAGATCACTTCGAGGGAGTCACCGTTCGACTGCCTGCCGGGACGCCGCCATTCACCTTCGCCAGTCGAAGCCTCCAGGTCAACCACGTGCATCAGCCTCAAAATGGAACCGCTTGCCGCTGGCCAGGCCCGACCTTGTGGAGTGCGTTTGGGTGCCAGCTACCCAGGCTTCCTCACACTGCCCCCATGGGGACGCTACGCTGCACAGACCGCGCTACTGACAATGTGGGCTTTGTGATTTTGGGGTCAAGATGAGCGAACCGTGGACCATCGAACGTATCTGCGACGCACTAGGCAACCCCGCCCTCGCCAAGCGAGCCCTCGCCGAGATCAACAAGGCGCCTGCTCACCAACTTCTCCAAGCGTTCGCGAAGTGGGAACGCATCGCGAAGAACACTGTTGCCGCCTTCGAGCAAGGTAGCGAGATCATCGCCCACGAGTCTCGCGGTGAAGAACCTCCTGGCGAGTGGATCGACGGAACGGAGCGGATCCAGGGACAAGCTGCCCGAATCCGTGCACGCGGGGCTGCTTGACCTGTCACGATCTACGGCGTGTACAAGCTCCGCTACGACGAGCAGACCGCCGCCGTCTGGGACTCCCTCCCAACCGAGGCCAGCGAGGAACTCGTCCTCGCCATGGCAGACGTCTGCCACGACCCCTACGCGACCACCGAGCCGTACAACGGCAACAAGGAACGTCGCACGCTCGCCCTCCGGCACACCGCGGTCGCCCTCATCGTCATCGACGCGCCCCCCGTACAGCGGGTGTACATCCGCAATATCGATTACCTCGGCTGACTGCCTGCACGGTGACGCTCCACCCGGAAGTCCAGGTGGAGCGTTCTACTTTGGCGGCTACCCCGTGGTCACCGTCACCCTCACCTCCCACGGCGGGGGCGGCGGGTCAACGGATCCGCAGAGCTCGGCTCAGTACACGCCGGACCAGTGCTTCCAGCATCAGCGGCACCATCCGCTCCCCACAGTTCCTCAGACACGGCCATCAGCGCGAACTCAGCCTCACTGTGTGAGCAGCTCTAAGGGGCCCAACATCCCCGAACGTTCGGCCCGCCGCACATCCACCCCGATTCCCGCGCCCCCCATTGACGCGCCGTGCGTCCGCCCCTACCTTCCGCGTCGAAGCGATTCGACGATCTGTGTCGAAACGATTCGACAGACACCTCACACCGGCACCAGGCACACCGGCACCGGGCACACCGGCACGAGCACCCAACTGCACCGACCCGACAGCTCACCCCACGGCGGAGGCAAGGATGTTGACGGCACGAAGGCGTGCGGCGGCTGCGGTCGCGACGGCTGTTGCGGGGAGCCTGCTCCTGGCCTCCTGCGGCGGCTCCGGCGGCGGCTCCTCCGATCCGAACACCCTGAAGCTCTGGCACTACGAGGCTCCGAACAGCGCGATGGGCATCGCCTGGAACGAGGCCATCAAGGAGTTCGAGAAGGGCCACCCGGGCGTCATGGTGAAGTTCGAGGAGAAGGGCTTCGAGCAGATCCAGAAGACCGCGCCGATGGTGCTGAACTCCGACGACGCCCCGGACCTGATGGAGTACAACAAGGGCAACGCGACCGCCGGCCTGCTCTCCAGGCAGGGGCTGCTCACCGACCTGACGGACGAGGCCCACAAGCGCGGCTGGGACAAGCAGGTCACGGGCGGCGTGCGCACCACGAGCCAGTACAGCCCCGGCGGCGTGATGGGCTCCGGCAAGTGGTACGGGATACCGAACTACGCCGAGTTCTCGATGGTCTACTACAACAAGGACCTGTTCGCGAAGTACCACGTCAAGGTCCCGAAGACCATCGACGAGATGACCGCCGCGATGGACACCTTCGTCAAGCACGGCGTCACCCCGCTGTCCGACGGCGGCGCCGAGTACGTCGCCCAGCAGTACCTGTACCAGCTCGCGCTCTCCAAGGCCGACCGCTCCTGGGTGGACGCCTACCAGCTCTACAAGGGGAAGACCGACTTCCACGACGCGGCCTGGACGTACGCCGCGGACACCTTCGCCGACTGGGTGAAGAAGGGCTACATCGCCAAGGACTCCAGCAGCGTGAAGGCCGAGGACGCGGGAACGGCGTTCATCTCCGGGAAGTACCCGATGCTGTCGTCGGGGAGCTGGTGGTTCGGGCGGTTCCAGGACGAGGTGAAGTTCGACTGGGGAACGTATCTGTGGCCGGGCTCCAGCTTCGTGCCGGGCTCCGGCGGGAACCTCTGGGTGGTGCCGCAGGGCGCGAAGAACAAGGACCTCGCCTACGAGTTCATCGACATCACGCTGAAGAAGACCGTCCAGAACCTGCTGGGCAACAAGGGCGGCGTGCCGATCGCCGCCGATCCGGGCGCCATCACCGACCCCCAGTCCAAGCAGCTCATCAAGGACTTCGACGCGGTCTCCGGGCGTGACGGCCTCGCGTACTACCCGGACTGGCCCGTGCCCGGCTTCTACGACGTCCTCGTCTCCGAGGTGCAGAAGCTGATCACCGGCACCGGCAAGCCCGCGGACACCCTCACCGCACTCCAGAAGGCCTACGACGACGGCGTCCCGAAGTCGTGAACCGGGCGCCCGGCGCCCCCGCGGCGCCCCCCACCGCCCCGGGCGGGGCGCGGACCGCACGCCCCGCGACCGCGTCCCGCCCGGCCAGCACGCGCCCAAGGCCCCGCAACCCCTACCTGCCCTACCTGCTGCCCGGCTTCGCCGCCTTCCTCGCCGTGATCGTCGTGCCGTTCCTGATGAACACGGGCGTGAGCTTCACCGACTGGCAGGGCGTGGGCTCGCCGAAGTGGGCCGGGCTCGCCAACTACACGCGGCTCGCCTCCGACTCCGCGTTCTGGGAGTCGTTCCGGCACTCGCTGGCGATGGTGGTGGCGATGGCGGTGATCCCCACCGCCCTCGGCCTGGTCCTCGCCGCCGCGCTCTTCGACTTCGTCGCGAAGCACTACGGCAGCAGGGTCGCGGCCGTGCTGCGGGCCTGCTTCTACCTGCCGCAGGTGCTGCCGATCGCGGTGGCCGGCATCGTCTGGAGCTGGATCCTCGCGCCGTCGAACGGCTCCCTGAACGCGCTGCTGAAGGCGGTCGGGCTCGGCTCGCTCCAGCAGGACTGGCTGGGCGACCCCGACATCGCGCTGTACAGCGTGATGGCCGTGATGGTGTGGGTGCAGCTCGGCTTCCCGCTGGTGGTGTTCATGGCCGGGTTGCAGCGCACCGACCCGCAGCTCACGGAGGCCGCGGAGCTGGACGGCGCCGGCTGGTGGCGCAGGTTCTGGCACGTGACGCTGCCGCAGATCCGGCCGGAGATCGCGGTGGTGCTGCTGTGGTGCACCATCGCCGCGCTCAAGGTCTTCGGCGCGGTCTACGTCCTCACCAAGGGCGGCCCGGGCGGCGCCACGGACGTGCCCTCGTACTTCTCCTTCCAGAACTTCTTCGAGAAGACGCAGGTCGGCTACGGCTCCGCCGTGTCCACCGTGCTGACCGTGATCATCCTGGCGCTGGCCCTCGGAGCCCTGCGCCTGCAGAGCCGCGCGGAGGACGACGCGCAGGAGGGACCGAGGTGAGCCCCGTGCAAGGACCGCCGGTACAGGAGGGACCACCGGTACGGGAGGGACCGCGGTGACCGCCCTGCGCCGCTCCCCCGTCCTCGCCGCCCTCGTGATCGGCGCCGTCCTCATGGTGCTGCCGTTCGCGATCGTGGCCCTGAACGCCGTCAAGTCCCCGGCCGAGTACAACGCCCACGGCCCGCTGAGCCTGCCCGGCGGGTTCTACCTGGACGGCATCAGGAGCTTCTGGCAGCGCGTCGACTACGGGCAGAAGCTCGCCAACTCCGTGCTGATCAGCGGCTCGGTGGCGGTCCTCGCGGCCGCCTTGAGCATCCTGAACGCCTACGCGATCGGCATCGGCCGCATCAGGGGCCGCACCTGGGTGCTGGCGTTCTTCGTGCTCGCGAACATGCTGCCGCAGGAGGCGCTGGTCTACCCCGTCTACTACCTGGCCAAGCAGGTCGGCCTGTACGACACCCGGCTGAGCGTGATCATCGTCTTCACGGTGATCCAGGCGGCCTTCGGCACCTACCTGCTCTCGTCCGTGCTGGGCGCCTTCCCCCGCGAGGTCGTCGAGGCGGCCCGTATCGACGGCGCGAGCACGTGGCAGGTGCTGTGGCGGATCGTCGTGCCGGTCTCGCGGCCGACCATCGGGGTGCTGCTGGTCTTCTTCTTCATCTGGACGTGGAACGAGTTCCTGCTGCCGCTGGTGATGCTGATCTCCAACGACAACCAGACCGTGTCCGTGGCGCTCGGCGTCCTCCAGGGCCAGCGGCTGATGGACGCCACCATGACCAACGCCGCGGCGCTGCTCGGCGTGCTGCCCGCGATCGTCTTCTTCCTCGTCTTCCAGCGGACCCTCACCCGCGGCATCGCCGTGGGCGCCGTCAAGTAATCGGCCATCGAGTAATCGGCCGCCAGGCAACCGGCCGCCAGGCAACCGTGGGCGCCATCACCTCAGGAGGAGCCGAATGAAGTTCACCGACGGCTACTGGATGCTGCGCGAAGGCGTCAGCGCCGCCTACCCGGTGGAGGTCCTCGACGTGTCCCCGGGCCCCGGCAGCCTGGAGATCCACGCACCGACGCAGCCCATCCGGCACCGCGGCGACCTGCTGAAGGGACCGGTCATGACCGTCCGCGCGCACGCGCCGATGCCCGACGTCATCGGGGTCACGCTCACCCACTTCGACGGCGAGAAGGAGCGGGACCCGCACTTCACGGTCGCCGAACGCCCGGAGTTCGCCCCCCAGGTGTCGTACGACGACGAGCACGCGCTGCTCACCTCCGGCGCCCTGACCCTCCGGGTGGCCCGCAGCGGGCCCTGGCACCTGGACTTCCTCACCGGCGGCCGGCCGCTGACCGGTAGCGGCGGCAAGGGCATGGGCATCATGCGGGACGCCGGCGGCGGCCACTACCTGCGCGAGCAGCTCGGCCTCGGCGTCGGCACGTCCGTCTTCGGGCTCGGCGAGCGGTTCGGGCCGCTGGTCAGGAACGGCCAGGTGGTGGACATGTGGAACGCCGACGGCGGCACCGCCACCGAGCAGGCGTACAAGAACGTGCCGTTCTACCTCACCGACGCCGGCTACGGCGTCTTCGTGGACCACCCCGGCCGGGTGTCGTTCGAGGTCGGCTCGGAGTCCGTCTCCCGGGTGCAGTTCAGCGTCGAGGGCCAGCGGCTGACGTACTACATGATCTACGGCCCCACGCCGAAGGAGATCCTGCGCAAGTACACGGCGCTCACCGGCCGGCCCGCGCTGCCGCCGGCGTGGTCGTTCGGGCTGTGGCTGTCCACGTCGTTCACCACCTCCTACGACGAGCAGACCGTGTCCTCGTTCATCGACGGCATGCGCGAGCGGGACCTGCCGCTGTCGGTGTTCCACTTCGACTGCTTCTGGATGCGCGAGTTCAACTGGTGCGACTTCGAGTGGGACCCGCGGGTCTTCCCCGACCCGGAGGGCATGCTGGCCCGGCTCAAGGAGCGGGGCCTGCGCATCTGCGTCTGGATCAACCCCTACATCGCGCAGCGCTCGCCGCTGTTCGCGGAGGGCCGCGCGCTCGGGCACCTGCTGAGGAAGCCGGACGGCAGCGTGTGGCAGTGGGACCTGTGGCAGCCCGGCATGGCGCTGGTCGACTTCACCAGCCCCACCGCCCGCGAGTGGTACGCGGCCAAGCTGGAGGCGCTGCTCGGCATGGGCGTCGACTGCTTCAAGACGGACTTCGGCGAGCGCGTCCCCGTCGACGTCGCCTACGCCGACGGCTCCGACCCCGAGCGCATGCACAACTACTACACCTACCTCTACAACCGCACCGTCTTCGACGTGCTGGCCAAGCACCGCGGGGAGGGCGAGGCGGTCGTCTTCGCCCGCTCGGCGACCGCCGGCAGCCAGCAGTTCCCGGTGCACTGGGGCGGCGACTGCGAGTCCACGTACGAGGCGATGGCGGAGTCGCTGCGCGGCGGGCTGAGCCTCGGCATGTCCGGCTTCGGCTACTGGAGCCACGACATCGGCGGCTTCGAGGGCACCCCGGACCCGGCGCTGTTCAAACGGTGGATCGCCTTCGGGCTGCTCTCCTCGCACAGCAGGCTGCACGGCTCGTCGTCGTACCGGGTGCCGTGGCTCTTCGACGAGGAGGCGGTGGACGTGCTGCGGCTGTTCACCAAGCTGAAGATGGGCCTGATGCCGTACCTGTCGGCGGCGGCGCGCACCGCGCACACCGAGGGCCTGCCGATGATGCGGGCGATGGTCCTGGAGTTCCCGGACGACCCGGCCTGCGCCCACCTGGAACGGCAGTACATGCTCGGCCCCGACCTGCTGGTCGCCCCGGTCTTCTCCGACGCGGGCGACGTCGCGTACTACGTGCCCGAGGGCACCTGGACGCACTTCCTCACCGGCGAGAGCGTCACCGGACCGCGCTGGGTGCGCGAGCGGCACGGCTTCCTCAGCGTCCCGCTGCTGGTGCGGCCCGGTGCGGTGATCCCGGTCGGCGCGGTGGACGACCGGCCCGACTACGCCTACGCCGACGGGGTCACCCTGCGCGTCTTCGCGCCCGAGCCCGGCTCGCAGGTCACGGTGCCGGTGGGCGAGACGACGTTCACGGTGGCCCGCGAGGGCGACACGCTGCGCGCCTCGGCGGGCGACCCGTCCGCGCCGTGGTCCGTCGAGTGCGGGGGGCGCACGGCGCGCGCCGAGGCGGGCAGCGGGTTCCTCACGCTGGAGCTGGACGTGTGACGCGCGGGGGCGGAACGCGTGATGCACAGGAGCGGGACGCGTGACGAGCCGGAGCTGGACGCGCACGGTTCTGGAGCCGGACGCGTAACGGAGGTGGGCGACCGGCCGGTGGCGGCCGGTCGCACGGCGGCCGAAGGGGGCCACCTTGGTCAAGATCACAGATGTGGCACGGCACGCCGGGGTGTCCCCCAGCACGGTCAGCTACGCGCTGAGCGGCAAGCGGTCCATCTCCGCGGAGACCCGGCGCCGCGTCGAGGCCAGCATCCGCGAGCTCGGCTACCGGCCGCACGCCGGCGCGCGGGCGCTGGCCAGCAGCCGTTCCAACGTGCTGGCGCTGGTGGTGCCGCTGCGCAGCGGCATGCACGTGCCGGTGGTGATGCAGTTCGCGGTGTCGGTGGTGACCACGGCACGGCGGCACGACCACGACGTGCTGCTGCTCACCCAGGAGGAGGGCGAGGAGGGGCTGCGGCGGGTCGCGGACACCGCCCTCGTCGACGCGCTGATCGTGATGGACGTCCAGATGCACGACGCGCGCCTGCCGCTGCTGCGCGCCCTGGACCGCCCCTCGGTGCTGATCGGCTTCCCGGCCGAGCCCGCCGGTCTCACCTGCATCGACCTGGACTTCCGGGCGGCGGGCGAGGCGTGCGTGGAGCAACTGGCGCTGCTCGGGCACCGGTGCGTCGCGCTGATCGGCTCGCCGCCGGAGGTCTACCTGCGGCAGACCGGCTTCGCGCAGCGCGTCGCCGAGGGGTTCACGGCCGCCGCGGACCGGCACGGGCTGAGGTCGTCCGTGCATCCGTGCGAGGCGTCGCCGGGGGCGGCGCGGGCGGTGGCGGAGCGGTTGCTGCGCGAGCAGCCGGCGCTCACCGGGGTGGTCGTGCACAACGAGCCGCTCCTTGAGCCGTTGCTCGACGCGTTCGAGCAGCTCGGGCTGCGGGTGCCGGGTGATCTGTCGATCACGGCGATCTGTCCGGAGGAGGTGGCGCTCTCCGCGCGGGTGCCGGTGACTTCCGTCGCGATTCCCACGGGGGAGGTGGGGGCGCGGGCGGTGGAGCTGCTGATGCGGAAGCTGGGGGGTTCTCCGGTGCCGGAGGAGACGTTGCTGGCGCCGCGGTTGGTGGTGCGGGGCAGCACGGCTCCGCGCGGTTGATGTGGGGGGCACGCCCCCCGGGGCCCCGGTTTTCGCCCTCCGGGCTCGTCCTCAATCGCCGGACGGGCTTGATTTGGCTGAGCTTTCGCCTCAGCCGCGCCACCCGGCCGCAAGGCCGCAAGGCCACCGAGCCACCGAGCCACCGAGGGGACGGTGCCACGGACCGGCCGCACGCATCACCTACGTCACGAAGGACGACGCACCACGCACCACGTACGTACGAGAACGACGAGACACACCGTCATCGAATCGCTTCGACCACGTGGAGGCACCGCACATGACTACGAGAAGGACCGCACCGAGAAGAACCGCACGCAACGGTGGCCGTCGCGGCCGCCGGCTGCCGTGGACGCGGCTGGCCGTGCCGGCGCTGGCGCTCGCTCTGGTGGCCGGGCTCGGGGCCACCGGTACCGTCGCGAGTGCCGCCGGGGCGGGCGGGTACCCGTTCCGGAACCCGGCCCTCCCCCTCCCGCAGCGGGTGGACGACCTGCTGGGGCGGCTCACGCTCGACGAGCGGATCTCCCTGCTGCACCAGTACGAACCGGCCGTCCCCCGGCTCGGCGTCGGCGCCTTCCGGACCGGTACCGAGGCGCTGCACGGGGTGGCGTGGCTCGGTGAGACCACGGTGTTCCCGCAGGCGCTGGGGCTGGCGTCCACCTGGGATCCGGGGCTGATCCGGCAGGTGGGCTCGGCGGTGGGCGACGAGGACCGGGGGTTCCAGCAGGAGCGGCCCGCCGGGTGGGGCCTGAACGTGTGGGCGCCGGTGGTGAATCTGCTGCGCGACCCGCGGTGGGGCCGGAACGAGGAGGGCTACTCGGAGGACCCGTACCTCACCGGCGCCATGGCCACCGCCTACGGCACCGGCCTGACCGGCGGCGACCCTGACCATCTGAAGACCGCGCCCACCCTCAAGCACTTCCTCGGCAACAACAACGAGGTGCACCGCGACACCACCTCGTCCGAGCTGCGGCCCCGGGTCCTCAACGAGTACGACGAGCGGGCCTTCGAGCCGGCCCTCACGGCGGGCGCGGCGACCGGGGTGATGTCCTCGTACAACCTGGTGAACGGCCGCCCGTCGACGGTCAGCCCGCTGCTCGACGGCGCCCGGAGCTGGAGCGGCCACGACCTGCTGAACGTCACCGACGCCGGCGCCCCCAACAACCTGCTCGCCACCGGCAGCCAGAAGTACTACGGCACCCTCGCCGAGGGCGACGCGGCGGCGCTGAAGGCGGGCGTGGACAGCTTCACGTCCGACGACGCGAACCCGGAGCCGACCACGACGGCCGTCAGGACCGCCCTGGACGAGGGGCTGCTGAGCGAGGCCGACGTCGACGACGCGGCACGGCACGTCCTGTCGGTGCGCTTCCGGCTCGGCGAGTTCGACCCGGACGGCGGCCCGTACGGGTCGATCGGCACGTCCGTGATCAACAGCCCGGCGCACCGGGCGCTGGCCCGCAAGGCGGCGGCCGAGTCGATGGTGCTGCTGAAGAACGCGAAGGGCGCGCTGCCGCTGACCGCGGGCGGCGACAAGGACGTCGCCGTGGTGGGGCCGCTGTCCGACACGCTCTACTCCGACTGGTACTCCGGCACCCTGCCGTACCGGGTCACCCCGAAGGACGGCATCGCCGCCCGGATCGGTGCGGCCGGGTCCGTCACCGGCAGCGAGGCCGTGGACCGGATCGCGCTGAAGGACACCGCGACCGGCAAGTACGTCACCGCGGGCACCGGCGCGTCGGGCGCGCCGCTCAGGGAGGCGGGCACGGCGGCGTCGGACGACGCGCAGTTCGACGTCTTCGACTGGGGCGCGGGCGTGGTGACGCTGCGCGCGGCGGCCAACGGCAGGTACGTCGGCTACAACGGCTCCGGCTTCCCGAACGACCAGGAGCAGCCGAACGGCTGGTACGTGCAGCAGCAGTTCAAGCTGGAGCAGCAGGACGACGGCGGGTACCTGCTGCGGTACGCCGGATACGAGACCAGCGAGTCCTGGTGGACCCAGGGCACCTACCTGGGCCCGACCGCCGACGGCACGCTCGGCCTGGTCACCGAGGACAAGGCCGCCCACTTCGCCAAGGACGTGGTCAGCAGCGGCACCGAGCAGGCCGTGGCCGCCGTGAAGGGCAAGGACGCCGCGGTCGTGGTGGTCGGCTCGATGCCCGCGATCAACGGCCGGGAGGCCCACGACCGCCCCGACATGGCGCTGGCCCCCGCCCAGGAGGCGCTCGTGAGGGCGGTCAGGGCGGCCAACCCGCACACGGTCGTGGTCGTGGAGAACAGCTACCCGACCACCCTCGGCGACCTGGCGAAGGACGTCCCCGCGCTGCTGTGGACCACGCACGCCGGCCAGGAGACCGGCAACGCGCTGGCCGACGTGCTCTTCGGCGCCGTCGACCCGGCGGGCCGCCTCACCCAGACCTGGTACCGCTCCGAGTCCGACCTGCCCGACATACTGGACTACGACATCATCAAGCAGGACCGCACCTACCAGTACTTCCGGGGCGAGCCGCTCTACCCGTTCGGCTACGGCCTGTCGTACACGTCGTTCCGCTACGGCCCCCTCACGCCCGTGCCCGGCGGCTACCGCGTCGCCGTCACCAACACCGGCGAGCGGGCCGGCGACGAGGTGGTGCAGCTCTACACCCACCAGCGGGACTCCCGTGACAAGCAGCCGCTGAAGCAGCTCAAGGCGTTCCAGCGGGTGTCGCTGAAACCGGGTGAGACCAGGCAGGTCACGCTGAAGCTGGGCCGCTCCGACCTCGCCCACTGGGACGTCACCCGCTCGAAGTGGGTGGTGGAGAGCGGCACGTACGACGTCCTGGCGGGCGCCTCGTCCACGGACATCCGCAGCCGCACCGCGCTGGCCGTGCACGGCGAGACCATCCCGCCCCGGGACCTCGCCCGGCCGACCCGCGCCGAGAACTTCGACGACTACGCCGGCACCCGGCTGGTCGACGAGACGAAGACGGAGGGCACGGCGGTGCAGGGCGACACCACGGGAAGCTGGCTGGAGTTCGGTGACACGCGCCTGGGCGCCGGCCCCGGACGCCTCACCGCACGGGTCGCGTGCGCGGCGGACTGCGCGGGAACGCTGGAGGTCAGGCTCGGCTCGCCGGCCGGCCCCCTGCTGGGCACGGCCCGCGCGGCGGGCACGGCGTCCCCGTACGCCTACGAGACGGTGACAGCCGACCTGAAGGCCCCGCCGGGCCTGGCGCCGGGGGCCGGCGGTGGCCGGGACGTCTACCTGGTGCTCGGCAAGGGCCTGCGCGTGGCGGACTTCACGGTGCGCCCGGCCCGCTGAGGACACGGCGACACCTCCGGGCCCCCGGGGTCCTGGGGGTACGTCAGCCGCCGTGACACGGCCCGGCCGGGTGTGAGGTGCGCCCGGCCGGGCCTCCCGTGGCCTTCGCCGCGCCTGGTGCCGGGGTGACGGGGTGCCGGTAGGCTGAACGGCCGGTTCGCAGGCGGCATTCGATACGCGTGATCCCGCACCGCATCTCGCATGGGAGTGCGTACGGGAATGCACGCAGATATGCGATCGGGAATGCCATCGGAAATGCGCAGGGGATTCCGTATGGGGGATGGGGAACGCGGGTGCGGTACTACACCTACATATCCGACGCCAAGGTGAATCTGCTGTTCGAGCAGATTCCCCAGAAGATGCTGTCGCGCTTGGCGGCGGACTTCGCCATCGACCTGAAGGTCATCAGCCTGGCCGTCCACTCCGCGCCGCCGGAGGCCACCGGCATCAGCAGACTGCAGCTCGTGGAACGGCACATCGAGCAGGAACACGAGGTCGGTTCCGTCCACGAGCCGGCCCCCTGGTTCCGGGGGGAACTCGGCCTGCGGTCGGGCATCCACCGCGACGGGCTCATGCTGCTCACCGGGATCGAGCAGGACACGCTGATCGCTCTGATCGGCTCGGCGCACCACCTCGTCGGCGGCCGCGAGGCGCAGGCGGCGACGGAGCGGATCAGCCACCCGCATTCGCAACTCCCCGCGCTCTTCGGGCTCCTGGAACGGGACGACACCGAGCCGGAGCACTCCCGGACGCTGATCCGCCGGTCGGTCAGCCGGCGCGGGCAGGAGAGCATCGAAGAAGCCGTCGCGCTCCGCCAGGTGGTCCGTTTCGCCGAAGGGTTCCGCGGCCCCCGCCAGGCGAGCGAGTTCCTCGCCCGCCAGCTGATGCACGGCACGACCACGGATCCGGCGGGACGCGAGCTGAACGTCCTGATCGGCACGCCGCTGTACGTCGCGCTGTCCGACGGGTGAGGGCGAGGCCGTGAAGGACGGACGAGTGGGCGAGCCGGGCGGCGAGCGGGCCGAGCGCCCCGCGTCGCCGGTGGCGGAGAACGGCGACCGCTGTGCGGCGATCGCCACCGGGGCGCTCCGGCTGCGCCGCGATGTGGCGGGCCTGTGCCGGGTCGTCGAGGAGGAAGACCTCATGTCCGCGCGCCATGCGGCGGACTTCCTCGGTGACATCGGCGATCCGGCCGCGCTGGACACGCTGTCGCGCTGCCTGGACGGCCCGGCCGGGGCCAGGGAACTGGCGTTGCCCGCCGCCCGCGCCCTGGCGCAGATGCATGATCCGCGGGGGGTGCCCGCGCTCATCCGCCTGCTCCTGGACATCGGGGGCGACGCACGGGACGAGGTGGTGTCGGCCCTGGCGGAGACGGGGGACGCCACCGCGGTCCCCCACCTGCTGAACATCGCGGGCGAGCAGCACTGGCCGGGAGGCAGGCCCTCCGGCGGCCGGGCGCTGCGGGCGCTGGCCCGCTTCGACCCCGACGTCGTGCTCCCCGCGCTCCTCGCCAGGATGTGGGAGTACATGGCCGACAGGCGGCGTGCCGCCATCGCCGCCGAGGTGCTCGGCCACCTCGGCTCGCCCCGGGCGATCCCCGCCCTGGCCCACCTCGCCACGCAGCAGGCACTCGGCCCGGAGGTCCGGCGGCACGCCGCCGTCGCCCTCACGCGCCTGCGGAACCTGGGCGGTGTCGACGAGCGGGAGGTCCTCGCCTTCCGGAACATCGAGACGGGCTTGAACGATCCGGACCCCTGGACGGCGCGGGCGATCGCCGAGTTCTGCGCCGTCAGCGAGCTCGGCCGGAAATGGCTGATGAGGGCCTTGGAGTACGGCAGCGGCCAGGCCCAGGAGGCCGCCTGCCACGGCCTGGGAGCGACCGGCGACCCCCGACACGTCGAGCCGCTGGCCGCCGCGCTCGGCCGGAACCCGGCGGTCGCGGTGCGCAGAGCCGCCGCCGCGGCGCTGGGGGCCGTCGGCGGACCGGAAGCGGCGGCGGCCCTGCTCACGGCCCTCGGCGACGCGCCCGCCCACGACGCCGTGGCGAAGGCGCTGGCCGACTCCGGTGCGGCGCCCGTGCCCGACCTGCTGGAGCTGCTGGCCGGCGGGACCGCGGACCAGCAACGCGGCGCGGCCCTCACCCTGAGCCTGATCGGCACCGGCGAGGCCGGGCCCGCGTTGGCCGCGGCACTCCCCTCGACGCCCACGGGAGTGCGCGCCGCCGTCGTGCGGGCCCTGGGCCGGCTCCGGTACGGGCCCGCGCTTCCCGCGCTCCTGGAGATCGCCGCCGACCCCGAGGAGCCGGGACGGCTACGGGCCCAGGCCGTCCGCGCGCTCGGCGGGTACGGCGCCCCCGAGGCCGAACCCGTGCTGCTGGGCGCGGTGCGCGACGCGTCGGAGGACGTACGGCGGGGCGCCGCGGAGGCCCTGGGCGCCTTCCCGGGCGAGGCGGGGGCCGCCGCACTGGTCGAGGTTTTCGATCGGGGTGACACGCGAGAGGTCCGGCGCGCCGCTCTGGAATCGCTGATCCGGATGGGAGCGCCCGGGCGCCCGGCGCTGTTCCCGCTGCTCGGCAGCGTGGACGTCGAGGCGAGCGGGTGGGCCGCCGGGGCACTGGCGACCTGCGCGCTGCCGACCGACATCCCGGCTCTGGCTCAGCTGGCCCGAGCCTACGAGCCGGAGGTCTCGCTGCCGGCGGTCGAGGCCCTGGCCGGGCTGCGGGAGCCCGGTGCGGTCGAGGCCCTCATCCGCGTACTCGACGGCCCCCACCGCCGCTGGCTCGGCGAGCCCTCGCACGCGGCCGCGCTCCGGGCCCTGGCGGCCATCGACGACGAGCGGGCGGTCGCGGCGGTCGTGGAACACGCGCGAACGGCACGCTGCCATCGGCCGGCACGCGAGGCGGTCAACGCCATCGCGGCCAGGATGCGGGGATGAGGGCCCACCCCGGTGCCGTCCAGGCGCGCGGGGTGGGGCCCTCAAGGCAAACGGGGCGCCGGGGCACCCCCGGACGGAACCGTTCAGCAGAGCCGGGGCTTCTGCCAGGCGCATTCCAGGCCGGACCCGTCCGGATGCCCCGCGCCACCGTGGCCGTGCCGGAGTGAACGCGGCGCCACGGGAACCGCGTTCCCCGCGCTGGAGGACGCCAGCGTCACGACCACCGCGTCCTCGATGTCGTCGACATCCTCCGCGAGGTAGTTGTTCAGCAGGACGCTGTACACCAGCTCACGCCCACCCGCGTCCGTCACGTACCCCGTCAGCGTGTCGGCCCCGGTCAACGATCCTGTCTTGCCGCGCGCGTTGAGCGCGGCAGGCGTGCCGCACATCCGGGAGCGGAGGGTGCCGCCGACGAACCGGTCCGGGTCGCAGGCCACCGGCAGCGCCCGGTACCAGTCGGCGAACCACGGCTCGGCCCGCACCGCGCTCAGCAGCTCGGCGAAGACGTTCGCGGGCACGACGTCCATCCGGGACAGACCGGAGCCGTCGACCTGCCGGAACTGCCCGGTGTCGATGCCGAGCCCCTTCACGTAGCCGTTGATCGCGGCGAGCCCGTCGGCCCAGGTGCCGCGGCCGGCGGCCTTGACGCCCATGGCCTTGGTGAGGATCTCGGCGTGCATGTTGTTGGACAGCTTCAGGAACGGGATCAGCAGGTCCTTGAGCGGCATGGAGTCATGGGTGGCGAGCGGCTCGGCGCCGTCCGGGGTGGCCCCGCCGAGGCTGGTCGGGCCGGTGACGCGGATGCCGTGCCGGGCCAGCGCGTCCCGGAAGACGGCGGCGGCGTAGCCCGTGGGGTTCCAGACGCTCACCCACTCCATGTCGGGGTCGGCGCCGACCGGCACCGTGCCGGCGACGGTGATGTCGTTGGTGCCGTGCGCGCGGTCGACGGTGACGCCGCCGCCGTCGCCCGCGGGCGCGGTGGTGGCCGTGACGTGCAGGTGGACGTAGTGGTTCGGCGGGGTCAGGGTCACCTTCGCCGGGTCGCCGGGCGCGGCCCCCGGGGCGATGTTCGCGATCACCGTGCCCGTGTCGTAGTCGGTGTTCGGGGCGAGGCTGAGCGCGGAGATCTGCGCGGAGTAGTAGGACGCCTCGTCGTCGGCGGCCCAGGAGCGGCCGAGGCGCTGGTCGTCGAAGCGGGTGTCGTCGGCGACCAGCTTCCCGGTGACCCGCCGGATCCCGGTGTCGGCGAGCCGGGCGGCGAGCGCGTCGTAGTCGCCGGCGAGGATGGTGGGGTCGCCGGTGCCGCGCAGGTACAGGTCGCCGGCGAGCACGGACCCGTGCCGGCTGCCGCCGGTGAGGACGTCGGTGGGGAACCGGTAGCCGGGGCCGAGCAGCGCCATGGCGGCGGCCGAGGTGAGCAGCTTGGTGTTGGAGGCGGGCATCAGCCGGTCGCCCGCGGCGTGCTGGTAGATGACGTCACCGCTCTTCGCGTCGGCGACCACCACGCTCTCCGCGCCGCCCGCCATCCGGGCGTCGGCGAGGATGCCGTCCAGCGCCTCGGGCAGCCCGCTGCCGTCACCGGCGGCCCCGGCGGAGGGCACCGCCCATACCAGCGCGCCCAGCGTGAGGGCGGCGGCGAGCGCTCGGATCCAGGGCCCGCGGCGCCCCGGGCGCATACGTCGTGTCAATGATCTGCTCATGACACGTGATTCTGACGGCAGTTCGGCCATACCGCCTACGCCCAAGCCGAAACGCCGCAGGCGCCCTCAGAACACCCCTAGCAACAGCAACCCCGCGGGACACCCCGGCAACAGCACGCCCGGCAGCGTCAACCCCGGCAGGCCACCCCGACAACAGCACCTCCGCCGAGCCACCCCGGCACGGGCACCCCGGCAGGGGGGCGTGGGTGGGCGAAGCCCCCCACACAGCGCGGCGAAGCCGCGCAAAACACGACGAGGCGAGGCGGCCCGCGCTGTCCGCGGGCACACCTCGCCCCTCGCCGAGTGGAGATGGCGGGAATCGAACCCGCGTCCAACGGTGCGGAATCAGGGCTTCTCCGAGTGCAGTCCGCATCTGATTTTCTCAGCCCCGGAGATCACGCGGACAAGTCTCCGACGGGCTCAGTCACTGTTTGATTTCCCTGTGGGCCCCGTGACCGGGTCTACAGGTTTAGTTCCCTAGCTGATGCCAGGATCCGGGTCGGGAACACCCCCGGGCTGACACTTCGCAAGTCGCTACTTAGGCAGCGAGGGCGAAGGAATCGCGCTTGGTATTGGCGATTATTGTTTTCGGCCTGTGGTTTACGAGATCATGGCCGCTTCCTCGACTCGCTTCCCCTGCTTCGACAACCGCTGTCGAAACCGATCATCCCCATGTTGATTTTTCAATCTCGTGCCCCTGCGTGAGGGGCTCATGCCATCGTACGGGATCAACGGCGGAGGGTGCCAGCGTATTCCCCCGGGCAGGGCAGGGCAGGGCAGGGCACGGCACGGCCGGGCAACGGGCCTGGGCACCCTCCGCCACCGCCCGCTCACCGAGCGGCCGGCGCACGCCCCCGCCGCCGTGCCGCGGAGATCGCCCGGTCCGCTTCCCTGCGGTCCTGCTTCTCGCGGAGGGTCTGCCGCTTGTCGTACTCCTTCTTGCCCTTGGCAAGCGCGATCTCGACCTTCGCGCGGCCGTCCCTGAAGTACAGCGCCAGCGGCACGACCGTGTGCCCGGTCTCCTGGGACTTGGAGTCCAGCTTCTCGATCTCCGCCCGGTGCAGCAGCAGCTTCCGCTTGCGGCGTGCGCTGTGGTTCGTCCAGGTGCCCTGGCTGTACTCGGGTACGTGCACGTTGTGCAGCCATGCCTCGCCGCCGTCGAGCTGGACGAATCCGTCGACGAGGGAGGCACGGCCCTGGCGCAGCGACTTCACCTCGGTACCCGTGAGGACCAGACCGGCCTCGTAGGTGTCGAGGATGTGGTAGTCGTGCCGCGCCTTCTTGTTCTGCGCGATCAGCTTGCGCCCTTTTTCCTTAGCCATAGTGTGGCCATTTTCGCACTAGGAGGGGTCCCCCAGGCCACCCAATACCGTCTCCGCCTGCTTCTGGACGTCGGTGTCGGCGGCCTCCAGGTCGGGGGTGATGCCGCGGCCGTCCAGACTGTGCCCGGCCGGCGTGCGGTAATGGCCCACGGTCAGCTCGGCGACCGAGCCGTCGGGCAGGCGGCTGGGCATCTGCACGGAGCCCTTGCCGAAGGTCCGGGTGCCGACCACGACGGCCCGGCCCCGGTCCTGGAGCGCGCCGGTGAGCAGCTCGGCCGCGCTCATCGTGCCTCCGTCGACCATCGCGACCACGGGGTGGCGGGTGTCGCCGCCGCGGGCCGCGTGCAGGGCGTGCTGCTCGCCCTGGATGTCGTAGGTGGCGACCAGGCCGCCGTCCAGGAACGCGGACGCCGCCTCGGTGGCCTCGGCGACCAGCCCGCCGGAGTTGCCGCGCAGGTCGAGGAGGATGCCGGCGCCCTCGGGTACGTGGCGCACCGCGTCGCGCACCTGCGCGCCGGTGCCCTTGGTGAAGGAGGTGATCTTGATCAGTACGGCGTCCGCCGACCGGCCGGCCAGCCGCCGCACCGTCACGGAGTCCGTGGACAGCAGGGCTCTGTGCAGCGTCTCGTGCCAGTCGTACGGGCCGCGCCGCAGGCCGACGTCGACGGAGCTGCCGACGGCGGGGGCGTCGTCGCCCTGCGCGTCACCGCGGAGCAGCGCGACCACCTCGGTGACCGGGAGCCCGTCGGTGCGCCGGCCGTCGATGCTGATCAGCCGGTCGCCCTTGCGGATGCCGGCGCGCTCGGCGGGGCCGCCGGACTGGACCTGGGCCACCTCGATGTGGCCGTCGCCGCCGCCCCGCGCCCAGAGGCCGACGCCGGTGTACTCGCCGTCCAGGGCCTGCTCGAACTCGGCGTACTCGGACCCGGAGTAGACGGCACCCCAGCGGTCGCCGCTGCGGCTGACGGCGCGCCGGGCCGCCTCCGTGGGGGACTTGCCGTCCGCCATGGCGCGTGCCGCGGCCTCGGCGACCTCCCGCTGGCCGGGAGCCTTCGCCGAGCCCGCGGGAGAGGTCGTGGGCTTGCCCTCGTCGTGGTCGCGCGCGTCGCTCCATGCTCCCGTCGCCGCGCCGGCTGCCAATACGCCCGCGAAGACCAGAGTCAGGACCGCCGGTCGCCTGCCGCGGCGGGGTCTGTCGAATAGGTCGGGGTCGGACATGACGGCGAGTCTAGGACAAGGCAAGCCTTCGCACCGGAGGTTGACGAGGCCGGCAAGGGGGTGTTCGTCACACCTTCAGGTACTTGCGCAGTGCGAAGAACGCCGCGAGAGCCGGCATGAGCAGGCCGATCGCCAGCACGAGGGGCAGCTTGGCGAGGACCGCGTCCCAGCCGATGAAGTTGATGAGGTTCAGCTTCTCGGACAGCGCGAGCCCGTGGTCGATGATGAAGTACCGGCCGACGAGCAGCATCACGCAGGCGACGCCTCCGCCGATCAGCCCGGCGACCGCGGCCTCCATGATGAACGGCGCCTGGATGTAGAAACTGGACGCGCCGACCAGCCGCATGATCCCGGTCTCGCGCCGCCTGCTGAACGCGGAGACGCGCACGGTGTTGACGATCAGCATCAGGGCGACCACCAGCATCAGCGCCATCACCGCGAGCGCCGCCCAGTTCATGCCGTTGAGCAGGCCGAAGAGGTTCTCCAGGATGCCCTTCTGGTCCTGGACGGACTGCACCCCGTCGCGGCCGTTGAACGCGGTGGCGATGACCTGGTACTTCTGCGGGTCCTTCAGCTTGATGCGGTAGCTCTCCTGCATCTGGTCGGGCGTGAGCGACCGGGCCAGCGGGGAGTCGCCGAACTGCTGCTTGTAGTGCTTGTACGCCTCGTCGCTCGACTCGTAGATGACCTTGTCGACGACCTGCATCTTGCCCAGGTCGGACGTGATCTGCTTCTTCTCGTCGGTGGTGACGGCGCCCTTGGCGCAGTTGGGGTCCGACTCGGCGTCGCTCTTGTTGCAGAGGAAGATCGAGACGTTGACCTTGTCGTACCAGTAGCCCTTCATCGTGCTGACCTGGTCGCGCATCAGCAGCGACCCGCCGAAGAGGGCGAGGGACAGGGCCACGGAGACGACGACCGCGAAGGTCATCGTGAGATTGCGGCGGAGACCGACGCCGATCTCCGACATGACGAACTGGGCGCGCATGGCGTTTCTCTAGGCCTTTCCGTGGATCACTGCCGAGGCGGTCGCCACGCTGTCCCTGGGGGCACGGGGGCGGGCTCGGATCTGCTCGGGCATGGCGGGTCCTCAGTGCTGGTAGCCGTAGACGCCGCGCGCCTGGTCGCGGACGAGGAAACCCTGCTCCAGCTCGATGACGCGCTTGCGCATCTGGTCCACGATGTTCTGGTCGTGGGTCGCCATCACGACGGTGGTGCCGGTCCGGTTGATCCGGTCCAGCAGCTTCATGATGCCGACGGAGGTCTGCGGGTCGAGGTTGCCGGTGGGCTCGTCGGCGATCAGCAGCTTGGGGCGGTTGACGAAGGCACGCGCGATCGCCACCCGCTGCTGCTCACCGCCGGACAGCTCGCCCGGCATCCGGTCCTCCTTGCCGCCGAGGCCGACGAGGTCGAGCACCTGGGGCACGGACTTGCGGATCTCGCCGCGCGACTTGCCGATGACCTCCTGCGCGAACGCGACGTTCTCGCCGACCGTCTTGTTCGGCAGCAGCCGGAAGTCCTGGAAGACGGTGCCCAGCTGGCGGCGCATCTGCGGCACCTTCCAGTTGGACAGCCGCGCGAGGTCCTTGCCCAGCACGTGCACCTGGCCGTGGCTGGTGCGCTCCTCGCGCAGGACCAGCCGCAGGAAGGTGGACTTCCCGGAGCCGGAGGACCCCACGAGGAACACGAACTCGCCGCGCTCGACCTCCAGGGAGACATCCCTGAGTGCGGGGCGGTTCTGCTTGGGGTAGACCTTGGTGACGTTGTCGAATCGGATCACGGATGCACCACGGGTTCGCCGGGGGTAGGTGAGCGTGACCATACGCGAAGCGGGTGGCCGCGCGCAGTCAGCGGCATGGGTTGCGCATGTATTGCCGCATTTGCCAGAGGGTGAACGGTCCGTATTGTGCGCATCCGGCGGCATCGGCACGCACGAGGGGCTCCTGTGGACTTTCTGTGAGGACGATCATCGCCGTTCACCCGGAAGCTCCCGCGGAGGGGTTCCATGAGAGGCTTCTGCGGCGGTTTGGGAGGGGTCAGCTGAACGCGAACGGTCCGTGACCTGGTGGCGCCCGTCCGCAGCAGGCAGGATGCTGGGTGTCCGGCCCCGGACCGATCGGTGAACCGGGCGGGATGGGGGGCGGAACGCGGGGACCGCGCCGAAATCCCGGGAAGCTGTCACAGTGGAGGGGAACGGTTGCGTGACTCTGAGCGTTATCCGTAATGACGCTGTTGCGGCCCCCGCCGCGCGGGAGGAGGAGAGCGCATGACCTACGACCGACTGGTGTGCGCGAACTGCGCTGCCCCGGTGAGCGAGGGCCGTTGCCCCGTCTGCAGGGCGAGCCGCGAGAGGCTCCAGCACGAGAACCCCTGGAGCAGCCTGAGCCCGACCGCCCTGATCGCTCTTCTGGCGGTGCTGATCGCCGCCGTCGCGCTCGTGGCGCGCTAGCCGGCGGTCGACCGGGGCGGAAGCCCGGGTGAGGATCCGGGCGGTGCTCCGTTGGAATCCGCACCTGGTTCCGCACGCTGCGTAACCGCGCGAATGCCTTGAGTAACGTGGATGGACCCGAACAGACCCCGAACGGACCCAGACTGAACAGACACCGAAAGGGCCCGGAGCGCGCGCTCCGGGCCCTTTCGGTGTCGTGCGTGTGGTGTTACGCGACGGTACGGCCGCTCACGAAGCGCGGCAGCAGGCGGAAGCCGATACCGCCCGCGATCATGGTGGCGGCACCGATGATCAGGAACGTGGTCTCGGCGGCACCCGTCTCGGCCAGCTGGTCCTTGCCGTTGCCCTGAGCGGCGGGCTGCGAACCGGTGTCCGTCAGGCCCTCCTTGCCCTGGCCCTGCTCGACCGGCTGGGAGCCGTTGGTGTCCGGGCCGGTGTTGTCGTTGCCACCGGTGCCCTGGTCGCCACCGGTGCCGTTGCCACCGCCGGTGCCGTTGTCGCCGCCCGTGCTGGAGTCGCCGCCGGTCGCGGTGTCGCCGCCACCGGTCGTGGTGTCGCCACCGGTCGTGGTGTCGCCGCCCGTGGTGGTGTCCCCACCGGTCGCGTCACCGCCCGTGGTGGTGTCGCCGCCCGTGGTGTCGTCACCGCCGGTCGTGTCGCCACCGATCGCGGTGTCGCCACCGGTCGTGTCGCCGCCCGTGGTGTCGTCTCCACCGGTCGAGTCGCCGCCGGTGGTCTCGCCACCGATCGCGACACCGCCGCTGATGCCGTTGCCGCCGTTGTCGCCACCGCCGGTCGAGTCATCGCCACCGCTGACGTTGACCCCCGCGTTCAGGCCGAGCACACCGACGTTCACATCAAGCGCCGAAGCGGCACCCGCGGCGGTCAGCGAAGCGCCCGCGGCGATCACCGCACCGGCCGCCACCCGCGCAACGCGGACTCGCGTCTTCTTCGTCATCTGCCTGCTACCCCCAGTAGCTTCATCGTCATGGTGCAGCGCCCCGGGCTGGGACCACTCGGAGTAGCACTCACGCCCCCCGTCCACGCGCGCCCCAGGGATACGCATGCCAGCGTGCAGCCTTCCCAGTTTTCATGGTCCCGTCAAGGCCGTTGCGCGAACGATGTCCGGATTGGCGGGAGTTGGGGACTGCAAGGTCATGTGAATGTGACGTAAAAGGGGAGCCGCACATTCAAAAACGGCGCGATGGGACGGTAAGTCGCCTGGTCGGGGCGGCGGTTACCTTGTCGACAAAGGGGCATTCCCGCCGGGGTTTCCCGGAATGGATCCGGGGGTTCCCAGAGCGGTTTGCGAAGTCGGATTCCGACGTTGGATTCCGGGCGTGTTCTCCCCTGCTCAGCGCTCCTGTTGCCCAGCGCTCCTGTTACTCAGCGCTCCTGCTGGTCAGCGCTCCTGCTCCTGCTGCTTGCGCCAGCGGATTCCCGCCTCCAGGAAACCGTCGATCTCACCGTCCAGCACGGCCTGCGGATTGCCGACCTCGTGCTCCGTCCGCAGGTCCTTGACCATCTGGTAGGGGTGCAGGACGTAGGAGCGCATCTGGTTGCCCCAGGAGTTGCCGCCGTCGCCCTTGAGGGCGTCCATCTTCGCCTGCTCCTCCTGGCGGCGGCGTTCGAGCAGCTTCGCCTGGAGGACGTTCATCGCGGTCGCCTTGTTCTGGATCTGCGAGCGCTCGTTCTGGCAGGAGACGACGATGCCGGTGGGCAGGTGGGTAATGCGGACCGCGGAGTCCGTGGTGTTCACGCCCTGGCCGCCGGGGCCCGAGGAGCGGTAGACGTCGATGCGCAGCTCCGACTCGTCGATCTCGACGTGGTCGGACTGCTCGACGACGGGGAGCACCTCGACGCCCGCGAAGGACGTCTGGCGGCGGCCCTGGTTGTCGAACGGCGAGATCCGCACCAGGCGGTGCGTGCCCTGCTCGACGGAGAGGGTGCCGTAGGCGTACGGGGTGTGCACGGAGAACGTGGTCGACTTGATGCCGGCCTCCTCCGCGTACGAGGTCTCGTAGACCTCGGTCTTGTAGCCGTGCCGCTCGGCCCAGCGGAGGTACATGCGCTGGAGCTGCTCGGCGAAGTCGGCGGCGTCGACACCGCCCGCCTCCGCGCGGATGTTCACGACGGCCTCGCGGGAGTCGTACTCGCCGGAGAGGAGGGTGCGGACCTCCATCTCGTCGAGGGCCTTGCGGACGTCGGCGAGCTCGGTCTCGGCCTCGGCCAGGGTGTCCGGATCGTCCTCGGCCTGGGCCAGCTCGAAGAGCACGCCCAGGTCGTCGATCCGCCCGCGGAGGGTCTCCGCCTTGCGGACCTCGGCCTGGAGGTGGCTCAACTTGCTGGTGACCTTCTGCGCTTCGTCCGGGTCGTCCCAGAGGGACGGCGCGGCTGCCTGCTCCTCGAGCACGGCGATGTCAGCCCTCAGCCGGTCGAGGTCCAGAACGGCCTCGATGGACTCCATCGTGGAGGAGAGGGACTTCAGCTCTTCGGATACGTCGACAACTGCCACGACTCCAGCCTAACGGCTGGGGCAAGTGACGAAATCCCGCGTGGCGGCGACGGGCACGGGAGGTTACGGAGGGTGGAGGTCCCGTTGCGGGAAACGCCCCGGAGCCACACCGATCGGTTGCCGGAGTGACCGCGGGTCCCCCATCCCGGAAAACGCCCCCGTCCCCCGGCGCGGCGGGCGCGCCGGGTCAGGGTGCGGCCGGGGAGGTGCTGGAGTGGGAGGGGGGCGTGTCGGCGCCGCCGGACGTGGCGACGTACGTGGCCGCGGCGGCCGCGGCGAGGAGGGCCGCTCCCACGCCCAGGAACACCCTGCGGCGCCCCGCGGCGGTCCGGTGACGGGCGGAGCCGGGGCGGGGGGCGCCGCTGGCCCGAGGCACCCGGGCGGTGCCGCGGGCGCCGCCGGCGAGCTCGTCGGCCTCGGGCACCCGCATGCTCGTGTGCGTGTCGCGGTTGGAGTCGGGAGCGGCGCCCGGCACCAGCGACACGGCCCCGCGCCGCACCACGGGCTGGCGCACCTGGGCCGCGGCGCCCTCCGGGGCCTGGCGCGCCTCCTCGGCGGGCTCGGACTCGGGCTCGTCGACCTCCAGCGCGGGGATCCCGGCCAGCGACGGGAGCTGCTCCCGCAGGCGCGCGCCCAGCTCGGAGGCGCGCAGCCGCGAGGCGGGGCCCTTCGCGAGGCACTGGACGATCAGCTGCCACAGCTCCTCGGGGATGCCCGGCAGCGGCACCACGGTCTCCGTGACGTGCCGGCGCAGCACCGCCCCCGGGTGGCCCCCGCCGAACGGCGTGAAGCCCGCGAGCATCTCGTACAGCACCGTCGCCAGCGCGTAGATGTCCACCGCGGCGCGCGGCGGCAGGCCCTCGACTATCTCGGGGGCGAGGTAGTCGGGAGTACCGATGATCTTCGTGGCACGCGGTCTGCGCGGCGAGTCGATCAGCTTGGCGACGCCGAAGTCGGTGAGCAGCGCGGGGTGCGCCCCGCCGGGGCCGAGCGGGCCCTGCATGTCCAGCAGGACGTTCTCCGGCTTCACGTCGCGGTGGACGACGCCCGCGGCGTGCGCGGCGGCCAGCGCGTCGGCGACGTCCGCGGCGATGGCGACCGCGGCCTCGGGGGCGAGGCGGCGCTCGCGCTCCAGGCGGGTACGGAGGTCGGTGCCGCGCACCAGGTCCATCACGAGGGCGAGGTCGTTGCCGTCGACGACGAGGTCGCGCACCCCGACGACGTTCCGGTGCTCCAGGCCGAGCAGCGCGGTGCGCTCCTGGACGAAGCGGCCCACGAGCTCCTGGTCGCAGGCCAGGTCCTCACGCAGCAGTTTGATGGCGACGGGGCCCTCCGGCCCCTCGCCCAGCCACACCGTGCCGGCGCTGCCCCGTCCCAGGATCTGGTTCGCGGTGTACCGGCTGCCGATCTTCCGTGCCAAGACTGCTCCTACGGACGCGTGTTGGCGACAAAGCTACGCGTCCTGAGCGGCAAGCTTCATGTCCGCGGCGGAAATTACCCCATGGGTGTCGACAAATCACCAGAGTGGCATCCGATGCGGTTGGTCCGCGGTGCGGTGGGATGACGGTGGGTGGGGTGCCCTTGACCCGGTGTGGTGGTCCTGACCCGGTGTGGTGATCCTGGGACCGATGTGGTGACCGTGGTGCGGTGTGCTGACGGCGTTTCGGCGCGCCGGCTTCCGCGCGGACAGGGCGGCGGCACGCCCGGGGTGGGCGTGCCGCCGCTCGCTGCCAGTGCCTGACGTCGGCCGTTGCCGTTGCCGTTGCCGTTGCCGTTACGGCTTTACCTCTGTGTCGGGAGGCGCTAGTTGCCGCCGCCGCCCGCGTTGCCCAGCTTGTCGAACCAGCCCGAGACCGCGTGGAACCACGAGCCGATCTCCTCGAAGTAGCCCTTGCCGGTGCCGATCCAGTCCTGAAGGGGGCTCAGCTCCCAGACCAGCCAGCCGGCCACGAAGAGGATGACGATCGTGAACAGGCAGCCCTTGAGGCAGCCGAGACCCGGGATCCGCATCTTGTTCGGGTTGTGCCGGCGCGGCTCCCGCGGCTGGTGCGGGGCCGGCGGCGGGCTGTAGCGCTGCGGCGGGGCGCTGTAGCGCTGCGGCGGGGGCGGCGCGTACCGCTGGGGCTGCTGCTGCGCGTACTGCTGCGGCTGGCGGCCCTGCTGGGGCCGGGAGACCTGCCGCTGCGGGCGGCGCCGCAGCGGGTCCTGGTTCGGGTCCACGTACTGGACCTGCGTCTGCTCGTTGCGGTCGCGGGCCGCGCGGAGCTGGCTCTCCCACGGGTGCGGGTCGTCGGGGTTCGGCTGGTTCGCCCCGGGCGGGCCCGGCGGGACGGGGGGCATGACCGAGGTGGGGCCGGGCGCACCGGTGTTCGGCAGCACGGAGGTGGGGTCCGCGTCGCCGGGCAGCGTGGGCGCCTCGGAGGAGGGCGTGTGGGGCAGCACGCTGGTCGCGGCGTTCGGGTCGTAGCCGGCGTTCCGGCCCGCCTGGCCGGGGCCGCCGGCGGCCGTCCCCGGCACCATGGTGGGCTCCGGGTCGGGGCCGAGCAGCGCCAGGACGCCCGCGGCCGCGGCGATCTGCGCGGGGTTGGAGTGCACCCCGATGCCGTCGGCGACGGTGCGCAGGGCGATCGCCAGGTTCACGGCACTGGGGCGCCGGTCCGGGTTCTTGCTCAGGCAGCGCTCGATGACCGTCCACAGCGGGTCGGGAACGGTGGAGGGGCGGCGCGGCTCCTCGCTCAGGTGCTGGTGCAGCACCTCCAGGGCGGTCTGCCCCGAGAACGGCGGACGGCCCGTGATCAGCTCGTACATCAGGATGCCTGCGCCGTAGATGTCCACGGCGGACGTCTGCGGGCGGCCCTCGGCCGACTCGGGAGCGACGTACGCGGGCGTGCCGACGAACTCCTGGGTGCGGGTCAGGCCGGGCGAGTCCGCGAGCCGGGCGATGCCGAAGTCCGTGAGCATGGGGTGCATGGCGCCGCCCTCCTGCTTCAGGAGGACGTTCGCGGGCTTCAGGTCGCGGTGCACCACCCCGTCGGCGTGGCTGGCCGCCAGCGCGTCGGCGATCTGGGCGGTCAGCAGCGCGGCGGCCACCGGCGAGAAGGGGCCCTGGTCACGCAGGTAGCGGTGCAGGTCGGGGCCCTCGATCAGGTCCATCACCAGGGCGAGCAGCTCGCCCTCGACGACCAGGTCGCGGGTGCGCACGATGTTCGGGTGCGTGAGCCGGAGGAGGACCGAGCGCTCTCTCAGGAAGCGCATCACGATGTCCGCGTCGCTGGCGAGCTCCTCCTTGAGCACCTTGATCGCGACGGTCTCGCCGGGCGCGCCCTGTACCGCTGCCTCGGCCCCCGCGGTCTCCCTCTGGCGGCCCCGCCAGACGGTTCCCGTGGCGCCGCGTCCGAGCGGCTCCTCCAGGAGGTACTTGCTGCCTACCGGCCGCACGTCATGCGCTCCCTGCTTGCTCGGAGACGGGTGGTCGTGCCCTGCTCGGTGCTCCTGGGTGAGCCGGGCGGTCTGTCCGGGTGCCGGCCCCGTGGGGTCCGGCGTGCCGGGTCGGGTGCGATCCGGCGTGCCGGTGCGATCCGGCGGTGGCCCCGTGGGAGGCGGCCCGGGTCGGCCGGGGCCGGCACGCCCCGCTTCCCGGGGCCCGCCGGTCCGCACCACGTCCGGGCTGCCGCCCGGCGGAGGGTCCGACCCACCACTGTAGTGCTGCTCCCCTGCGGATCGGCCTGTCGAGTTCCCCTGTCCGGACGGCGACCCTGGTCGGTTTTCGGTAAGAGACGGGGCGGTTTTCGGTCGCCCCGAGTGAACTTCCTGAGGTTCTCCGGAGGCGGTGCACGGCTTTCCCGGACGTCGGAAACGGGTTCGACGGGAAGACGCGAGCCCGGCGCCGCCGGTTGCCGCCGGTGGTGACGTGCGCGATCCGTGATTCGCGCCACCCGTCGTTCACCGGGCACTTTTCAGGTCAGAGTCGGCCATTCAAGATCACTGCCGGTCGGGCGTCGGGCGTGTTGTCGGTGGCAGGTGCGAGGATGCCCCCTGTACTGGCCACGTGCCCGTGTGTGGTGGGGGGAACGTCACAAGCGGAGTTCCCCCGCCGGGCGCCCCCGCAGAAGGGACCGCTGACGCGATGCAGATCCGGCTGACCGTCCTCGGGCCGCTCCGCGACTCCCCCGCGGGCGCCCCGGCAGCGAGCGACGTGCTGGTCACCGCGCCGGCCGGCACCGCCCTGGGCGCGGTCGCCTCCAGCCTCGCCGCGGCCGTCGGCGCGGACCGCTCCGAGGACCCGGTCGTGCTCTACGCGGGCGAGGAGCGCCTCGACCCCCGCCGCTGCACCCTGGGCGAACCCCCGCTGCTGGACGGCACGGTGCTCGCCGTCGGCGCCCCCGCGGACGGCACGGCAGCGGGGCACGGCGCCGCCGGGGCCGTCGCCCAGCTCCACGTGGTCGCGGGACCCGACGCCGGCGGCGTCCACTTCCTGCACGGCGGCCAGATCCGCCTCGGCCGCTCCGCCGAAGCCGACGTCCCCCTCGACGACCCGGACGTCTCCCGGCTGCACTGCGCGGTGACGGTCACCCCCGGCGGCGACGTCACCCTCGCGGACCTTGGCTCCACGAACGGCACGACGATCGACGGCGCCCCCGTCTCCGGCCACCCCGTCCGCTTCCCGCCCGGCGCCCTGCTGCGCCTCGGCGAGTCCGCCCTGCGCCTGTCCTCCGCCACGGCCGCGCCCGCGCCCGCGCTGCCGACGGCGCCGGACGGCGAGGGGCACGTGCGCGTGCGGACGGATGCCGGGCCTCTGGACGGCCGGCCCGGGGGCGCTCCGGAGGGCGGCGGGCACGGGGCGGCGGGGTCCGGTGCCGGGTCGGGATCCGGTGCCGGGGCGCGGTCCGGGGGCTCCGCGGCTTACGGAAGCTCTCACGGAGGCTCTGCGGACGGGGGCGGGCGGGCCCGGGAGGGTGCCGCAGGTGCCTCCGGCGGGGTCGCGGGGGTCGCCGGCGGTGGGTTCGGTGCAGGCGGGGGCGGGGGGTCCCGCGGGGACTTCGGCGACGGCTTCCAGGGGGACTCGGGCGACGGTTTCAACGGGGGTGGGCGTTCCGCGGGCGGGGTCCTGGCCGGCGGCGCGGGGCACCGGTACGGCGGTCCGGGCGGGAGCGCGGGGTATGCCGGCGGGGCTCGCGGTGCGGACGGCGCGTTCGGGGGCGGATCCGGTGGGGGCGCGTACGGCGGATCGGGCGGCGAGTCCGGTCGGGGCTCGGGCGGCGGCCCCGCGGAGGGCACGCATCACGGCTACGGCTCGGCCGGCTGGGGCGCGGCGGGCGGCCCGGCGGGCGCGGGCGGGGCGGGCCGCGGCTCGGCGTACGGCCACGAGCGCGGCCACGGCGGCGAAGGCGGCCGGGGGCCCGGCGGGACCGGGCAGGGCAGGCGCGGGCCTGCGGAGCCGACGGGACAGGCCGCGGGCGGCTGGGCGGGCGCTCCCGGGGCGGCAGGCGGCTCAGCGGGGCAGTGGGGCCAGGCGCGCTCGGGAGATGGGGCGGCCCCGCAGGGCTCGGGCGGCTCCCGGGGCCTGGTCGGGGGCGGCGGGCGCCGCGACGACGGCTGGGGCGCGGACTCGTGGGCGGACACCCGCGAGAGGGACGCCCCGCACACGGCCGGATGGCCCGGAGAAGGCACCGGCGGCGCCTACGAGGAAGCAGGAGCGCCCGGGGGACCGCACGACCCCGGCGCCACCGGCGAAGGCCCCGGCGCACCCGGCCGGGGGCCGGGCCCGGCGTACGACACGGAAGCGGCAGATCAGGGCGCGGGCGGCACCCGCAGGCGCGGTGGCCTCTCCGCCTGGGCCCGGCGGCTCGCGGGCGGCAGGACGGGCGAGGCGTACGGGGAGCAGGGGGCCGCGGGAGCGGAGACGTCCGGGTCGGGGCTCCGGCACGGCTACGGCACCTACGGCGGACTGCCCGCGGGAGCGCCGGGCACGGCGGCACCGGCAGGCGGCGCGGACGCGGACGCCCACGCCCCCGCCGTCCAGGGGGCTGACGAGACCTGGCCCGACCCGGCGGCGCTGCTGCTCACGGCCCTGGGCCCGGGAGCGCGGCTCTGGGAGCGCGGGCCCCGGCACCCCGACGCGCTCACGGTGCGCCTCGGCACCGCCGACCGGCCCGCGCGGGGCGGCGGCGTGCTGCCCGCGGTGCCCGTCACCACAGGGCTGCGCGAGGTCGGCTCGCTGGGCCTCGCCGGGCCGCGCCGGCGGCTGTCGGGGCTGGTCAGGTCGGTGCTCGCGCAGCTCGCCGGGATGCACTCCCCGGACACCCTGGAGATCGTCCTCATCAGCACGGACCGCAGGCGCTCGACCGAGGAGCGGATCGCGGAGTGGGCGTGGCTCGGCTGGCTGCCCCACCTGCGCCCGGGCCGCGGCCAGGAATGCCGCCTGCTGGTCGCCTACGACCGCGACCAGGCCGCCGCGCGCGCGGACGAACTCCTGCGCCGTCTGGCGGAACACGAGGACCACCTCGCCCCGCCCGCCGCGGACGGCACGGGCCCCGGCTTTCCGGAGGCCGCCGGCTCCCCGGTGAGTGCGGCATCCGCCGCGGGCGCGCGGCAGCCCGGCGGCACCGGCGGCCACGGCTTCGGCGCGGGACCCGGCGGGCCCGGCCCGGGGGACCTGACCGGCGGCCACGGAGACCTCCACGGCGACCTGACCGGCGGTCCCGGCGGCCTCGGGCACGGTGGCGCCCACCCGGCCGCGGTCCGTCCCGGCCCGGCGCCGGTGGCCCATGTCCCCGCCGCCCGCGGCATGGACGACGCCGTACCGGCGCCCGGGGCGCAGTACGCGGCACACCCTCACACGGCTTCAGCGTCCGCCCCCCAGCCCGCGCCTGAGCACGCGTCCGGCCCGTACACCGTCGTCGTGGTGGACGGCGACCCCGGCACCCCCGAGGTGCGGGAGGCCGTGATCCGGATGGTGGAGGCCGGAGCCGGCGCCGGTGTCCACGTGCTCTGCCTGGCCGAGACGGGTGCCGTGTCCGCCGCGACCCCGGTCGCCGCGGCGTACGAGGCGGCCTGCGAGGCGGCGCCCGCGTTCCGCTCGTGCGGGGCGGTGGCGCTGCTCAGCGGTGACGTGGCCACGGAACTGCGGCTGCTGCGCGCGGTGCGGGGCAGGCTCGCGGGGCGCGGGGTCGTGGCCGCGCTGGACGCGGTGTCGGGCCCCTGGGCCGAGCGGTTCGCGAGGGCGCTCGCACCGCTGCGCCCGGAGGGCGGGCCAGGCGGTACGCAGGCGCGCGCGTCGGCGCCGCTCCCACAGGCGGCCCGGCTCCTGGACGAACTGGGGCTGGCCCGCGCCACCCCCGCCTCGCTGCTGGCACGGTGGGCGGCGGCGGCCGAGGACCGGCAGGCGGCCGGCGGCCGTGCCACCGCCGTACTCGGTGCTGGACCGCGCGGCCCGCTGGCCGTGGACCTGGTGGCCGAGGGCCCCCATCTGCTGGTCGAGGGGCCGGCGGGCAGCGGCAGGACGGAGCTACTGCGTGCGGTCGCCGCCTCGCTGGCCGCGGCGGAGCGGCCCGACCGGCTGGGCCTCGTCCTCATCGACGGCTGCGACGACCTGTGCGCCGCCGGTGCCGGACCCGGTTCGGGCCCGCTGCGCGGCCCGCGCCCCGGCGCCGGTGAGGGTTTGCGGATATGCCTGGACCTCCCGCACGCCGTCTCGCATCTCGCGGTCCACGACCCCGTGCGGATGCGGGAGTTCGCCCAGTCGCTGACCGCGGAGCTGAAGCGCCGCGCCGAGCTGCTGGGGCGGCTGGACTTCGCGGAGTGGCACTCCCGGGGCCTGGCCCCGGGGCGCGTGCCCGCCCGGGGCGCCCGGGAGAGTGCCGGCGCACGGGTCTCCGAGGAAGGCGCGTCCTCGGCTCGGGCGCAGGAGGCCGGCTCCTCGGGCCGGTTGGCGCAGCACGGTGTGGCGGCGGCGCGGGTCCTCCGCGAGGACGCCGCCGTGGCCGGCGGTGAGCAGGGCCCGGGGGCGGAAGGGCGTGCCGTGGAGGTGGAGGCGCCGAGCGCGACGCTGCACCTGCGCACGGGTGCGGTGCGGCCCGGGCCGGCACCGGGTCCGGGAGTGCTGCCGTTGCCGGGCTCCGAGCTGCCCAGGCTGGTCGTCCTCGTCGACGACCTGGACGCACTACTGGCACCGCCACTCGGTTCGCCGGGCCGGCCCGCGGCGGGTTCGGTGGTCCGAGCACTGGACGCCGTGGTCCGCGAGGGGGCGCGGCTCGGCGTGCACCTGGTCGCGGCCGGGCTGCCCGGCGGCCGGATGGCCGAGTCGGAGCCGGGGCGGGCTGCGACGCTCAGGGTGGCGTTGCAGCCGGCCTCCGGCGGCGCGGACGACCCCGTACCGGGCCGCGGCGTGCTGCGCGGCCCGGCCGGTCGGAACACCGCGTTCCAGGGCGGCCGGGTCACGGGCCGCATCCCCCGCACGGGGACGCTGCGGCCGACCGTGGTGCCCCTGGAGTGGGAGCGGATGGGCGATCCGCCGGCCCGCCGCAGCGTTCGGGAACTGGGGAACGGGCCTACGGATCTGGCGTTGCTGGCGAGTGCCCTTGAGCGGGCTGCACGGGCCGATGGGCGGGGTGGGGTCTGACGCTCGGCTCGGTTGCGACGGCCAGCCACGACGCGACCCTGCGGGTCGCTCCCGCCGCGATGGGGTGCTTCTGCCGTATCACGACCACCTGCCGGCGGGGGTGTTCGCGCAGTTCCCCGCGCCCCTGACAGGCACGACCCCGCGGGTCGCCAACGCCCACAACCGGGCGCCTCCGTCGCATCCCGACCATCCGCCCGTGGGACTGTTCGCACAGTTCCCCGCGCCCCTGACAGGCACGACCCCAGCTCGGAGCCGGCCCCCAACAAGAACACACCCTCCACGACACGGCCCTGCGGCTTTCTCGCCCAGCGCGGTGAGCCCCCGCACCTTGGGGTGCGGGGGCATTGTCAGGACGCGTCGCCGCGGGCGGCTTCACCGGGGTCGCCGGGCGGCGGGGCTGCCTTGTCGTCGGGTTGGCCTTCATCGGGGGTTTTCGGGTGCCGGTCGTCGATGACGATGCGAGGGACGGCCCCGGCGTCGCGGCCGTGTTCTGCGTGAACGCGTTTCAGGGCGTCTCCGATGCGCGTGTAGGTCTGGCCCGCAAGGTTGCGGGTGGGGCGGGAGATCCCGGCCTGCCGCTGAACGCTCCATAGGGCGTCGATGATGGCGATGACGGTGCGGCCGGAGATGTCCACTTCCATGGTGCCGTCGCTGTGTTCTTCGATGTCGGCCGGGAGCCGGAAGTGTTCGCCGTCGATGGCCCGTTCCACGATGAAGGCCCACGTGTCCCGGTGGCAGATGAGTTCGGCGTAGGCGATTCCGGCTGCGAGGTTGAGCAGTTCCTCGAGGTCGTGGCCGCCATGGTTGCTGTCCTCACCTGTGGGTGCCGGCGGTGAGGGTGGCGTGCCGCCGGATTCGCCGTCGCTCGCGGCGGCCTGTTCTGCGACGCGTGCTTCGGCGGCTTCCCTGCGCGCTGCTTCGGTCTCGGCGCGGATGGCCTGTACTTCGCGGCGGGCGGCTGCGATGTCGTTCTGCGCCGCGCGCAGCGCTTCTCGGAGCTCACGGTTTTCGGATTGCAGGTCGCTGAATGCAGTAGTGGACGCGGCAGAGAGCTCGCGCCGTTGCCGTTCGGTGTCCTGCCGGAGCTCGGAGACCTCCCGCTTGAGGTCCACCCCCAGCGTCTCAACAGTCCCTCCGAGCGTCTTGATGGCCTGCTGAATCGTATTGAGCATCTGGGTGTAGTCCCTGCGCCCCATTCACCCTCCCGTCGTCACCGTTCTGTGACCGGGGGATAACTCCCCCTGTGACCGTCAGATCACGCGGCGTGTTTCGGCCCTCTTCAGCGCTGGTGAACAGGTGGTGCGCACATCGCAGGCGCTGTCATGCCGCGTCGCTGCGCCCGGCTTCGCCCGGCTCTCCGACGGGCGGCGTGGCTCGGTCGTCGGCTCGTGGCCGCCGTTCCGGAATGAGGTGGTTGTACTGGTGGTCGTTCCAGCAGTCGTCGCACAGCCACACGTCAGGGCCGGCTTCGTGGAGATCGTCAAGAGTTTCGGTTCGTCCGCAGTCTGCGTCGCATGCACGTTCGCCGTGTGCCATGTATTCGACGGTCCGCGCCGGGCCGGGGGCGCGTGGAGGTGTCTTGGCGGTCGCATAGTGGCGTTTCCCCAGCTCAACGACTCGCGAGGCGCACGTGACGCGGTACGCACCGAGGCCCACGGGCGACCGGGATTCCACAGGGTTCCCGTCGCCGGCCGCTCCACAACAACCTCATCGCCGGGCACTCCGAACCCCACATGCGGCTCGGCCTGCGGGGCACGATCCTTCCCCGCGATGGCTCCACGCCCGACCACGCCCGCCTGCTGGGCGAGACGTACAACGACCCTGCCTCTGTCGGAGTGCGTCCCCGCGGACGGGACCCGTCTCCCGGACAGGCCGTCGGCGCGTGCGATCCGTGGATCGCGGGCCCCGCAGGGACGCCCGGTGGGGTGCCGGGAACCCGACGGCCTACGGGAAAACCCCGGCTCACCAGAGATCACGACCCCGTCACGATCAGTGAGTCGGGCACGTTGGCGCCCTTGCCGCTGTCTGTCGCACGGCAGTAGACCAGTGCGCACGGAACAGCGAACAGCGCATCGTGCCAGCGTGCGATGCGACGTGCACCATGAAGAACGGGGACGTGATGCGCAGGACTCTTCGTCAGTCGGGCAACGTGGCCGAGCGGGTGTCCAGAGGCGGTAGAGGCGCCCGGGGGGCGGCCGCCGTGGTCGTGGGGGCGCTCGTGCTCACCCTTGGCGCCTGCGGGGGCGGCGACGGGGGTGGGGACTCCGGCAAGGACGACGGCGGTGGTGGCGCCGCCAAGACGGCGAACACCGTCAAGCTGCCCAAGCTGAACGGCACGAGCCTGGAGGTCTCGGCCGTGTGGTCGGGGGTGGAGGCCGCGAACTTCAAGAAGGTGCTCTCCGAGTTCGAGAAGCGCACCGGCGCCACCGTGAAGTACGTGCCGGCCCAGGACCCCATCATCAACTTCCTCGGATCGAAGATCGCGGGTGGTTCGCCGCCGGACGTGGCGATGCTGCCGCAGGTCGGCGCGATCCAGCAGGCCGTGGAGAAGAAGTGGGCGAAGCCGCTCGGTCCCGAGGCCGTGGCCGAGCTCAAGAAGAACTACTCGCCCGGCTGGCAGGACATCGGCAAGGTCGGGGGCAAGCAGTACGGCGTGTACTTCAAGGCCGCCAACAAGTCCCTCGTCTGGTACAACACCAAGGTCTTCGAGAACGCCGGCGCCAAGGAGCCGAAGACCTGGAAGGACCTGCTGGCCACCGCGCAGACCATCTACGACTCGGGCGTCACGCCGATGTCGATCGGCGCCGCGGACGGCTGGGTGCTCACCGACTGGTTCGAGAACATCTACCTCTCGCAGGCCGGCCCCGAGAAGTACGACCAGCTCGCGCAGCACAAGATCAAGTGGACGGACCCGTCCGTCAAGCAGGCCCTGACCACGCTCGCGCAGATGTGGAGCAAGCAGGACTACATCGCGGGCGGTGCCAACGGCGCGTTGCAGACGGAGTTCCCGAAGTCGGTCGAGCAGACCTTCCAGGGCGGCGACCAGCCGAAGGCGGGCATGGTCTTCGAGGCGGACTTCGCCGGCGCCAACGTCCAGGAGGCCAAGGCGAAGATCGGCACGGACGCGAAGATCTTCCCGTTCCCCGCGGTCGGCCGGCAGGCCCCCGTGGTCAGCGGCGGTGACGCGGCCGTGGTGCTGAAGGACTCCAAGGGCGCCCAGGCGCTCGCGACGTTCCTCGCCTCGCCGGACGCGGCGACCATCTGGGCCCAGGCGGGCGGCTTCCTCTCGCCGGACAAGAGCGTGGACCTGGCGGCGTACCCGAACGAGGAGCAGCGCTCGATGGCGAAGGCGCTGATCGACGCCGGTGACGACTTCCGCTACGACATGTCCGACCAGGCGCCCCAGTCGTTCGGCGGCACGCCCGGCAAGGGCGAGTGGAAGGACCTCCAGGACTTCCTGAAGAACCCGAAGGACGTCGCGGGCACGCAGGCCAAGCTGGAGGCCGACGCCGCCAAGGCATTCGGGGACTGACGGGTCATGAAGACGGCTGCCGTGGGAGGCGCCGACAAGGGCGCGGCGCCTCCCGCGAACAAGACAACGGACAGGACGGACAGGAGACGAGGGCGTGTCGGGGGCACCCGGCTGTCGGTGGCGGTGCTCTTCCTGCTGCCGGCGCTGGTGCTGCTGGGCGCGCTCGTGGTCTACCCGATCGGATACTCGCTGGTCCGCAGTTTCCTGGGCCAGTCGGGGACGTCGTTCGTGTGGTTCGACAACTACAAGGAGCTGTTCACCGACGACGGCATCCTCACCGCGATCAAGAACACCGCGATCTGGGTGGCGGTGGCGCCCCTGGTGGCGACCGCGCTCGGGCTGGTCTTCGCGGTGCTGACGGAACGGGTGCGCTGGGGCACGGCGTTCAAGCTGATCGTCTTCATGCCCATGGCGATCTCGATGCTGGCCGCGGGGATCATCTTCCGGCTGGTGTACGAGCAGGACCCGGAGCTGGGTGCCGCCAACGCGGTGTGGGTGGGCGTGCACGACACGTTCGCCAAGTCGTCGGCGTTCCCGAAGGCGCACCCGGGGCAGCAGTCGCCGCTGCGGCCCGCGGGCGGCGGCGCGTTCATCAGCAAGGACCCGGTGCACACCGGGCAGCGGGTGGCGCTGCCGCTGGTCGGCGTGGCTCCCGAGAGCATGCCCGGCGACGCGGCGCACGCCAAGGCGGCCCCGGCGGCACCCGGCAAGATCACCGGGACGACCTGGCAGGACTTCACCCGCGGCAAGGGCGTGGGCACGCGGGGCGGCGTGGACGCGGCCGAGCTGGGCTACCCCGGGATGACGATCGAGGCGGTCAAGGGCGGCAAGGTCGTGGAGTCCGTGAAGGCGGCGGACGACGGGACGTTCACACTGTCGGCGAAGGCGGACGGGGCGCGACTCAGGCTGCCCGCGTCGAACTTCCGCGAGCCGTACAACGGCCTCGAATGGCTCGGCCCGGCGCTCGCGACGCCCGCGATCATCGGGTCGTACGTGTGGATGTGGGCCGGTTTCGCGATGGTGCTGATCGCGGCGGGCCTCGCCGGGATGCCCAGGGAGCTGCTGGAGGCCGCGCGGGTCGACGGCGCGAACGAGTGGCAGGTCTTCCGGCGGGTGACGGTGCCGCTGCTGGCGCCGGTGCTCGCGGTGGTGCTGGTCACGTTGATGATCAACGTCCTGAAGATCTTCGACCTGGTCTTCATCATCGCGCCCGGCTCGTCCCAGGACGACGCGAACGTGCTCGCCCTCCAGCTCTACCGCTCGGCCTTCGCGGACGACCGTCCGGGCGTCGCCAGCGCCATCGCGATCCTCCTGCTGTTGCTGGTGGTGCCGGTGATGCTGTTCAACATTCGCAGGCTCAGGCGGGAGGTGCGGCGGTGAGCACGTCGAGTGAGGCCGCGGGGGGCGCGGTCGCGGGCGGGCCGGTGTCCACCTCGCGCGCGCGGGGCGCCTCGAAGGGTGCGGCCGGCACCGGCAGGTCCGGTGCGGCCGGTCCGGCGAGGGGTCCGGCGGGGGCGAGACGGTCGCTGGGCGCGCGGGTCTCGGAGCGCCTCAGCGGGGGCGTGGTCCAGGTCTTCCTGATCGTCGTCGGCCTGTTCTGGCTGATGCCGACGATCGGGCTGCTGCTGTCCTCCCTGCGCAACCCGGTGGACATGGCGCAGAGCGGCTGGTGGACGGTCTTCAGCGCGCCGTCGAAGCTCACCTTCGACAGCTACCGGAACCTGCTGGAGAACTCCGTCATCACCGACTCCCTGGTGAACTCCCTCCTCATCACCGTGCCGGCGACCCTGCTGGTCGTGGTGATCGGATCCCTGGCGGGCTACGCGTTCGCCTGGATGGACTTCCCGGGGCGCGACTGGTGGTTCGTCGCGGTGGTCGGCCTGCTGGTGGTGCCGGTGCAGGTGGCGCTGCTGCCGATCGCCAAGCTGTTCGGCGCGATCGGCATCTTCGGGTCGCTGGTCGGCGTGATCCTCTTCCATGTCGGCTTCGGACTGCCGTTCGCGGTCTTCCTGCTGCGGAACTTCTTCGCGGAGATCCCGAAGGAGCTGCTGGAGGCGGCCCGGCTGGACGGCGCGGGTGAGATCCGGCTGTTCTTCCGGGTCGTGATGCCGCTCGGCGGCCCGGCGATCGCGTCGCTGGGCATCTTCCAGTTCCTGTGGGTCTGGAACGACATGCTGGTCGCGCTGATCTTCTCCAACTCGGACAGCCAGCCGATCACGGTGGCCCTCCAGACGCAGGTCCGCCAGTTCGGCAACAACGTGGACGTCCTGGCACCGGGCGCGTTCATCTCGATGGTCATCCCGCTGGCGGTGTTCTTCGCGTTCCAGCGGCAGTTCGTGTCCGGCGTGATGGCGGGTGCGGTGAAGTAGCCCCGCGGCGGGCCCGGTTCCCGGCCCCACGCGGACCCGGCGGGGTGGATCGGTGACGGTCCGCCCCGCTTGGGGTTTCCGTGCCGGAGACCCGCTTGGGGTTTCCGTGCCGGAGACGTCCACGGGCACATCCGCTCGGCGGCCGCTTGGGGACTGCCGTGACTGCGGCAGGCGCAGCGGCTCACGGTCGTGGAGCACCTTGGGGCGGGTGCCGGGGACGACGGTCAGGAGGTCGTCGAAGCGTGCCGGCGGCTCCTGCTCGACGGCGGTGTTCTGATCGGCTCGGAAGGCATCCAGGGAGAAAGAGGCGGCGGCGCGGGACGTGGAGACGAACTCGCTGCGGGGAACGAAGCGACGGCGACCAGGGCGACCAATCGGGATGAGCTCGCCGATACGGTGCCCATCGCGGATGACGGTGAAGGCCTGACCGCCCTCCAGGGCTTCCAGGATCTCCGTGGACCTTGTGCGCAGATCACTCTGGGTGATTTCCGGCCGGACAACCATGCAACCCACGGTAGCGGCTTGTCCTTTGCCGCTCCGGTCGCGGCAGGCCACCTGCCCCGGGGATCCGGCCCGCGGGCCGGGGAACAACCGGCCCGCGAGGCCGCGTTGCCGTCCACATGACGACGACCCGGACCACCGCCACCCCTGCCGCGAGCGCCCCCGAAGCGGGCGCCCTGCCGTCCGATGTCCTGCGGTACACCGCCTTCTCCGACGACCCGGCCGGGGGCAACCCCGCGGGCGTCGTGCTCGACGCGAGCGGTCTCGACGACGCCGCGATGCTCGCCGTGGCCGCGGAGGTCGGCTACTCGGAGACGGCGTTCCTGACGGCGGCGCCGCAGGAGCCGGGGGCGGCGCCGGCGGAGGGCGCGTCTCAGGCGGAGGACGGCGGGGGCGCGCGGGCGTTCACCGTGCGGTACTTCAGCCCGAAGGCCGAGGTGTCGTTCTGCGGTCACGCCACCGTCGCGTCGGCCGTCGCGCTCGCCGAGCGGATCGGCCCGGGCGAGGTGCTCTTCAGGACCCAGGCGGGCCCCGTACCGGTGTCCGTCACGGCCGGCTCCGCGGGTACCGCCCCGTTCGCCACGCTGACCAGCGTCGAGCCGCACGTCACCGACGCCGCGGACGACGACGTCGCCGAGGCCCTGGCCGCCCTGGACTGGCGCCGCGACGAGCTGGACGCCGCCCTGCCCCCGCGCATCGCGTACGCGGGCGCCCGCCACCTCGTCCTGGCCGCCGCGAGCCGCGCCCGCCTCGCCGACCTCGCCTACGGCTTCGACCGCCTCGCGGCCCTGATGCACCGCCTTGACCTGACGACCGTGCAGCTCGTCTGGCGCGAGTCGGAGACGGTCTTCCACGTCCGGGACCCGTTCCCGGTGGGCGGCGTGGTGGAGGACCCGGCCACGGGCGCGGCCGCCGCGGCCTTCGGCGCCTACCTGCGCGACCTCGGCCTTGTCGGCCCGGACGCCCGCCTCACCCTCCACCAGGGCCACGACCTCGGCCGCCCGTCCACGCTGACGGTGGAGCTGCGCGCCGGGGACCCCCGAGTGCGGGTGAGCGGCACGGCGGTGGCGATCGGCTGAGGGGCAGCCCTTGCGGGGCCCGCCGCGGTCACGGGCCGCGGCGGGCCCCTCGGCGGCCACGAACTCTCGTACGCCATGACCAGCACATGGTCGGCGGCCTCGACGAGGCAAGCGAGCAGGCCGGCGCGGCCGGCCCGGGCCTCGGTGAGACGGCCGGCGCCTCACACCCCCACCGTGCCGTCGGCCCGGTAGACCGGCACCGCGAACCGCGTGGACATCTCGTCGAACGTGCGCTGCTGGGCGGCCTGCTGCTCGGCGAAGCCGGGGGACGCGGTCGGCCCGAAGCCGACCGCCGCGTGCGAGCCGTCCAGCAAGGGGAAGACGGCGTCGCAGAACTCGTCCGGGTCGGCGCCGTGCGCCTGGCCGGGACCGGCGAGGCCGGTGGCCACGGCCGGCGGGATCAGCTCCACCACCCGGCACGAGGTGGCCTTGAGCGCGTGGCGCTGGTTGACGGTGTAGCTGTGCAGGGCTGCCTTGGCGGCGCTGTAGACGGGGGCGAAGGGCTGGGGGAAGAACGCTCCGCCCGAGGTGACGTTGACCAGCACGCTGGGGCGGCCGTGGGCGAGCATCAGCGGGGTGAGCAGCCGCCCGAGGTGGACCGGCGCGGCCAGCAGGACGTCGATCTCGTTCTGCGCCTCGGCCCAGCCGGAGCGGTCCGAGGCGATGCCCACCCGCCGCTGGATCCCGGCGTTGTTGATCAGCACGTCCAGCTCGGGCATGACCTGCCGGACGTGGTCGGCGAGGCGCCGGCGGCTCCGCGGGGCTCCGATGTCGTTGGCGAAGCTCTCGATGCCGGGCACGCGGCCCGCCACCGACGCGAGCCGCTCGGGGTCGCGTCCGGTGATCATGACGCGGTGCCCGGCCGCGTGGTAGCGCCGGGCCAGGCCGAGGCCGATGCCCGAGCTGCCGCCGGTGATCAGAACGGATGACCCTCCTGACGTTGCCGCCACGCTTGATGTTGTCATGTAAACAAGGCTGCCACCCGAATGTTTACATGGCAACTCGTTGCGTAGGCTGGGAGCCATGACCCGCCCCCTCGACCCGGCCGAGACAGCGCACTGGACCGCCTGGAAGCGCGCTCACGAGACCGTGCTTGAGGCCATCGGGGAGGAGATCCGCCAGGCCGCGGGCATCTCGGTGGCCGACTTCTCCATCCTGTCCCGCGTCATCGAGAACGGCGGGGGACGCATGCCCCAGCACGAACTGGGCGCCATGCTCGGCTGGAAGCGCGCCCGCCTCTCCCGCCAGCTGACCCGCATGGCCGAACGGGGCCTCCTGCGACGCGAACCAGGGACCGGCCGGCAGCAGCTCA